>JANQLS010000052.1 GCA_028280485.1 Planctomycetota bacterium
GCGCCTCCCCCATGGGGGAGGGAGGGCTCTGGAAGACCAGAGCGTTACTTGTATTTAGGACTTCCTCATCGAAAGTGCGAAAAAGACTGGACGCTACCCATGCAACCTTTGGGTGTAATTCTCCAGCACCGATTAATACGTGGACATGATTAGATCTGACGCTAATGGCATGTAAAAACCAATTTTCAGAATGGCAGTAGGACGAGATCACCTTCTCCAGAAACTCCTGATCGGATTGGGAAAGGTAGAACGTGCTCTCTGTCATTTTTGACTGAGATTGTTTGTAAAGTTTCAGGTTGGGTGGCTGGGGTTCTCTTACTAATTTATTTTGCCAGCCACGGTTATCGCCAGGCAGCCAAGTTCCATAAGAGGTCCAGGTGAGAAGATAGGCGATCGGAGAACTTGATATTGAATTGTGGTTACTCATTTAAATTTGTATTGAATCTGAGATAGTGTTTACACGTAGATTGCATCCGTTGGTTTTATAACACCAATATTTGTTAATTACGTAAGTGAGTGAAGTGTGCTGGATGAAAAATGTTGGATAGTTTGATCTTAAACAGGTTTAGGCTGGTATAAGTTTTTTGATTTAGTCGTTTATTAAATTTCTATTCTTTGTTCAAAAGTGAAGATCGCTTGATGCATTGATTGCTAGGGATTGCACTGTTATTAAATTTTTTGGGGATTGGGCTGTGATCCCTCGCTAAAGCTTCGGGCTTGAGGGGATGATGATTTCAATTGTGGTTGTTTGTCGGGGAGAGTTTTATCAAAAATGTTGCTTTGAGAGCGATTATTGCCTCCCAAGCCCGAAGCTTTAGCGAGGGATCAATAAAATAAGACGCCGAAAGTTTAAAAACCTGCTCTACGCAAAAGAAGCCCGAGCATCACTCAAGTTACTCGGGCTTTTTTTATTTCTTTGGCTTTATCCCAGCGGAAATTTAATCCCGCTGATCCATCCCCACGAAATCTCTTTCCTCGGCACCTTGATAGATTTGGCGAGGACGGGCGATTTTGGTTTCAGGATCATTGATCATCTCTAACCATTGAGCGGCCCAACCTGCAGTTCTTCCGATTGCGAAGAGTACAGTGAACATCTCCATGGGGAATCCCATCGACTGGTAGATCAATCCTGAGTAGAAATCCACGTTAGGATAGAGCTTTCGTTTGACGAAGTATTCGTCGTTGAGGGCGATTTGCTCTAATTCTAATGCGATGTCTAAATAGGGATTTTTGCCGGTGACTTCAAAAACTTGATAGGCCAATTCTTTGATGATCTTGGCTCGAGGGTCATAGTTTTTATAAACGCGGTGACCGAAGCCCATCAGGCGTTCTTCGCCATTCTTAACGCCCTCGATGAATCCTGAAATATTGCTTTTATTGCCAATTTTATGAAGCATGTTGATCACAGCTTCATTCGCGCCGCCGTGGAGGGGGCCGTAGAGCGCAGCACTCGCAGCCGAGACTGCTGAATAAATGTCGGTTCTTGAACTTCCCACGGCGCGGGCCGAACTAGTTGAACAGTTTTGTTCGTGGTCGGCGTGTAGGATGAAGAGGACATCCATGGCGCGCTCTAAAACCGGGTCGAGGTCGTATTTGGGTTCGACCATCCTGAACATCATGTTCAAGAAGTTGCCGGCATAACTAAATTCATTATCAGGATAGGTGTAAGGTAAGCCTAATGAGTGGCGGTAACCCAAGGCTGAGATCGTGGGAACTTTTCCGAGCAAGCGATGAATTTGAAGCATTCGAATCGCTTCGTCATCGAGATTTTTTGCTTCTGGGTAGTAAGTTGAAAGAGAAGCGATCGAGCTGACCAAAATTCCCATGGGGTGGGCGTCGTAGCGAAAGCCATCGAGGAATTTTTTGATGCGCTCGTGAACCAGGGTGTGATGAGTGACATCGTTGACCCAGGCATCGTACTGGCTTTTATTGGGTAATTCGCCGTGAATGAGCAGGTAGGAGACTTCGAGGAAATTACTCTTTTCAGCTAATTGCTCGATCGGATAACCGCGGTATCTCAGGATACCTTTTCCACCATCGATAAAAGTAATGTCACTTCTACAGGATGCAGTATTGGTGAAAGCGGGGTCGTAAGTCATCATCCCGAAATCATCATCGTTGACTTTGATCTGGCGCAAATCCATTGCGCGAATTGTGTCGTCGGTGATTTCGATCTCGTACTTCTTCCCCGTACGATTATCTGTGATGCTAAGCGAATTATCTGCCATTGCGTCGACTCCTCGAGCCTGCGGTTAACTAATTGTTGTGGATTGCTAATTCAAGATTAACAAATTGAATTCGTTGTGGCTCCACAGTGATATCACTGGGCTTGCCATTTGGCCCATTTATCAATCAGTATTTGAATTGATTGAAGGGAGGCTCAGACGCGATTCCACTGCCCCGATTCACGCCGGCGAGGGAGTGTAGATGGGGTGCTATTCCTTTGTCGGTTGAAACGCGCTGACGGAATCCAAAAACCGTAAATTTTAGGGAGATGGTGGATTCCGGTAAGGCTCTCAGGGTAGCCAATGAAGGAATGTGATCGCGCCATTTCGTCTAAAGACGAACGGTACATTTTGGGAAAAAACGAAGCTTTAGCAAGGCCCAAGTAAGATGTTCGTACGCTTTTTTTCCTCTCGGAGAAATAGCCAGCGAGTATTTGGTGTATTTTTTTGTTACGAAATAATTCTGATCTTGCCTTATTAGTACCGTTCGCATGCTATTGCCTGCCAGGAGACCCATTCAGTTGAAGTTTTATACGAATCCTGGGTTCAGTATGAAACTTATAAGGTGTTGATAATAAAAGATTAATGGAATTTATTGGAGGATTAGTCCAGCAAAGGAGATGCATTGTTTTAGAGCGCTTTGCTTCAGTCTCGGGGAAGTTCCGCAAACTTCTGTGCTGCTGCTTCCCAGGCTGAGCTTTGGTTCTTATTGGGTTGATAAGATTGTGTCTCGCTGGAGTTTCTCACTACCTCTCGAATTTCACTGAGGCTTTTGAGCTCACCCAAGGCAAGAGCTTGAATGAGGGCATTTCCCATGGCGGTGGCTTCAGTTGGGCCGGCAACCACTTCAGCTTGCAAAGCATCGGAGGTGAGCTGATTCAGAAGTTCGTTCTTACTTCCTCCACCCAGGATGTGGAGTGTTTTGATACGTTTCCCTGTTAGGTTTTGGATACGAGAGGCGCAATCCCGGTAGGTCAGGGCCAGGGACTCGAGTTCGCAGCGTACGATAGCGCCCACGTCTTGGGGAACTGGTTGGTTCGTCTCCTCGCAGTAAGTTTGGACCCGTTTGGGCATATCTCCGGGGAGGTAAAATCGGGAATGGTCTGGAGGAATAATTGACCGGAGGGGGTCAGCAGCTTGCGCCAGTTGGGTTAAGGTTGCGTAATCGAATTTTTGGTCTTGGCGTTCCCATTCTCGTCGGCTTTCTTGCACCAACCAAAGCCCGCCTAAGTTCCTCAAGAAGCGAATCGTTCCCGCGACTCCTCCTTCGTTGGTAAATCCTTCTCGTCGAACATTGTCATCGATACAGGGTGCATCGAGTTCTAGTCCCATCAGAGACCAAGTCCCACTCGATAAATAGGCCCAAGTTTCAGTTTCACTGAATTCGTTTTGAGCGTTGACGGGAGTTGCCGCGATGGCGGAGCCGGTATCATGTGAAGCTCCGGCTACGACTAAGGGTGGGTCACTCGTTTCATACACACTAGAAAGTAAGGGGCCGATGACTGTGCCCGGTGGATGCACCTCGGGCATGATTCGTTGAGGGATTTCGAGAGCTGACAATAAGGGTTCAGACCAGCTTTGGTTTTTTGGGTTCCAAAGTTGAGAAGTACTGGCGATGGAAACTTCTGATTGTAGTTTTCCCGTCAAAAAGTAATGAAACAAGTCCGGCATAAAGAGAAGGCGACTGGCTCTTTCTAAGCGATCCGGTTCGCGTTCTTTTTCAGCTGCAAGTTGAAAGAGCGTATTGAGTGAAAGAAACTGAAGGCCGGTTTCTTGAAAGATCAAATCTTCGGAGACCTCCGAAAGAACTCGTTCTTGAATCCCATCCAAACGCTTGTCGCGATAATGAATCGGGTTGCCCAGTAGATCTCCAGTAGGGCCTAAAAGAGCGTAATCGACTCCCCAGGTGTCTACGCTGATACTGTGAAGCTTTGAGCCTCTGGATTCACAGAGTTGAATAGCCTCAGCAATCGCTGCTTTAATTTCATGAAACAAGCGGGGGACATCCCAGTACAAGGTGTCGAGAATTTGTACGGGCTCATTGGGGAAGCGGCGAATCTCTTCAAGCTCTAAAGTTCCATTAGAAAGCTTGCCCAAAAGAGCTCGGCCACTTTCAGCTCCGAAGTCGATTGCGAGTAAGTTTTTTGTTTCCTGATTGTTCATGAGTTTTCAATCAAGCATTGGATTTATGAAATGAATCTAAAATAAAAACGCGGAAGAGGAGACTTATTCTCATCTTCCGCGTTCAAGATTCAATACTCTAATGAGAGAGCAGCGCTCTTATTTCTCGGCTTTCTTCTTACTTTCTTTCTTTTTGCTCTCTTTTTTCTTAGGAGCTTTGTCCTTAGATTTCTTCTCTTTGGGAGCTTTGATCCTTCGGTTATAAATCAATTCCATAACCTTTACTTCACCCTGAGGGTAAGTATTGTAGGCGACGAAGGTATGCTTATTATCGTCGATAGGAGTAAGAACCATTCTGGTTTTAACGGGGTCTTTTAATCCAGGCTGGAGTTTTTGACCCAAGTAGGTGATGACTTTCGTTTTTGCATCCGCAGTTCCGTGTTGAATAAAGATTCCGGTGCTGAAATTATCTTGCCAGGTAGCGACATATTTTTTCTTCAATTTGTCGTAGCCGACTGAGCCCATGCCTTGGTAGGGCATGCCCATAAACTTGCAGTTGAAGTTTTCTTGAATGTAACGGCCGCCCATTACTGAACGAACTTTAGCAATTGCCTTGGTTTTGACAGGGGGCTGCCCGGGAATATGAAAAGTGCAATCGACATCCCAGGTACCAACCGCTTTTTTAAGCTCTTTGTGTTCTGGCCCCAATTTGTTCATTTCGATCATGGCAGCCATCATGGGATCTAATGGCTTCTTCTCTTTTTTCTTCTTCTTTTTCTTAACTTTCTTCTCTTCTTTTTTGGCTTCTTCTTGGCCGGTCAATTGAATCGGAAGAAAATTAGGAACACTGAAGCAAACCAAAAGTAAGAGGCAGAAGGATTTTCGAGTCATCATATTGAACTCCAGTAAATAGTAGGGGTGGATATAGCGACACCTCAATTAGAGGAATGATCTCTTAGATTGAGGTTGGCTAAGAATTTTGAAAGCTTGCTGAGTTGCAAGCTTAATTAGTTTCTGTTGAATAAACAGGGGCTAATTAAATATCAGAGAATTTCAGACGGGATGGAACCCTTTATTTGATCGCAGAGAGATTCTTGGTTTGGATAGTCTCTCTAATGAAGAAGCTGAAATCATTTTCTCTATTCGACAGGGAGAATTCAACTTCATAAAGCTAGCATTTTTTGCTTAATTAAGACTTTATTTTATCTCCTCGAAGATTTATGCAATTTACCTTTCATAAAGACTTGTTACGATTTCACCTCATCCCAGAAAGTTCAATTTTCTCAGCTTTATTTTGGAATTAAAAATGAAGATCATTTTGAAATTACGGCGTGTGCTCTCAGTGTTATCCAGTTTATGGATTTCTCTTCTTTTTCTTTCGGTGGGTTGTTCGAGTCCGAGCACTCACCCGTCGAAAGAATACGATGTGATCGTTTACGGAGGAACGTCAGGAGGAGTGATTGCCGCTATTGAGGTGTCAGATAGAGGTCGGTCGGTATTACTTATCGAGCCCAGTCAGCATCTCGGGGGATTATCCAGTGGTGGTTTAGGGCAAACCGATATCGGTAACAAAGCAGCTATCGGGGGGAAGTCGAGGGAGTTTTATAAACGCATCGCTGATTACTATCAGAAAGAATCGGCGTGGAGATTTCAGAAAAAAGAAGAGTACCGCTCGATCGGTCAGTCTAAAACGAACGAAGGGGAGCTTACCCTTTGGACTTTTGAACCTCACGTGGCTGAGCGAGTTTACGATGCTTGGATTCAAGAATCTAAGGTCGATCTATTAAAGAACGAACGTCTTGATCGATCTAAGAAACTTTCTTTAGTGGACGGGAACATTCGAGAGATCACTTTAGAATCGGGGAAGAAGTTTCGAGGGAAAGTCTTTATCGATGCTACCTATGAGGGAGATCTATTGGCCTTAGCCGGGGTGTCTTACACTGTGGGGCGGGAAGCGAATGCCACTCATGGAGAAACTCTCAACGGTGTTCAAGTCGCCAATAGTGTTCATCACCAATTTCGTCCGAAGGTTGATCCGTATGTAGAAATAGGAAATCCAGCGAGCGGTTTGTTGCCGGGAATCGATCCTCAAGGGCCGGGTGAAGAGGGCGGGGAAGACCACCGAGTTCAAGCTTATTGTTTTCGCATGTGCTTGACCGATCATCCGGATAATCGCCAACCATTTAAAAAGCCCGATGGCTACGATCCTAAAGAGTATGAGCTTCTGCTTAGAAATTTTGAAGCAGGGGAAACTGCTGTACCCTGGCACCACGGTTTGATGCCCAACCGAAAAACGGATACCAATAATAACAAAGGTGTTTCCACCGATTACATCGGTCAGAATTACCGCTGGCCCGAAGCAAGTTACGAAGAACGGGAAGAGATTTATAAACGCCATCTCGTCTACCAAAAAGGTTTGCTTTGGACCTTGGCCAACCATCCACGAGTTCCCCAAAAGATTCGAGATGAAGTTTCGCGTTGGGGAACATCAAAAGATGAGTTTGTCGATAATGATGGGTGGTCGCACCAAATTTATGTCCGGGAAGCTCGCCGCATGGTCTCAAGTTACGTAATGTCGCAGCAAGATTGTCAAGGCGGGAGAGTCGCTGAAGATCCTGTGGGCTTGGCGGCCTACACCATGGACTCTCATAACGTACAACGTTATTTATCGAAGGAAGGCTTCGTTAGGAACGAGGGCGATGTTCAAGTCGGTGGATTTTCTCCCTACCCGATCTCTTATCGATCGATCATTCCAAAAAGTGAAGAGTGTAAGAATTTACTGGTTCCAGTTTGTCTTTCGGCCTCACACATCGCATTCGGTTCGATTCGAATGGAGCCAGTATTCATGGTCTTAGGTCAGTCTGCGGCGATTGCAGCTGCGATCAGTATCGACGAAGGAATTTCAGTTCAGGAAGTGAACTATTCGAATCTTAAAACGGAGCTACTCCAAGCAGGGCAAGTGTTGAAATGGGAAGGGCCCCAACGAAAAATTGGGCTCGATCCCAAAAAATTAAAGGGACAAGTCATTGATGACCATCAGGCTAAAAAAGTGGGGGCTTGGGTAAATAGTCGCTCTAATCCTAAATTTGTAGGAACTTCTTATCTTCATGATAATAACGAAGGGAAGGGAGAAAAGAGCGTCGAGTTTTCGTTCACTCCAAAGGAAAATGGTAAGTTCAAAATCGGGATGTCTTATACTTCATATTCCAATCGAGCTTCTAATGTTCCAGTTCAAATCAGCTATGAAGGAGCACCAAAGCTTATTAAAGTGAATCAGCGAGTGGCGATTCAGGCTGGAAAGCCTTTCTACGAACTTGCAGTGTATGATTTAGAAGCTGGCAAGCCTGTGACGGTCACAATTAGTAATTCTGGTACTGATGGTTATGTGATCGTGGATGCGATTCAGTGTCTTCGAATGTAGCCCGCACATGGTAGTCCGCAGGCTCCGCCTGCGGCCCTCCCTAACAATTAAATAAAATTTTAGAATGATCTCCACAAATTGAAGAGGTCACTCATTTAAGCCTTCTTTAGTTTTAAGAGCAAGACCCCGAAACAGTAATCGCCCCGCGAAACGGGGCGATTACTATAATTACGATTTCTTATGTAGCATGTGATTTGAAAGCGGAATATGCCTTTAAGGAAGGCCGCACGCGGAGCGTACGGACTACTTTCGCGGACTACTTTGACTTCAGCTGGCTCGCATTCAACTTAAAACTCCATACTTCATTATTCTTTGAATCCTGAATAGTGTAAGTGACCTGAGGGTCTTTTTGATTCGTCTTAAATTTGAGTAATCCAAACGAGCGATCCTTGTTAAAGCCGAAAATAGAATTTTTTAACACTCGATGAACGTGAATGTTCGTAAGCCTTGAGGACTGGAATTCATAAAGGTCGTAACCCTCCTTTCGCTCGGTCTTCCATGCATCTGAACGATGGCGGTCGGCGGAGATGAGAAACACACCTTCAATTTTATTGGATTCGATAAACGAGAAGAGTTCTTCCCGTTCTTTGGGGTATCCATCCCAAGGATCTTTACTACCTGGTTTTACTCCTGTAGAAAATGGAACCGAAGTAGCGATCACTTTAAATGTTGCTTTGGATTCAGACAGTTTCTTTTTAAGCCAGGCTTTCTGCACGGAGCCCAACATCGACTTCTCTGTTTTAGTTTTAGGTGAAGTGCGGTAGTAGCGACAATCGAGCAAAAAGAAATCGACGTCGCCGATAGAGAAATCAAAATAAACCCCGGGGTCCGTATCCCCTCCACCGTAGTAAGGATTACACCAGTTGTTTCTGAAGACCTCTAAAGTCGGGCGTTTCCAAAGGGGGAAGTCCTTCAGAAGGCCACCGTGGCAGTCATCATCACCAAAATCGTGATCATCCCAAATGGCTGCGATATTGGTTGAAGCAACTAAAGCTCGGTAGGGAGGTGAGGACTGCCTTCGGTAATAACAGTACTGTTGTACTTGAGGTCGAGTGGGATCATCGATATATACATTGTCGCCTAATTGAAGGAATGAAAGTGGCTGGTGGTGAGCGATTTGATTGAACATAAATTCATATTCGGTGAAGTAAGCAGACCCTCCACCGAAGGCGATCGTGAATTCGCTCGCTTGTCCCTTTTGGGGAAATGTTTTAAATAGATAAGTCTTTGTTTCCACCTTGCCATCAAACACGAGGCGGTATTCATACTCGGTGTTGGGACTCAATCCGACTATTTTTACCCGCTGGGTCATTTCCTTGCTGGGGGAGGCGGATGATTTTGCGTGAATACGTTTAAAGTTTGCTTGCTGGGAATTCTTGGGCTTAATGTCGACACTTAATCTCGAAATCTTAGCTAAGCGCATCCAAACCGAAGCTGAAGTTGAAGTCACCGATCCCAGCAAGGGGCCATGAATGAGGACGTTGGCATCCTTAAGGAATTCATTCTTGAACGCATCGGTCACCAGTGGTTCGAGAAGTCTCTTGGGACCAGCTAAAAACCGTTCTAATGGAACTTTCAGGTCGATTGCTCGCTTTGCCATCTCCCATGCTTTTGTCTGGTTTCCGTCGTGGGCGTAGGCGATGGCGAGGCAGAAATGAATTTCGCCGTGATCCGGTAATTTAGTTTTTCGTTTTTCTAGGCTCTTGATGGCTTGTTTAATTTTGCCATCGTGAAGTAAAACAAAATCAGTTCTGCCTTCTTTCCAGCCCCAGCCTTGACTGTACAGTTTGTTATTGAAGGTGGAAAGAATGAAGCAGATCAGGAGAAGTATGAAGAAATACTGGATTCGTGGGAACATAGCGATGAAGTGATGGATACTGTTTTGAAAAATCTAAGGTAATTTGTTTAGAGCAGTTATTATTTTACGTGAGAATGTTGGAGAATCACACCGTTGAGCTGGGGTAAGTTCTAAAATCGGTAGACTGCGTTGAGAGATGATGGTCCCTCGCTCAGAACTGATGGTCGCTTCGCTCCATAGTGCAAGTCAGCCTTTGGCTTACGCACTCCTAAAGATTCGGGCTTCGCTGGTGGGTGATTTCAATTATGGCGTTTTGATGGATAGGATGATGGCCTTCGCCAAAGTTTATGTCTTGAAGGAATTCATCCGCCAGGGAAGCCCGAATCTTTAGCGAGGGATCAAATCGATAATCAGTTCTGAGCGAGGGATCGTCTATTTTAATCATCGTTTAAAATGAATTACAAATATTGAACTCTGCACATCCCACCCACCAAATCAATCTCTCCTTCGAAGGTAAATCCTCACCTTCCATCGAACATCTTTGCTGGAAGAACTCTGGTGAGTCCACAAGTACTAAAAGCCTCAATTATTCTTCATTGATAAATGAAGTTCACGAATCTACTAAAGGCGATGAGTCCCATCGTTGGTTCTTCAATTTCCCCCTTGGTATCAGTGAAGTTCAAATGACAGCCCTAGGCTATGAAGGTGACTGGCCTGGTTTTATCCGCTGGCTTGAAACGTTTAAAAGTGCGAGAGATTGGCGAAGAGAATGCAGAAAAAAAATCAGGAAAGAGCCCAAAAGACTGACGGATAAAGTTCAAAATATAAGTTTATCCCCGACTAATTTAAGACGATTTAAAGCTACCTGGGCTGGGCTGAAACACTTGGTAGAGCCCTTGCTTGAAATTCCTGAGGTCACTTTCTTACCCCAAGAGCTTCCTGCTTGGAAAGAGAAGCAAGCTATAAAAAGTAAGTCGGTCATTATCCTTGAGGGAGCTTTTGATCCTTCAAGTAAGAATCACGAGGGAATCGATATGAATTCCCTCGATCAACTCATCGATGAGCATCCCCAAGTCTTGTCGGAGGGTTGGATATACTAATTATCAAAGTACTTCTTCTTGATCCACTCGGGCTGATGTCGGTCTGGCTTTCTTTTCCTACCCGTTAGATCAATTTTTTCACTTCGCTTCTTCTTTGCAGTGAGGGGTGCTTTATCCCCCGTAGCTTTTTGCCAGTCAGCGAGAAGTTTCATCAGATCCTTTACTCGTTTGGCTTGAGCTGGATCATTCGACAAGTCCTTGAGCTCATCCGGATCGTTTTTGAGATCAAACAATTGAGTCTTATGAATTTTCGGGTAACGAATCAATTTCCAACGATTTGTTCTAACGGCCCGTTGAATGTCTTCGTAGGTCGTAAATAACGAATCTCGAACCTTCTCAACTTCTTTTTTCCAAATGGGAGCTAAGCTTTTCCCTTCGACACCCTCGGGGATTTTAACTCCGGCGAGGTTACAGATCGTGGGGTAAAGGTCGTAAAGGTAAGTGAGTGCATTGGAAGATTGATTTTTCGGGATGCCCTTCCCCGTGAGGATTAAGGGAGACTTCATACTGTGTTCGTAAAGATTTTGCTTACCTAAGAGGCCATGGCTTCCCACAGCTAGGCCGTGATCCGCAGTGAAGATGATGATGGTATTATCAGCTTCTCCAGTGATTTCTAAGACTTGAAGAATTCGGCTAATCTGGGCATCCATGTGCGAGATCATGCCGTAGTATTCGGCTAATTGTTCTCGAATGACCTCAGGAGTTCGGGGCCACGCGGCTAATGCTTCATCGCGTCCTGTCATCCAGCCATTGTGAAAGGGATGTTGGGGCATGAAGTTTTTGGGTAAGGGAAGATTCTTGCTAGGAAGATAGGGCTTCAGAAAATCTTTTGGTGGTTGTCGGGGATCGTGAGGAGAGGTGAAAGACACATAAGCATAAAACGGCTTATCTTTCTTTCTATTCTTCAAAAAATCGATCGTAGCATTGGCGAAGAGTTCGCTTGAGAAGGTCGTGTCGATTCTTTTATTCACCACATTGCCATCTTCATCTAAATCGGCCGCGGGTACTTTGACGTGATCCGACATCCCTCCGAAGAAGACAGCCTTTCCTTTGGTGAAGCCTCTTAAAAAAGATGCCTGGCCATTGTGCCATTTCCCTGTTCCAAAGGTCTCGTACCCGGCTTCTTTGAGCACTTCAGCTAAAAGTTTTTCTTTCTTGAGTTGCATCGAAACTCGGTAGAGCGTTCTTCCCGAATTGAGCATCGCTCGGCTGGGTTGGCAAACTGCACCATGGATCGATCCCATGCAGTAGGTGTTCATAAAACTGAAGCCACCCTTTGCCAATTTGTCTAATGCCGGCGTGAGGATGTGCTGATTTCCGTAATGACGAATGGTGTCAGCCCGTTGGTCATCGGCAAAGAGGAACAGGATATTGGGGCGGTCCTTAGGCCATCCTTGGCTGGTGAAACAGAGAGTGATTAATAACCCAAATAGGAGTTTTGCATTCCAGATTTTCATAATGGTGTTTACTAAGTTTTCGAGGTGATCTTGTTCGTTCTATCGAAGTGATGGAAAGTCGACAGTGGTTTTCAATGCATCATCTTACGCGATTTATTATCAGCATTTAAATAATGCCTTCGAATTGTCCGTGCATTTTTTTTGTTCCTTCCCAAGGCTAATCGCTGTGCCCAATTTAGTTTCATAATAATTATTGAATGAAGGCCGCTGATTAATGAATTGAGATTGGCGCTTTATTTATAGGATTAAAACCTTCCTGCCTCCTCTTTGTGCAGCCACTTGGCACAACAGTTGTTATTCATGGGTGAATCCTACTGGAGGTAACAAAAATGAGTCAAAAAGCGGATTCGATTCGACTGTTCTCTTGGAACAACCGCCCCATGCGGGTTTTTCACATATCTTGGATGGCATTCTTTCGTTGTTTCTGTGCCTTCGTTGTGCGTTTTTCTCCTCAAGCCGAAGCCGAGTATCAACAAGATTTACTTCTTCGTAAGGGATTTATCCCTGGAGATCTCGGTGAACCGGAGGCCCGCGTTGTCGAGACTTAAATCCTCCCCCTCACCCTTAGAACCTCTCAACCCTATGAGTTCTTCGAGTTCGGAACTCGACTTTCAGTCCGTTCCAGTTCTCGAAGAACTCAAATCTTTTGATCCTGGCAGTCATGTTCAATGTGAACGATCCGTGCCTACCCTTTCAGAGGGTGAGAATTATCGCTTTCACTTTGATATGACCCGTTGCATCGGCTGTCGTTGTTGTGAAGTTGCTTGTAATGAGCAAAACAACAACCCTTCGGAAGTGACCTGGCGAAGAGTGGGAGAAATTGAAGGAGGGAGCTACCCTCACGTAGCTCGACTCCATCTTTCGATGTCTTGTAACCACTGTTTAGAGCCATCCTGCCTTGAAGGATGTCCGGTTGATGCCTACACCAAACTTGCGAACGGAGTCGTCGATCACGACGCTGAAACCTGCATCGGTTGTCAATATTGCACTTGGAACTGCCCTTACGGTGTTCCCCAATTCAACCCGGAACGAAGAGTGGTTACAAAGTGTAACCTTTGTGTCGACCGACTCGAAGAAGGGCAACTTCCGGCTTGTGTCAATGCTTGCCCAACGGAGGCGATTCAAGTTGAATCCTTCAAAGTTGAAGAGTGGCGAAAGAAAATTGATCAAGCGGATGCTCCCGGAGTTCCACCCGCAGACCTAACGGGTTCGACCACCCGTATCACCCTTCCAAAAGAACTTCCTGAAACTTTCGGCGCCGAGGCCGTTGAGCAATTACAACCTGAAGCTGCTCACTGGTCTTTGGTCATTTTCTTAGTCCTGAGTCAATGGAGTGTGGGCTTGTTTATGGCAGTGCCTGCATTCTTTGATGCCCAAGATTCTGTCCTTTCGTTTTGGATCTTGGGAGCTTGGTTTTTGGGGGGAGTGTCACTCCAAGCTGCACTTTTCCACTTAGGTCGACCCATTCACGCCATTCGCGCGATCAAAGCGTGGCGGCACAGCTGGTTGAGTCGAGAGGTGATCGCTTTCAGTCTCTTTGGCGGAATGGGTTTTCTTCAACTGGCTTATTCCTTACTTAGCACTCCTTCGGGTTGGCTCTTTCAGAGTCTATCAGGACTCACTGTCTTGTTCGGCCTTGCTGGGATTTTGTCGAGTGTTGGAATTTACCGAATACCAGCCAGGCCAGCCTGGGACAGTTCGCGAACTTTAATTCAATTTCTCTTAGTCCCTCTCAATCTCGCTAGTTTTACGGCGGCTTTATTAGGAACCTACCTCCAGCTTCCTGCAACCACGATCACTCTCTTGGTGATCATCGGGATCAGTGCGTGTGTCATTCAAGCTTTCAGCTTATTGCCCCTTGTGATTGAAGGATTACGTGATCGTGAATCTTTACTTTACGGAACGGCATGTTTGCTTATGGGAAAGTTTAAAAGGTTGTTTTGGCTTCGGATGGCTTTGTTTTTAATCGCTATGAGCTTAGCGGCGCTGACGTGGGTGGTGGCTTCTTCAACATTAAAAGTGAGCTTCATGGGAGGTGCTTTACTTCTTTCTCTTTCAGCTGAAATCTTATCGCGATACTTGTTTTTTGTGACGGTCGTTCCCCGGAACATGCCCGGTAATTTCTTTACAACCTCGAGAGTTCATTAATAAGGAAACACCGTGTCGAAAGTTGAATCGCTCTCTCGCTGGTTAGGTTTAGATACCCTCAAGGATCAGTATGCCTACGGTACTGATTCTGAATACGGTGTAATCGCTAAGGAAAAAATCCCTGATCGATGGGTGAAAACCACATGCGGTTATTGCTCAGTGGGTTGCGGGATACAAATTGGAGTTCGGGAAGGCAAGGCCGTAAGTGTTCGGGGAGATCTCGATCATCCCGTAAACGATGGAAAGCTATGTCCGAAGGGACTCTGCGAGCATGAATCGATCTCAGCCGATGGTCGAGCACTCTATCCTTTGCTCAAACAAGGTAAAGGTAATGCCTTTCGTCGGGTCGATTGGGGAGTTGCCTACGATGAGTTTATTTTCCAGATGCGGGAGATTCAAAGAAAGCACGGCGAAAGTAGCTTTGCCGTTCTATCGACGGGCCAGTTAGTTACCGAAGAGTTTTACACCTTAGGAAAACTCGTTCAGCTTGGTTTTAAGACGCCAAATTACGATGGGAACACCACCCTTTGTATGGCGAGCGCAGTTGCGGGTTACAAGCGAAGCTTCGGGAGTGATGGCCCTCCCGGGTCCTATGAAGATTTAGAGAATGCGGATACGGTCGTTTTGATCGGAGCGAATATTGCAGATAACCATCCCATCCTGGCATATCGATTACTGAAAAAGAAATTACAGGGAGAACAAGGTCCCAAGGTCATCGTTATCGACCCTCGCGCAACAAAGACGGCGATGCAAGCTGACATCTTTTTGCCTATTCGGCCTCGTTCCGATGTGTATCTGTTGAACGGTATAGCCAAAATTTTGATTTCAGAGGGATGGGTCGATGAAGAATTTATTCAAAGTTCAACCTCGGGCTACGAAGAGCTACTGAATTCTTTAGATGACTATTCACTGGAGTACATTTCGAAAGTTACCCGACTCGAAGCGGGAAAAATTTATGAAGCTGCGCGGCAGATCGGGACATCGAAAAGCACTCTCTTTGCGTGGACGATGGGAGTCAACCATTCGACTCAGGGGACGGAGACCGTCAACCTCATCAACAATTTAGCCTTATTAACGGGAAATATTGGACGCACAGGTTCAGCTCCTATGTCGATAACTGGGCAATGTAACGCGATGGGAACTCGGGAAACGGGTTTCACTTCGAGTCTGCCCGGTTATCGATCTTTTGAATCTCTTGATGATCGAAAAGAGCTGGCTCAACTGTGGAATGTTTCCGAATCTGAATTGCCTCAAAAACGAGGCTTAGCGTATCCCGACATCGTCCAAGGGATTCTTTCCGGTGATATCAAAGGATTGTGGGTCATCGGTACGAACCCGGTTGTTTCTTATCCCCATCGTAAAAAATTAGAAGAAGCGTTTAAGAAACTCGAGTTCCTTTGTGTTCAGGATGGGTTCCATCCAACGCCGACAACAGAGATTGCGGATTTGGTTTTACCAGCGGCAATTTGGGGAGAAAAGGAAGGTACGTACACCAATTCTGAACGCCGGGTTTCGAAAGTAAATAAAGCCGTTGATCCACCGGGAGAAGCAAAATCGGATTTCGATATTTTCTTAGATATCGCTCAACGCATCGGGATTCGTGAAAAACTTTATTCGAATTGGAAGCAGCCTCAGGATGCTTTCGACGAATGGAGAAAAGTCTCAAAGGGGCGACTTTGTGACTATTCGGGAATGAGTTACGAAAAATTAGCTGAAGGCCCCCTCCAATGGCCTTGTAACGACACCGTTCCTCAAGGATCTCCTCGTTTATATAGCGACGGGAAATTCCAAACAAAAGACCGAAAGGCCAAGCTCTTTGTCGTTCGTTCAATTTTACCCCCTGAAGAACCCGATCCTGACTACCCCTTCCTGCTCAATACAGGACGTACGGTTGAGCATTGGCACACTCGAACCAAGACGGGAAAGATTTCTATTCTGGAGCAAGCAGCACCAGAAGCGTGGGTTGAGATCAATCCTCGAGACGCGAAAGCTCTCGGACTTAGAAATCATGATTGGGTCACCGTGTCGAGTCGAAGAGGGAAGATTTCGCGCATTCGAGCCCGAGTCACTTCCATCATCGGACCGGGGCAAGTGTTCATTCCCTTTCACTACGTCGAAGCATCGGCGAATCGTTTGACTTTGGATGATGCCTGCCCCATTTCGCGCGAGCCTAATTTCAAGCAGTGCGCCGTTAAACTTCAAAAACTAAGATATTGATTCAAGACGAAGCTGGATCTCATGAAAGACAATCGGAAAACCCTCGTTCTCATCGGCCATGGTATGGTTGGCCATCGATTTTGTGAAAAACTCGATGAGTACGGTTTGTTGAATACCTACAAGGTTGTGACTTTTTGTGAGGAGCCTCGAGCCGCTTACGATCGAGTCGGATTAACGAGTTATTTTGCGCATCGCGATGCCCAAAAATTGATGTTGGCCCGAATGGAGTGGTACCAGGAAAAAGGTATCGAGCTTCATGTGGGAGACCGAGCAACGAAAATTGATCGTGATCAAAAACGAGTTCTCTCTTCGAAGGGAGAAGAGATTCCTTACGACAAGATTGTATTAGCTACGGGTTCATATCCCTTCGTGCCGCCCATTAAAGGGATAAAAAAACGTGGGGTGTTTGTTTACCGAACGATTGAAGATCTCGAACACATCATTAACTACGGAAAGAAGTCGAAGCGAGCCTGTGTCATCGGTGGTGGGCTTTTAGGCCTTGAAGCCGCAAAAGCAGCTCATGATCTCGATTTGGAAACCCATGTGGTCGAATTCGCTCCCAGGTTATTGCCTCGTCAAATCGATGATGCTGGTTCGAAAATTTTGGTTCAAAAAATTGAGGCCCTCGGAGTTCAAGTTCATCTTTCTACCGCTACTGAAGAAGTGTTGGGTGAAGGTCAAGTTGAGGGGATGCGGTTTTCCAGTGGTGAGGAACTCGACCTCGACATGGTCATCGTTTCGACGGGCATACGACCGCGGGATGAACTTGCCCAAGAATGTGGGTTAAAAGTTGGAGAACGCGGGGGAGTGATCGTGGATGATCGTCTCCAAACGAGTGATCCCGCCATCTACGCGATCGGAGAAGTCGCCCTCCACCGTGAGATGGTTTACGGCTTAGTCGCTCCCGGCTACGAAATGGCAGAAATTGTAGCCAAAAATCTCGTTGGAGAAGATCAGCGCTTTAAACAGGCGGATCTCTCAACAAAATTAAAGTTGATGGGAGTCGACGTCGCGAGCTTTGGAGACATCGATCAGACCGAGGGAATACAGTCGATGTCGATCGATGATCCCTTTGAAGGGATCTACAAGAAGCTTATCTTCTCTGAAGATGGAACTCAACTTGTTGGTGGGATGCTGGTTGGGGATGCTAGTGATTACATTCGCTTGTCTTCATTGGCTAAAAGTGATAACCCTCTTCCGATGACTCCATCAGAATTGATCGGTTTAGGGGGAGAAACAAGTGGAGGAGGCATCTTAGATCTCTCGGCTGAAGCTCAGATCTGTTCTTGTAACAATGTCACGAAAGGAGCGCTTTGTGACTATTTAAAAGAGAATGATTGTAACTCGGTTTCAGAACTTAAGTGCGGAACGAATGCGGGAACGGGTTGTGGGGGCTGCATGCCGGCGGTGACCGATCTTTTCAAAGCACACTTAGAAGAGTCCGGGAAAGAAGTGGTGACTCATCTCTGTGAGCATTTCCACTACTCTCGCCAAGAGCTTTTCGCCCTCATTAAGGTGAATGAACTCAAAACTTTTGAATCTGTAATGAAAGAATGTGGTCAAGGTTACGGCTGTGAGATTTGTAAGCCCACGATTGCTTCGATTCTCGCATCGTTATGGAATGAAAACATTCTCGACCATGCGACTTTACAAGATACCAATGATCGCTTTTTAGCAAATATTCAGCGCGGAGGGCTTTACTCTGTCGTGCCCCGAGTACCGGCAGGAGAGATCACTCCTAAACAATTGATTGTTTTAGGTGAGGTTGCCGAAAAATATGATCTCTATACCAAAATTACGGGGGGGCAACGCGTTGATTTATTCGGCGCTCAAGTGCATCAACTTCCCGATATATGGGAAGAGTTGATCGATGCAGGCTTTGAAAGTGGGCACGCTTACGGTAAAGCAGTGAGGACGGTGAAGAGTTGTGTGGGAACGACCTGGTGTCGTTTCGGAGTTCAAGACTCAGTGGGCTTTGCGATTCGAATCGAAAAGAGATACCGAGGGATTCGGGCGCCTCATAAATTGAAGTCAGCTGTGTCGGGTTGTATTCGAGAATGTGCCGAAGCACAGTGTAAAGATTTTGGCTTAGTTGCCACTGAGAACGGCTATAACCTTTATGTCTGCGGGAATGGAGGTGCTAAGCCTCGTCATGCTGATTTGTTTGCTACCGACTTGAGTGAAGATTTAGCGATTCAGTATATCGATCGTTTTTTGATGTACTACATTATTACCGCCGATAAGCTCACTCGAACTTCAGTTTGGTTAGAGAACCTTGAAGGGGGCCTACAACACTTAAAGGAAGTGGTTATCGAAGATAAGCTTGGAATTGGGGAAGAGCTTGAGATTCGAATGCAGTCCTTAGTCGATACCTACAAGTGTGAATGGACGGAAGTCGTCAACGATCCCCAGCGACGTAAGCAATTCAACCAGTTTGTTAATTCTGAAGAGAACGAATACGGAATCGAATTGATCGATCAACGGGGTCAAAAACGCCCTGCAGATTGGCCGAAGAGTTTTGTTCCGATCGAGACAGTGGGATCGTTTAGCCCAGAGCAAGTTTTTGAAGATTGGGTCCAGGTGGGGCGAGTCAGCGATTTTCCAGTCGATGGAGGGGCGACGATTAAACACGGTGAAGTTCAAATCGCCGTTTTCAATTTCGCGAGTCGAGGGGAATGGTTCGCTTCACAAAACATGTGTCCCCATAAAAGAGCTTTTGTTTTATCAAGCGGCATCATAGGAACTGAAGGAGAGATTCCCAAGGTTGCGTGTCCCTTGCATAAACGAACTTTTAATCTGACCTCAGGGGAATGTACCAGCGATCAAGAGATGTCAAAAATTAAAACTTTCCCAGTGGAAATTCGTGAAAACGAGGTCTGGGTGCTGTTACCACCGGTGGGAGTTCTCGAACCCGAATTGAAAACGAAAGATCACTGTATTAAATCGTCTTGTGCTCCGAAAGATTCTCCGCCCTTACTTCCGGTTTAAGGAGGTGAATTCTTGAAAAGCTTGAGAGGCCAAGAGAGGAAAAATCCGACCGAATGAGGGGCGAAGTGTTGGCGTGACCATTCACTAGCGATCACTGTTAAGCAGCCGTAGGTGAAGGTTCCGAAAACTAGAGTAGCAATCGAAGCTAACATGAGACTCGTACTTCGGTGATCGGAGAAGCTGATCGTCAGGGAGATCCAATCCCAGACAAAATGAATCAAAATAGCTAAACTGAAAGTGCCCAAGAGCATCCAGCCCCATAATTTCATTTTAAGATGTCTTGGGCCCAAGCCAAAAGTGGCGATACCGCCGAGGATCGTATGAAAGTAAAGACGAGTCACTTCCTGCCCGAAGATTTCATAGTTTTGAGTTAAGGTCGATCGATCCCAATGAGAGAAAGATTCAGAAGCGGCCATTCCCAATCCCGCCATCGAGCCGTAGATCAATCCATCCATCGGGTCGTTAAAGTAACGCCTAATGAACAGAGCGATGATTAAAACAATAAAGAGTCGACCAAGCTCTTCGTGGGTTGAAGCCACCGAAGCTAATTCCAGTGCTGAGGGTCCTACCCCAAAACAGTAATCGATTGTTATATCTTCGATATACCCTAGAACCCACATCACTCCCGCGCCAAAGAGTCCGGTCAGTAGCAACATGAACCAAGGCTCTTTATCATAGAGGTCGTAGCGCCTAACCAAAAAGATAGCAGCTACGATACAAATGATGACAAATACGAAAAGTGGGATCATCAACCGGATTTAGTCTATTCAGTTTGACCAACGGTAAAGTTCAAGAGGTGTGGAATCATTTTCAGATTCCAGAATCCGCTGGTACTTAAAATTTAGCTTTTCAAGAAGGCGCTTCGATTTCAGGTTATCGGATTGAGTGACGGCATCGAGCGTCTGAAACCCATAGGTTTGGATCCCATAATCCAGTACGGCTTGAGATGCTTCAAGGGCGTAACCCTGCCCACAATATTCAGGTAAAAACGCAAAACCGAAATCTTCGTATTCCAAAGTGGGCTTTTTAAGAAACCCACAAATACCTATCGGATGATTTTCTTTGGTTGTTATTAGATAATAGCCAAATCCATGGTCTTCATAGCATTTTAGGAAGCTTCGCTTTAAATAGTTCTCAGTATCTTCGAGGGTCTTCGTACCTCGATTTCCAATATATTTCAACCAGCCGGGGGAGTTGGTGAGGGCTTGGAAGAAGGGGGCGTCATTGAGGGTGATGGTTTTTATGAAGGATCTGGGGGTGGTGAGGTTCATTAAATACCTTCAACACCCAGCTCTTCAGCCAATAAATTCAACTGCACCAAGGTCCCGCCATCCAAATCAATCCCAGTCTTAACCCTCGCTTTCTCAGCATTGAGTTCGGGCTCACCCGGTAGAAGGATGTCATCCACTCCATCTTGGGTGGGGCTCTCTTTGATATAAGTTTTATAAGCTTCGACTCGGTTTAAAAATTCATCCTGATCTTCAAAGGCCGTAGGATCGGTCAACTGGATGAAAACTCCATTCCCGAATTTTTTGGTCATAAATCCACAACCGGCTCCGGATAGAACTCCGCCAAGTAAATCGACGATCAAAGATAAGCCATAGCCTTTATGCCCTTGCGCTCCTCCGAAGGGAAGAATTGTTCCTCCTTCGTATAAGTCTGCAGGGTTTGTCGTTGCTTGACCTGTTTTATCTAAGATCCAGCCTTCCGGAATATCTTTGTTAGCATTGAGCGAAACTCTCACTTTACCTTCAGCCACCACGCTGGTGGTGATGTCGACGAGAATAGGATCTTCACGAGTTGGGATTCCAACTGAAATAGGATTGGTTGCCATCTTGGCATCCGTTCCTCCCCACGGAGCCACGCGAGCAACTCCGTGACCGTTACAATGTACTTGGCAGATTAAGCCTTCCTTTGCCGCGTTAATTGGATAAACACCGACTCTACCGATGTGGTAACAGTTTCTAATAGCGATAGCAGAAAGCCCGTTGTTCTTTGCTTTTTTAATTCCTAAGTCTAATGCCTTTTGGGCGACGACCTGTCCCCATGCTTTATTCCCATCGAGTAAGGCCGTGGTCGGGGTTTCTTTAATGATTTTTGGTTCAGCCTTAGGATCGATCTTTTCTTCATTCACATGGTTTCGATATTGAGGTAATCGAATCACACCGTGGGAATCATGACCCGCTAAATTAGACGTAGCTAAGTGTTCAGCGACGATTTTTGATTGTTCTTCTGAGCTACCTAAAGCATTGATGATCGAGTGAGCAAAATCTTGGAGTTCTATAGCAGTATAATGAGGCATTTAATCGACTTGATTTTTTAAGGATTGTTTTTAAATGAAAAGAAAAGTCTTCATGTAAATAGTTATGCGCCTACTGATACCTTAACTAATGCGCTTTCTTACACAAATAACCTTGAATTCTTTCGATGATGAAGAAAAGATTGTAGTCATTAATTAAGGTTAAAACAGCTTTAAAACCTTAATTCCAGTTAGTTCTATTGGCAAGAGTGATTTCAAGTGGACAATCGTGGTGATGGAACTCTTTGTTTCCATTTAGAAGGAGAAAGCGATGAAAGCAATTAAGCGTTCAAAAAAATCGTTTCAAAGTCGACGACAGTTTATTACTAAAGCGGCAGCTTCGGCAGCAGTGGTCACCTTAGGTGCTCCTTCTATTTTACAGGCATTAAATAACAACGAAAAATTAGATATCGCCATCATTGGAGTTGGGGGAAGAGGCGGTGCCAATACCAATGGGGTTAAGAGTGAAAACATCGTTGCCTTGTGTGACGTTAACGAAAATCATTTAGCCCGAGTTGGGAAACAATATTCGAAAGCAAAAAAGTTTGTCGATTTTAGAAAGCTCTACGAAAAAACGAATCATATCGATGCGGTAGTTGTAAGTACCTGTGAACATACTCACGCTCTCGCCACGCTACCTGCTCTTCAAATGAAGAAGCACGTTTACTGCGAGAAGCCTTTGACTCATAACGTTTATGAAGCTCGGGTCATCCGAGAAGCGGCCATGAAGGCCGGCGTCGCTACTCAAATGGGAACACAAATCCATGCCGGAGATAACTACCGCCGTGTTGTGGAATTGATCCAAGGTGGTTCCATCGGTCAAGTCAGTGAAGTTCATACCTGGGTAGGAAGAGCGTGGGGATGGCAAAGTGCGGCTCAGGCTAAAAAGGCTCACGACATCGTTTCTGTCAGGGAGAAGCCATCTAAAAAAGATCCCATTCCCAAAGGACTCAATTGGGACTTATGGCTGGGGCCCGCGCCCGAGCGCGCCTTTAATAATGTCTACTTCCCGGGTCCCAAGTGGTACCGATGGTGGGATTTTGGCAATGGCACGATGAGCGACCTCGGAAGTCACTGGGTGGATCTTCCATTTTGGGCCTTGAATTTAAATCATCCCAAGACGATCGAAGCCAGTGGACCTCCAGCGCATCCCGAAATTGCTCCCGCTTCGATGAAAGTCACCTACGAGTACGGAGCTCGCGGAACTCGTTCTGCCTTGAAGTTGCATTGGTATCAAGGAACCGAAAAGCCTGAAATCCTCAAACGAGAAAACCTTCCTCGATGGGGAAGTGGAGTCTTATTCGTCGGAAGTAAGGGCATGGTGCTCTCGGACTACTTTAAGCACACGCTCCTGCCAGAAAAGAAGTTTAAGGACTTTCATCGTCCGGATCAGGCGATTCCGAAATCTATTGGGCACTACAAAGAGTGGATCCACGCTTGCAAAACTGGCGCCCCAACGACGTGTAATTTTGACTATGCCGGATGGCTAACCGAGGCGAATCACCTAGGGAATGTCGCCTATCGAATTGGCAAAAAGATCGAATGGGATCACGTCAATTTAAAAGCTAAAAACGCCCCCGAGGCGGAGCCCTTGATTCAACGGCCCTACCGAAAAGGCTGGAAACTCGTCTGATAGCCGAATTGATGCCCATCGCCCGTAGCCAAAGTCGCCAGACTTTGGACCCTATCCATCTTTAGACCCTAGCAAGCTTTGGTCTCTAGCCATCTTTGGGCCCTCATCGCTTTTGAATCCTCAACCATAGAATCACGATAAAATCCTTCCTCGCGATGATTCCTTGGATTTCTGAGCGAAATTGTTATGATTTAGGCTTCAAACTCCTCCACATTCTTTGCTGAGGCTTATCACCCAGAGTTGATGTTCCAAGATTCTCTGGCGATCTTGAAGTGGATCCCGGAGACGGGTTGACGGAATAGGGTGATCACCTTACTCAGCACTAATCAAATTATAGATTCAGAAGTGAAGATGGGATGGCATCAGCCTCTGGACTCATGAATTTTTTGGGAGGAGTCCATGTAGTCTTGTGAAGAGGAACTGAAGAGGAAGTATAGCGATGTCGAGCGATCCTAGTGCTCAACCTGTGCCCCAAGTTGCCGTAATCGGCTGTGGGTATTGGGGAAAAAATCTCATCCGTAATTTTTACCAACTGGGTAGCTTGGTAGGAATCTTCGACGAATTCACTCAAGTGGCCGAGGGATATAAAGAACAGTATCCCGATATCGAAGTTTACTCATCCTTTCAATCCATCCTCGATGACTCCCGCCTTCAAGCCGTGGTCATCGCAGCGCCTGCGTTAGCTCACTATGAGCTCGTTCGACAAGCGCTCCACGCGGGTAAAGATGTCTTCGTCGAAAAACCTTTAGCGCTTTCAAGTGAAGAAGGGGCTCAGTTAGTTCAACTCGCTGAGGAAAAGAATCGCATCCTCATGGTGGGCCATCTCCTTTGGTACCATTCGGCAGTCCTCAAGTTAAAGGAGCTGATTCAATCGGGCGAGTTGGGAAAGATCCGCTATATCTATTCCAATCGACTCAATTTTGGAAAGATTCGAAGAGAAGAAAACATCCTCTGGTCTTTTGCGCCTCATGATATTTCGGTCATCTTAGGCTTGCTCGGCGAAGTGCCTGAAACTATCGAAGCCAACGGGGGAAACTACCTGCAGCCTCAAGTTGCGGATGTCACCGTCAGCTTGCTTTCATTTCCCTCTGGAGTCAAAGCTCACATCTTTGTTTCGTGGCTGCATCCCTTTAAAGAACAGAAGTTGGTTGTCGTCGGGGAGAAGAAGATGGCCGTCTTCGATGATGTAGAGCCCGAAAATAAGTTGATGCTCTACTCTCACTCAGTCGACTGGCAAAACCACGTGCCGATTGCCAATAAAGCCGATGGGGAAGTGGTTTCATTCGAAACCAGCGAACCTCTCAAAAATGAATGTCAGCACTTTTTAGATTGTGTGGTTGATCGGGCGACTCCTCGTACCGATGGAAAGGAAGGTTTACGAGTTCTTCAAGTCTTACAAACTTGTCAAGAAGCACTCTCCACTTCTGAGGCCGTGACTTTAGATCAAGGCGCCCCTCAAAAATCTCGAGATTACTTCGCGCATGAGTCTGCTTTTATCGATGATGAAGTGGAAATTGGTGCTGGGACCAAGATTTGGCATGTCTCGCACGTTTTGACGGGTTCAAAAGTCGGGGCAAACTGCAACATCGGTCAAAACGTGGTGATCGGCCCGAGAGCTGTCGTTGGGAATGGCTGTAAGATTCAAAACAATGTATCAGTTTACGAACGAGTCATTTTAGAAGATGGGGTGTTCTGCGGGCCTTCGATGGTTTTTACCAATGTCATCAATCCTCGAAGTGAGATCGTTCGTAAGCACGAGTACTTGGAGACTCGGGTTAAAAAAGGAGCAACCTTAGGAGCCAACTGTACGATCGTTTGTGGAGTGAGCATCGGTAAGTACGCCTTTATTGGTGCCGGGGCTGTCGTGACGAAGGATGTGCCCGACTACGCCCTCGTCGTGGGGAATCCGGCGGTGATTAAAGGATATATGTGTGAGTGCGGTCTGAAGCTCACTTGGCAGGAAGAAGATTCTCAAGAGATTGGGACGTGTGCCTGTGGGAAGCGCTACTTGCGTGAGAACGACGAAGTGCGATTGGCTGAAGAAATGTCACTGAGTTAACAGAAGAATGAAAATCCTAAGCGTCGTCGGCGCTCGCCCTCAATTTATAAAAGCAGCTCCAGTTACTCGAGCCATTTTAGCGGCTGGCCACGAAGAAATATTAGTTCATACGGGGCAGCATTACGACGCGGGCATGTCGGATGTCTTTTTTACGGAACTTGAGATTCCACCTCCCGCAATCAATCTAGCGGTAGGCTCAGGAAGTCACGCGCAACAAACGGCTCGAATGCTCGAAGCTTTAGGTGAGGCGGTAGAAGAGCGCCAACCCGATTGGGTTTTAGTTTATGGAGACACCAACTCCACTTTAGCCGGAGCTTTAGCGGCAGCCAAATTGCAAGTACCCGTAGCCCACGTCGAAGCCGGTTTGAGAAGTTTCAATCGAGCGATGCCCGAAGAGATCAATCGGGTGATGGTCGATCATATCTCTACTTTACTTTTTTGTCCCTCAGAGGTCGCAGTCGGGCACTTACGATCAGAGGGCGTTACTGAAGGAGTTCACATCGTGGGGGATGTGATGCTCGATGCAGTGAAAACTTTTCTTCCCCGAGCAAAAGAAACTTCGAAGGCTTTAGAGCTTCATAAGCTCGAGAGAAAAGGCTACTACCTCGCTACGGTGCATCGTGCGGCGAACGCAGATAATTTGGATCGACTCAATACGGTCTTTGAGTGCTTTGAGGCAGTACGAAAACCAGTGGTCTTCCCGATTCACCCTCGAACGATGGCTCGGATTCGAGACAACCATTTGAAACTACCTTCCAACGTCAAGCCTATCGATCCTTTAGGATATTTGGATATGCTTCAGCTGATGGAAAACTCTTCTGCAGTATTGACCGATTCGGGAGGAATACAAAAGGAAGCTCTTTGGGTGAGAGTTCCCTGTGTCACCCTAAGAGATGAAACGGAGTGGGTTGAGACTCTCGACTGTGGTTGGAACCGATTGACGGGAGTCTCAGTCGAGAAAGTAACCGAAGCTCTAACGAATCCTTGGCCCACGGGAGAAGCTCCTCTTCTTTACGGTGAAGGACAAGCGGCCGCCCAAATGGTCGCTTGTATCGAGCAACAAATAGAGAAATGCCCTGCATGATGGATGGGATGATATGAGTTCGCCTGTTGATATTTTCATCGTCGATTACGGCGCTGGGAATTTGGCCTCGATTAAGAACATGCTCAAGAAGGTGGGGGTTCATTCTGAGATAACAAACGATCCCCAACAACTTGAAGAAGCGCAGAAGCTCATTTTGCCGGGAGTCGGAGCCTTTGATCACGGTATGACAGGGTTAAATGAAGGAAACTTTGTCGAAATCCTCAACCGAAAGGTCTTAGAAGAAAAAATCCCAGTTTTGGGGATTTGCTTAGGGATGCAGCTTCTCAGTCAAAAGAGTGAAGAAGGTGAGTTAGGGGGATTGGGTTGGATCAATTCAAAAACCGTGAAGTTTGATTTTTCCGATTTAGAGAGCGCCCCTAAAATTCCCCACATGGGTTGGAGTGATTGTAAAGTGTCTAAAACGAGCGCTTTATTCGAAGGCTTAGAAGACGAAGCTCGATTCTATTTCGTTCACTCCTACCACGTCCAACCGGAGGATGAGTCCGACATTTTAGCTACGAGTGAGTACGGCTTTCCCTTTGTCGCTTCGGTCGAACACGAAAATGTTTTAGGGGTTCAATTTCATCCTGAAAAGAGTCACAAATTTGGGATGAAACTCTTAGAGAACTTTGCGAAGAAGTACTAGATCAGTGGATTCTTTAAAAAATCCACGGCCCTGTAGCGCCACCCCTTGTGGGTGGCCAAATAGATAATCGAAAAGCCTTAAAAGGTAACGAGAAGAAACTAAATGTCGCGCATTCGAGTCATTCCTTGTCTACTCCTTAAAGACTCTGGATTAGTGAAAACCGTAAAGTTTCGTAATCCAAAGTACATCGGAGATCCGATCAACGCCGTTCGGATTTTCAACGACAAGGAAGTCGATGAGCTCATTTTTTTAGATATCACCGCTACCACTGCGGGCAAGCCCCCGCCGATTAAAAAAATTACTGAAATCGCCAGCGAATGTTTTATGCCCCTTTGTTACGGCGGTGGAGTAAAATCAATCGATGAAATGCAGCAGATCTTCTCTGCGGGAGTGGAGAAGATCGCATTGAATACTCAGGCGGTGGAAGATTCCGATTTACTCTCTCAGGCAGCCCAGCGGTTTGGGAGTCAAAGTTTGGTGGTTTCTATCGATGTCAAAAAAACTCTTTTAGGCAAATACCATGCGTACACTCGATCTGGGACTCGTAATACCAAACGAGACCCGGTGGA
Source organism: Planctomycetota bacterium (assembly GCA_028280485.1). GTDB lineage: Bacteria > Planctomycetota > UBA8108 > UBA8108 > JACQVS01 > JANQLS01. The sequence goes on from JANQLS010000052.1 coordinate 27,766, forward strand.
GTTAGCTCGTGAGCTCGAATTGAGAGGAGCAGGAGAAATCCTGGTGAATTCGATCGACCGCGATGGAACGATGCAGGGTTATGACCTGGATTTAATTCAAAGAATCGCTTCCAATGTGAGTATTCCTGTCGTTGCGTTAGGGGGGGCAAGGGGAATTGAAGATTTTGCTTCAGCTGTGAAGCAAGCCGGTGCATCCGCAGTTTCAGCAGGAAGTCTGTTTGTCTTTCATGGGAAGCACCGAGCGGTATTGATCAATGTGCCCAATCCAGAGTCGATGCAAGAGGCGATGGTTTAAGCATGGCTTAAGCACGGCTTAAAGTCGTTTAAGCTGTGAGGATTGAACGAGAAGCACTTGATAATCCAAGTGGAGAGAAAATATGCTCCTGACGCAGACGAGTGAAGGAGAACAAACCCAACCACAGACCCATTCATCGGAGTCGGAAGGCTACCGTATCTGTAACCGTTGTGTGATGGATACGACAGACCCCGATATTTCCTTCGATGATGATGGCGTTTGCAATCACTGCCACGAATACGATTATAAAGCCCAAATCAGACTCTTCTCAGAGGTTGAGGGGCAACAGCGCCTGGACGAGATCGTCGAAAAGATCAAAGCCTCCGGCCGTAACAAAGATTATGATTGTATCGTCGGTGTGAGTGGTGGGGTAGATAGTACCTACGTGGCTTACAAAGCGAAACAACTCGGTCTCAGACCTTTAGCCGTTCACTTCGACAATGGGTGGAACAGTGAACTCGCCGTAAGTAATATCGAAAAGATCCTCAACAATTTAAAGATCGACCTCGATACCTACGTGGTCGATTGGGAAGAATTTCGAGACCTTCAGCTTTCCTTTCTGAAAGCATCTGTGCCCGATTGCGAAGTTCCCACGGACCATGGCATCTACGCCCTCTTGATGCAGACTGCAGTGAAGCATGGCATCAAATATGTTCTCAACGGAATGAATTTTAGAACTGAAGCGGGATTTGTTCCGGCTTGGGCCTACGGTCATTCCGATTGGAAATACATAAGAAGTATTCACAAGATTTTTGGCTCCAAGCCCCTCAAGACCTTCCCTCGGTTTTCGTACTCTTATCTCTTTTACGCTTTGATGCTGAGAAGAGTAAAATTTATCGCCATCTTAAATTATCTTCCCTACGACAAATCGAAGACCGCCCAGCTTTTAGAATCGGAACTCGGATGGCGCCCCTATGGTGGGAAGCATCATGAGTCGATCTACACCAAATTTTTGCAGTCCTACATCCTTCCTAAGAAGTTTGGCTACGATAAACGGAAAATCTTTTTGTCTTCGTTGATCTTGAGCCAACAAGGGGGGATGACTCGAGAATTAGCTCTAGAAGAATTGAAGAAGGATCCGGCTGACCCTCGAGAGCTTGAACAAGATCGCGAGTTCGTGATTAAAAAGTTTGAGCTTACACCCGATGAGTTTGACGCCTTACTCGGCGCACCACCCAAGACCTTCAGAGATTACCCTTCGAGCTATGGGATGTTCACGAAGCTGAGAAAACTTCAGCTCTATCTCAGAAAAATTGGTGTACTCAGTAGTTGAGAGGATGGCATGGAAGCGACAACTTCACCCGTACTTGAGCCCACGAAAGAATCAGAAGAGAATCCATCGACAAAATCGAAGGGAACGATCGTTCACTTAACTTCAGCTTTAAAACCCTTTGATACCCGAGTGTTTCATCGCGAATGCACCTCCTTGGCCAAAGATGGCTACAAGGTTTATTGGGTCGTTCCGGGAGCCGAAGATCAAGTTGCGAACGGAGTTCAAATCGTATCTGTCCCGAAGCCCAAAGGGCGATTGCAGAGATTTTCTTCGACTTCTTACCACCTTTTGTCTCGCTGCCTCGAGATTAAGGCCGATGTTTATCAAATTCATGATGCGGACTTAATCTTCTTAGGTTTGATCTTACGATCATTAGGGAAGCGAGTCGTCTACGAAGTTCACGAGACCTACGACCTGGCGATCTTAGATCGCCATTGGATTCCCAAGCCCATTCGAAAACCTTTAGCCAGCAGCTATCGATTGGCTGAAGGTTCAACGAAGCTCTTTTTTAATGGTTTCGTTTCTGCAACTGAATTGATCCACGAACGATTTAAGAATGGAAGTAAGCCCGCCGCTTACGTGGGTAATCTCCCCATCCTCGACCTTGAAGCCGAGACTGAAAATGAAATTCCATTTTCTCAACGACCGAATCACGTGGCTTACCTCGGTGTCATCAGTCGACAACGAGGAATTTTAGAACTGATTCAAGCACTTGAAAAAGTTCCTGAAGCTCTCGATGCAAAATTGATTCTTGCGGGTGAATTCGGAGATAAGCAACTCGAAGAAGATGCGAAGGCCCTTCCTGGATGGAGTCGTGTTGATTTCAGAGGTTGGGTTTCTCGCGAAGAGACCTTAGAGATCATGAGGAATTGTCGGGTGGGAGCCGTTCTCTTCCATCCCACTCCCCATCACCTCTACGCTCAGCCGAATAAGGTGTTTGAATATCTCTTGAGTGGTTTGCCGGTCGTGGGGTCTAACTTGCCTGTTCTCGGTCGGTACATTGAAGACACGGGGGGTGGATTCGCCGTCGATCCATTCGATATTGATCAAATCACCGAGAAGTTCTGTTTCTTCTTTGAACAAACTCAAGAGGCAGAAGCCATGATGAAACAAGGGCGTGAGAAGGTACGTCAGTGTTTTCATTGGGGAGTCGAAGAAAGTAAGTTCCTCAAATTCTACGATGAAATCCTTGAGAACTCACAAGAGGGCTGACAAGGATGTGTGGAATTGCTGGCATCATCAATAAAAACTCCAATGAGGATCAAGCTATCGATCCTCATTCCCAATTGGAGGAGATGCTCAATTCCATTTCCCATCGAGGGCCGGATGATTGCGGTGAATTTCATGAAGGGGACGTTCACTTCGGGCATCGTCGTCTTTCGATCTTAGATCTCAGTGATCGCGGGCACCAACCCATGTCTTTAAAGGACGTGGTGATCATTCTCAATGGTGAAATTTACAACTACCTTGAACTGAAACAAGAGCTCTCTGATTTAGGGCATAGCTTTCATTCCGACAGCGATACCGAAGTTTTGCTTCATGCCTACGATGAGTGGGGGATCGATTGTTTATCTCGATTGACGGGAATGTGGGCGTTCGCTCTTTTTGATAAGAAAAAAAACGTCGTTCATTTTTCGAGAGATCGATTCGGGATAAAGCCTTTTTATTATTTTCAAGATCAGCAAACATTTATATTCGCTTCAGAAATTAAGGCATTGCTCAAGGCCGAAGTTCAACCCGTAGTCAATAAGAAGATTTTAGCTTCTTATCTTGTGGTCGGTTTGACGGAATATTCGAACGAAACTTTTTTCAAGAATATCTATCAACTTCAACCGGCCGAGAGAGCTGAATTTAATTTAGAGACTCAAAAATTTGAGATCTTTAAATATTATGACCTCGATCAGGCGGCTCCTCCTTTAGTTGATGGAGATACCTATCGGGAAAGGTTTAAACGATCGGTTCAACTTCACTTGAGAAGCGATGTGCCTGTCGGGACTTGTTTGTCAGGTGGTTTAGATTCTTCGACGGTCGCTGCCTTGGCGGGTAAAGAGATTTCTGACACAGGGGGAAAGTTTACCGCGATCACGGCGAAATCGGAGACGAAGGAAAACGATGAAAGTGAGTACGCTCGCCAAGTCGCTGAACACGCTCAGTTAAACTGGGAAGTGGTTTGCCCGAACTACGAAGAGTTTGATGCTGAAATTGAAAAGTGCCTCTACTTTCAGGATGAGCCTTGCTTGACTCCATCAGTGTTCATGCAGTACTCCGTGATGAAAAGAGCCAAAGAACTGGGCTTAAAAGTCATGCTCGATGGTCAGGGTGGGGATGAATCTCTATTGGGTTACGATCGCTATTACGCGGCATATTTTTGGGATCTTTTTAAAAAGCTGAAGTGGCGAAAACTGTTTACCGACTTTTTTCGTTCGTCTCGAGAGAGTGGTCTGTCTGTCAAGCAGGTCTTCGCTTATACCGTCTACTTCTTGGTCTTGCCTCTCAGAAAGGCTGTTCTAAGAAAGAGGGTTCCCTTTCTCTCGCCAGCCATTTTAAACTTAGCATTCGATGAGCTTAAAAATCAGGGGAGTGATTTTTTTAACCTTCGTAAGCTTCAAGTGACTGAGCTGACTGTCAATCAGTTAACTCACTTGCTTCATTACGAAGATCGAAATTCGATGGCTCACTCTATCGAAGCCAGAGTTCCCTTTATCGAGCATCATCTCATCGAAGCGGCGGTCGCTCTCCCTCCCGAAGAAAAAATCCATCGGGGTTTCAAAAAGTATGCCTTGAGGGTGTTAACCGAAACTTGCCTTCCCGAATCCATCGCTTGGCGTCGAAAGAAGTATGGTTTCGAAGCTCCCACCACCCATTGGTATCGTGAGCACCGTGAGAAGATTCAAAACGAGTTAGAGAATTCAACGATCTTAAGAGAGATCTGTAAAGCCATTCCCAAAGTAGAACAGCTTCAAGGGGATGTCAGTTGGCGGTTTTATTGTGTTGCCGTTTGGGAGCGACTTTTTAACGTTCAATTTTCTGAGGTGGATCAGCTTCAGGAAAATAGAGTGGAAAAAGTCGCAGATCCAACAGTTGTGACGAGCTCTTAGGGAAAGAGATGGCTGAGGTCACCGTAACCACTCCAGAGGAAACCCAAGCTTCGAATGCTTCGAATCCAGCTTCGAAATCGAGATTGATTTCGTGGCGGGGGTATCTCTTGCCCTATTTCACAACGTTCGCATTGGTGGGCACTAATTTATTGCTTTATAAATTGGCCAGTTCCGTTTGGGGAGGACTTGAACATTGGGCGGAGTACTCATTAGTTCGTCGGTTTTTAGGATTACTCGAACCCTTTTTTCTCTTCGGATTTGGTTTGGCCATCGCTCGCCAAGTTTCACTTGCTCGGGATGGCGATGGCGGTAAAAAACCATTTTCGTTTTTCTTGGTTGCTCTATTGGGTTCGTTTGGAGCTGTTTTTCCTTTCCTGGTGCTCGCCAACATCTTCCCCGAGACCACCGCTTGGTTGTGCTTTTCGGATCCGAATCTCACACCTTTAATCTTCCCGATGACCTTAGCTCTTACGGGCTCGATCTTGAATAATCTTTGTTACCCCTTCCTTCAGGGTAACATGTTGATTCAACGAGCTAGTTTGTTCATGCTTCTAAACAATTGCGCCATTCCTGTTTTTGCCTTTTTTGTGTTTGGGGATTCGGTCGCATCGCTTTTTTGGTGGCAGGGGATCTTGGTGATTTCGAGTTCACTCTTGGTGATATCTTGGTCTTACTTCTCTACGGGGGGATTGGGCCGAGACAGCCTTTTCTCTCATATGAAATCACTTTTTTCCTACGGGATCCGAAGGCTACCTTGCGATTTAGGAATCACCATACTCTTACAAAGCCCGGCATTTTTTGTTCTCCACTTAGCTGGATTGGAAGCAGTGGCTGCTAAATCGGCGGGGGGAACAGTAGGTTTTGGGGTGACTCTTTTGAGTATGGCTGGCACCTCGGTAGCCCCCATCGCTCTCATTATGCTTCCTCAAACCACTCAGCTTTTAAAGTCTAAAGATTATTCCACTCTGAAATCTTACTTAAAGAAGGTCGTGGGGTTATATTTATGCCTTGGAGTTCTCGGCATCGCTTTAGGAGAGCTTCTCATTCAACCGGTCATCCGATGGTACTTGGGAGAGAGTTTCGTTAGCGCGACAGTGCCCATCTTGAGAATTATGATTGTGAGCTCCTTTCCCTTCTTGATTTACTGCGGATTGAGAAGTGTGATCGATGCCACCACTCCTCGACCGATCAATGCAAAGAATACTTGGATCGGATTGCTTTCGGGTGCAATTGCCGTTTCGGTCTTACAACCCTGGCTGGGTGGAGTCGAGCCAGTATTATATGGCTTAACCCTAGCACTCGCAGTATTAGCAACCTTGACTCTAAGGGACGTAGGACGAATCGTGAAAGGCACGATTCCGGCTGAACTAGAAGTTTAGGTTTAAGAAGAGAAAGAACTGAGGACTGAAGAGATGAAGGTCGCGCTCCTGTCGATGGGAACCTGCCAAACTGCCATCAAAACCTTGGAGTACTTTTCTGAGCAGGAAAGTCCTATAGATTTTGTTTTGGTTGAGACCGCACAAAGAACTCGGTTTCCCAAAACGGTTCAGGAGATGAACGAAAATCACGCTCAGTTTGAAATTCAACTGGGAGTTCGTGCCCCGAAATCATGGAAGCGAAAAATTTGGGATAGTTTGCCTCTGTCTTTCAGAAATGCAGTTCGAAGACACAGTTCAAAACTTCCCGGTTTGAATCGAATCTCAGTTGAACATCGAGCACAAAAAATGGGAATTCCCGTGGTGGTCGTTCCTCAACACTCAAGTGTGGAAGGTTTGAAAGCGCTTCAGGATCATCAGATTGATTACGCCCTCTTAACGAGTTCAGCTCGCTTGATCAAGGCTCCGCTTATTTCTGACGAAGCACCGAAGATCATCAATGCTCATTTTGCCCAGTTACCTCGGCATCGAGCTTTGGATGCGATGGCGTGGTCGATTCTCGCGGGAGCCCCCACGGGCTTGGCAACACATTTTGTGGATGAAGGGATCGATACGGGCCCCCTATTAGGCTTTTGGGATGTGGCACCCGAAAAAGGGGACACCCTTCATAGCCTCGAACAAAAGATGGATGAAGAGAAACCTCCGGCCTTTTTTGAAATTTTAAAGCGGATTGAAAAGGGGGAGGTGAATCCAGTAGCACAAAAGATCGATGAGGGTACGCATCATCGACCCATGACCGTCCAGGAGTTACTTCAAGCGGAGTCTCTTCTTCAAAGACGAATTGCAGGGGAAGAAACTCCCAATCAAGAAGAAGCGAACTTATCAGTTAGTCAGTAAGACTCGGATGCCAATTCAATGAACCTATCCTTGAGGCGACTTTACGTGATTATGGGGTCAGTCACCATTCTGATTCTGCTTCACGTCATCTATGTATATTACATATCGCCTCGGTTTGGATCGGCCATCTATAGGTATTTAAAACCTGATTGGGCGAGTCTACTCGCTCACGGAGTTATCGCTTGCCTACCCTCCTTGTGGATGCCCATCAAAATTGAGCGCCCCTCCCAAGTAGCGTATTGGATTCACTACTTCGCCCTCTACATGCCGGTGATTTTGATTCCCCTTTATTTGGGGAATCTTGAGCCGATGCGTCTCTATTTTTACTCGCTTCTGTTTTTAGCGCTCTTTGGGGGAATTTGGTTTTCTCAATTCTTACCGCTCCTAAAAATTCCGCGATTCAATTTGGGTTGGAGATCTTTTTGCACTCTCCTCATCGCCACTTCGAGTTTCGTCATTCTTTATACGATTCTCTCGACGGGTATTTCTGGGTTCAGCTTGAATTTGGCAACCATCTATGACACGCGCTCCGAAATGGATTCCTTCGTCCAAAAGCATGGCGCGAGAATAGTCTATCTCACAACTTGGGTAGGAAACGCCATTCATCCCACTTTGATTGCGATCGGACTCGTCAAGCGAAGGCCCTTGTTACTGGCCTTCGGAATTTTCGGGCAGCTCATTCTCTTTTGGACTATGGCATTAAAGAGCATTCTTTTTTCAATCGTTCTCGCGGTAGCGATTTACCATTTGCTTAAAAAGAGAAACGGAAGTTTTGGGGTTCGATTCATATCTGGAATTTGTATTTTTATTCCTCTGTGCCTCTTTATTGATAGCTTTATGGAGATCCCCTGGGCGACGGCATTGAGTTCGCGAAGAATCATGATCGTCCCCGGAATGCTCACCGGTAATTACTTAGATTTTTTCGATAAAAATCCCTTCATTTTTATGAGTGATAATTTGTTGAGTAGTTTTTTTGAGTATCCCTACCGCATGGGTGTGCCCAATCTCATTGGGATGGAGTACTTGAATGATGTGAACGCAAGTGCCAATGTGAACTATTGGGCGAGCGCTTACGCCCATTTCGGAGTCGTGGGTCTGGTGGTCTTCACTTTACTCTTCATCACCTTCATGTGGATCTACGATTCCTTAGCCTACGGTCGTCATCTCTTCATTACCGGGATTATGATCAGTCTGCCGGCGATTACTCTCACTAATAGCTCACTTCAAACATCGTTATTAACTCACGGATTAGGGGTTTTAGTCATCGTCCTGTACTTCTTGCCTAAGGAAATTCCTGTCTGGCAAAGTCAGACTCAAGAGATGCCTCCTCAACACGAGAAAGAAGGTCTTCCCGTGGAGACGGTGTGAGTTAGCTTGAATTCTTAACAAGCCACTGAGTTTTACATTGAGTTTGTAGCTAAATTAGCCAGCGGTTATGATAGTCGCGGTACAGTGAAGAAGGTCGCGAGCTATTTACTCGCTCCATGCCGCTTAATCGTGAATGCTCGCTTTGCTCGCTCACTCCCTAAAGACCGGGTAGAGAGAATTTTAAAGCGAGTTCCCCCAATCTCTGGCGAGATGGGAAACGCGACTTTATTTGTAGCCGAATTTGTAAAAATTTGGCGAGCATGCGTATCTGGCCAAACTTTTACAAGTTCGGCTACGGGATATTGCAACGAAGAGAAAAGAACTGTAGGTCCAATTCCGATCCTGCAATTAAAGAGGAACCATGAAGAGAATTCGTTTTGGATTGATTGGCTGTGGTCGCATATCCAAGAAACATATTGCAGTATTGACGGAGTTATCCGCTCAAGCTGAAATAGTTGCCGTCTGTGATCTCGATCAGGGTCGAGCTCAAAACGTTGCCGATCAACTGAATGTTCCTGCCTACACGGACTACCTGGAGATGATCGAGAAAGAAAATCTCGATGTCGTCGACATTTTGACCTGGAGCGGGAACCACGCACAAATCGCTCTCAATTGTGTTGGGAAAGTGAAGAACATCATCGTCGAAAAGCCTATGGCTCTTCGATTGGATGATGCAGATCAGTTGATCGAAGCTTGCGACCGAACTCAAACCCGTCTCTTCGTCGTTAAACAAAATCGCTATAATCCTCCAGTCGTGGCTTTAAGGCGAGCCTTAGACGAAGGTCGATTTGGTCGACTCACCATGGGTACGATTCGCGTTCGTTGGTCACGGTCCGATGATTATTACCGTCAAGACTCTTGGCGAGGGACTTGGGCCTTGGATGGCGGCGTTCTCACCAATCAAGCTAGCCATCACATCGATTTACTCACTTGGATCTTTGGACCAGTAGAAAGTGTCTACGCCAAGACGGAAACCTTTATGGCGCCCATCGAGGCCGAAGATACGGGAGTGGCGATTTTAAAATTTAAAAGTGGTGCTTTAGGGGTTATCGAGGCGACGACTTGCACTCGTCCAAAAGATTTAGAGGGTTCTATCAGTGTGATGGGTGAAAAAGGCACAGTAGAAATTGCGGGGTTTGCTGTCAATCAAGTACGAACCTGGCAGTTCGTAGACCCACTCCCTGAAGACGAAGTCATCATTAACACGAGCACGAACCCTCCCAATGTCTATGGCTTTGGTCATTTAGAATTCTTTAAAGATGTTCTGACCTGTATCGAAGAGAACCAAACTTCTATGATCGGAGGATTGGAAGGTCGAAGGTCCTTAGAGCTGATCAATGCGATCTACGAATCGGTTGAGCGCGGACAGGAAGTTTATGTGAATTTTACTCCGCGAAAATGTCGGTTGGGAGATAGGACAAGTTTGAAGAGAGATTTAAAAGGCTCACCGAGCAACTACGGGGTCGAAGAAGAGAGATGGTTATCCCGCGGTGGTTCTGGAGTAAAAAACTAAATTTTTTAATGTTGAGACTAGATAAAACGAGGAAATGATGGCAGAGGAGACCATCCAAAAAGTTCCATTTATGGATCTTCGTCGAGCCCACGAGCCCTTAGTGAAGGAAGTGCTCAGAGAAATTGAAGCTTTAGTCGATCATTCTGCTTTTATTAGCAGCCAGCGACTTGAGGAATTTGAAAAAGCTTTCAGTGATTACTCAGGGTCAAGAGAAACAGTAGCGTGTTCAAACGGCACTCAAGCCCTGGTTGTCGCTTTGCGTGCCTTAGGAATTGGCCCGGGCGATGAAGTGATCACTCAGGTGAACACATTTATCGCTACGGCTGAAGCCATTTGCGAAGTGGGGGCAACACCCGTTTTTGTGGATGTCTCTTGGGATACCGCGCTGATGGAGGTCGAGGCCGTTGAGCGAAAACTGACGGAAAAAACGAAGGCGATTATCGCAGTCCATCTCTACGGGCAGCCTGTCGACCTAGAGTCCTTTGAATCTCTTTGTAACTCAAAAGGAATCGCTCTGATCCAGGATGCTGCCCAAGCTCATGGTGCTCATTGGAGTGGGAAGAAGCTGGGTGAGTTCTCGGGTCTTCAAACTTACAGCTTCTATCCGGGAAAAAATTTAGGAGCTTGGGGGGATGCCGGAGCGATCACCGGTTCCGATGAAAGCTTAATACAAAAAGTGAGAGCCATTCGGGATCACGGCCGCCAAGTTGGAGAAAAATATCTCCACCATCAAATCGGCACGAATGCTCGTATGGATGTGATCCAATCCATCGTTTTGAAACACAAACTTATTGAGCTTGAAACTAAGAATCACGCTCGAAGAAGATTGGCGCAAGATTTTAGGCAACACTTGGCGGGGGTGGGGGATATTTCCTTCACTGAGTGTGAAGAGGAAGCGACCCCGGTTTATCATCTATTTGTGGTAAAAACTTCTCTTCGAGATGAATTAAGGGCTCACTTAGCTGAAGCCGAAGTTCAATCGGGAATTCACTACCCCGTTCCCTTGCATCAGCAACCCGCATTTGAATACCTAAATTTATCTCAAGGCACATTCCCGATCGCTGAAACCTTGGCGAAATCCAGTTTGAGCTTACCTTTTTTCCCTGAGATGAGTTCCAGTGAGTTTCAACGGGTGGTGGATGCCATAAAAAGATTTTATGAATAGGCTCGCTATTTCTTTGAGGGTGTTTCTTCCATCAACCATGCAAGGTTGAATTGGGCCATCCAATCTTTCCCCGAGAGAAGATAGATCATCCCTTCACTCGGAGTACCTTTCCTGCCCGCTGCTAACCAGGTATAGTTCCCGGGGCCTTTTCGAACTAGGCGCTTGTACGGCCAAGTTTTTCCTCCGTCAAAACTGACGTGCACGGTGATGTCGATTCGTTTGTCTCTTCGACCTGGTGTACTGAAGAGCAAGATGTCTTTGTCTTTATGAGGCAGCCGAAGCAATGCCCCCTTACAGCCATAAACATCGGGAGGACCATCCCAAAGTTCATCGTCTTCGTGTTCATCTTTCCAGGTCACCCCGTAATCGTCACTCATGGCAACTCTTCGATAGCCAGGGCGAGAGTGCGTTCGCGAGTTATGATAAAGCGATCCATTTTTAAGTTCGACTAAACCGGACTCTCCCGTGCCTCCTAAAGGAAAAGGGGTGCTCGGAGTCCAAGTCTTGCCACCATCATCACTATAGAGTGAATTGCTGTAATGCTTGTCAAAATTCTTTCCGCCCTTGCCCTTATTTAAGTAGCCCACAAAGACTCGAGCCGGGATAACGAGTCTTCCTTTTTTCTTACCGAACTTTAAGGTAATTCCGGGATCGGAGGAGGAAAGGATTCCACTGATCCAACCGTTTTTATCAGGCTTGATGGTCACCTTTTCCTGCTTCCAGGTTTTACCGTGATCTTTGCTTCGGTAGATGACTCCGGCTGCCTTAAGGCTGCTCGCGAAGGCGATGATGTCTCCTGTATTTTCATCGACGATTACATTACCGAGCTCACTCCATCCGATGTGCGGTCCGCGGTAGCGACCATCGTCCGACATATCTCCATCGATCTTCACTCGTTTACCGACGATGATAGGTTTGCTCCACGTTTTGCCACCGTCTTCACTTCGCTTGACTTCGCCCTGCCCTTTTTCTCGGTTTTCTTCAAATTGGAGAACGGTGCCATCCATAGCTACGGCTAGAGTGCCAAAGAGGACTTCCTCGTCCCACGTTCGAAAATAGCTTTTGGGTTTATCATTGGGATTTTGGGGATTCGTTCCTACGAAGAACTCAAAGCCATCGGGAATGCGGTCGCCATCCGAATCCGAAAGGAGTGGGTTCGTCTTTAGTTTTTCGACTTCTGCTCCATCCGAGATTCCATCGGAGTCGGTATCTGGTGATCGAGGGTCTGTTTTATATTTAAAAAACTCTACTGCATCGAAAATGCCATCTTGATCGGTGTCCTTCTGATCAAGTTTAAGCTTTAACTGAACCTCTTGGAGATTGGTTAAGCCATCTTGATCAAAATCTTTTTTAGCATCTTGGGCGTTCTTGGGGTCGAGGAATTTATATTGCTTCTCGATATGATCCATGATGCCATCCCCATCGGTGTCGACAGGTAAGATGGGTTTTTTATACTCAGCTGGTAGTTTGTATTTCTCCTTTAAATACCATCCGACGGCGTTGAACTCGTTCTCTGACAATACCAAGGATTTTCCCTGAGTAAGCTTACGGTTAAAAACGAGAACTTCGGCGATCTCCCCACCAAAAAACCATTCGGCTCCGGGGTCTTTAGCGGGGTCTAATAAACCTTGGCCACCGATTTGAATGTACTTAACGGGATTTAATGAGCGGGGTGAGCTATTTCGAATGGTATCGGTGTGAAGCTTTCCATCGACGTACATGCTTATTTTTTGCTTAGATTTGTCGAAAGTGACACTCAAGATGTGAAATGCTTCATCTAATGGAGGTTCGATACTTTGGAGGCGATCCACCGAGCCGTCTCCGCCATTGTGAACGGTGAACCATGCTTTTGAATTACTTCCTCGACGGATCCCAACACCTCCTCTTCCAGTCTTGAAATCAGCGTTAGGTCCCAAGGTGATCATTGACGATGCCGACTGATAATTCATCTTCGCGACGACAAAAAGGGTAGCTTGGTTGAGGTCGAAGGGTCGGGTGACTTTTCCCATCAATGCCTGATGAACATCGAATTGACTTCCTCCCTTACCCTCAAATCGAATCGTAGGTTTTCCACCCAGTAATTTCGATTGACCCACCGTAGGATTCGAATGCTGTTTAGGAACTTTAACATGGTTTCCCTGTGTGGATTGATCGGCCCAACCGACGACAATTGGAGCTTTCGCTCCTACTTTGAATGAGCCTAAGACATCTCTATCTGCTCTTAACCACAATTGGAGGTTATCGATGAGGAGAGGGTCAAATTTCGACTGAGCGAGGAGAGTGGAGGTTAAATTTAAAAGTAGAAATACGCTGAGGATAACTTTGAACATAGTTAGGGAAATATAGATGGAGAGTTACTGAAAAGAGATTCACGATGTCAGAGTGACAAGTGTATAGGGTAATGGATTTCTTATTTTTAATTCAAATTCATTATGTTTGTAAGTCCAATTTGATTTTGTTGTGCTCCCCTTGTGGGGTGGCTAATTCCAACAGGAGATCTGAAAATTAATAATTATAAATTTGCCTGTAGGGGCGTCCCTTTTGGGCGCCCTGTTCCTGAGTATCATGAATCGTTTAGATTAAATCCGTTTGCCCGGGAATCGGGCTGGTGCAAGACCAGCCCCTACAGGACGGCTTCCGATTGAATGGTGGCGTGCTTAGCTGGCTCCAACCGAAAGTTCTTTAAAACGATGTAATCGTTGCAGGCACCTTGAGCGTTCGATGAAGATTGATCTAGACGATCAATCTCTTCTTTAAAGGCTTCAAGACTCTCTATTCTTTGAAGGCGATCACCGTCAAATTGGTAAATGCCTTCCGGGGATATTGAGGTGATTAATTCGATGAGCTCATCCACGGAGCTGCCCGCTGAACGTAATAAATAAGGTCCTACCTCAAAGAACATCGCATAGCCTTCGGCTTCTTCAAAGAGACGCTTCATTCCTTTTATGGCGCGAGGTTCGTTACCCTGAATATCCATTTTGATCAGGAAACGATTTTCGTACGATATTCCCATCTCCTCAAGGATGCGATCGACAGTGGTCGTCCGGACTTGTTCTTCACCTCGACAACGAATGGGAGCAGAGGTGACTTGATGCGTTCGGTTATCACTCGAGGATCGCGCATTTAAAAATAAAGTTTCGGTGCCTTCCTCATCGCCAACGATGACTTCTTGTACCGTGATTTCCTTTTGCCAGCCATTGGCTTTTATAGAATTCTTCAGGCATTCACGTGGTCGTGAATCGGGCTCAAAGGCGATGACATGCTTGACGAGTTCAAGCTCTGCCAATCGAGCGGAAGCTAATGAATAAGCACCGTAATGTGCACCTAAATCTAAAACGTAGCAACCGGGATTATGGGCGGCACATTTTAGAAATGCATCTCGTTCTGTTTTCTCGTAGTTCCCCTTGTCGGCAAAATATTTGAAGGCGGCGTTGTCTTGAAAGTCGACGTACATGGTGTAGGCATCCATCCGCACTCTTCTCAATGGGCGCAATAGAAACCTGAGGGGAACGGCCAGGCGTGCTAAGCACTCTCGAAGCCAAAAGGGAGATTTACGGTAAATTTGAAACAAAAACCGCATCATCGATCTTCACCCCGAACGAGTTCAAAGGTGAAAATCCATGACATCAATTGAACGAGAGGGACTTGAGTTAAGATTTTATCGAAGCCCTGAAAGAAAGAGCTGAGAGGCTTGATATAGTTTGAAAGAATACTGGTTAAGTGCCAATACTTCACATTTTCAACGTTAAAAAATCGGCTCGCAAACTTCAGATCTTTGAGATCGAGAATATGATCTTTTTCCCAACTGGTCCTGAGTTCTGGGGTGCGTTGTCGGTATAAGCGAATCAATGGATTGTAATTGAGTGCTTCATAGCCCAGGGCTTTTCCTCCAGGAGAAAGGATGCGGCGCATTTCGGGGAACGCATAAGAAAGATCGAGGTGATGGAGCATGCCGCAGCAGAGCATTACGTCGATGGATTTGTCGGGGAGGAGAGTGTTTTCACAATCACCTTGAATAAAATACGTGTTTCCCTCTACACCGGCTTCTTTGGCTCTTTCTTTTGCGGTTTCTACCGAAACTCCACTGATGTCTAAGCCGATTGCTAAGCTCGCCCCTGCCTTTGCAGCTTGAATCGTTGAGGCCCCATCGCCACAAGCATAGTCGAGGAAGACTTTACCTTTGGATTCCGTATCGATCCAAGATTCTAAGTAATCTCGTGAATCTTGAGTGTAGTTATAAAACTTTTTATTGGAGTTTCCTTGTTCCTGAATTTTTTCATCTTCAGTTTCTTGGCGATCTCCCCGGCTGTCGTGGAACTCTCTCTCTTCTTCTTTTCTTGGAGTCAGAGTTTCCAACCACCGATTATCGTTACTGCGATCGATCTCAGATAGACGATCTTTTAAAATTTGCATTTCCATTCTTCACCTCTCAAGTCAACGTCGTTCGACAATTAAATTAATCAGAGTCGAGATTAAACATTGACGACTTCTTCTCTCGTTTTTAAGCATGTCTCTAAAAAGCATGCGTAATTTTCATAGATCTTTTCTGCCCGAAAGCGTTGGTTAAAGATCTCTTGGGAACGGGTCATTTGTTGTTCTAAAGATTCGGGACGAGCTAAGTAACTTTCGATGGCTCGAACGATGCTTTCAGAGTCTCCTGAAGGAATGTTCTTCCCCAAGTTTTTCTCCTCAATCACAGAGCTCAATTCACCACAGGTATCGTTGATGAGGGCCAAGCCGAAAGAATTGTATTCGAAAAACTTATTTCCGAACCAAAACTTGTTAATTTCTCCACGAATAGTAATAAATCCTAGATGGGCTTGGGCGAGATAGCGTTCAGCCTCAGCTTTCCCAACCCATCCAGTAAATACGACATTTGAAAGTCCGGCCGCAAGATTTTCCCAATGCGATTTAAGATCTCCATCTCCTGCCATGATAAATTTCACGGGTAAATTCTTTTCCGAAAGCTTTCTCGCTGCCTGGATCACGACTTCGCCATTGTGAGAGCTTCCAAACATTCCGTAGAAGATACAGGTAAGAGGATTTTCTGAATTTAACTCGTGGGGTGAAGGGCGAGGAGGAGTGGAGTCTGATTTACGTGGCGCTTCACAGCCGAGGTAGAACACTTGGTCTTGAGCTTGTGCGGCGCGTCCGGCTTGTTCGAGGGACCATTTGAGCATCGCTTGACTCATCGAAATGATACCGTCCGAAGCATGAAGTGATTGTTTGAGCAGGTTTTTATAGTGCCAGAACAAGGGGCGAGCTAAGTTGGCTTTTAATTTTGAAATACTTTTTGCGAAGGACTCGGGCCAGGGATCTCTAACGTCGACATAGAACGGCACTCGATTTCTTTGGGCGTAAACCTTTCCCGTTTGGCACAGTTCAGGAGACGGATAAGCCGCTAAGATCAAGTCAGGAGCTGGAAGCGTCTCTGCTAATTTTAAAAAGTGGCGACTGACTTGCCGTTGGTGAAGAATTCTTGCGGGTGATATATTTCTTTGGTAGCCCTTCCCATCTAAGAGATGGAGGGTGAAGTTATCTTGAATGAGTGAGCTCGTATCGGCTTGGCGGAATTTCTTTCTTCCGTGGTCAAACCTACCTGAAAACCAATGCACTTCATGTCCGCGTTCTTGAAGGGCTTTTGCTAGGCGACCCGTTCTCAAGATTTGAGGGACGTCATCGACGGGAAGGGGCTCACCGTCTTTTAAAAGCCATATCGTTGCTTTTTGATTCATACATCCGCTCTCAGGTTAACTGGCTTGAGTTGTCAGGGATTTTCGATGGTGTGCTTCATGATCCACAGGAGGAAATAAATCCAATTGGTTCATAACCTTTAAGTAAAAATTAGAAATGGATTCGGTTTCCTCGAAATCAAAATTGTGAATAAGAATCGATAGTTCTCCTCCGACTTGGCCGACTCGTTTGGCGATTTTAAGAGTTTCAGTTTCTTTCTCTGAATCCGTTCCCGTCATGAAGCTAAAAATCGCACCGTCTTGAAGGATGAGCGGACGCTCGATGAGTTGAAGCTCTTTATCCGTATTGAGATCGTAGACTGGAAAGGGTTGACTCGTTCCACAGCGAAAGCCGATGACCTCATTGAATCCTAAGCTGGAATCAAATTTGGCTCCGGCTTGTTCTAATCGATTCCAAGAGTGACCGCCACGCCAACGGAGGTAGTGGTGGCGGACTCCAAAATTTTCTTCTGTTAAGTAGGGAGCGATGCGTTCGCGTTCTTGCCAGAAAATTTTATCGTCTTCACCGGCTCGGTAGCCCGGGTGCCAACCGATGTGATGACCTTCGTCTCGAATTTGTTGGAGAATGGAGCGATAGGGTTCTTGGGAGAGATCGTAACCTTCGTCGTAATGACTAGGCTCACTCGCCATCAAAAAGAAGGTGGCTTGAGTTCTCACTTGAGGTGAAAAGTTGAGAAGCTCTTTCCAGCCTTGATAAAAGGGATCTCTTTTCCAATTCAATCGACTGTTGATTCCATCTCTTACATTTTTTAAGGCTCGGCTCAAAGAGCGGTGGAGGGCGAGGCCTCCAGCGAATGCGCGCAAAACTCTGAAGTTGTTGATGTATTTGAAGGGGCGATCGATGTCGTGAGAGATGAAGTACCGAGCTTGATCAGGGGCGGCTTTCCAGTTTGGAATTTTGGCTTCGATCCAGTTTCTTAAAACTAAAGCCCATTCATCGAGGACAGGGCGATCGAGGAAGTTTTGTCGGTGAGCCAAACAAGAGGGTGAGGCGTAATTATTCCAGGTGTCCGGTTGGTAGGGCCAAAAGTGTTCTTCCCAGCGACTCAATAGTAAGAACGTCAGAGTGACCAGATCGAGAGGGAAGTGGCTTTTTGGGTCGTAGTGGGGATCGTAATCTGAAAACGGACAGCAGAGTTTGGGAAGTTTGTCAGTATCGATCGCGAGGGATGAATCTTGTGGGAGAATTTGATCGAGGGAGATCCAAGGGAGGGAACCTGATTCGAGCCCATGAAGTTGATCGACTGTTTTACGGCTGATGGAAGGGAGGACGATTGCGGGTGGGATTTGTTCTAAGGGGAGGTCGATTGGTTTGCGATCATCATCGCCTCCTCGAACGAGTCTCCAGAGGCGATCAAGTGCATACTCTGCCTGTTTTATGGTCAGGAAGGAAGATTCAGACCAGGCGTAAGCCAGCCCTCCCCTCCGAAGCTGAGTATGTGAATCTGAGTGTGACAAACTCATCGAGCCCTAAGTAAGCCAACCCGAATTGGAGAATGCAAAAATTTGTTGCAACCCATTCAACAAATTCAGGTTTGAGATCTCCGGGGCGACTTATCTCCTTCTTCACTTCGTTAATAGCCGCAGACAGCAACGTTTATTATCGGAACTCCTCAAGATTCACTCCTCCCATTTTCCCTTAACTGGTAAGCCCCAGAAGTCAACACTGAGCCAACACTGAGTCCACGCAGAGTCAATACTGAGGAAACAGAGGGAGGAATCGGAGTGGAACTGGAAGTTCTCCAAATAAAACGACTTACAGTTTCAAATCATAGAAAAACTTAGTTTTTTTGCAAGCCCCTTCTCCACATTTCCCAAGCTCTACAAGGTAAGCCCTTCGCCCGCTATGAATCCCCCTCACCGTTACCAGGTAACCCGTATAGTGCTCCAAAATGATACTTTCTCACCCTTACCTGGTACCGAATTTGGAGCCTCGAACTGAAGCATTTCCTCTTCATGAGTTGCGAGAGCAGACCTTCTTTCATCTGTGACCCTTACCAGGTAGCGAGATGAGTGTTCTGATTTGAATCATCTCATTTGAGAATGAACCTCTCTCTGACTGTTACCTGGTAAGGAATAGGTGCGTCGAAATGGTGCGTTAGGGCTTACCAGGTAGGGGTAGGGGAGGCAGGGGGGATTAGCTGGTAAAGGATGAGGGGGACTCAGTTTTGCTCGTGGAGAGTCTTTTTGTCTTTAGATTTCTTGGAGTGTCTCGAAACCTTGGGAGGGGGAAGCTCTTCTTCTGAGTCTGGGGTGGCTTTGATGGGTTCCTTTGAAGCTGGTTCACTCGAGCTTACTTCTTGGAGTTCTTGAGTCTCTGAGCGTTCGATTTCGATCGGGGGCTGAGCTTGAATCTTATCCGCATCTCGCTTCCTAGCTTTTGGTCCAATGACGCTTTCTAAGCTTTTGATTACGGGGGCCACCTCAGGGAATTCACTTACCGCGAGTACTCGAGTCTTAAATTTCTCCCAGAAGATTCTCAAGCCGCCGTAACCCAATCCTCCCAAAACGGCCAATAGTATATTGATGAAGGCTAGCTTCTTCTTCCTCTGCGTCGGTTTATCGGGAATCACCGGTGGGTCGAGGGTTACCATGTGTTGCTCCTCGCGAATCAGCGCGAGTCTCGCCATCTCAAATTGAGATTTTAAAAGCGCAGCAATTTTCACCTTAGACTCTACTTCCAACCGGAACCGTTGTTCAGCTGCTGCTAATTTGGGAAGTTCACTTCCCTTCGGCAGGATCTCCTCCAGTTTAGCTGGTAAAATCTCTTTACCTTGCTCGTTATCTGTTCCTCGGAGGCCTTTTAACCGGTTGATGTGGTTGTAGAGCTCTTTTATGTACGTCTTTTGCTGAATGACGATTGGATCTTGTTGCCCTGCGGAAGTTTCGATTGCCCTTAACTCTGCTTCAGCTTGGGCAACCGTCCCTACCAGGTTAGATAAAATATCTGAGAGAGACTTCGCCGTCGCATCAACCTGAAAGACTTGCGTGGTTTCCTGGTATTTCTGCCAAGCCAGCAAGGCATTATTTAAGTCGACTTCCGTCTGTCGTGACCGACCTTCGAGGTAAGTCGCCATATGAGAGACCTTCTCTTTGATGATGCTCTCACTACGTTTTTTGATCTCGTGGAGGTAGGCGACCAATATTTCTTTGGAGAGATCAGGATTAGAATCCTGAACACTCATAGTGATCGAACCCGATTCTTCTTCTCTAACCGTCGTTCGGCCCTCAAGAAACTCTGCAGCTTCCAAGCGGCTTTCCGTGCCGTAGCGATCCGTCAGTTTCAATCGATCGACCACCGCCAGCCGTACGTCAAGGCTCTCTACCACCCCGATGGCGGGCGATGAACTCGATCCCAGGAGCTTGGAGACTCCACCTTTTCCCAGTAAATCATCATCCATCCCAATCGACAGAAACGGCATCGTATCGTCCTTAAGGGATGGAGGGAGGAAAAGCGCGCTCGACTCATAGCGATTAGAGGCGAGAAGAAAGATTGCCGCCCAACCGACCAGTAAAATCCCCACTGTGATCTTCAAGATTCCCATTCGATAAGGCCAAAAGAGTAGGATGAGACTGAAAAGGTCCATCTCCTTCTCTTTGGGGGCTGGCGTCATCGGATTTATTTGGGTCATCGAAAGATTCAGTTTCTAATTACAAATGTTGAGGATGGACTCAAAGGTTAGTTGTCCCTTCTGAGCGTCCAGAATATTTAATTGGGGAGTTCTGTCAATACTTACCTCTAAGGTAGAAATATCAGGATAGAATTCCCGTGAACCTGCAATGACCGGTAATCTCAGGTCATTCCCTAGGTTCTACTCCACTCTTTGTTATATTCTCTGCTGCATCCTTTGTTCTTTCCTCGGGGAGAGGCACTCTATTTAAATGCAAATTGTGAACTAAAGAGGCATAAAATCCTTTTTATTCTCAGGGAAATATTCCCTGGGAAGTTCCGAATAAATAGCTTTAACAAGAGATGGGTCGGTCGTTACAATCTGAGGGGAACTTTGCGACAAAATATAACAGATCCAGCTCCTATGCCAGAAGGATGCCTGCCAACTATCTGAAGGCCAGGCCTCTGACATCTGCGCATCAATCGGGTTTGTAGTGTTGGCATGAGTTTCTGTTGCATTCATTCACAAGAAACGAATCACCAGAAGCTACCCTAGAAGTTGAGAGAGAAATCCTAAAAAGTGAAGAGGCGCCTCCTTCCCCCCTTCGGAAGGCGCACAGGAGAAAGGTAGACCTGGCAAATGAGCTACGACCAGGCTGAGACATTCCATGAGAAAGTCCAAGAGTTAAAAGATCTCGCCAAGCGTATTCGTAAACGAAGTGTTCAACTCGTACACGAAGCTAATAGTGCTCACATCGGAAGCACCTTGTCGATGGCCGATCTTCTGGCGGCGCTCTATGGAGACATTCTCAGAATAGATTCCAGTGAACCCGAAGCCGCGGGCCGTGATCGTTTTATTTTGAGTAAAGGTCACGCTTGCGCTGGGTTTTATGCCATTCTCGCCGAGCAAGGATTTATTCCCGAAGAATGGTTGCCCACCTTTTATAAGGATGGGGGAAAGCTCGCCGGACACGCCACTCATAAAGGAGTTCCTGGAATTGAGGTTTCCACGGGATCGTTAGGTCACGGCTTGTCGATGGCTTGTGGGATGGCTTTTGCTGCTCATAGAGATAAGGCCAAACACCGAGTGTTTGCCTTGTTGAGTGATGGAGAGTGCGATGAGGGCTCTACTTGGGAGGCTGTCTTATTTTCAGCCCACCACAAACTAGATAACTTAATTGCGATCGTCGACTACAACAAAATTCAAAGCTTGGGGCATGTGCATGAGGTTATGGGACTTGAGCCCTTAGGAGAGAAGTGGAAAGCATTCGGTTGGAATGTGAAGGAGATCAACGGCCACGACATGGTAGAGATCGTCGAAACTTTACGATCTTTACCCTTTGAACCGGGCCGACCCAGTTGTGTGATCGCCCATACAGTGAAGGGCAAAGGGGTCAGCTTTATGGAGGATAAACTCTTGTGGCACTATCGAAACCCTCGCGCTGATGATGTAGAGAAAGCCCTTGAAGAGATTGAAGCCAGCACATGAGAACTGCCTTTTTAAAAACGATTGAAGAACTTGCAGGCGATGACTCCAGCATCAATTTGGTCGTTGGTGATCTTGGGTTCACCGTCATCGAACCTTTTCGTGAAAAATATCCCAATCAATTTTTAAATGCCGGAGTCGCCGAACAAAACATGGCGGGGCTCGCATGCGGTATGGCTTTAGAGGGTAAAAAAGTTTTTATTTACTCTATCGCCAACTTTCCTACTCTTCGTTGCATCGAACAAATTAGAAATGATGGATGCTACCACGAAGCCAATTTAAAAATTGTCAGTGTCGGTGGTGGGTTTTCATACGGCGCGCTGGGAAGTAGTCATCACGCAACAGAAGATTTAGCGGTCTTGAGGTCACTCCCTAATATGGTAGTTCTCGCACCGGGTGATCCAGTTGAAGTGGAGCACGCCACCCGGGCGACCGTCGAGCACAACGGCCCTTGCTACCTTCGTCTCGGTAAAGCAGGTGAGCCCATCGTTCACGAAGGTAAAATCGATTTTCAATTGGGGAAGGCGTTAAAAGTACGAGATGGAGAAGATCTCACCATCGCCTCGACTGGAAGTATGCTTTACACGAGTTCGCTCGTTTGTGATGAGCTCGAAAAACTGGGAATCTCCACTCGCCTTTTAAGTTATCACACCCTTAAACCTTTAGATGGAAATGCCATTCTAAATGCCGCTCGTGAAACTCGAGCGATCCTCAGCGTAGAAGAACACAGCGTCATCGGTGGCCTCGGAGGAGCACTCGCTGAAGTACTCGCGCAAGATCCCTCGCCGAACAAAGTGCCCTTTAAAATCATCGGAATCCCCGATCGATTTACTCGGGATGTCGGAAGCCAAGATTATCTTAAAAAGATCAATGGATTAACGGTTGAAGACATTACCACTCAAGCCCAAGAAATTCTTCAAGTCGCGGGCGCGATGCGGGCATAGTAGTAGCCGGCTCAGCAATAATGGTCGCGGCTGCGCGCCGCTCAATCCTGCAGGTTTCGCCTTCGGCTCACGCACTCCCAAAGCTCCAGCCCTTCGTGCTGGTGCTTTGACGGTAAGGTTTTACCGGTATATTAGTCGGCTCAGCCTCTGAGCCGGTTGTTGGCATGTGTATAAGATTTTCTATAGATAACAAAGCCTAAACTCTTTCTTAACATTAACTAGCCCGGAGCGTAAGCGACGGGATGCGGCATCGCGATGAATCTCCATCGGTACATCCTAAGGGATACCTCAGGCATTTAATTCCCACCCGCGAAATACTTTAGCATTGTCCCGTCGCTTACGCTCCGGGCTTATTAATATTGGTGCTTAAATGAGTTTGAGTTTTATATCAATCGGTAGCTAAGTACTCAATACCTTCCCCTAAGCCGGCTTCTTGGGATTTGAATAAGATTTCTATCGAGTGCTAAACCTATAGAACGAGTAAAATCTTATTATCTACTTTAGGCTTAACTACGCTACTAAACCGGCTCACGGGGTGAGCCGACTACTATGCTCGCTAAACGAATCTAAAGGTCTTCTTGTCATTCCAATTCAATCCTAAGCGCTTACTTGTTATTGTTATTACTCTCGCCCTTTTGGGTGGGGGGCTGATTTATTATGTTAAAACTTCTGATTCTAGTGAGGGTAAAGGGCCCTTCGGATTAGATTGGGTTCATCTGCATCAAGGATTCAATTTGTTGGAGGGGCTATTTTGGTGGGGTTTAGGGTGTATTTTTCTTATTAAGAATAGAGCTCCCTCTCCCCAACGAACTCCTGCATTATTAGCGGTAGTGAGTTGTTTTCTCTTCGGATTGAGCGACTTTATTGAAATCAAAACAGGGAGCTGGTTTCAGCCTTGGGGGCTCTTAGCTCTCAATTTGTTTTGTGGAGCTAGTTTGATCGTCTTTGGATTCTGGTATTGGAAGGTGAGGCCTACTCGCTCTTCAACAAACTCTTCATCAACTCAGTGATTGAGTTTCACCTTTTAAATTTACTTTGAGGGTGAGTGAAGGTTCACTTAAGAAGGCGTAATGTTCGGGCTTTAATTTCCAGCCTAAAGCACCTGAGTTTTGTTCGATTTGTTCGGGCGTTTTGATTCCCGTTAAAGTCACCGATACTCCAGGAGTGTCGAGTAGCCATCTCAATGCTACCTGCGCAGGAAGTTTGTTGTACAAGCCGGCGATGGCTTTGATCCGGTCGACGATCTCTAAATTTCCTTTGAAACGTTCACCCTTAAAATTTTCGTACCGATGTCTTCGGTCATCGTTTTGAAATCGGGTATTGATATCGTATTTGCCGGAAAATAGTCCTTGGGCAAGGGAGCCCCAAGTCATCACGGACATCTGATGGTCCTGAGCTTGGGGAAGTAGACTCGATTCTACATCTCTTTTAGCTAAACTGTACTCAAACTGATGGCTGTCTAGTCGAGTGATCGCTTGGGCTTTGGAAACAAGTTCTTTTGAAAAATTAGAAACTCCAATCGCTTGAATCTTTCCCTCTGCTTGAAGCTTTTCTAATTCTAAGAGCGTCGCTTCAATTGGCGTTTCTGTATCGGGCCAATGGATTTGATAGAGGGGGATCGCATCGAGTTGAAGTCGTTTTAACGAAGATTCTACAGCTTCTCTCAAATATTGAGGGCTCGTATCTTTGGTGATTTTTCCACTCTCATCCCACCTTACTCCAAATTTCGTAGTCACGAGAGCTTGGTCTCTTTTACTCCCTAAGACTTCTTTTAGAGTTTGTCCCAAGATACTTTCAGAGTTCCCGAAGCCGTAAACATCCGCGGTATCAAAGAAATTGATGCCGAGTTCTAGAGCTCTTTGAATGGCAGCTTTGGCCTTCTCTTGATCGACTTTCCCCCAGCCATGGCCTCCCAAGGGGCAACAACCAAATCCTAATCTCGAAACGATTAAGTTCGATTGACCGATTTGAATTCTTTCCGTGCTCATCTTGATGCCTCGCTTTATTGTTTGAACACGTTGAAGACCGTGCGGGTGATGATCTTTACATCTTCGGTAAAGGAAAGTTTTTGAGTGTATTGAATCCTGAGCTGATTCTTTTTGGGTAAGACTTGAGTCTCGTAGACGCGATCCGCATCCTCGTTGCCACAAATCTTTCCCAGTTGAATGAACTCTAAGGAGGCGTAATCAGTAATCCCAGGTCGAACACTCAAGATGACTTTTTCATTTGAGTTATATTGATCGGTGTATTCGGTGAGTTCCGGCCGAGGGCCCACAAAGCTCATGTCGCCTCTGAGAACATTGAGAAGCTGAGGAAGTTCATCCAACTTAAAGCGTCGGAGAAAGCCACCGATTCGAGTGATACGGGGATCGTGGTCCGCTGTCGTTCCGCCTCCAACTTTTTCTGCGTTGGGAACCATGGTGCGGAATTTAAAGATTTTGAACCGTTTCCCATTCAAACCGGTTCGAATTCCTCGGTAAAAAACGGGGCCTTTGGAGTCTAATTTCACCCAACAAGCAAGGAGCAAAATAATGGGGCCGACGAGCAATAAGCCGATCAAGGCTAAGGTGATGTCGAAAATTCGTTTTAAGTAATTTCGATAGATCGAGGGCTTCGAGGCCTCTCGAGTAAATATTGGGTTTTCGACTGGGTGTGGTTCCATCCTCATCCTCGTTTCCACAATCGTTAACTTAGAACGCTCAATTTATTGAAGTGATGGTTCTCCTGGACGGGAGGCTTTGACCGATGTTGTTGTAGGGAGAGTTCCGCGGTCGGGAAGGGGAACGGTTTGACCGGATCGAGAAGGAGGTTGAAGATCTTCGTCATCAACTTGAATGTCTTGAGGATTAAAGTTGGGAACTAAATCACTCAACCTCAAGAGGGTTAGGTCTCGTTTACCTTGTCGTGCGGCGTTGTTTAATTGATCGAGCAATCGAGTGAGAGTCTCTAAGCCCATGTCTACCGGGGCATTTCCTTCGATCCAAATGTCTTGGAAGGAGGTGCGGTAGTCCCCGTCATCGATGAGGAGTTCTTCGTGGATTTTTTCACCTGGACGAATACCGGTGTACTCTATCTCGATATCTTTCCCAGCTTGTTTACCCATCAGTCGGATGAGATCTTTAGCCATATCTGCGATCTTGACGGCTTTACCCATATCGAGAATGAAGATTTCGCCACCCTTGCCGATCGTTCCGGCTTGGATCACCAATTCGACGGCTTCAGAGATCAGCATGAAGTAACGAGTCATCTCGGGATGCGTCACAGTGACGGGGCCTCCAGATCGAATTTGATCTTGGAAGATAGGGACGACGCTCCCTGAGCTTCCCAGGACGTTTCCAAATCGAACGGCTGTGAATTGGGTTTTAAAGTGGCGGTTCATCTCTTGGATGATGATCTCACCGGCTCTCTTCGTGGCGCCCATGACGCTCGACGGTCGAACCGCTTTGTCGGTAGAGATAAAGACGAATTGATCGACGCTGAATTTTGCGGCGGCCCGAGCAACTCTGTAGACCCCTAAAACATTCGTCGTGACTCCTTGGCAAGGATTGTGTTCGACCAGAGGTACGTGTTTGTAAGCCGCGGCATGAAAGACGATATCGGGGCGTACTTCCTCGAACATACGTTCCAGGGCACTCGAATCTCGTACGTCGACCATGTAGGGGGGAGCGATAAGATCGAATTCTGATTCAGAAAGTTTTCGCGCAATTTGGAAGAGGTTGGTTTCACTTGAATCACAAAGGGCTAGGCCTCCTGGATTCAGTCGCGCGATTTGAAGAGCGAGTTCGCTTCCGATACTTCCCCCGGCTCCTGTAACCAACACTCGTTTGCCGCTTACCCAGGTTCGCATCTTGTCTCGATCTAAGCTGCGTGGAGGCCGACGAAGGAGGTCGGCGATATTGGGTTCGTGGAATTTGCCAAGGTCATCTCCAAGAAGAGTTTCTTGAAGGTGAGGGAGTATTTTGATGTTGATAGGATGATTTTCTGTCGCTTCGTAAAGTTCTCTTAACTCTTCGCCCGGTAGGTCGTGATGACACACCCAAAGTTCTTCTGGCTCGTACTTCTCTAAAATTTGGGGAAGTTGAGCGGTTCCTCCCAAAATGGGAATTCCGATGAGTTGCTGGCCTTTTTTGGAGCGAATGGGGTCGATGATTCCGACGGGATAGTAGGGGAGTTCTTGGGAGATCTTTAAGCCGCGAATCGCCATAGCGGCGGTGTCGCCCGCTCCGTAGAGTAAAACCGGACTCGAGCTTGAGGGAGGCTTCTTCGTGCTTGCTAAGCCTCTAACGATCAGTCGTGATCCTCCCACCAAGAGCAGTGCAGCCATGGCGTGAATGATGAAGATCGATCGAGGCAGGTCATCTAATCGGTAGATGAGGTGGAGGATGAGCGCCGAGGTGATGACGCTGAGGAGCACGCTCTTAGCGACTGCGATCGCCGTTTCAAGACTGGCGTAACGAAGGATCGCATTGAAAAGGCCGTGCTTCAGATGCACAAACAACGACACAACCAAAACCACTGGCAAGGTTTTAACAATGGTCTGGGTGTACGTGCCTAGCTCTTCAATTCCAAATCGAAGCTGAAAAGCTGATAGATAGGCTATAGATATAAGAAGGGCGTCGATCGCAACTAATGCGACCTTTCGCTGCATCCCCTTCACAGATAATCCCCCGAAATCCCCTGATAAATCCCCATGGCCCATGGGCGTCTACCCTCAACTTCATTTCAGCCCTGCTCTAATAGAATAAAAAACGAGGTTTGAACTCATTCCCAAGAGTTCAAGCTCAGTTCATTATTCAGAGGTAGCTGTGAAGTTTGAGGCTCCTTACCAGTTTCTCTTCACTGAGTGAACGTGCCACTGAGTTTTTCAACACTTCTCCGCTCGCCCTAACCCTAGCGGACACATTTTCGGGTGAAAGCTTGTTTCTCCTCTAGCTTTCACAATGGACTCCTGATCAATTCACCTGGCCAATCCATTCAGGTGGGCTTCTATTCCCTATCGAAGCATTGAAAGAGTTTGGTGTTCTCTACTTTGACTTTATGTTGTAAGGGCTCCTCGTCCTGTAGCGGATTGGAGATCTTAGCGAATTTGATAAAGCCTTCAGAAATTAAATGAGTAGAGGCCGACTCTGTCAGGAGTCTAAATTCCTTAATCTCTTAGATAGTAGATAGTTGATTATAAATAATAAACCAAGTGAAAACTTGATTAGACCCTTAAGAATTTTTTTCTAACTACGGTTATTTCGGATTCAAGCTAAGGCATTTCCCTTGAGTTAAAGCAGTTTATTCTAGTGTTAGGAGGTGTTCAAAATTGCCAATGGGCCCCCAACTCTAAGAAATGACCTTGTTCGTCTTGCCCATCGATTTGTTGGAAGTTTTCCCAAAGATCGATGCCTAATTTCGCGATGACTTCGAGCCGATCGACTACTTTTGTCGATACTCCTAGCCGAAATTGCTGCAACGTCTCAGTGACGGACTCTTGTCTGAAGTGTTCTTCATAGTCGTAGGAGATCAGGAACGACCAATCTTCGACGGGCTTCATCCTTAGTTCGAAGTAAATGTCTAAGGCATCCGTTCCCATGTGATGGCCGATGACTTGGTCATGAAAAGTATAGCCATCGGGATAATTTCGATTGGTGTACCAAAGTCGCGGTTCACCTGAGACCTCAGTGGTTGCGAATTCAATATTGAGTTCTAACCAGTCGAGGGAACCGATTCGAGGTAAGTAGAGGCCTGCTAAGTAAGCTCTCTTGGAAAAGAAGGCCCCGGCTTCATCTTCTCCACCGATTTCGCTGTAGAGTTCGAAGGGTTGAGTTTCCCAGGGGACGATGATCCTGACGTCGATGGAGCCAATTTGATTCCCCGGGTCGTCCTGATCATTTTCCGTTTGCGCGGTAGCCACTTCCCAGAGAGTGGATCGAGTGACCGATCGGTCTCCTCCACCAAACTGAGCGGTTCGATTGGCTCCTAGTTCGAGCCAAGGAAGGATTCTTGAACTGACTCGCATACCTGCGAGATAGGGGCGTTTGACACTACGAGCGCTATCTAATCTCGCTACGAAAACTTCCCCCTGAATGAAACCTAAGTGCTCCAGGAATCCCGGGAGGAGTTGAGGGCCGGCGGAGCCTACTTTAACCAGGTCAAAGGGGCGGGCGTTGTTCGAAAGGAGTAGCGATCCATGACGGCCCGGTCCCCACCAAAGGGGCGTGCGTCCGACCGTCCATTCCGCGGGGCCAAATCGCATGGCTCCGGTGAGTTCTTTAAACCTTAGATTGAAAGCTTCATCGTCACTTTGAGATTGGTTTCTTCCATTTTCGTGAAAGGAGAACTCGGGTTCAGCGGTGATTAAGAAGCGATTGAAGAGTCTGGCAGATGAGCGATTGCTTAAGAAGAGATTTAATCCCTTTGAATAATCCCTTCCGCGGTCGTTTTCGAATCGGATGTGTTCATCAACATAGACCAAACGAAGTCGAGTATCTTCCAGGGGAGCCAAATAGGTCGATTGGTATTCTTCTTCCCATACGTCATCGATTTCAGGGGAGTATCGATCGAGGGCGTTTTCAAACCAGCTTTCGTCTGAGGATAAAGTTTCTTCTTCCTCGGGATCTTTCTCTAATTCACGTTTCTCTTGGCTATCTAATAGAGCTTTGGCTATGTCAACTTTTCGGATATAGCCTTGAGAAAGGGAAGCAGTAGGAGTGAAGCCCAGGACATCGGCTCTTCTGGCTTCATGATAGAGATCGCTCGTCTTTTTGGCGACAGGGGTAATTCGGTAGGGGCTTTTACTGATACAACTGAAACTGGTGATGGTGAAAATTAATACCAAACACAGCCATATAACTTCCCTCGGCAAGAGTCGCTTCATCATCGCGCGTAATCCATTTCTCTTCACAACTGAGATCAAAGTAGAGCGATGACCACTCCAGTTGCCATCGCAGCCTGGAAGAGGATTTGGGATACTGCCGATGTTAATCCCAATTTACTGAGTTTGGGTTCGACATCGAAAGGTATGACGACGGTGTCACCCGGATGGAGATTAGATTTTAAAAGCCCGCCTAAGCTGAAGCGGCCTTTTTTTGAATCCCAGTGAAAGCCCTGATTAAAGTTTTGTACGCTGTCGGCACTTCCATCCGCGCGAATCACAAAGATTCTTTCGACATCAGCACTCACCGTGGGGCCTCCACATTCATCGATGTACTCTTGAACGGTTTTGTCGCTACGATGGAGTAAGGCCGTTTGATTGAAGACGGCTCCGATGACATTAATCTCTTCAGGTTTACGAGGAACGACCAGAATATCATTTTCTTCAAGCAAGATATCATCGGGAGTTCCTCGTAGTTCATCCGCGGGCTTAATCTTTAAAACCATTCGCCCTTCGGGAGGAGTCGCTCGGATTGTTTTGATCAAACTGTCGATTCTTTCCGCTTCGGCTTGAGCGGATGACGTGCCTGGTCGTTGACTGATGTTTTGAATCGCAATGACGTCGGCCGCATATTGTTGGGCTGCGATTTTAGATTCAACTTCTAAGCGGCGTAACGATTCTTCCATTCTTTGCAGCTGGAGCTTCTTGATGGATTCTTTGAAGAACCGCGCAGCGGGTAGGTAGGCTTCAGAGGTAAATCCTCCTGCGCGAGTTAAGACATCAGAGAGTCTTTCACCGGGGATCACCCAGTAATCACCAGGCTGAACTACTTCGCCTTCGATTTTCATTTTGAAGGGTTTTTTGTAGTTCGGGACCGATTTGATGACTAAGGAATCTTCCGGCTGCAATACCAAGTTGGCTTCGGGATGGTTTTCGAACACTTGCTTGATATCTAAATGAATGTGTTCGGAATGGGCTCCATCTTGATCCGGATGGATACGTGTGAGTACAGCGCTTGAGTGGTGGGCTTCAGGGATAAGATTTCCACTCATTCGAATTAGATCTAAAATTCTCATGCCTTCGTAAAAATCGAGTCGGCCGGGCTTGTTGACAGCGCCGGTGACGTAAACGGCATGGGGAGGATCAAATTCGCTTCGAGGGAAAATGATGATGGTGTCTTGAGGCTTTAAAAGATGATTTTCTTTGAGGTCGTTATCGAAGATGGCAGCTTGAAGATCGAAGGGAACTCGCGACTCTTGATGAGTTTGGGGATGGATTCGGCGAATGAGGGCGTAATCCATGTAGGGCTCAGGAAGATCGAGTTCTGCATCGAGAACTTCAGGAGAAAGACGGTCTAACCAAAAACCAGCTTCGACCAATCTTTCTTGAGTGATGAGATCGGAGACTCGCATCCCTGGGCGAAAAGCATAGCGACCCGGTTGCGAAACGTTTCCGTCGATATAGACGACGTTTTCAACTCGTGGGCTCGAATTTCGAACGATGACGACATCTCCATCATCCACCTTGATGTCAGATGCTTGTGCTCTCGTGAGGTCGACGGAAGAGAGGCTGATGCCATTGAGGGTCGTACGCTCAATTTGTATATCTCTTCGATCGGCGAGTCGAGCAAAGCCTCCCGCCATCTTTAAAAGTTCATCCAAGCTGGTTTCAGAAAATTCAAGTTCGTAAATCGATGGGCGGAGGACGCTACCGATGATCGCAACCCGAGAGCCGACGGGGGGGATGACGATGACATCGTTGGTTCTCAGTGAGAGATCTCCATCGACCTTTCCTTCGAGGAGGTAATCGTAGAGATCGACCTTACGGTCAGCTTGACCATCTCGTCGGACGAGGATGCTTCTTAAGCTTCCATCTTTGGTGACACCCCCGACGTTGGTCAGGGCATCGAAGAGGGTTGAAACGGAAGAGAGACGAGCTCGGCCGGGTGCGGAGGCTCGACCGATGACATGAACGGGCATATCTCGCAAGCGACCCAGGCTCAATTGAAGTTCGAAGTTGGTGTGGAACTTCTTGAATGCCTTACGCATTTTCTCTTCGGCGTTGGCGAGGGTGTTTCCCTTCAAGCTCATGGGACCGATTTGAGGCAACCTCACTTGACCGTCGCGGCCGATGGTACCTTCGAAGTCAGCATCTAAGTTTCCCCAAACGGTTAAGACGATGCGATCGCCGACTCCCAGGATGTAATTGTCTCCCACGGGGATATCGAGGGGATCGGCTTGAGGACGGCGGAATACTTCATAACCAAATTGAGTGATGGGGCGGTCTGTATCGGGATCGATGTAGGATTCGAGTTGACGTTCAAATTCACTCGGTTCCAGTGGGGGGAGAGGTGAACGGGGATAGTCTTCGTAATAATTCAGAAATGAATCTCTTTCGTAAGATTCTTCCTGGTTGGGGCCGGGTTTGATTGATTCGACCTCTCGGTGGTATTGTTCGCTTGAGTTGGGGTCGTATTCTCGAGGGGAAAATTGACTCCCAATGTTGCCTTTTCCTCGGGGTAATCGGGGGGCGTTGGCAATGGAGCGCTCACCGTTTCTGAGGTGAGGTGAATTTTGATGGGTTGAACGTTGGGAGGCAGAATTTCTTGGGCTTCGGGAGTTGAGATTTCTCTGTCTGGAGCCACGAGTGGAACTGGGAAACCTCGTAGAATTGTTGTACGAAGGGAAATGTCGATTTTGACGATTCCTCAGAGTGGAGAGAGCGTTTTTCGAGGTTGTGAAGCGATGGCGGGAATTTTCGAATCGCTTTTTCGATCGATCGAAGGGTGAGGAATTCTGGGTGCGATGATCGAGACGAGTGTCATCGCTATTGAATTTTGAGTTGTTATTTTGAGCCGATTGATTTAGGCGTTCCCTCTCTTTTTCTAACCTGGCTTGGAGGCTGTTTGGAATATTTTCCTGGGTGTAGAGGGTCGCTGAGCCCCAGTTGAAACAGATGACGAGTAATACCAGGGTAAAGGTTCTCACCATCAGGACTGAGAGTGGGGGCGCGGATTTTTTGGAGCTTTGAGTTGTTTGAGTCTTCTTGGAAGCCTTGTTTTTCTTTTGCTTCCTTTTGGTCTTAGCCATTTTCACTCCCATAGGAACTCATGAAGAGTTGTCCCCTGTGAATAGGTCTTAGCAGACATTCCATTCGAGGTGGCGTGCCTCGACCCTCCCGCTACCTGGTAACGAATAGGTGGCTCTCATCGCTACCAGGTAACCCTTATGTGCGTTACCTGGTTGAGAAGTATAAAGAGAGATGATCATCTCTTGTCTCAAATTCGTTCACCTAGAGTGAGAGGATTAGATAGATTCAAGCTAGGCTTGTTCTACCTAATAGGATATTCACTTCACTTCTTTAATTAATTTATTAACAAACCACTTCCATCCATCCGCTACCTGGTACCCATCCATCCGCTACCTGGTACCGGTTAAAGCCGAAGC
The DNA here is from genome assembly GCA_028280485.1 of Planctomycetota bacterium. Classification (GTDB taxonomy): domain Bacteria; phylum Planctomycetota; class UBA8108; order UBA8108; family JACQVS01; genus JANQLS01. Next base: position 60,849 of record JANQLS010000052.1, read on the forward strand.
CCCCCCTACCTGGTAAGGGAAAATCAAAATCGAACTTCAGTGAGGGACCATCACTTCCCTCAGTAGAAATTTGTTCGGTTGAGGTGTACTAAGAGAATCCCTTATTCAAGAAATTCCAATCCAGCTTCAGATCCAGATCCGTTACCAGGTAACGAGAAGGCTCGTTTTTTGATAACTCCCCGGTCAAAAGAAATAGCCTAGATAGGTATGGTTTATGGATCCAAGGATTGTAGGGGAGGAGTAGAATCGGTGCCAGTGAAATGTCTTCGATAGGTACTTTTAGGTATTTGAGTTATGGGCCCTAGGGCATTGTTCTGAGATAAGATTCAGATTCGGTTTTGGCTAAAAGGAAATTCTCACTCCGTTAGAAAGGGAAATTTTATGGGACCCATTTTCTTTATCCTTGCATGGGTACTCAATTAGTGTTAATGAACCAAGGTAGAAAATAGTAATTTTCAGTTAAACTAAGCTCTGAGGGATTCGATCTTTCTGCTTTTAGGAGCATTCCAATAAAGTTATGAGGATCCGTAAACTTAACTTAGTTTTTTGAGATTAGAAGTGATGGAGACCTGTTCGGTTAAGAGAAGTGAAATGATCTTTACAAATCAAAGTTGAGTGATTCGTAACCAATGCGATGATCCACTTTGCAGTCATCGAGGAGTTTTGAGTCCTTGGTTCATTTGGGTTGATGAACTTTTCTCGTGCTCAAGACATTCTTTGTGATTTCGTTAGAGGAAGCCATTTTCAATATTTCCTTCCCATTCCGATTCTTCCCGTGGCCTCTATTGTTCGGCATTAACGCAACAATGAGCCAAGGTTTGAGGTAAGGTTTTTTAATAAACCTGCGATGAAGGCGAACTTCAACGATCCTCAACGGTCTCCTTAGTGAAGACCTTCTCTTTCATTGGAGAAGGGTGGGAGGATGAACAGTTGATTCAGAAGCGATCAGAGTACCCCGAAAGAAAAGGGATCACTTTGCCCTCCCTGCTTCTCGACGCATTTTATATCAGCGGATTAGCCCTCACCTTGCCTTACCTCTTCGCAATTGGAAAAGGTAAAACTGTTTTAGATCACTTTAAACGTCGGTGGCGGCCGATCAGTCCTCGTACAAATGATAAGCCCTGCCTCTGGCTTCATGGGGTTTCAGTGGGAGAAATCTTTAGCGCTCGAAAGTTCGTTGAAGAGTTTACGAGCCGGTACCCAGATTGGGATCTAATAATAAGCGCAACTACCCGTTCTGGAGTGGGAGTGAGCAAAATCCACTTCAGAGACCATCAAGTGATCTCTTATCCTTTCGATCTCAGTTTTTTGGTTAAAAGAGCCTTTAATTACCTTCGTCCAGATATGATCGTCATCGTTGAGCACGATCTCTGGCCTAATTTTTTAGCTGAAGCTCGAAAGAGAGAAGTACCGGTGGCGATTGTAAACGGTCGTTTATCCGAACGATCTTTTAAAGGTTATAAGCGTTTAGCGCGATGGATTACTTGGCCGCCACCCGGTGTCGTACATATCTGCGTTGAAGATGAATTTAGTGCTCAAGGATTTGTCAAATTAGGAATGCCGAGTGACCGAGTTCGAGTAACCGGAAATTTCAAGTTTGATGTCACTGCAGAAAAATCCAAGTCAGTTGAAGGATTTGGGTTTGTGGGTGAGCCCTGGGTCTTTTTGGGAGCAAGTACTCACCCTGGAGAAGAAGACATCTTGCTTGCAGCTTTTTTGAGGCTACAGAAGGAAGCGCCAAATACTCGCCTGGTTTTAGCTCCACGACGGGACGATCGAGCAGTAGAAGTTTCTCAATCTGCACGGAAATTAGGCTTTTCTACCCAGTTTTGGTCCCAGAAGAAGCTGGGCGAAAAGTTAGATGCTAAAGTTCTGATCATCGATACTGTGGGTGAGCTAGGAGATCTCTTGTCGTGTGCCGATGCTGTCTTCGTAGGAGGGTCACTCGTTCCTTTTGGAGGCCACAATGTCATCGAGCCGGTGGGAGCGGGGAAGCCAGTTCTGACTGGGCCCCATCATAAAAATTTCATGCGAGTGGTCGAAGCATTCAAAGAGAATCGAGCTTTAGAGGTTGTCTCTACCGCTTCAGAAGTTTTTGAAGTCTTGAGAGAATTGTACCGAGATCCTGAAAAAGCAAAAAAAATGGCGGATCGAGCTAGCCGGACAGTAGAAGAAAGAACGGGTGCTAGCACTCGGGCTTTAGATGCTTTAAATCCTATATTAAGTACGATTTCACCTTCGGTTTTACCCATTTCCCGACGAGTTGAACAGCCACAGGACACCTCCTCGAGGAGGCCGCTTCCAACTCGATAAGCTTCCCGCTCATTGACTCTGTCGCCAGAGGGTGAAATAATCGTTCACTTCACATTTCCCTCGGGTGAATGAAATGACCCCATCAGAGGCTTTTTGACAGATTCCATTAATTAGTTCTGCCTGAATATCTGCAAGGATGACGCCCGATTTTTCGATGGAACTATGTGGGATTTCGATGGCCGAGTGAGTGTGGAGCTTCAATCTGCATTAACTTTCTCTCTTCATTTTTGAGTAGATTCATGAACAAAAAAAATCAAGAACTCGTCACCGGGGACTTAATGAAAGATGTTGCTTCATTGTGTAAGCAGCGGGGATTTGTATTTCAGTCCAGTGAGATCTACGGCGGATTAAAAAGCGCATACGATTACGGTCCTCTCGGCATCGAACTTAAGCGTAATATCATGAACGAGTGGTGGCGTGCTATGGTTTACGAGCGCGAAGATGTCGTTGGCTTAGATGCGTCGATCATAATGCATCAAAATGTCTGGCATGCTTCGGGACACCTCGCAGGATTTTCAGATCCTTTGGTCGACTGTTTAATTTCAAAAGAGCGATTTCGAGCAGATAAGGCACCTCGTCCAGAACCTGGCCAAGAACTTCCTCTTGAATGTGGGGATAAGGGAAAAGCAAAAACCTATCAAGCCATGATTCAAGAACGGTTTGGTGTGGAGCTTAAACGGACGGGTAAAACTCTGGTGGGTTTAAAAGTGATCGATGCAGAAACGATCGGCTTTTTTCCTGAAGACTCTGAGGAAGCATCTGAGACCTTTCCCTATCGTGGGTACGTAAGCCCATTGATCGGTAGTCCATTCTTGAGCGAGGAACGTAAATTCAACTTAATGTTCAGGACGAGTTTAGGACCTGTGGATCCGATTGGTGAAATCGTTGAAAAAATCCACGGTCAAAATCTCTCTCGTGAAGAGCTTACAAATGCGATCGAAGAGAAAATTAACGAGAGTGCTGTCTACTTGCGCCCAGAGACGGCTCAGGCAATGTTCGTTCAATTTCAGAACATTCAAAGGAGCCTTTCGATGAAAGTACCCTTTGGGATTGCGCAGATGGGTAAATCATTTAGAAATGAAGTAACGGTTGAGCACTTCATTTTTAGATCCTGTGAATTCGAGCAGATGGAGATGGAGTTCTTTGTTGAGCCGGGGACTCAAAAAGAGTGGTTGAAGTATTGGTGTGAGCAACGCTTGAGCTGGTATCAAAAGTATATGAACAGCCCGGAAGATGTTATGCTTCGTCAGCATGATCCCGATGAGTTAGCTCACTATGCGGATGATTGTTACGACGTTGAGTATAAATATCCCTGGGGTTGGGATGAGCTTGAAGGAATTGCCAGCCGAACCGATTATGACCTGAAGAAACATGCTGAGCATTCAGGAACTTCGATGACATATATCGATAACAGTAAGCCAGATCCTGAAAAGGGAAAACCGCCCTATCGATATACTCCCTACGTGGTAGAGCCAGCTGCGGGTGCGACTCGTACGGTTTTGATGATTCTTTTAGATGCTTTTAGGTATGAAGAAAAACCTCGGGCAAGTGCAAAGGGTGAGGTTGAGAAGAGAAGGTATTTAAAGTTACATCCACGCTTAGCTCCTTATAAGGTGGCCGTTCTACCTTTGGTAAAGAAGGATGGAATGCCAGAGAAGGCGCGTGAGTTGGTACAGAAATTTTTCAATGCGGGTATCAATGCACGGTATGATGAGCAAAACGCCATCGGGAAGCGATACGCCCGTCACGACGAAATTGGAACTCCCTTTTGTTTGACTGTCGATGGAGATACATTAAATGACGGTACAGTGACGATTCGTGATCGAGACACGACCGAACAGGAACGAGTACCGATTGAGGAAGCGTTTGGTGAAATTCAGAGAAGACTGAATTCATAGAAACATAGAAATGAAGAGCATAAAAAAAGCCTCGCATCGCGAGGCTTTTTTTATGCTCGTGTTGGTGGGCGATTATCCTTTCATTACCCCTTACCAGGTAGCCAATTCACCGCTACCTGGTAAGGGGTAGACGGAGCAAATAAATATTTTTTAAACCTCACCTGGCAGATCGCGACCCTAGAGTTAAAATCTTCTTAACGCTC
>JANQLS010000080.1 GCA_028280485.1 Planctomycetota bacterium
TGAAACCGCCCTCGTTAATTTCGAGAACGGTGAACTCAATTATTTAAATAAAACCCTGGCTTCCAAAGCCACGGACTAAGATGTGACTCTCGCTCGGGATGAGCGTTAGGCTCATCCCGAGAAGAGTAATCATTCGATGCCCTTTCCTTGCCCCCACTGTGGTGAAGATATTCCTGAAGAAGCGACTTCCTGTCCTTATTGCGGAAGTGATGCCGAAACGGGTTGGCTCAACGAAAACGAAATCGATTACCACAGCCTCGACTTGCCGACGGGATATTCCAACTTTTCCGAAGACGAAGATAGCGTCGACACCATCTACGGCAAAGATTCTAAAAGCCCCTCTTCGAGGAGAACAACTGGCAGCGCGATCATCCTCATCGCTTTTCTCATCTTCGCCAGCCTCGGCTACAACACCTACGGTCCCTGGGTGATCCTACCGTCGATCATCTTAGTCACCGGCGCGATCCTCTATTTAAGATACCTCTCCCATCGACCACCGAAGGTCTAGTCCACATTAGTAGTCCGCACATAAAGTAGTCCGCACGTTCCACGTGCGGCCTTCCTTGGCGACGATAATGAATTCAAATCAATATCATAAGATTTAATCGAGGCACCTCCCCTATCAGCATCAGCGATTCTAAGATCATCGCTATAGCATTTCTTGAACGAATTAATACGTCATGAACCTAATCAACTAAGCGGGATGGCTCATTTTGATACTCCTCATAAACCTTAAGAATCTTTTCGTACTCCTCTTTAAGAGTGTTACTCACTTCACTTTCAAATTCTTCTTTAACAACCTTAATCATAGGCCCAACATCGATGTTTCTTTTTATAACAAATAAGTGATCAGCTTTTTCTTCCGACATTGAATAGATCAACGTGTTCAAAAAGTATTTTCTAAAATCACTTTTATGCGATCTAAATTTTTCGATTAGTAGATTGGTTAGCCGGCTTTGATTCATACTGATTTCATATGAACTTTTCTTAGAAATTTGCCTCACAACGTAATCAAAACTTTGATGAGAATTTTCAGAGCCTATTAAAAATCCAAGTTCAAGATCCTCACAATTCTTTAAAGATATTGCACGAGAACGCCAGCAGCTATAAAAGCGCCCCTCCCTAAAGGACTCAACTTCCATGTCAAAACTGTTGAACGGGTGGTCAAAATTCACCGTTATAGCAATACAGTCATTCTCATTAGATAATTTTCTAAGCTCCACCGCCGCCGCAAGAATCCCATCGATCACAAATCTTCGGCCACGATCATTCACCCAAAGTTTCAATGCCTCAAATCTAATATCTGTCTTGGGAAGAGAAATGTACTCATAACTCAATTTTGGATCTTTATTCAATTGGTAAGAAAAATACGAATGTAAGAGAGGCTGCCTAAACATTAATAAAAACACAATCAACCCAACAAATAAGGCAATCAAACTGATATTGAGAATCTTTTTGTTTTTCACCCTTTTCTACCCTGCTGCACTGAAGGCATCGATTTCCACACACCCTAAACTTCATCACATTAGTAGTCGTCACGCTACGCCTGACGATTTAAAGCAACAAATCAAATATAGAACCGATCGAAAAATCAATAAAAGGAGTTTGATTAAGTAGAAAAAGCACGAGGGAAGATACTCGATTTGGTTAGCCCCTAAATCCACACAGCTTCACTACCGTCGTCAGGAGACGCCCCGCGGAGCGGGACGACTACTAAAATGACATTGATTTAAGTTGGAAAATTTAGCTACAAAGCTCCCCCTTTAGGGAGTGTGTAAGCCGAAGGCTTACTTACACGATGGAGCGAAGCGACCATTATTACTGTGCCCCGCGGAGCGGGACGTCTACTTTTATCCGCTCGCAGAGCGAGCGGATTACAACGTCATCCGCCGATTATAAACCCACCACTCCGTCAACACGAAGGCGAGGGCTAATGCGGCCGCCCAAGGCCATAGCTCTTTGCTCTGGGGAATCTCATCGGCCGTCGCGATGCGATCTACTCCGATTCGAACTTCCTTGGCAGCGGCGATATCAGCTTCTTTGCGAGATAACAAACTCACCGCAAACTGATGCACGAATTCGCCATCTTCCTCTAAACGATATAGCCCTCGGTGGTAAGTATCGGGAAAGATGACTTCACCTGATTTCTCTGGCTTCAAAGGAACATCCGAGCCCTGTGGAGTTTTTAAAGTGTAAGAACTTTGATTCTCTTCAGCCTTTTTAGGCGGGTAGTAAGTAAGAGCTTGACCGCAACGAAAACGCCCCATCTCTGTCGACAACGCGGCCTCACCTAAGAATGCTGAGGCACTGTAGAAGAACTTGGGAAACGACGGTAACCAAGCCCAGTTGGTGTTTAAAACATTGAAATTTAAAATCACATGTGAAGCAGCTGGGCTACCGGGAACGAGATACGTCACCACTCCCGCCAAACTGTCTTCGGCAGATTCGATAATGGAATGATAACCAGGAATTTTGCCGGGACGTCGACTCTCTGAAATCAAAAGGTCCGCATAATTGTTGTATCGATTCACCGGATGGGTTGCGTCCCAATCGACAATCGACGGGGCTTCGATCTTACTGGGACCGGTGGCTTCAACCGGAGTATCAGCCCCTTCCTTTTTCTCTTCGCTTTCAGCCGCGACCTTCAACGAGTAGTCAGGGTGACAATCGATATAGATCGCCGGTCGAAGCGATGGTGACTTGGGACACTGACGATCAAAAATAATGACCTGAGCGGGATCTTCTTGAAACTTACTATCGTCTTTGAGCAAAGTCTCGAACGCTTCTATCGTAATCCGTCGAGCCCGCAGCTGAGGATTTGCCCGGAGTACCAAATCTAAAAAGTGGTTGGGCGCACCGACGACTAAAACCTCTAAAGGCTTCGGTAAAGCGAGATGGATCCATGCTTCATCATCAGCCTTGAGCGCCCCCCCGGGCTCGATTTGAAGCTTTAGCGTTTGGCCAGCGAATTTAGCGCCATCAAAAACGTGGGGCGCGATCTTTCCGGGTTCAATTTCAAGTTGGGTCGCGTCGACGAGATCTTCGCCATCGTAAAGGCTGAGAGTCACACTCTTTTTTTCTTCCGCCGAGTTATAAACACTCGCAAAAATTTCGTAGGCTTTCTCTTGGCTAAAACTGGTGGCGGCATCCAATTCGATGATGCCCTGATTGGAAGTTTCTTCTCCGATGGGAATGTAGCGCAGCTTTACGAGCTCTAATTCCGAACCCAGATTGGTGAGGTCACCGAAGGCTCCATCGCTAATCACCACCACTTCACCATTCTCAGCCGCAGCTAAAAGTGAGGCTGCCGTTTGCAGTGCAGTGGGAAACTCCGTAGGTAAATCGGTGAGTTCAATTCTTCTAATCGCACGCTCTAATCGCCCGCGGTCACTCGTCATCGATTGCATCGTGACCGGGCGATTTGAAAACGTCACGACTGCCGTTAAGTCACCGGGCTCGAGTGCATTTATAAGGTCGAGAGCTTTGGTCTGTGCTAAGCTCAATCGGCTCTCCCCATTTTCGAGAACTCCCATACTCGCTGAACGGTCGATGAGAATCACGCGAGAGATCCCAGTCTGCCCAGTTCCTTCAACCAAAGGCTTCGAGCAGGCAAAAATCAAAAAGCCTAAAACCAAGAGCTGGAGCAACAGCAGAAGACTTTTCCGCATCTTTTGAAAAGGTGCGTTGACGTGCAAGTCTTCTAAAGTTCGAGCCCAAAGGAAAGTACTCGAAACCACTCTCGGTTGGCGCTTTAATTTCAAAAAATAGAGCGCGATCAAGGCAGGGATCAGCGGGAGCAACAGCCAAGCAAACTGACCAAAAGTAAATCCACTCATCTCAACAACCCCCTTCGACGCAGGTAGCCTAATATCAATTTATCGAAGGGAACTTCGGTGCTGGTAAACGAATAGTGCATGCCTCGACCCGTACAGTACTCTTGGATCTCGGCTCGGAAACTATTGAGATTTCTTTTGTAAGCTTTCAAAAGGGGGCGACTGATCGAAACATCGGCTTCGATCCCATCTTCACAATCGACGAGTCTCAAGTCACCCACATATTTAGGATCGATTTCTTCAGGGGCGAGAACGTGAAAGACATAAATTTCTAAATTGCGACCGGCTAAAAGGAATTTGAGGGCTTCCTCAAATCCTCGGCGATCGAAGAAATCACTAACGAAGATCACGATGCCCGTGAGGCGTTGAGTGACCGCGAAATCCTTACAGCCCTTGAACAGGTTCGTACCCGTTTCTTTACCAGTGTCGACCGTTTCCAATGAATCGAGTAGCTTCCACAGTTGACGCCTCCCTCGGGCCGGACCGAATAAAGGTTCAAGTTGTTCATTAAATGAACTCACTCGAACTCTATCCTGATTCACGAGCCCGATATAGGCTAAGGCTGCTGCGATCTTACGAGCATAAAGAAATTTATTCGGCTCACCAAAACCCATCGAACTGGAGGAATCGATGAGGATGTTCAGATTGAGATCTTCTTCTTCCTCGTAGAGCCTCAAGAAGAGACGCTCCAGTCGACCGTAGATATTCCAGTCGAGGAATCGGAGGTCATCCCCCGTTGAGTACGGGCGATAGTCGGCAAACTCATTCGATTGGCCGCGACGCTTCGAGCGACGTTCACCTCGAATTTGGCCACTCGCAATCTTTCGAGATACCAATTCGAGCTGCTCAATTTTCGCGATGAATTCTTTGTCGAGTAGCGTTGAAGATTCAAGCCTTGGACTCATGCTGGGCTCAACCTTCTAACGTCGTAGGAGTTTTTGCGAGAATTTCATCGATGATGCTATCTGGAGTCACCCCTTCAGCTTCACCTTCAAAATTGAGAATCAAACGGTGACGAAGAACCGGATGGGCGGCCTTCTTAATATCCGAGAAGCTAACGTTATATCGACCATCGAGAAGGGCACGAATCTTAGCCGCGAGAGTGATCGCCTGGGCTCCACGAGGACTCGAACCGTAACGAACATAACGGTTGGTTTGATCTACCGCATATTCCCCACCGGGGTGAGTCGCGAGTATCACGCGTACTCCAAAATCTTTGACATGAGGAGCGACGACGACTTCTCTGACCAAGGCTTTCCATTTTTCGATCTCTGGCCCATCCATCAGTTTACGGGGCTGGTGCTCTCTCACATCGACGGTTCGTTCAAGCACAGTAGAAAGCTCTTCCCGGCTCGGATATTCCACTAAGATTTTAAAGAGGAAGCGGTCGAGTTGAGCTTCGGGGAGAGGATAGGTTCCATCCATCTCCAGGGGATTTTGAGTTGCGAGAACCAGGAAGGGTTGCTCCAACTGGTAAATCGTTCCGGCAGCCGTCACACTCTTTTCCTGCATGGCCTCCAGAAGTGCCGATTGAGTTTTGGGGGTCGCCCGGTTGATCTCATCGGCCAGAACGATTTGACCAAAGATCGGGCCCTTTTGAAATTCAAAGAACTTCTTTCCCGAGTCATCTTCGAGAACCATGTTGGTACCGATGATATCAGCGGGCATCAGGTCTGGAGTGAATTGGATTCGACTGAATCGTAAATCCAAAATCTCGCTCAAGGTTTTTACTAATAGAGTTTTTCCCAATCCGGGAACGCCCTCCAGCAAACAGTTTCCTCCCGCGAATAAAGCGATGAGGACATCTTCGATGATATTCTGTTGACCGACGATGACCGTTCCGATTTCATCCCGAACTTGATTAAAACTCTCTCTGAATTCATTCGCTTTTTGTTCGAGAGGGTCTGCTGCAGTTGTCATGTTTGAATCTCTCCTAGTATCAGTCCCAACCGCCGAGTGATCTTCATGAAGGCATCACCAGAGAATCAGGATGGAAGGATAATCAGTTCATCCGAGAACTGATTACTGTTCGTCGTTTTTCTTATCTTTGAGGGCTCGCTTTTTAGCCGCCAAGAGCCTACTGGTAAACCCATCCTCTTCTTTAGCTTCTGGGGTGGGTTCGGCTTTCTTCTTTTGAGCTGAAGGACTCGGGGCGGGCCGACTGGATGCGTCTTGTTCGACACTTGCATCAAACTTGGTATCCATCGTGACTCCAGCGTCGTCCTCATCGGAACTCGATGATTGATAGAATTTTTGAGTCGCCGGAGCTGAATCCTCAGGATCCACGTTGTGCTTGAGGCCTGCTTTTCTTTGAAGGAGCGTCTTCAAGCGGTCATCGGTTTCAGTTCTTTGAGCCTTCTTGCGGCTTATAAATCCCGTGACTTTGGAATATCCGGTTTGGGCTAAATCGACGTAATCCACGATGACTCGACGGATGAAGACGTCGATAAAGAAAAGGATCGCCGCCCAAAACAAGAGATGGCGCCAAAGATCCTTGGAATCACGAGCGACATTGAACCCGGAACGATAAATCGACTCGTATTTTCCGGTCTCGATATCCTCATCCAAAATCTTTCCGCCAGTGGTATCGGCTAATCGCTGAAGAAGATTATCGTTCGTCGAGAGCTTTCGGTATTCCGGGCTGTAGGGAATCGTCACTCCCGTGGTGTAAACTTTATCTTGCCCGTTGATGGAATACTTCAACGTCGTCAGGTAAACCCCCTTGTCATTCACAGGGAATTCAGCTCGGTATCGACCGGGTCCGACTTGTCGAACGGTTGCGCCTTTAGTTTTTTGATCAGGCGTGATCACCGTGGCATCAAAGTTGAGCCCATTGAGGAAATTGGACTCCGCATCGACAGCATCGATGTAAACGATTCCGGTGTCTCCTTCGCGTGTTCGCGAAATTCTAAATCGATCATCCGAACGCGTACGGGAAACCCAACGAACGATTTGGCTCCAGAACTGACGATACTGTTGCCATGAAGTCCAACCCGCAGTCCATCGTCGCCCCGCATCACTGGTGAAGGCCACCGACTTTCCTAAGCCGTAATGCCAACTCGATAGTAGAGGGTCAGGAGGATTTCCTTCATGAGAATCCGTCGTGAGGAAGTGATCAGCTTTTTCTTTCTCTGAGGTGATAACGTACCCTTCGAGAGTTGGAAGAGCTTCCAAGTTGATCCCCGTCAAGAAGGATCCACCGCGGCGAACCATGGGGTGGACGGTTCGTTCTTCAATCAGAGCCTTTCTGACCGTCGAGGCTTCACGAATGAAAATCTCAGGTAAAGAATCGGGTCCACTGAGTTGATAAAAATTACCGCTTCCTAATTCCGCCAGCTTTTTCATAGGAGCCGGCGTGGAGTGCCAACCCATACAAATTGTCGAAATGGTAATTTTGTCGGCAAGGATTTTATTGATGAGAGCATTTGAAGGCAGCATAGGATCACCGTCACTAAAGACGATGACGTGCTTAATCGCAGCATTGGTCTCGGCCAATCCTTTGTAAGCCTTGGTCATCACGCCTTGGAAGCTCTGCATATCCCCAGGAGCAAAATTACTCAATCGATTCAACATGAACTGTTTGCGATTACAGAGCATCATGGGAAATAACCATTTGTCTCCGCCCTGGTAATCGGCATAGACCACTCCGGCGTAATCTTGAGGGGATAAAATTTCAATCGCCTGCTTGATCGTCGCCTTGGCCCAAAAGTTCCCGTTATTGATTTCACAGGAGTGCATAACAATCGCCAAAGCTCCGTTTGGGAGCTTTTTCTTTTGTTGCACATCCATGTTGACGGGAAGGAGTTTTTCGATCGGACTACCGAGGTAACCCCCGGCACCAAAACTTTCATCTCCCCCTAGCATCGCAAAGCCGATTCCCGCCCCTTTGACGAGGTTTTCCATCATCTGCATTTGCGATTCACTGATGTCGTGAGCCGCAACATTGCTGAAGAGCACGGCATCATACTGCAAGTACTCGGCGGGATCGATCGGTAGAGCCGAAGGCTGAACAACCTCTAACCAAATCTTTTCGTCTCTTAAGGCGAGGATGAGATCGTCATCTAAATTGGGATCATCTGTACAGAGAAGAACTCGAGGTTGACCCGAAATATAAGTGAAGGCCATCGCCGAGTTATTTTGAATAACGGCATCCGCAGCACCCTCCGCCGGCTCGATAACCGCGCGGAAGTAATACATATCACTCTTATCTAAAATCTGAGTGACGCGAAAGAAGTTGCGTCCTTTTTGAAGCTCAACATCCTCGACGTGCAAAACTTCTTGATTTTGAAACAGGCGCAACTTGGCCTTGGTTTCATCAGACGATTCAACAACCACCCGAATCTCAAAGGGCTCCCCGATGTTCACCTCAGGAGGTACGACTAACTTATCGAGCAGAATTTCGGAATCGTAATCGTAGCGGAGGGCAACCGTATCGATTTGAACATCTTCAGCTAAGGCCGCGCGGGCTTCTTCCAGGGCATCCCCACGATTCGCATTTCCATCGCTAATTAAAACGATCCGCTTGGAGTATCCCTCCGGAAAGGCAGCCATCGCCAATCGCATCGCGGACTGTAGATCGGTGTAGTCTCGTTCGACAGAGGTCTGGAAGTTGAATTTATCTGAGTTCGGAAGGTTGAGGGGACGAGGAGAAAGTTCGATTCCAGCGGTACTGCCAAAGGCCACCACCCCCACTGCATCTCCGCGATCTTTATTTCTTTCACGAGAGGCCTCGGTGATGAACTCGACCGCTGCTTGTTCATGTTGAGCGGGGATACTTGCTGATCGATCGACGAGAAAAATCACCGCCAATTTTTCGTTATCCCAAAGCCATCGAAATTGAGCGAGAGCCAGAATGAGAAACGTGACCACCAAGGTTCTCAACACGAGGGACGTCCAACGACGCACCGGACCGAGCCCTGCAAGACTATTGCGAGACAGGTAGAAGATGGCCGGTAAGCAGACCAACAACAAAATTAAGAACCAAGGTCTTGAAAAGTAATCGAAGAGTGACAACGAACCCCCTCATGGAGTGCTTACGTTCTTCTATTTCATTAAAGCTGAATCCGTTTCGATTCAGTTTTGTCCCAAAAGATAGGACGCTTTATTGGGAGACTGCGATCATCGCGCAGCACAATAATTACGTCCCGGTTTTAGGCCAACGGAAAACTTGTACTCTGTGGTTATTGCAGTCAGCGAGAAAAAACCGGCCATCGCTAGCCAACTCGATGTCCCAAGGTGTAGCGAGCTGACCTGGTTTTCGGCCAGGTTCTCCAAAGACACCTAACGACTTTCCCTGACCCGTAAAACGCTGAACTCGATTGTTTCCCCATTCGACGACGTAGATGTCTCCCCCGTGACCGGGTTCTATCGCAAGCGCAAAGGGGTATCGAAACTGCCCTAAGGCATCACCTTCGCTCCCCCACTCTTCGATGAATTCACCTTCGAGAGTGAGGCGTTGAATGCGGTGATTACAGCTATCAACAACCAGTAAAGTTTCTTCTCCTTTAGCCGTATAGTGAATCTCTATGGCTTGAATCCGTTGAAATTCAACCGGGCCGGATCCGCGCTTGCCGATCGTTTTGATCAGCTTCTTATCCGGTGAAAATTTTAAAATACGATCGGAAACTCCGCCGTAATCACCAACGTAATAATTGCCGGCCGAATCCCACATCACATCTCGAACTTGCGAGAACTGACCTTCGCCTTCTCCCGTCTCTCCCCAAGACTCTAAGAGCGTTCCCGTGGTGGGATCGTAACGTCGTACTCGGTGATAGTGAGTATCCGAGACGAGCAGCTCACCCTTCTCATTGATATGTAGCCTTGTAGGGTAACCAATTTCGAATTCTGGCAGAGTCCAGTAATTGATAAGCTGCCAGCCTTCGTATTCAGGGAAGTCTTTCTTCGCTTTCTGAACAATCTCGGAATTTACATCCGCAGCGGGATGGTTGAGATCGAGGAAGCGTTGAATTCTTCCACTCCGATCGACAATACAAAGGTGCCCAGTCTCCGAGTTATAGGCGAGGGCTCGCGGAAGAGTGAATTGACCTTCACCCCGTCCGCGATCTCCGATGATGGCCTCAATATTCGGAAGAGCTTGAGACTTATTCGTCGGGGAATCACAAGAACTCGAGAACAAGCTGATCGAGCCCAATACCAAGAGAAATCGAATCGTTGTGGGATTCACAATAGCTCTGATCAGTTACCTTCTGGTTTCGAATTCGAACTATCCTTGGAAGAATCCAAGAGTGAATTCATATACCGCTTCACTTGATCGCGGTATTCTACCGGAATGGCTTCACGATCGACTTTCTTTGCTTGAGATTGAGCAGCCTTGGCAGCGTTATGATACTTGACCTTGGCATCCCCTTTAGGAACTTCACCCTCAACATTTAAGGTTGCGATCAAAGTACCGCGGGGGTCGAGTTCTTTATCTCTTAAGTGTTCTCGCTTAGATTTGGTGGCTTCAGGAGTTCCCTTCTTACCTTGACCTTGACCGATCCCTTCCTTGGGTCCAGTGCTCAATCCAGTACCCTTAGGGCCGAGAAGTCCTTGGTTTTGACCTTGTCCTTGACCAGGTTTATTTCCGTTACCTGAACAAGAGCCACACTTTCCTTGTGAATTACACTGGCCGGCCTTGCCGCAACTTTTACATTTTTTAAGTTGAGCCAAGTTCTGCTTGGATTGCTTCATCTGTTGAAGCTTTTTATCCATGTACTCCATTTGCTTTTGCAATTTAGCGAGTTCCGACATCGACATCTGCATGTTTTTCATGTCTTTCATCGCTTGGTTCATATTGCCATTCTGCATGCTCTGAGACATCTGTTGCATCATCTGAGCCATTTGTTGCATGGCTTGATTCGCTTGATTCTTGTCCCCAGATTTCTGAGCCTGTTTTTGCATCGCTTGAGCATTTTGAGCTAACTTTTGAAGATCTTGAGTCAGCTTCTTGAGCTTGTCTTTTTCTTCCTTCGTCAACTCATTCTTGTCTTGCTTTTTTTGTAGGCGTTGGAGTTCTTGGGTTAATTTTTGAAGAGCTTCATCGGCCTTTTTAAAATCACCCTTCTTGAGAGCATCTTGGAGTTTACGAGCGAGTTCGTCGTTGAGCTCCATGCCCTTGAGGTCATTCTTCTTCTGAAATTCTTTGAGTTCGTCATATTTCTTTTGATCCATTTTGGCTTTGAGGATATTTTCCATTTTCGAGAGCTGAACCATCGCTCCCTTCTTGGCATCCTCAGAACTCAGATCTTTGAATCCTGATTCCTCTTTATTTCCGAGCTCTTCATTTTTTTCTTCGAGCTCTTTTTGGATTTCTTTTTTCAGCTGTTCAGCGAACTCTTTGAGTTCGGGATCATCTTTTTCTTCTTCTAAAGTATCTAAAACTTTAGGTTCGTTAGCTTTTTCAATCTCTTTGGCGATCTCTTCCTTCATCTTAGCTTCGGCTTCTCGCTCTTCTTTCAAACCCATCAGATCGTAATCGGGCAAGAAGATGAGTCCGAGACACAGAACGAGGGGAACCAAGATCCAACGAGCGAGACTCGGGAGATTGATGGGGAAGGAATTTGAAAGGTTCACACCAGCGATGGCCTTCAAGCCATCTCGTTCGACCAATTTTCCCCAGCCGTCGGCATCACTCTGAGTGTTCTCCCGTAGATAAACTGTAGTGGAGACGCGCTCTTTTAGATTGAGATTCTCATCGATCAAAATCGCAGCTTCACGAGCGCCAGATCGAGCCTGAAAATACCCCCGAGTCAAACTCACGATGAGCGAAGCCCCGAGAACGAATCCCAGGACGGTCACGATGTCTAAATCGAAGGAGAACATCTTTTGGGCAATCATGAAGAAGCCAAAAGCAGACACAGTGATGAACAGATCGAAAAACAGGATCGAGAGAAAGCGATTAAAGAAGACACGTCGCTGAACCAAGTGGAGGCCCTTATCGAGAGCGTCGCCATTGGATTGAGGATCTGAGTTCGGCTGTGGATTTGTATTCTCAGACATGGATAGCCTCTTTAAAGTGAGATTAGTAATAGGTCGAAATCTTACTCAACATTTTAAATTCAATCAGCTTAGGGAACAAGAACCCATCTTGTCAGTTCTTTGTAACAGTTGTTTATCACAACCGTATAATGAACCGCCGAAGCACGGGAAAACTGAGGAAATGGACCTCAGATAACTTTCCTGCGGACCCAGAACTCATCTTCTGACTCGAAAAATGAATCTAAGCCCTATTAGAGGGACGCTTTACCCAGTAATTTCGTTGTTTTTTTTATACTTTTTTTAAATTAGTTACCTGTTGGATAACAGGAACTAATTATATTTTCGTGGGATCACGAAAATCACGAAGAAAGGCCCTATATCTTTCTTCCATCAGTACAGAATAGGCTAAAAAAGCCTATTTTTAGTGGAGCGACGCCGCAGCCCGCAGGGCTATGCCAGAGGCACAGGATGAACTGCTTGATTCAACAGAAACTAAATTCGAATTCTGTGAGTATCGCTCAACCGAGGGGCAAAATTTTTGAAACAGTACGACGTTCGGGCTTAAAAAGCGTTTTGAGGCGATCCTGAACCGCATCCTGGTCCACCTTCTGGATTTCGTCGAGGACCGAGAAGAGATCTAAGCCATAAAACCTGTAATAGGTGTAGTTTGAGGCAATATACTCCAATGAATTGAAGGCTCGAGTCATCCCCCCCATGTACTTCTTTTTCGCTCGGCGGAAGTCATCTTCACTCAGGGTAAAGTTTTTGGCCTCATCGAAGATCTTCTCCAATGCCTGCATCATTCCATCGGGATCAGGGGTTTCTCCCCCGACACTCAGAACTCCTACTCCGGCATAAGACATCCAGGAGACCGAAAAGTCGTCCAGGACCAATTGACGGCTGTAGAGATCTAAAAAATGGTTGCTCGAACGCCCGAGAAGAAGGTCTAAGGCGAATTTAGTGACCATGTCGAGTTGGAGTTTTTCGGAGCCAGATTGGGGAACATTTGGCTCTTTGAATCCAAAAAGGATCTGCGGCAATCCCACCGCCATGCGGGATTCGAAGAGTTCACGGGCGACGGGAGTCGGCTCTTCGGGATAAATCCGGACGATCCCCCCCTGATCGGCACTCGATTCGCCCGAATGGGGGGCGGAGTTTGAGCTTCCGTACTTCGAAGTCTTTTCAACGAACTCGAGTACCTCCTCCTCTTGGAGGTCTCCAGTGATGAATAAGGCCATATTTTTTGGAGTGTAAAACGTTCGGTAGCAATCGTGGAGAGTTTGGGAATCGATGGTCTGAATCGAATCAACCGATCCCAATATATCGATCTTCAATGGGTGTTCTTGAAAGAGGCTATCCAACATTCCCATGTACGCGACCCAATCCGGTTCGTCGTCGTACATCTTGATTTCTTGTTCGATGATGCCCTTTTCTTTTTCGACTTTTTCAGGATCGAAAACGGGATTCTCAACAAAATCGATGAGTAGCTTTAAGTTCTCGAAAAATCGTTCTCCTGAAGCGAAGAGATAAGTGGTTGTCGCAAAGGAAGTCGCTGCGTTGTTGTAGGCTCCATTTTCAGCGAACAAATCGGAGACGTTTCCCTTTTCGGTTTCGAACAAAGTGTGCTCTAAGAAGTGAGCGATCCCATCCGGTACTTTGATGGTCTCCTTTTGCTGAGGCGGGATGAACTGGCTATCGACCGAGCCAAAAAATGTTGAATAGCAAGCGTACTTCTTTCTAAAGTCGGGCTTCGGACAGAAAAATACGGGCAACCCACCGGGTAGCTCTGCCCTCACGACTTGCTCACCTAAGGTCTCGTTGGATACTCGTTCAATCGATAAACTCACGGGAAGCTCTCACTCTCAAAAATTATTTATCTAGTAAATACACAGTGTCTAACCAAAGGTCTCTCGCGGCTTGTTGAATCCGATCGCGGGTCACTTCTCGGAGTTCCTGACGGTACTCCCGGAGTTGGAAGGGGCGACCATTCAACCGCCAGCGAAAATCGATATCGACTAAAGCATTGAAGTTGTCTTCCAGCAAGACGAGTTGATTGTCGATACTTTCACGAGTCGCCGTCAGTTCAGCCTCGGTAATTTCTCCATTTTGAAGATCTTCAATTTGCTTCTGAATAATCTCAGTCGCCTGTGGAACTTTTTCACTCGCCACCCCCGCGAGGATGAAAAGTAAGCCCTTAGTCTTTTCTAAAACGGAATGAACACTGTAGGCGAGGCTTTCTTTTTCCCGCACGTTCTGAAAGAGTTTTGACTGGGAGTGCGAACCTAAGATGCCATCCATCAAGATCTGGGCGGCGAGATCCCCCTCGGAATAGGTACTCTTCGAACGGTACCCCAGACAAAGCTTAGCCTGGTTGACATCCATCGACTCACGAACTTCCTGGAATTCTCGGGGCTCTTCCAGGACTGGAGGAGGCCACAGAATTTCTGGAGCATGTTGACCTTCAGAAAAGATTTCACTGAAGAGAGCTGTCGCTCTCTGCGGGTCGACATCGCCCACGAGATAGATTTCACGGGGAGCATGCGTTAAGACTTCTTGCCAATATTGGGTAAGGGCGAGACGACTGAGAGACTCGAGATCTTCAGTCGATCCGTGTTCGTATCGACGATAAGGTTCCATCGGGCACATCGATTGAACCAAGCGCTCAAAAGCGTAGTAATCTTTCTGGTCGATCAATGATTCGATCTGACGAGTGAGATTACTCTTCTCTTGTTCGAACTCTTCTTCACGAAACAAGCCATCACTCAGACAAGGATCGAAGATGAGGTCTCGAAGAAATTGAAGCCCTTCGCGAAAAACATCATCGTCTCCCGGTAAAAACCGGCCATTGACGCACTCGAGTCGAAAAGTTAAGTAATGCCATTCACCAAATTTGGCGACTCCCCCGGACACGAAAGCGCCGTACAACTCTTCTCGTTGCTTTTGCATCGCCTGAAGAGTGGAAAACTTTTGTGTTCCTCGATTGAGCAACTGAGGCAACAAAGCACGGGAAGTGAATTGTTCATCTAAATTACCCCCAAAGTAGACCGAAACTTGCACGGTCTTTAATTTACGAGTGGGCAAGATCGAGAGTTGGACATCCCCTGGCAAGAGGGTGCGGTGAAATTCTAAATCCTTCACGGGATCCATTGAGGATTCTCCAAATCATCCTCAGTACTGAAGTTCTCATTGGACCTTCAATCTGAGAATCAAATTGTTTTCTGCAAAGTTTCGAATGGGCTATTTACGGTCGAAAAAATGATCGAGTTCATTACGGGATAAGCGCACTGTAGCACGTCTGCCGTGAGGGCAAAAGCCTGGTTCATCCGCTAACTGAGAATCTTTGATCAAATCTTTGATCTCCGAATCCGACAGTTTCATTCCCGCCTTGACGGCTTGCTTACAGGCCATCAGGGATGAAATTTGTCGAACGCGATCATCGACGATCTCCTCGATCCCGACCTCAGCGCCGGCGGGGTGTTCACGAATAGCTTCGATGATTTCAGGGATGAGTTGGGAGAGAGGGGCACGGTCGAGCAAGACGGGAACCGCTTGAATGGCGATCTCTTTTTCACCAAAGGGATCCACTTCAAATCCAAACGCCCGCAATTGAACCAAAACATCCTGAAGGAAAGGATATTCTTCTTCACTTAGACGAATCACTTCCGGCAAAAGGAGTCGTTGAGCGGTGAATTCACCTTCACGGAAAGCTCGAATAATCTTCTCGTAAAGAATCTTTTCGTGAAGAGCGTGTTGATCGATAAGTAAGAGATCTTCCCCATCCTCAGTGAGTAAAAAGGAATTGAGGACTTGCGTGACTACATTTTGATTCAGCGGATTTTCCGACTGAGACCATTCGAGTTGCTGAGGGGCCGATTCTTCTTCAGAGCTCGAAGAGTAGGTTAATTCTTCTTGAGTGCGAAAACTCATTCGACTGCTCGGAGGAGGGAGATCGAGGTCATCCGTTCGACTTGAACCTGAAGATGAACGACTGAACGCCCCACCACCACTTCCAGAACCTCTGGGAGCATCGTAAGAAGAAGATTTCGAGGGGAGAGCGAAAGAATCTAATTGCCGTTCTTGTTGATCGACTGAACTTCCACCCTTTGAACTTGAGCCAGTTGAAAAATTGAATCGAGGCTTGTCTTCCAAGCTTGGAGGGCGCTCCCCGACTCCTTTGAGAGCTTCCCGAATCGCTTGCTTCAATCCGACGTAAATAGCTTTCGGCTCTTGAAAGCGCACCTCAAATTTTTGGGGGTGCACATTGATATCCACTTGCCCCGGCTCTAAATCTAAATAGATATAAGCAAAGGCATGTCGGCCAGGGATTTGAAATCCACTGAAAGATTCCTTTAACGCGTGGCTCAACGAACGATCTTTAATCCACCGACCGTTGATAAAGAAATTCTGCCCCTTCGTGTCCGAACGAAATTGACGAGGATGGCAGACGTAACCTTTTAACCAAAGTTGACCTTGTTCTAATGCTTGTCCCCCCGGCCCCGAGGTGACGGCTTGCACAGAGATGAGGTCATTGCCTCTTTCCTCACCGATTAAATCGGCGATACGGTCTCGAAGTTTTTCTCTGGCGGGTAAATCTAACGTGAGTCTCGATCCACTTTTCACCTTGAATCCAACTTGAGGATTTCCTAAGGCGATACGCGTCATGACTTCGTTGATGTGAGATTGTTCCGTGGAAGAAGCTTTTAAGAATTTTCGCCGAGCCGGAGTTTTATAAAAAATATTTCGAACTTCGATCGTCGTTCCTCGAGGACCCGAGGCGGGCTCGGGTTCCTGTTGATCTTGATCGGCTTCTTGAGGGAGATATCGGTAGGCGCAATCATTTTCCGATGTGCGCGTGAGGACCTCCACTTGAGCGATGGAACCGATGCTCGCGAGAGCTTCACCACGAAATCCTAAGGTGGCGACATTGAGAAGATCGAGACCTCGAGCAGGATTTTCAGATTCGGGTTGGGGAGAGGTTCTGGAGGAAAGAAGATCGACATCGATCTTAGAAGTCGCGTGACTGGTGAAGGCCAATGGAAGATCTTCAAGGGAGATCCCCTTGCCGTCATCCCGAATTCGGATGAGTTTTTTGCCTCCGTCTTCAAGCTCAACTGAGATTCGACTAGCCCCCGCATCGATCGAGTTTTCAACCAGCTCTTTAACCACGGAGGCGGGTCGTTCGATGACCTCGCCCGCGGCGATACGATTGACGACTTCGGGGGGTAACAGCCGAATCGCGACCATCCCAATTCTCCTCTCCGAGATTGTGAAGGAGTTGATTCAAATAAACTCTTTCACCGTTCACTTCAGATCCGAGTTCTTGGACTCGGCTAAGAGCAAGGGTAAACCCTTGATGCTTTATCCTTGCTCTACATGCATTCTGCTTATTTTAATACTTAACTTAAACAGCAAAGTAAGAATGCCAATTTCTTCACACAATTCAAGCATGAGGATCTCCTGACCATTCACTTGTGGCGAGGAGATCTTAGTTCATTTTTGAAATTTCTTCTTAGATGAACAAAAGCTAACGGTTAGCTACTTTGGGGAGCTTCCGCAGGTTTGTTTTTGTTAGCTGCTTTGATCAATTCTTTGATGCGTAGCTTTTTACGTTTCAGATAGCGCTTTTGACGCTTCTTCTTGAGCTTATGGGTCGTATCTTGGCCCATGGGATCCTCCGAAAATTGCAAGGCTCTCTCGCCGGCCCAATCACATTGAGCGCTGAAAGTCGAGAGAACGAGGGTGTTCTTGAAACGAACTCGATTTTTACGAATCGCATAGTATAGCTCGATTGGCGGCGAGTTAAACCCCCAATCTTTGTGACATCTTCGAATCTGAACGGATTTTTGCCCTCGGATTGATCCCGAGGACTAGGATCGTTATCATGCGGACCCAGCTGGGACTCCATCGAAGAGCCTCAGTGGGGTGAAAATACCTGAATTTATGCTCATTTTGAGTTTCTACTCTGAGGATCCCTCACCTATGTCCGATTTGGCTCAAATCATCGATGGCCGCTCGATTGCCCAGGCGATCGAAGAAGAAGTAACTCAGGCAGCCAAAAAGCTAAAAGATGCGGGAATTCAACCGCATTTAGCCACCCTGCAGGTCGGGACGAACCCCGCCACCGATCTCTATATCCGAAAGCAAAAAACTAAATTTGCTCGATTGGGGATCCATTTCACCCACCTCGGCCTTGATCCCGAGACCGATGAAGCGGGCCTGATCTCTCATATTCATTCTCTGAATCAAAATCCCACGATTACCGGAATCATGGTGACGACCCCACTTCCCAATACTTACAACAGCTTGAGGGTGCGGGAAGCGATCCAAGCCGAAAAAGATGTCGAAGGACTCAGCCCCACCAATATGGGGAACTTGCTTTACGATCGTGGACAAGTTGGGCCTTGTACAGCTTTAGCCGTCTTTCAAATCATCGAAGCATGCAACATCGATGTCAAAGGCATGCAGGCAGTGGTCGTCGGGCATTCCAATACCGTTGGTAAGCCGGTTACCCTGGGACTCCTCAACGACCTCGCGACCACCACCACTTGTCACGTCGCTACCAAAGACCTCAAAAAGGAAACCCTCGGAGCAGATCTCTTAGTCGTCGCGGTGGGAAAATCGGGATTGATTACCGAAGACATGGTTAAAGACGGAGTCATCGTCATCGACGTAGGTATCAACGAAGTTCAAGCTGAAGACGGAACCTCAAAGATCGTTGGAGATGTCGACTTTGAAAACGTTTCTAAGAAAAGCTCCAGAATCACCCCAGTTCCCGGCGGAGTCGGCCCGGTGACGGTAGCTATGCTGGCAAAGAATACGATCCTATGTGCCGAGCAGCAATTGGTGGGGCGAGGCTGAGAACGTTCAACGTTCAACATCGAATAAAAGCTCCGTAGAACCTTAAATGCGATTACGCAAGGGAAGCCCGAAGCTTTAGCGAGGGATCGAATGAATGTTCAACATTGATTAAAAAATAAAACTCAAAACCCCTTAGTAAGCCCGAAGCGTCAGCGACGGGGCCGCTTGGGATCAAGTGTTCGTTTATATGTGGCTTGAAGCTATACCCCCCTTTTCTTCTCTTTCACAAATTCCATCGTGAACTTCAGTACGAAGAGGTTTTCCCGTCGCTATCGCTCCGGGCTTACTAAGAAGTATTTAGATTCAGGGTAATAATAAGACTAACATTCAATCGGCCTTCGGATGCCTATAATGCCCCTTCTTCCCACCCGTTTTCTCTTCTAAGCGAAGCTCTTGGATAATCATGTCGGGATCGACGGCTTTACACATGTCATAAACCGTTAATGCAGCAACCGAGGCTGCGGTGATAGCTTCCATTTCCGGTCCGGTGCGGGCGGTCAGGCTGACTTCAGAGGTAATCTTGAGCAGAGTCTCCGATTCAAAATTAAAATCAATTTTGACCTGATCCAAAGACAAGGGATGGCAAAGAGGAATCAACCGGGAAGTTTCTTTGGCGGCTTGGATCCCAGCAATTCTGGAAGCGGCGAGAACATCACCCTTACCTGAACTCAATGTGTCAGCAGTGGGTTCTTGGGATTGGAGTGAAGCCGGTTTTAATGCGTTTAAGACTTCAGCCTGCATGTGAAGGAAAGCCACAGCTTTAGCTGAACGCGGAGTGGCTTGCTTTTGCCCGACATCCACCATACGAGCTTGCCCCCGCTCGTCTAAGTGCGACCATTCGAGTGGTTGGGATTTTTTTTCTTCGGACATCGGAAAAAATTGAGCATAAGAAAAAATTGGGCACAAGGAGAATTCCGAAGCTTAGAATCTTCTGCGAATCACATATTCGGAGACTTGCTCTAAGGCCTCGCTCATTTCGACCGAAAAGCCCTCGAGAGCCCCCCGTCCTTTTCGAATATGATCTTCTGCTTGTTCTAATGCTGCTTTTAAGGCCCCTTCATTACGAACGCCCTTGGTAATACGAGCCTCTACTTCTTCCGTCATCGGTTGGCTCACCGTTTCCAAGAGCTGAGCGCGTTGTGCTTCCTCTTGCTGACGAAGATAAATGATCAAAGGAAGAGTGATCTTTCCTTGGTGAAGGTCGGATCCTAAACTTTTACCCACCACCTCTTCTTCACCGCCGTAATCCATGCAATCGTCGATGATTTGAAAGGCCATCCCCAAATCCATTCCAAAAGATCGCAAACGCTCGGAATCTTCTTCAGAGAAACCAGAGAGGCGTCCGCCTAATTCACAAGCGACGGCGTAAAGGATGGCGGTTTTCTTTTGGATGATCTCTCGGTAGACGTCTTCGGTATAGTTCGGTTGAAAACGATTTCTAATTTGGAGAAGTTCACCCTCGCAAATGATGTTCGTCGTTCGACTGAGCACTTGCGCCATCCCCGGAACTTCCGTCGACAGTGAAAACGCTCGCGAGTAAATAAAATCGCCCATCAAGACTGCGGCTCGTTCACCCCAGCGTTGGTGCAAGGTCTCAACTTTTCTTCTAATAGTCGCGGAATCGAGAATATCGTCGTGAACTAGAGTCGCGGTGTGAATCAGTTCTAAAACAGCGGCAATTTTGACGTGGTCATCGGTGACCTGTCCCCCACCAATTTTACCGATCATCAAGAGCAATGCTGGACGAATGCGCTTACCCCTGAACTTTCTCACATGCTTCAAGAGTTCAAAAATGAAACCGTCCTCTCCCGAAAATTCTTCTTCGAGGAACTTTTCCAAGCGGAGCATCTCTTCAGTAATCGAAGCGTATAAATTGTTTAAGCTAGTCGAAGCTTCTGTGCTCATATTCGAACCCTAGCGGGGCCTCATTTAAACGGATAACTCTTGATAATTTTCGCAAGCTAATTCAAATGCGCTTGCAACTCCCGGATGACAGACCTTGCCCCGATGCACATTTAATCCCAAGGCGGTCGGTGTTCCCAAATTGAGAAACACTTTCAAACCATCTCGAGCCAAAGTGGTCAGGTAAGGCAATGTAGCGTTGGTCAATGCGTAGGTGGAAGTTCTACCGACCGCACCTGGCATATTAGCAACACAGTAATGTAACACCCCTTCCTCATGGTACGTAGGATTGGAGTGGGTCGTCGGTTTGCACGTTTCAACCGACCCTCCTTGATCGACAGCAACATCCACGATGACGGAGCCATCGTTCATGTGCGCCAAATCCTCTCTTCTTACGAGAACAGGGGCTTTGTCTCCTCGAACGAGGACTGCTCCGATCACCAAGTCAGCTTGGTGAACTTTCTCTCGGATGAGTTGTGGAGCAGAATAAAGCGGTATCACATTGGGCGGAAGCACATCCGACAGATACCTCAATCGATCAAGACTGATATCGAAGATCGTCACTTGTGCTCCTAGGCCAGCTGCAATCTTTGCAGCATTGAGACCGACAACACCACCCCCGAGTATAACAACTCGAGCGGACTCCACACCAGGTATACCTGAAATGAGTAATCCCCGGCCGCCTGCGGGCTTCTCCAAATGCTTGGAGCCCTCCAGCACGGCCATCCGCCCAGCAACTTCGCTCATGGGGGTTAAGAGAGGGAGCCTTCCCTGCCGATCCTCGATGGTTTCGTAAGCGACGCAGGAAGCTCCGGAGTCGACCATCGCATCTAATAATCCTCGGTCAGCCGCGAAATGGAAGAAAGTGAAGACGATTTGCCCTTCGCGAATCTTGGAATATTCTTCTTTAAGAGGCTCCTTCACTTTGACGATGAGGTCAGAATTCGCGTAGACGTCATCGGCAGAGTCGACCAACTCGGCTCCACTGGCGAGAAATTCTTCATCGTCGATTCCGCTGCCGTTCCCGGCTCCCCGCTCGACGAGAATTTGGCAACCCAACTCAGAAAGCGAATAAACCCCAGCAGGAGACATCCCTACTCGGCCCTCATCCTCTTTGATCTCTCTGGGAACACCTATAACTTGCAAATGAATACCTCAGTTTTCACCATGAAAAGACTCTTACTCTATCTGACATTGGGCCCGAATCTCTGCACTCAGTCCTGGGTTGAGTCCCGGGTTCAGACTTGAAAACCAGCCCGTCCGAAAGGCAGCTTATTTTAATTTGTTCTGAGGGAATAAACAGGACCAAATTGATGATATCTTCTCCACTTTCTAGAGCTTGATGTGAAGCTTTAGACCATCGGCATCCTCAAGCTCAGCTGAACTAAGAATAAAACCGAAAAGCGCTCCCCATCCTTAACACACTTTGTTGTTATCTTACACTCGCGCTGAAAAGGGCTGGGAGGAACAATTTCCCCAACTCTCTCGCCCAACTAGGAGATGAAAAGTTCAATTTTGTGACGAATTCGAACTAAGATTTCTAACCTAAAACTTGAATCCGATTCCGTTCGGCCATAACCTCAGCAGAAATTCAATTTGTCTTCCAAATTACTCTGCCCTTTTAAAGTAGTCAGAATGATCGGGAAACCTGCTTTGATCGTTGATTCAAAGCTGAAAAAGTATAGGTCTCTACGACCTAAAAGCAAGCCATTTCCAACCTTACAAAAAGGTTGGGAAAGCTTTAGTACAACGATTATCGAGAAGTCAGACAAGAGATTAAAAGGAGCGTATCAGAAGTGAAATTGGGAATTCTCGGAGGCACTTTTGACCCTATCCACCGCGGGCATATCGAACTTGCCAAAGCAGCGAGAACAGCTCTCAATTTGGATAAAATACTCCTTATTCCGTCGGGAACTCCCCCTCACAAACCATCGGTGAACGCCTCCGGAGAACATCGATTTGAGATGGCGAAAATCGCCACACAATCACTCCCCGAACTCGAGTGCTCACGCCACGAAGTCGATCGGCAAGGGAAGTCCTACACCATCGAGACCATCGAACACTTTGAAAAGGAGTATCCCCAAGCCAAGATCTACTTCATCGTCGGCGCCGATTCGATCCCTGAAATTCCGGGTTGGTACGACGCTGAACGCCTGTACTCAAAAGTAGTGTTTGCGGTGGCCGCTCGTCCCGGGACGGAACTGGGCGATGATGCCCCCATTCCTTTCGAGTATGTTAGAATCCCCATGGAAGCTCAAGACGTCGCTTCCCACCAAATACGGGATCAGATTCGTCAAGGTGAAGACGTCACCCAAAAAGTAAACCCTGAAGTCCTCCGCTACATCGAGCAGGAGGAGCTTTACAAATCTTGATCCCGATCAGCTTCAGAGCCAGTTTGTTTCTGTTGAAACAAGCTCCTTTGGAGCTCGCTTCAACCGTTCCAGCAAATCTGCGATTTGCTAACACTCCGCTAAACGTAGACTCTGCGAGTCTACGCTCGCGGCCGAGTTGATCCCAACTCGCCTTAGTTCCTGCTAACAGGAACTAATTTTGTTTCTGTTGAAACAAGCTCCTTTGGAGCTCGCTTCAACCGTTCCAGCAAATCTGCGATTTGCTTACACTCCGCTAAACGAAGACTCTACGAGTCTTCGTTCGCGGCCGAGTTGATCCCAACTCGGCTTAGTTCCTGTTTATCAACAGGAACTAATCACTGTGAATGCAAACATCGAATGGAGTAAGAGAATCAGATGAGCACGCCAATTGTCCGCATCGAACAACTACCTAAATTCATCGGTGAAACCGTCCAAGTTCAAGGTTGGTTATTCAATAAACGCTCTAAGGGAAAGATTCATTTTTTACAACTAAGGGATGGTTCAGGCTTCGTTCAAGGAGTGATGCACATCAACGACGCCGTCTCTGAAGAAGTATTTCAGATGTGTAAAGGCATTCCCTATGAGTCTTCAGTCACGGTTACTGGAGTTGTCAAAGATGATGACCGTGCCCCTTCGGGAGTTGAACTCGTTACTCAGGATGTCGTTTGCCACCATCAACCAGAAACCGATTATCCCATCACAAAAAAGGAACACGGGCCTGATTTCCTGCTCAATCACCGTCACCTGTGGTTGAGATCGAGTAAGCAGCACGCGATCCTTCGTATTCGAGACAGTGTGATCACAGCGATAAGAAACTTCTTTTCAGACGAAGGCTTTATTTGTCTCGACGCGCCGATCTTTACTCCGAATGCTTGCGAAGGCACTACGAATCTGTTTGAAACTCAATATTTCGATCGAAGTGCTTACCTTTCTCAAAGCGGTCAGCTTTACATGGAAGCCGGCGCCATGGCCTTCGGGAAGGTCTATTGTTTCGGTCCGACATTTAGAGCTGAGAAATCTAAAACTCGTCGTCACCTGACCGAATTTTGGATGATCGAACCCGAAGTCGCCTACGCCAACTTAGATGATGTCATGGTGCTCGCTGAGAATATGCTGTGCGCCATCATCAAACACGTTTTAGAACACCGTCAACCGGAGCTCCGAACTTTAGAGAGAGACATCGGGAAATTAGAAGCGATCAAGGCACCCTTCCCCCGCCTTCAATACGATGACGCCGTCGAGAAGCTCAAGGAACTGGGACACGATTTTGAATGGGGTGGTGATTTTGGTGCACCCGATGAAACGGCGATCTCCGAAGCCTTCGATCAACCGGTCTTCGTGCATCGATTCCCACAAGCGATCAAGGCTTTTTATATGAAACGAGATCCCGAAGATGATCGCCTCTCATTAAGTGTCGACCTCTTAGGCCCCGAGGGCTCAGGAGAAATCATCGGTGGCGGACAGAGGGAAGAAAGCATCGAAGTGCTGGAAGAAATGATCGAGAAGCACGAGCTCCCCAAGGAAGCATTCGAATGGTTCTTAGATCTGAGAAGGTATGGGTCCGTGCCTCATGCCGGATACGGATTAGGTCTGGAGCGTACAGTCGCATGGATTTGTGGGACCGAACATGTACGTGAATGCATTCCCTTCCCCCGGATGATGTACAGAATCTCGCCATAACGCCAAGAAGCGACCTCAAATCTATTAAATATATAAACTTACAATCCCACCAGAGCTGAGTTTACAGAACTCAATCCTCGGGTGGGATTTTTTAAAACGCCCCAACATGAGCAAGAATATAGCTTTAGGGAAAAGCGAAGAGTAGGTCAAGCCCTAAAGCCGATGAGAGCGCTCCACCCTCCCCCTAAGAAATGACGGGGAAAATAATTTTCTGAAGCGGGAAGTCTCAGAGGTCTTTAAAATAGAAAAGTCTGAAGTGGATAGGTCCACCTGAGATTTCATCTGATTTTATTGAGTTTCCACTTAATAGCCGATTCAGCTGAGGTCTCATTCCCTGAATTCTCTTTGAAAATCGCTTAAATAAGCACTCGATGATTCTTCTATCTTAGCTGATCTAAAATGTTTAGATCAATTGAGCCCCAGAGGCTGAAAAGGCAGATAGAAATACGGGGAAAAGAGCCTGATACCTCATACTTTACAATGCAAACAAACCTTGTCTTAAAAAGCACTTGGGGAACATAAATCAGCGATAGATCCGATGATTTGAAGAAGAGTTGAAATTGACTCATCACCCCAAGATCTTTGAAGCTTTGAGGTGAAATGCATTAAGCTTCCTATTAGAATGTGAACTTTGGTTTGGGTTGAACCGGTAGTGGTTCCATACACGATAAATTCATGCTCATGTTGGGCCGGTGAAGAATGGCTAACATCTGCGGCAATCATTTTGTCGGCCTCTCTCAATATGCAGTGAGATCGATATTTAATGAATATGAATTGTTACATGGAGCTTCATCTCGACATGGTTTCTATTGAAACGAATTTTTAATCATCTTCGTTTCATTTGGCGTGGACATTCTTCATTCTCAAAACAGTTTGGCGATTCCAGTTGTAAATCCCAACCGCATTTTTTGAGTAGAAACCAAATGAGATTCTTCGATTTCCCATCGAAGGTATGAGGAACTAAAACGGGAAAAAGCGAATCGGCAATTGAATTAAGCTCTAAGTAATTTTTTAGATCTTAATCTTGGTTCAATTGCTTGGGGTTGGGTGAACTTAAACAACTTTCTCATGATTGAAGAGGACCTTTTTTAAGGAAGAGTTTTCTTCAAATTTATTCAGAGTTGGTTGTTCATACATACATTCGTCGTGCGCGCATCCTGATCATTCAGGAATCTATACAAGTAGAGTTTCGAGCTTTTGAACGCTCCCCGAAACCTTCTTTCAATCCATCAGGAAAGAGGGCTCGATCGAGGGGCGGGATCAAGCTTTGCCTTCATTCCTGCAATACTTGTTGCCTTTAAGAAGGTCTGAAGGGCTCAGAACAGAATCTAAAATTCGGCACAAGTGCCAATAGCACAGTGCCAGCTCTTAGATTACGGCGCAGAAATTGCCCAAACTTTTGCCAGGGTGAATGCCTACTTTGGATCTCTATCTAAGTGAAACAGTCGAATGAATATGATTCGACAAATGCTTTTTTTAGATCGGGACCAAAACTTGCATTCATCTTACAAAATACCGGTTTCGCTTAATGAACTTCTGCTCATTAAGTATCACTTCAAAAAGAGATAGAAGAATCGTGTCCTCGGGAAGAATAGATAAAAGATTCAACACTGCTAAAAAGATCTTTTTAGCCTTTGTACTGTTGGCATGTTCGAGGGTGAGCTATGCCGATCGTGGGGATATCCTCCATTCGAGCACGGGCTTATCAAACAAAGATCTATCGGATATTTGCCGTGATTCTAGCGATGGTTCCTACTGGGCGACAAGCTCGACTTTAGGTGAGATCTATCACCTAGACTCGACCTTAACTGTCCAAAGTCAGGATCAAATTGCGAGTCCTCACGGTTCTTTTAATATATTGTCGAACCCCGTTCTCTTGCGAGGTATCGCCTACCGGGAAGACACTGGAACCCTCCTGACATTGGCCTTAAGACGATCGATCATCGGCGGCCAAGTGTCTTACGAGATGCACGAGATCGACACTCAAGGGACTCTTATCGCCCAAGACCCGGTTATCCTTACCGTCCCTGAAGGACCTGAAGTCGATTACCGTGGATTGACCTGGGATCCGTTGACGAGCAACGTTTGGACTCTCGACAGTGTCTCTGGAGATTTCGTTCAATTTAATCTCGGTGGATCTGTGGTGAGGTCCAATTCTCAAGTTCACTCTGAATCTTGCAAAACCACCTTCGGTAAAGGAATTCACTTCGAACTTCACGCTAACGGCGCAACGGGCTTTCTCCACGGCGCGCAAGGTGAAGTCATCGATTTAGGTCCTTCGACCATCTACCAACATACGCTCATCTCAACCCTCTCGGGTGCACCTCTTTCTCTGGAGCAAGTACCCGGGGATGACATTTACGGATTTGTCACTTCTATTTATCTTCATGAAGCCGTTAACCATCATGCGATGGTTCTGATCGACAATGAATCCGATATTCACGTCTTAGATCGAGGTAACATCCAGTCTGCGGTCACCGTACCACCTACCAGTTTCACCTGCACTCTCAATGAAAATGGCTTCCCTGAATTGAATTGGATCAATCATGGGAATGGAGCCAACGGCGCCTATATCGGTCAAATACAATTGAGGAGAAACGGCCAGCTCATTCAATCTTTCGCTGGAGGAACCACGAGCTTCACCGATCTCAATCCTCCCAATGGAGAGACCACTTACAGCCTGATCGCACAAAGTGTTTTGTCTTCAAGCGATGAAGTTTTCTGCACGATTACAATCGGCCCCGGAGGTTTGATGGGTTGGCATTGCTTCAACGGAGCCAGCATTTTTGATCTTTGTCGAGATCCCTCCAATGGAGATATCTATGTCACGGATCCACTCAATGCAGAAATTCATGTTTTGAGCGCCGATCTCTCTGGAAAAACCGATGGTGACGGGCTTCCGATCATCCTTCCCTCACCCTTTGGTTCCAATGACCGATTAGGAGGCATCGCTTTTTATTCGGATGGAAATGAAGGTGCCGGGACGTTGATGGTGACCAGCTTAGACCGGGTCATCATGCGACAGATGGCTTTAGACGGAACTCCGATTGAGGCTGGAATCCCGATGTCCCCACCCAGTGGTAACAACATCGGAAGTGGAATGACCTACAACCCGAGCGCTGAAGCCTTCGCTTATATCGATATCGATTCTGATCAACTGATCCACATCAGTCGAACGGGAAATCCCGTTCCTGGATTCCCCCCAACTCACCCACCTTTGACGGGAATCTTCCATCGTGGAATCGCCTATGAGCCAGTCGAAGATCGATACTTTTCTGCATTTGAAAATGGTTCTCGCATCGAACAATTATTTGGAACCGGAAGCTCCGCAACTCAATTCAGCTTTTCTTTATCCGGATTGAGCCAAGGCTCACAGCCCAGTGAATCTATCGGCGGTCTCGAAATCACCGGAAATTCCATTCTGGTTGCCAACCGAGCAGCGAATGTGATCTACCGATTGTTCCTCGGAGCAGAAGGTGGGGAATTTATCCGAGGTGATTCGGATATGAGCGGTTTAGTAGAAATGAATGACGCTGTCATCATCGCCGAATACTTATTCGTCGAAGGACCAGCTCCCGCTTGTCCCGATGCCGCCGACTCGAACGACGATGGGTTCTTAGATATTTCAGATCCCGTCTACCTTCTCTATCACCTGTTCTTAGGGGGAGACGAACCTCCGAGTCCGTATCCCTCTCAAGGGAACGACCCGACGTTCCTCGACGGCTTAGACTGTCCCCTTTAATCCAAGTGCCAATCGGTAATTCAATTATCCCCGTCGGAACAGAGCGAGTTCCATTCAACGAAGAGAGTATTAAAAATGCGACGACTTCGACTTGAGCAACAAAAGACTCAACCCCAACAAGCCAATTTTCGTCATTGGCTCTTCGGGCTAATGGCCGTTTGCTTCTTTAGCTTCGGCACGAGTCTTTACGCTGAAAACCGGATTTCCGTTGAAACTGTCAGCGCCGACGCCGGATCGTCTCGCGTTCCCGTTGGTATCAACTTGACCAATGACAGCAGTATCGACGCCTTCAGCCTCGCGATCAATTACGATTCTGACAACCTCACTCTGAGGGGCGTCCGACAAGGACCTGCTCTTCAACCTTTGGGAGTTCAATTCTTTAATCCTAAGATTGATCACGATGCCGGTACACTGGTTCTCGGTGTTATCTTTGCCTACAACGCTGATCCCTTTGAGGGTATTTCCCTTGATGCCAGCCCTGACATCGCCCGAAGAGTCGTGGTCTTAGATTTCGATGTCGCGGAAAACGCCCCACCGGGAGTGAACCCAATCAGTTTGAGCGCTACGAGCCTCGGAGCCCCCCCCATTCGAAATGCGCTTTCTGAATCCGGTCAAACTCAATACCCCATGCTCACGAGCGGGGGAATCGATGTAACGAACGACAATATCCTTCGACTCAGTTCAAGCAGCGTATCTCCCGGAAGTAACTTAGTCATGACGGCCTCCGCCCAACACGTAGAAGCCTTAGAAGGTCTATCCGTGGCTCACCTGTACGATAAGGATGTTTTCACATTCCTCACCGCGACGGTGGAAGGAACCGATGCTTCAGTGAATGTATTTCCCAGGGAGATCGAGCAGATCATCATCCACAACGATCCTAACTTCAGCCCCACCCAGGGAAGGATCGCCATCGGAATGGTCGTCGATAGAGTGCCCCCCTTCGAAGGTCAAACCATCCCTGCCTCCCCCGATAATTTTCAATCGGTGATGCGAATTTCTTTTTCCACCGAGAACAATCCTCTTCTCTTAGATACGTCTCGTACAATGACCCTCCACAACGTGGAGGATCCTTTAGCAGTGAACAATCAGTTCACGATCAATTCTCAAAGCTATGCCCCTGAATTAGCTCCTGGTGGAGTGGTGACATTCGTCGATGGCGTCCGCTTCATTCGTGGCTATGTCAACGGTGATTTCACCCGGGATATCTCCGATGGAATTTCGATCTTAGTTCACTTGTTTCAAGGGACCAATGAACCCACTTGTTACAAAGCCGCCGATACGAATGACGATGGAAAATACGACTTGAGCGATTCCGTTTACCTCTTTTCCTTCCTCTTCGTCGGAAGGGCACCACCTCCAGAACCCACGGATACCTGTGGAGTCGATCCTACCGAGGATGAATTGACCTGTAACACCACGGTTCAATGCCCCTAAGAGGCTTCTTGTAGGCGATCGAACTCAACTGTTCGATAATCGATAAAAGCATAAAAAAAGACCCAAGCTCAATGAGCTTGGGTCTTTTTTTCAATCGAACTTTGACTGAGCCCTTCATTGGCTCAAGTTCTAATTGGAATTCAGTGAGTTAAACTCCAGCGTCTTCGCGCAAGGCATCGGCTTTGTCGGTACGCTCCCAAGTGTAATCGGGATGGTTTCTTCCGAAGTGGCCGAATCTGGCGGTTTCTTCGTAGATAGGACGCTTGAGATTCAAGCTCTCGATAATTCCTCGAGGCTTCAGTGAGAAGTGCTTACGAACCAATTGTTCCAACTTCGTCTCGGCGATCTGCCCGGTACCGAAGGTATCCACGGTGACAGAAATAGGATCGGGTACTCCGATCGCATACGAGAGCTGAAGTTCACAACGATCCGCCAAGCCGGCGGCCACTAAGTTCTTAGCGACATAGCGAGCCATGTAAGCAGCACTTCGGTCGACCTTCGATGGATCCTTTCCACTGAAGGCTCCCCCACCGTGACGGCCCATTCCGCCGTAGGTGTCGACGATAATTTTTCTTCCGGTCAAGCCAGCATCACCGTGAGGACCACCGATGACGAATCTTCCGGTGGGATTGATGTGGTAGATCGTTTCATCGTCGAGGTACTCTGCGGGAATAACCTTTTTGATCAACTGGTTGGTCATATCCTCTTTAATTTTCGTGTGATCGACTTCAGGAGTGTGCTGAGTTGAGATCACGACGGTATCGACTCGGATAGGTTTGTTATCTTCATCGTACTCTACGGTGACCTGAGCTTTACCGTCAGGGCGCAAGTAGTGAATCTCGCCCGAACGTCGTAGTCGAGCCAATTCTTCAACCAAACGACGACTCAAAGTGATCGGAAGAGGCATCAATTCGGGCGTCTCATTACAGGCGTAACCGAACATCAGGCCTTGGTCACCCGCGCCTTGCTCTTTATGAAGCCCTTGTCCTTCGGTGACTCCGATGGAGATATCTTCAGATTGTTGTTGAATCGAGGTCAATACAGCGCAGGTACTGAAGTCAAATCCCATCGCAGCGTCGGTATAACCGATTTCGCGGATGGCTTCCCTTACGATAACGGGAATATCTACATAACAAGATGTGGTCACCTCACCCGCAAGAAATGCTAGCCCCGTGGTCACCATCGTCTCGACCGCAACCCGAGAGTTGGGATCTTGAGCGAGTAAAGCATCGAGAATGGCATCCGAAATTTGATCAGCGACCTTATCGGGGTGCCCCATGGTGATGGATTCTGATGTGAAAAGCCTTCGTTCGCCCATGATTTCTCCTTTTTCCAATCTGGCGAGGGCGGGGAAGTCGTCAACCTCCCATTAGCAGAGCCTACAGGCAAAGAACTCTACTGAATCTTGTCTCGAGTCCAGGAATTTAAACCCGAAGTTCTTCGTGAAATTCGGAATCATACATAGTTTCTCTTCAGTCGATTCCAGATACTCACCGAGATCCTGAAGGAATCCAGGAGATCCGAGGTGGGAGATAAGGAAGTGAGACGGAAGATATTTGTTCAATCGAAGGGGAGACTATAACTTGCTGAACCCAATAAAAAAAGCCTTTATCTTTAAGGAGATGCGCGATTTGCAGGCTCTTTAGCTCAGTTTCTCTCAAGAATGTGTTCCTCGAGCCATTTCATGTGACTTTCGACCGCGCCACCGAGATCATCGCAGGCTGATTTCGCCTTATTTCCTTGAAGGGACACGAGTTGTGCATCACCGAGCCATTCAGCCAATTTCGACTCTAAAATTTCAGAATTCTCCACTTGAGTTACGGCATTCGACTCGAGGAAATGTTCGACGATTTCACTAAAATTATGGTAGTGGGGGCCGATGAGGATGGGTTTGGCAAATCGCGCCGGCTCAAGGATATTGTGTCCCCCATGTGGGATCAGACTCCCCCCTAAGAAAACGATATCCGCTAAGGCATAAAATCGATCGAGCAACCCTATTTGGTCGATGACCAAAACCCTTAAATCATCAGCGGTCGATTCCGTAGGAATCTGACTCCAAAGTTGAACGGATCCCTCGCCCAAGGCTTGTTCACTGAGTTGCCTCACTTCCCCCGCTCTCTCGATATGGCGGGGTGCCAAAATCAAGCGAAGCCCGGAGTATTCCTTGCGTAGATTTTCGAAGGCAGCCAGCAGAGATTTTTCTTCCCCAGGATGAGTGCACCCCCCCATGAGAATAGGACCGTCGAAGCCTCCCAAAATCTTACGGGGGTCTTCCGCCAGGGGTAACTCGGGAACCGGGACATCGTATTTAAGATTTCCGAGCACGGCGATGCGCTCTGAAGGAACTCCGAGACTCAAGAAGCGTTTTTTGTAAGCTTCGTCTTGAACTGCGTAGGCAGTGATCCAAGAAAACAAGGGCTTCGACAGAAAACTTAAGGCCTGATAGTTTTTGGCGGAGTTCGCGCTCAGTCTTCCATTGACCACGTAAACTGGAACTTCATGCTTCTTAGCTGTCAGTAAAAAGTTGGGCCAGAGCTCTAACTCAACCAAAAGAATCGCTCGAGGTTTTAGAGCCTTGATCGTACGTGAAACGGAAAACGATAGATCGAAGGGAGCGTAGAAGAGGATGAGATCGGAATGCGAGCTCTCCTTGAGTTGGGAAGCGACCTTGTACCCGGTATCAGTCGAGGTCGAAAGTGCAATTTGCCAATCAGGATAGGAATCGCGAAGATCTTTCAGTAATGGAATACTGGTTCGAACTTCACCGACCGAAACTGCGTGTATCCATATAAGGGGAGAGTCGCTTTCTCTTTGGGGAGGGCCAAAAAGCTTCTCGAGAACTCCATCGCGATGACGAGCACGGGTTAAAAACCGAGTGGCGATGAGCCAAGCGATAATTAAAAGTGGCGAAAGGATGAGAAGGATGAGAT
Source organism: Planctomycetota bacterium (assembly GCA_028280485.1). Lineage (GTDB taxonomy): Bacteria > Planctomycetota > UBA8108 > UBA8108 > JACQVS01 > JANQLS01. Next base: position 32,729 of record JANQLS010000080.1, read on the forward strand.
CGATGAGGAAACGCAACATGAAGGCAGAGTGTAACCGGAAAGGACCCTCAAGTTTTAAAGAAATCTATTAACAAGCTCGGAGCGTTAGTAGCAGGCTCGACCTTCGAACGGTATTTCTTGATCTCCAGGTTTTCTCACCTGCATGGAGAAAATATTGCACACGTAGGAATCATTTGTTCTTGAGGTCTACTCGGTAACCTCAAAATTCACTCGCTTAGTACGGCTCGAAGGTCGTTCCTACCACTAAGGTGAGGAAGATCCCGTCGCTCACGCTCCGGGCTTACTAAAAAGATCTATAATCTTATTGCTGCCCAAATCAACCCCCTTCAGGGAGTGCGTGAGCGAAGCGAACTTGCACGATGGAGTGGCCATCAGCCGCGACCATCATTACGGAGGAGTGCGAGAGCGAAGCGAACTTGCACGATGGAGCGGCCGGCAGCCGCGACCATCATTACTGCGGACTCACTTGCCGCAACACTTCTTATGCTTTTTACCACTTCCACAAGGACAAGGATCGTTACGGCCCACTTTCGGACCTTTATTGACGATCGGTTCAACGGGACCTGAATTGGACTCACCACCGTGAGATTCGGTGACTTGTTGTTCAGGCGAACCTCCGCCCTGATCGCCAACCGCTTCGGCAGGAGCTCGATACTGAGCGCCTTCTAAGTCGGTTCCCAATTCTTCTTCGTCTTCTTCTTTCACCTGAACTCGAAGGACCATCTGAGAGACTTCTTGATTGAGGCTTTCCAGCATCTCGTTGAACATCTGGTAGCCTTCTTGTTTGTAGGCGATCTTGGGATCGATTTGGCCGTAACTTCTCAATCCGATACTCGCACGAAGATGATCCATGGCGTGGAGATGGTCTTTCCACTTGTCGTCCATGAACTTTAATAAGACGAAGCGTTCGATCAGGGTAATCATCTCTTCCCCGAGTTCTTCTCTTCGTTCTTTATATCTCTTTTCGTAGAGATCTAAGACGAGCTCCGACAGCGCAGTCGAATGTTCCTCGAGAGCAGCCCCCGCCGGGACACCAAGGTCATCGGGAAGCGTGAGGTCGTAAGTATTCTTAGCCCACTCTCGTAAATCTCTCTCAGGATCTTGTTCCTGAACTGGAGCTTCGTCTTCCTGAGCTTGAGTGTTCTCATCTTCTTCTTCATCTTCAGTCAGTGGAGTCGGAACAAATGAAATGATCGATGGGACCGCTCTGAAGATGCTTTTTTCTGCCATCAACAAGACCTTCTCAGAAAGGTTTTCCCCTTCGAGAATCTCTTGCCGTTCACCGTAAACCAACTTTCTTTGCTCGTTCATCACTCCATCGTATTCGAGGAGATTTTTACGAATGTCAAAGAAATAGGACTCCACCTTTTTCTGTGCACGTTGGATCGACTTCGTCACCCAGGGGTGAGAGATCTCTTCACCCTCTTTCATACCGATCTTTTTGAAGATCGCTCCGACCTTGTCGGAAGCGAAACGACGCATGAGATCATCTTCGAGGGAGAGGAAGAATTTGGATGAACCGGGATCACCCTGACGAGCACAACGACCTCGAAGCTGGTTATCGATACGTCGTGACTCGTGGCGCTCGGTGCCGATGACGTGCAAACCACCTTTCTCGATGATCCCATCACCGAGAACGATATCCGTTCCACGACCCGCCATATTGGTAGAGATCGTTACGCGCCCTTCTTGCCCGGCATCCTTGATGATATCAGCCTCTCGACCGTGATTCTTCGCATTCAAGACTTCGTGCTTGATGCCTCGGCGAGTGAGCATCCCGGCGATGAGCTCGGTCTTTTCAATTGAAGTTGTACCCAGAAGGATCGGCCGCCCCTGTTGATTGACCTCTTCGATCTCTTGGGCAATCGCGTGATACTTCTCTCGAGCCGTACGGTAAATGACGTCTCCCGCATCGATCCTTTGGTTGGGTCGATTGGTAGGAACGGCGACAACCTCTAAATTATAGATAGAGTAAAACTCTGATGCCTCCGTCAACGCCGTACCGGTCATACCGGAAATTTTATTGTAGAGCTTGAAGTAATTTTGAAGGGTGATCGTCGCCAAGGTTTGATTCTCTTGACGGGTTTTTAGGTTTTCTTTCGCTTCAATCGCTTGGTGAAGACCTTCACTCCACGTTCGCCCTTCCATCAAACGCCCGGTGAATTCGTCGACGATCACGATTTCGCCATCGCGCACGACGTACTCGACATCTTTGGTATACAGGTGGTGTGCGCGTAAAGCTTGTTCAAGAATATGGGGCCATTCCATATTTTGGCCACTATAAAAGCTATCCACTCCTACCAATTTCTCAGCGGCTTCGATTCCCTCTTCAGTGAAGTAAACCGCTTTTTCTTTTTCTTTGATCTCGAAGTGAAGCCCACGCTTGAGTCGCTTCGCCACTCGGTTAGCGGTGTAGTACTTGTCACTCGAACGCTCGGCCGTTCCCGAGATGATCAAGGGCGTCCTCGCTTCATCGATCAAGATACTGTCGACCTCGTCGATGATGGTGTAATTCAAACGACCCTGTTGAGCTTGTTGTTCCTTGTGAACCTTCATGTTGTCACGAAGGTAATCAAAACCGAATTCACTATTGGTTCCGTAAGTGATGTCACAGAGGTATTGTTCTTTTCGATCCCCTGGATCCATCGATGAGACGATGGCCCCGACGCTCATCCCCATCGACTCATAAAGGGGAGCCATCCAATCACGGTCACGTTGTGCGAGGTAATCATTCACGGTGATGACGTGGACCCCCTTACCTTCAAGCGCGTTGAGGTAACTGGGTAGAGTCGCCACCAAAGTCTTACCTTCTCCGGTCGCCATCTCCGCGATCATTCCCCGATGGAGAACGGTTCCTCCGATGATTTGAACATCGAAGTGTCGCATCGGAATTCCGGTGGGAGTTTTGAGATGACGAAATGAAGATTCGCGAACGACGGCAAAGGCTTCAGGAAGCAATTGATCAAGGGTTTCACCATCGGCCAGGCGATTTCTGAATTCATCGGTCTTTTGAGCAAGCTTCTCATCAGAAAGCTTCTTTAAGCCATCTTCAAATGAGTTGACTTGTTCGACGACTTTCCAAAGCTCTTTGAGTAAGCGTTGGTTTCGACTTCCGAAGACCTTGACGAGACTTTTATTGATCGTAGAGATTAAGCTCATGATGATTCTTCAGTCTTCAATGAGACTGGTTTGAGATAATGCGTTTTTATTCAAAGACTAACGAACGACAAAATCTGAATGGAGCGTTCCGACCATCTCGGAGATGTCGGTGACTCCCATTTCGCTGAGATAGCGTTCGAGATCGCTCAGTATTTCTAACACGGCTTTCGGTCGCACAAATTGGATCGTTCCAATCTGAACGGCACTGGCTCCGGCAGCCATAAATTCTAAAACATCATCGGCTGAGGAGATTCCTCCCATGCCGAGGATCGGTAAGCTCGAACTACGGGCGACACTCCAAACGGCTCTTAGAGCCAGAGGTTTGATCGCCGGTCCACTCATCCCCCCCGTAACTCCGGGGAGGATCGTTTTCCGTGCCCGCCAATCGACCGCGATGCCGAGGTAAGTGTTAACTAAGGCCAAAATATCGGCCCCTCCTTGCTCGGCAGCGGAGGCGATGGAACATATATCGGTCACATTGGGGGTCAGCTTGGCAAGTATTGGACGTTTATAGACTTCCCGAACTTTTCCCACCAGGATTTCGGTCGCTCGGGGATCGATCCCAAACTCCATCCCCCCCTCTGGGCAATTGGGACAGGAAATATTGAGTTCAATCGCGTCTACTGCTTCTTCCTCATTGAGTCGACGAGCCATTTCAACGTATTCATCGATCGTATCTCCCACCAGATTGACGACCAAGACGGTCCCGTAATCTCGCATCCGGGGGAGGTAATCTTTCATGAAGCCTTCGAAACCGGGATTTTGAAGGCCGATGGAGTTGAGCATCCCCGCCGGAGTTTCGGCGACACGAGGGATAGGGTTCCCTCCACGCGGCAATTGGGAGATGCTCTTTCCGATAATGCCTCCGTAAACTCCGGGATCGACAAAGGCCTCCATCTCTTCTCCGTAACCGAAGGTTCCTGATGCACTGAAGATGGGGTTTTTGGCCTCTAATGATCCGAGGCGAACTGCGAGTGAGGGAGGCACGAGAAAACTCCTTGAGAGAATGGCGAGCAGACCTGACAATGACTCTCATTCTAAGACTCTATCTCAGAGTTCAATATAAGAGTCTAATAGGATGGTCTGCCACTAAGAGATAGCCTGGCAGCTCAAAATGACAGCTCCAGTGAAGACTTCTGGGCTGAGCCAATTTTAAAAGCGCGCGCAGAAAAGCCCTAAGGATATAACAATAAAGACCTTAGGAGATCTGCTCAAACCTTAACAGATCGGCTCAGTCATCCCTGTGAGGACGAATCGAGGGTAGACTAAACAAATGCTGTTCCACCCTATTCACCGTACCTTTCAGAAATGGACTCCACATTATAGCTGTACTTGGCGATAAGACAATTTATCGACCCCTGAAGATCGAAGAGCCGTAAAAAAAGATCCGACAAGCCCACTCCTTTATGTGCCCAAGCTCCACCCAACCAGCTACGGAACTCCTCCTCAGCCCTCGACAAAAAGAATGGCTGAAACGATTTGGTGTGTACCTCCTGCTGGAACGGGGCTTCAGCAAGCACACGGTCGAAGCCTACCGCCGGGATATCAAACGATTCTTAGCTGGTTTAGCTGCGGGGACGACCAAAGATCTTTCGACCGTGACGGAAGAAGACATCTTCGAATACGTGGTGAGTGAACGTCAACGAGGCCTTAAAGCCAGATCGGTAAGAAGGAGCCTCGCTGCTGTACGAACCTTCTTTCGCTTTTTGATCATCGACGGAGAAGTGGAGAGTAATCCGGCTCGACTGCTCGAAACACCGAAGATCGGACAAAAGCTTCCTTCCGTCCTTGAGATTCATGAAATCGAACGATTGTTTAGAGCCGTCGAAGAGATGCCGGGGCGATATCCTCTTAGAGATCGAGCGATCCTCTATGTTTTATATGGTTCCGGATTGCGCGTCTCTGAATTAACCTCGCTAACTCTCAACGACGTTCGGTGGGATTTAGGCATCATCCGCTGCATGGGAAAAGGTTCCAAAGAACGGATGGCGCCCCTGAATCAACTGGGCTTACAAAATTTAAAATCTTATTTAGAAGCCGAACGCCCCAACTTAGTAAAGCACACCGGGAGTAAAACTATATTTTTATCTCGTGCCGGAAAACCCTTGGGAAGAGAGGTGGTCAACACCATCCTCAAAAGAAACGTCGAACGGGCAGGATTGACGGGAAACATCACCCCTCACACCTTGCGTCATTCCTTCGCAACGCATCTCCTTCAGAACGGTGCTGACTTGAGGATCGTTCAAGAGCTCTTAGGTCATGCTAAGGTTGAGACGACTGAAATTTACACTCATATTGAAAAATCTCAACTGAAGGAACTTCATAAGAAGTTCCATCCTCGAGGGTAGAAGCGAGGGATCTGAACGTTCAACGCTCAACTTTCAACATCGAATTACACGCTCGTTGGACTCCAAATGCGATTACGTCAGGGAAGCCCGAAGCTTTAGCGAGGGATCGAAGGAACATTGAACTTTGATCAGAAGAATAACACTTAAAATTCCCTTAGTAAGCCCGGAGCGTAAGCGACGGGATCGAAGGAACGTTCAACGCTCAACTTTCAACGCTCAACTTTCAACGCTCAACTTTCAACGCTCAAAACACATACTGCATCCGAATCAAATAAGACGTATCCCGTCCATGCGAATCAAAAGTCACAGGACGCTGATCCGCGAGCGTACGAACCACCTGAAACGACCAACGAATATTCTCGATGGGATACCAGTTCACCGCGAACGTGAACGAACGAAATTCTTGGGAAGAAGTGGTGTAATCGGTGAAACCTAAAACGAAGAACTCGCGGTCGATGTCCCCATTAGAATAACGGGCGGCGAGTTCTAAGGCTCCCCAGCCTTTTTTATAAATGCGTGGATTATCTTTGTATCTTTTAGTCCTTGGATCGGTCACCCAAAGAGGACGCAACACTCTCTTCCGCTTTGCTTTTGGATTAAAATTTATTATTAAGGAATCATACCACTCTCCGGTCACCATCCAAGATAAGGACATCGACCAAGCAGTAATTTGATTATCTAAATCACGATCCCCAAAAACAGTTTCTAAATCGTGGTAACCTCCTCGAACGGCTTCATGAATAAAGCGAAAGCTCTGAAATTCAAAGCCGTAGGCATAGTAAAGAAAGGCACTCGATGTTGCCCTTAAACGACCAACGGTAAAGAGTTCATTTCGAAGTGGATTACTAACCGTAAGCTTGCCCTGTGGTTGTAGAGTATAAGAAAACGCAACACTTCCAAAAAAGCCTCTCCACATCGGGGTAAAAAGACCCTGCATTGCTTTTAGCTCAGAGATGAAAGCCTTTACTGGATAGAGAACAAATCGAGCTGCTATCCGCTCTCCTGAAGCCCTCTCTCCCGAGCGATTGAATCCTTCTCCTAAAGTGATGGCCAGGTCGTAATATAAAACCCCATAGACTGTCCCTTCCAATCTAATACCGATATCTGAACGGGAGTCCAAGTAAGCCGGAAAGCCATATTGACTGAAGGGGAGTTCATTTTCTTGGATCGAGTGTTCGGCGCTGAGAGGCATCTCAAAGAGTCCGAACGACAATCGAAGAGGAGCCTTTTCAATTAGTGCTAAATAGGACAGCCATACCTCATCCAACCCACGAGTGTCGACTCCCTTTAGATCCGGAGCGACTCTCCAAGAAAAAATATTTCTCCTATTTTGCCATGTACTATCCCAGCGTAGGATCGCTCGATCTACACGCCCACCACTCGATTTTCGATTTCGAATATCAAGGTGTTGATAATCGAGTGAAAAAATTCCACCCAACTTCGAAGTGAAGGCATCTTTTTTGGTCCGAAATTGAAGCCCTCTCCAAGGAGAGAGTTCAAGTTTTCCCGGAAGAGAATCGTCTTCATAGGTCCAACCATCAAAATCGAGTTCGATTGCACCGAGAGTTGAGAAAACAAAAAGACTAACGAATAAAACGAATCCTCTTAATAAAATCATAACTCTTCCCATTCAACTGAACTTAAAGTGCATTCTCCAATGATGAAGATAGTACTACAGCCATGGAAACCATTTGAAATGAAAAGAGAACCCCAAAAAAAAGCCACCCACAAGGGGTGGCGTTGATCGATCAGATTCAGCATTAAATTTCATTTTCATCTGTAGGGGCAGGGCTTGTCCCTGCCCGTTTCTCTGAAAGCAATTAACATTTTCAGGCCATTCGATATATTTTAAGAAAGGGCACCCACAAGGGGCACCCCTACAGATTCAATTCTCCAAATTCTGGCGAATTTGGCTACATGGGAAATCGTCCCTTAACTTTTCCTAGGATCTAACACTCGCCCGACGAAGAGAACAGTACCACTTTCACGATGTCGAATTAAAAAGACGAAAGGGCGATCGGCTTTAAAGGTTGGAACAAAGGGGACATCCCCAACTACAGCTTTTTGCCCCACGGCCACTCCGGTGGCTGCCGCTGCCTCAACCCCAACTTCATCCAAGGTAACATAGGATTTCTGAACGAGAGAATCGACGAAGAGGGGCTGATGGGAAGATGATTCATTCAGCATGCCGCTAAAGTCAGCCATACCGGGGCGAGGATCGAATGCCTTTTTAAGCCCAAGCTTACTCAGAGTTTGCTTCAAGTTGAGCAGATCTTCTAAGTGCAATTTGGGATAGTGAACATTTACATCTCTTCGATCTAAATGACTCACCCAAGAATTCATTCGTTCTTGAGTTAGCTGAGTTTCTAACCTCTTTAATCCATCATGAGATTGAGGAGTTAAAGTTAATAGAGAAAGAGTGCCTCCCTTGAAATACATTTCCAACAGAGAGAAACCATCTTGATTGGGATAATAATTTTTTTGATCCTTCTTTTTGAATTTCGGAGTTTCAAAGAAAGAGCCGTCACCATTAAAAGCAGCATACCGAGCGTAGCCGAGTTTAGGGTGAGCCATCATCGGAACCTTAAACTTCTCACCTTCGATTCCCGTAAATTCTCGGTCTTGAGTAAGCCTTTTGGGAAAAGGTTTAACCCAACTTCCTTTGAAGTAAACAGCATTGGCCAACACCATGCGAGAGTCAGGTCGAATCGACCCTGGTCTAAAAAGATCCCGAATGAGGCCCTTTGTTTGTTCACTCACCCAATTATTGATTCGCCCTCTTACCTGCTCCGACTGCTGAATAAAATCAACCTTCTCGATACCAGCACCGTAATATCGTTTCAATTGATTTAAAAAATCCGAACTGAAGGGAACGGTCTGCTCCCCCCACAAACCATTGCCTACTTGAAGTTCGTACTGATCGATTAACGGTCGTAGAGGATGGAGCTTTCGACGAATCTCGTTCATTTGGGCGATGATGGCTCGCCTCTTTTCTCGATCCCCGGGTGCAGATCTTTCGAGAAGCTTCCCCCGCTCTCGATTCAGCTGATCATATTTTGATTCGAGCTCTGATACTGTTTTCTTAATTTCTTTTACTTTTTCAGCGCTTGTGTGAGATTGAAGCATCTTTTGAATTGCGCTATGCCCAGAATGAAGCCGGGAAAGTTCCCAAGCCATCCTCTGGTCACCTTCTCCGATGCGTCGAAAGGTTTCGGGCAGCTGAAGAACTTCAGCAATTTCCTCAAGAGTATCACTTCGTGCCCCTTGACTGAGCATCGATAGAGCCACACTTAGAGAGTACGGAGAGAAAAATAGATTTTCATCTTTAGAGTTAAGAGAAAGCTCTCGCAAGAGGGTAAAGCCAAAATCTGAATTCGACTTTGAGACTTGCTTCACGGGAGCTTGCTGGTCTTTGACGACGATAAGCTGACCATCTTTCGCTTCGACGCTTCCCAATGAATTAAACAGAGTTAACAACCCTGCAAGGACAAATGTTCGAGTGAACGCTTTCATGGATTTTTCTTTCTTGTAAGCCCCCACGAGGAACTCAGCTTGTTTCGACTGAATTTTCCCCTGGGGAGTTTCGATGGTAATTTTATTAATCTCTTGAGAATTCGGGGTGAGATTTTTAAGACGCAGCTCACCGGAAAACAAGCGGATGGTGAGAGAGTCTTCAACCTCATATTCAGCTCCACTTTCAGCTTCGACTGCCCAAGCTGGATGCAAATCAATTGAACTCGTAAAGAAGGTCAACCAACCCGCCCAAAGGAGAAAGCAAGCGGCCAACGCACCCACGGGAATTCGCAAAGCTCTCTTCCAATCGTTGGTGACTTTCGTTGGCTTGATGCCTTGAGTCACGTTTTGCTCAAGTTCATCGGAAGCTTGAATGGGCTTCAGCTTTTTAAGCCTTTGTTCCAGTTCATCGAGGTTATCGTCGTTCAAGGGAACATTCATTTTGGATTCCTTGCACTTAAGTTCTTCCTGATATTCTCCAAGGCATAACGATAACGGGATCGGGCTGTCGACTCGGGGATGTCCACAGTTTCGGCTATTTGAGAGAAGCTAAGCTCTCCCCAAATTCTCAGCACGACTGCTTCCCGCTGATCCAAAGGCAAATCATGAAGTAGCTTCTCGATTTGATCTTTGAACTGTTCCTGCTCAAGTTCATCCACCGGAAGGTAAAACAACCGGGGGATTTTTTGAGACTCGTGACTCTGTCGCCTCTTCTCAGCTCGAAGGGTGTTGATCGATTGGTTACGCACCGATCGATAGAGATAAGCGATCGGATTTTCGACTTTCGCTTGCTGTTTCCAAAAAGACACGAAGGTCTCTTGGACGATATCTTCAGCATCCGCCCTTCGAGAAACCCGCTGCATGGCATACAAAACGAGACTATCGACATGCTCTCTAAAGAGAGCTGAAAATGATTCTTTTTTGTTGATCAACGTTTGAATCCTCACCCTTAAGACACCCGTGAGGCTCGATATGATCTAAATATTTCAAATAAAATGAGAAACGTTGAAATCTTACTCAATATGGGAGGAATCAGCTTGGGGAATATTAAAATTCGAGCTGGAGGAGAAATCTTTCAGATGAAAATCAGAGCTCGACCAGGTTGCTGATCATCGAGTGTGGGATCACGGTAAGCGAGATTCGACTGGAATCGTAATCGTGGGAAGGTAAGAGATGGACTTGAATTCTGCTCTAAAGAATCAAGTACCACAACTCATTTTGAAGAGGATGATACTGAAGCCTAAGCGAATGTAGTCACCGTCTTTTAATATGGTCTTTTTGACGATGTCGCCATTGACGATCGTGCCATTAGCACTGTCGTTGTCTTTGATGACAAAATGTTCACCCACTCGTTCAAGATGGCAGTGAATACGAGAAACTTTTCCATCTTTTAACCGAAGGTCGGCCTTGGTGGATCTTCCAATCGTAAATAAGTTCTTCCCGACCATCTTAAACACTTTACCTTTTCCTTCTCCCTCGAGTACTCGCAGAGTCGCGTGCATTCCATGAGAAGAAACTTTATTGCCGTGTTTGTCGGAACTCACCCCTCGATCTTGTTCAACTTTTGAAACTTCCTCGACCGGAGCATCGGAGATATCTTGTTGAATAAGATCGAATTGCATCAGAACTTCACCCGCTTGAATCGTATCTCCAACCTGGAGATCAATTTTCTCAACGGGCTTATTGTTGACGATGGTTCCATGCTTAGAACCTAAGTCGTAAATTTGATATTCACCACCATTACGACAGATACGGAAGTGGCTCATCGCAACGGAGCCATCCTTTAAAAGGATGTGATTCCCTTGAGATCTCCCGGCCTCAAAAACACTCAAGTTTTTAAGTACAAAAGATGTATCTTGATCTTCACCGTTGAGAACGACGATCCGACCGACTTCCATCATCAACAATCACTTCAGTGAAATATTCTGAGTTACCCCAGTCGTCGAATGCTGCCTCTACAAGACTTTCAGTCAAGCCATCTGCAGGGCAGAATTAAACCGGGAGCCAATTACCTAAAAAGGTTCCACTGAAGTTTAAGACACGATTGGAAGTACGGCAAACCGAGCGGCGAAGCTCAATATTCTGGGAACTGGTGTTATCTAAAATTGAGAAGATTCCGGTGATAGATAGATCGTTCAACTCCACATTATGAGCCCCCATCGTCTCTAAACTCAGTGAAGACTTCTCCCGATCGACTCAAAGCATCCGTCGAGTAGAAAAATACTCAAAAAAAAACGCCCGCATTCTGATGAAT
>JANQLS010000119.1 GCA_028280485.1 Planctomycetota bacterium
AAATCCTTTGCTACAAATTAAACATTGAAAGCGATTCGCGCCCCTCAAGCCCGAAGCTTTAGCGAGGGATAAAAGAAGCTTCATCGGTTTTGGGCTAAAAACTCACAGCCTCCCCGTGAGCTGACCACATTGGGCGACGAACTCTTTCAAAATTCATTACACTAAAACTTCATAGAAAAGTTTTATTTAAAATATCGTAAATTGAAGGGGACGTCGGGAACTTTAGCCCTTTATTATAGCGTTTCTGGGTCAGTGCTTAGGCAATCCAACCCATTACGAAATTCTAATTCCAAATTTAAATCACCATCCCTAAATCACAAGGTTCCTCAGAAGGGTCATCATGAAAGCAACATTCATTTTCTCTTCAATTCTCACTCTCCAATTGCTCTTAATTCACTCTCAGGTCTTAGCTCAAACGGCTGATTACACCCTGCGATTTGATTCGACCTGGAGTCGAGACACCCATCCCACCAGCTTTCCCGGTGGGGCTCACTACTCAGGCTTGATCGGTGCTACTCACAAATCGGCGGATCTTCTTTGGTCCCCTGGAGAGTTAGCAAGCCCCGGGATTAAACGGATGGCCGAGTTGGGAAGTAAGTTCCCTCTCACTCAAGAAATCGAAGACGCTATCGATCAGGGTGATGCTGGAGCAGTTATTTCAAGTCCCGGACTCGGGAGGAGCCCAGGAGAAGTTCAGGTTAGTTTTACCGTGAATAAAGACTTTCCCTTGGTCACGGTGGTGTCTATGATCGCCCCTAGTCCCGATTGGTTTGTCGGTGTGAATGGATTGTCGCTCATCGATGAAAACGGTGATTTTAAGGAAACCTTTCAAGTCGAACTCTTCGCCTGGGATGCTGGAACCGACAGTGGGGTCACCTACACCTCACTCAATCAAGCCACTGAACCTCCAGAAGCGATCTCTTCACTTTTAGATACCCCATTCTCAGAAGGAGTCCCTTTAGGGACGTTCACCTTCATCTTAGATGAAATCGCAGAGCAAGAGTTCAAAAGAGGAGATTTCGATGTCAACGGTGAAACGGATTTAAGCGATGCGATCTTAATCCTTGAGCATCTCTTCTTGGGTTCTCAAGATCCCAATTGCATGAAAGCCATCGATGTCGATGATTCAGGAGAGCTGAATATCACTGATCCCATTCGCTTATTGAGTTATTTGTTCTTGGGGAAGGCTGCTCCTTCGAGCCCGTTTGAGGAGTGTGGAGTGGATGAAACGGAGGATTCTCTCACCTGCTCCTCGTTTACCGAGTGCTGAGAGTAGCGAAAGTAATTTTAAAAATAGCCTCAATCCGTGCGCTCTAACAATTGACGGTGCTGCTCCTCAAGTGAATCAAATTGCTCTTTAAGAGATTCCCTCTCTTTCAAAATTTGAATTTGTACTCCGTCAATTTTCTTTATTGTTTTTTCGACCTGGTCGGTGGATCGATTAATATTTCTCGGAGTGATATCTACAGTAAAAAATCCATTGGAAAACAAAAACGAAAAATCAGATAAATTATCAAGAATAGATTCAACCCACTCGGGAAGCTTAATACTTTCAAGCACTCTACTCATCTTATCTATTTTAATCTGAGCTTGTAGGACCAATCTCTCAGCCTCATCCAATTTGTCATGAAACGGAACTGGGGCAATCAGGATCGAACCATTGACTGGAACGGGAATGAACCTCAAGGCTATAGATTTCAAAGCTTCCAACAATTCTCTCAGTTTAGTAGCAATTTCTTGGCTCAGTGAATAACCTTCCTTTAACTCTTCTTCTTCAGCCTGAATTTTCACCATTTCTCCAGAGATATCTAATAAAGATTGAGTGCGTCCATCATCAGCCTGAAGAATAGCCACTTCTTTTTCGTTCAATAATTTTTCGTAATTTTCTTCAACATCTAAATACTTTTCTAACTCAGTTAAAAGGCCATCCAACTCAACATTGATAATTTGAATTTTCTGTCGAACTTGATTTCTTAAAACAATCGCTTTCATGAGATCGTTTTTTCCACTTTCAATCTCTTCCTTTTTATTGCCTGAAAGCGTAGTTAAAATGCTTGAAACCGTCAGGCCTTCTAACCTTCTAATATCTTCTTTCTCTTTACGAATTTTCGCTTCTAATTCAACTAAATATTCATTTTCCCGAACTAAGTCTTTTCTTGTTCTTTCGACATTTCGACTTACACTTTGCTTTGCGTGTAGCTTTCTTTGAAGGTCTATAATTTTTATATTTAACTTTTCTAACACTCTGCCTCCAAGCCCACTTTGAATTTGAATTAAATTTGAATAAGGGATCTCCTTAGATCCCATAATTTAAGTCGATATCCATAAACAAATGTCCATATAAATCCGATAGTTCAATTGAATGGTCTCTCCGAAGGGAACCATTTTCATTCTATGCAGTTGAGAGCACGCTTTAAAAATGAAAAAATCCCCACATAAAAAATTGTTTATCGACAGCTTAGATCGCTGTGCCGTTTCGGAAGATTTTATCCCGAGCTTTTATGAACACTTCTTAGCCGTTTCGGATGAAATCAGTGAAAAATTTCGCAACACTGATTTTGAGCTCCAAAATCGAATGCTATTAAAATCATTACGATTATCAGCCGATGCCACTTCTGGAGTCCCCGAAGCATTAAAGGAACTACGCGCTCGAGCCGAATCCCATGATCGATATCATTTGAATATTGAGCCACGATTTTACGAACATTGGTTATCAGCCGTCGTCGAGACGGCCTCCGACTTTGACCCCAAATGGAATGATGAAATAAAAGAGTCTTGGGAAGTCGTTCTCGGATACGTGATCAAGCATATGATCAAATATTACTGAGCCATTTTGAATAGATTAGGACTGAGACTCACAAAGGTCTTCACAACCTTCGATCTTTATACAAGAAGTCCCTTGAGTCGGAGGTTGGGTCCCGAGAAACAAATAACTTAAAAGATAAATAGTGTCAGAGCTGTCTACAGAGCGATCTGCGTTTAAGTCGAGTAAACGATTAAAGCCTTGACCATCGAATGAACCTTCACAAGGCAAAACCTCTCCCCCGATAAAAAGATAGACGAGAATGGCGATGGCATCGCTCAACTCAAGACTGGCATTTTGATTGGCATCTCCAGGAAGTTGGAGCCCTCCCGTCGAAGCGGGAACCACCCCCGGAGACCCGATCACCGTTTGACTTGGCTTCCAACTGGGAGCGAATGTCCAACTTGAAAGATCGCCATCGGGATTGATGATCTCTAGGGAATTTCCTTCCTTATCCGTTTCTGGATACCACTGATCGGAATAAGTAAATTCGACGATGGTTTCTCCTATGGAATCAATTAATGTTATTGTTTCACCGTCATTATCCAATCGACCTTTATAATCTCCCAATATTCTAATTTCAGGTTGAGGATATCGTTCGAGGAATGCCTCCTTGTTCTGTACTAAAACCCCAATCTCCCCCGGCTCCAATAACTGAATTCCTGTAAGCGGAAATGTAAATTCAATTCCTTCAGAAAAAGTAATGCCCTGTAAGTTAATAGCCGTCTCACCGATATTTTGAAATTCGATGAACTCAAAATCATCGTCATCAAATGACGAACCGGGTACTGGGTCACGAGGATGGTACATGATCTCGGTGATTCTTAAATTCGATGAATCTACAACGAAGACTCTTCGATTCAAGGCACTCCATTCGTTGTTGGAAAACGAGCGAGTTGAAACGATCGTCGAATGACTTAATTGAGTATCTTGATTTTGTGCCTCCGATACAATCAATTCAGGATTCTGGAGGAAGTCATTAGAATGCACGCGAAAGTTTAAACCATGAATAGCGAGTATGTTTGAGCCTTTAACAAGTTCAGATTTCCAATCGGAAAGATCAAAGGATTCGAATTCCCTCGCAAAGAGCTCTGCATTCGTCTTTGTCGCTCTTGAATTCCAAGTTAAATCCTCAGGGTGATTCACTGCCACAACTCGAGTTCCGTTGAGGTAAGCGACAAAGCCATCGTTATATTGCATCCTTAATTTCATCGACAATACGGAGTTAAGATCACCTACATATTCAAAGGGGATACGAATATAAACACTTTCATTTATATTAAATGCTTCTTCTTCAACATCTAAACCAATGAAATTTTCAAAACCCCGAGATCGTTCATATCCAATCCCAGTAACACCTGACTTCCATTCTGAATCGTCAAAATTTAATTGAATCCAATCGAGCCCCAAGCGACTATCCGTTGGAACCCAAGCTTTGGCCGGACTTCCTACGGGAAGAACAACCCTGTGATTCACTTTACTTTCAAGGGCAGTTGGTGATACTCCTCCACCTTCTAAACGAGGATCTGAACCATCTAAAGAAAAATATATAATGCCTTCTTCAGCGAAGAAACTAAGCGCCTGACCGACTTCAATATTTCTATCGGCTGGGAAAATGGTGGGAGGATCGAAATCAGGATAAAGATCAATGCTTTTAAATTGCTCGAGAACGATCCCAGTTCTTTGAGGAAAATACTGCTCTAACTTTTTGTTAACTGTAATTAACCATGGGTCCAATGTATGTAAGGGAGGATCAATTCTTAGCCCTCCCCATCGGGCCGATTCGGCGTCCATTGGCCCACGAATTTCATCAACGATTTTTTGAAATCGCTCAGCGTTCCTCTCAGGTGATAACGCGCCTGCATTAAAAAAATGATGATGAACTCGATCGCCAAAAAGAACTCGAAATTCAGAATTCAATTTCAATCGATCGTAGATGATTCCCGGTGATCGACGATCACTCATATCTAAGTTACTGTCATTCTCTAAATAAAAAAGGACATGTTCCGCATCCCAGGAGATAAACTTCATTTGCCCCTTATTTTTACGGTCTCTAAACGCATACCAGTTGTTATCAGGCCAGTCGGTATTCCCTCCATATAAATTTAAAATGATGTAATCGATGAAATTCTCTACATCTAATAACTCTTTTATTTGTTCGTAAACCTCTGAATCTGTAGTACCACTCCAAATCAGGCGCATCAATTCTCGCCAAGATTCCATGGAACCGCTAACATGCTCCTCTTTAAATACCCCATTTTTATAGATATCGTAATCCTCAGCGCTTCCTCCAAAATATTCTTGTGCAAAATCCTCATGAGGACGCTCGGTAACGTTATAGAGTCCCCAATAAATTCTATCGATATAGAGGTGAACCCAACGCCCCCTGATGGAGTGGTGACCCATTGCCCATTGACTTAGATAGGCGAATGAATCTCTAAGCAATAAAGATGATAACCAACCTCGAGATTCACCATCTCCAGGATCTGTGATCGACCAAGAATCGTAATGGTTACTTCTTAAGATAAGTATGTTGTGACTCTTCGCCCCCTCAGACCCAAAGAATGGATAATTAAGTTTTCCAGCACCGTATTCTTTTCTGAAAGTTATTCGAAAGGATTTCTTCCCCCGCGGAAAATGACGACTACCTCCCCCATGGATGCGAATCCCTCCATTGAGCTGGAAACCGGCTTGACCGCTTGGAAGCAATAGCTCAACGGAAGTAGCTCGCTCCCACTCTATTCCTCGTTCTACTGGATGATTGTGAATTCCATCAGCACCAAACATGTCTTTTGGTGGCAAGACTAATGACAGACTTGGGATGGCTAATAAGTCTTCAACCATATCATTTGAAAACCGAGGATCATTGACGATATCGGCATTCATTTGATAAGACCATTTTGGATTTTCAGGTAACTCCTCCCCAGTTTGAAATGGCACATCGGCAGGAAAGATATAAGTATGAGTTATGACTTGTGAACTTAATAAGCCCTCTCGAAAAGCGATGGCTCGGACGGTGGATGTGGAGTTGATAGCAACCGGCCCAGCATAGATAAAACCATGATCACGAGTTGGAACCGTTCCGTCTAAGGTATACCGAATCGTGGTACCCGGAGTGGAGGTATTCAAGGTTAATTTAAAAGGTTCCTTATAAAACCCTCGTTCGTGAGAAACAGAAAATCTTTCTACTTTTCCTTCATACACAACAGAATTTTGTGATCCTGGGGTCGGTTCAGCAAAATAGCCATCTCTTCCGTAGGAAACATCCTGAACTTGCTCGGGATAAGAATCAAACTCATCGACGATCGTCTTTCCATCGGGAGAAACTAATGCAAGGTATTCTCCTTTAGCTCCAAGTTTAAAATTAGTATGAGGTGCTAATCCACGTTCTGGTACGCCCGGAGGAGCAAAAACTCTCCCTGACTCCCAGCGTACATAGTCAAGCTGCCCCGCTCCATGATTGTCCTTTCCAAAATCGAGGAGAATGAGTGCGGTGCGTTGATCTTCGACCGTACCTGGTTTGTTTTCTAAAATTTTTAAATTGTTTCGCCAAATTGAATAGCTTTGAGATTTCCCATCGTAGGCAATCCGAATCGTAATGAATTCTTGAGTATTATCTCCGGTATAGATGACTTCACGAGGTATATATCCAAAGCGAATCTTATTGGGTCCCACACGAACTAAAGCCCCAGTAGAATTTCCTCCACCGTTTGCGAACCAGAACGAGATTGCAGGCCCAAGTCCTCCTACAGCCAAAACCTTTAATCGAACTTCAAAGGTAAAAGAGATGTCAGGGGTAATTTCATTTGCCCATGCACTACCTTCTGTCTGTTCGATGGTGTGAGTGCCATTGGGAAAATCAACGGTGTTATAGGTAAGCATGCCATCAGAAATAGATAGGTGAGGTGGGTTTTCGCCGTCGATAACCCAAAATCCTCCCTCATTCCAGCCTTGCTCATGACCTTCCTCAGACGGAAGAACACCATCCGAGTTGAACTCTAAGCGATATTTAAATTCTCTAGAGTCCTTGATGGGAAAGCCATCTTCTGCCACAAGATCCATCTGATCCTTACCCGAAGCAAAAACAACGATCCGATCGTTACCCGAAAGTTGAATGCGCGGAAAAGCCCATTTCGTTAAATCCGCTGGATCATCCGTCAAATGCCACCCTTCTAAATTGACAGCACCTAGGCCTTGATTCACCACCTCAATCCAATCTGAAGGTTCAAGGTCAGAGTCGAGTAAGGTATTTCCATTGGAAGCCATGAATTCACTGAGCCGGATATCACCACCAGGCAGTGAAGTCACGACTCCAAATTGAATTATTAAAAGAAGAATGAGGTTTCTTCCCATATTTTCAAATATCAAAATTCAACCTGATCTCTATAAATCTTGAATCCGCTGTAACGAGAATAACAATCTTCCCATGTTCAATTTCGCTTATTAATTTCCTCTTATTTCATTTCTTTATTTTACATCTAAATAATCAACCATATCTCTTAAATGTTATTTTAAATCAGGTAAAATGCTGAGTACTTTTAAAGTACTGACCAAAAACATCCATCGACTCTCGATAAAAGAGAATTTTATGAATTTACAGATGAAGAACCTAATCTGTTTCGTATTCCTACTCGGCTTATTTTCCTGTCAGAACCCATCTCACAAACAGCTGATCTTAATCCAAAATGGATCACCCATCTCGGTGTTCTACAACCAAGGGCAATGGGAGGAAAATGAAGGCGCCTTGAAAGGCCAGGGAGTGCGAAATTTCCTTTTTAGCACTCACTCCTTGAAGGGCAAAAACTTTGAACTTTCAGCCAAATTGAAATTAAGTAATCAAAAAGGCAGCGCTGCCTCTTTTTTTATTGGAGAAAATCATTTCGGTTTTGAGGGCGCAAAAGAAACTCTTTACCTCAACGGACCACTATTTGGTGGTTTGAAGCTCTTAGGTTCACCAGAGGATTATTTTAAAAGAGGCGAGTGGTTTGAATTTTCAGTTAAAACTGAAAATCAATCTCTCAACTTCTTCCTCAATGGAAAGAAAGCCTATTCTGTTTCCTTCAAAGATTCACTTCAGGGAGATTTAGGATTCAGTCCCTGGCGATCTACGATGTACATCAAAGAGTGCACCATTAAGGGTGATTTCATTTCTTTTGACCCACCTAAAAACGAAACGTACTCCATCCCCACTCTAGATCTCGCCTCAGACCAACATCGCCAAATCGTGGTCGACCGTGAAAAAGGTCAATACCTCGGCCATCCCACGACGGTCTTACTGGAGGATAATAAAACGATTCTCTGTGTTTACCCCAAAGGGCACGGGCGCGGGGGAATCGTCTATAAGAAGAGTACCGATGGTGGCTTGACTTGGAGCAATCGCATTCCGACTCCCGACAATTGGAAAACAAGCAAAGAAGTTCCCACGATCCATCGCGTGGTCGACAAAGAGGGAAAGAAACGATTGATCATGTGGAGCGGGTTATATCCCGCAAGACTTGCTGTCTCAGAAAATGATGGCGAGACCTGGAGTCCTCTCAAGAAAGTCGGTGATTGGGGTGGCATCGTCGTGATGGGCTTCGTCGAGAAACTGAAGAAGCCTGGGCACTACTTGGCTATGTTCCATGACGATGGGAGGTTCTTTACCGCAAAGCCTGACCGAAAGAGTCCAGTCGAATTTAAATTGTTTAAAACCTTTTCGACCGATGGAGGTCTGACCTGGAGCTATCCCGAGGTCGTCCAGAAAGACACAAAAGTACACCTTTGCGAACCAGGTTGTATTCGTTCTCCCGATGGAAAACAATTGGCCGTTCTTCTGAGGGAGAACTCTCGAAGAAAGAATTCATACCTTATTCTCAGTAACGATGAGGGAAAAACTTGGTCGGAGCCCAAAGAACTTCCCGCCTCCCTTACTGGAGATCGTCACACCGGCAAGTATTTAAAAGATGGGAGATTGTTCATCTCATTTAGAGACACAACTCACGTCAGCCCCACCAAAGGAGACTGGGTAGCTTGGGTGGGAACTTACGAAGACATCGTTAAGGGTCGAGAGGGCCAGTACCGAGTGCGCCTGATGGATAATCACGTTCGTGGTGATTGTGCCTACCCTGGCGTAGAAGTTTTACCCGATCAAACGATCGTAACGACCACCTACGGCCACTGGACGAAAGGGGAATCCCCTTACATCATGAGCGTTCGCTTGAAACTGAGCGAACTCGATGCGATGTTTAAGGCGAAGAAGGGGTTAATTGAGAAGAAGTGATCGATGTCACCTAAATCTATATAATTCCTATAGGGGTGCCCCTTGAGGGCACCCTTTCCCATCTCGGCGTGAATAATTTAAGTGATTTACTTTTACTCAGGAATTGGGCAGGCCCTAATTTGGCGTTAGTCATTGATGGGCCCTGCCCCCTACAGGTGGCACTAATAAGGCTTCAACTAGAACTTTCACATGATCGACAACTCCCCCTTAAATCCCACCCGCCTCGAAGAACTCCAAAAGGTTTACCGGGATGGTCTCCTCGATGACACTCTCCCTTTTTGGCTCAACCATGCTATCGACCGTGAACACGGAGGCTATACTGCTGCGCTTGGCCGAAAAGGAAACGTTTTAGATACCGACAAAGGCATTTGGATCCAAGGGCGTTTCGCGTGGATGCTAGGAGAACTCTACAACAATGTCGAAAAACGACAAGAATGGTTAGAGTTAGCTAATCACGGGATTCAATTTTTAGAGAAACATGGATTTGATCCTGAAGATGGTCGCATGTGGTTTCACGTCACTCAAAAAGGCGAACCGTTGAGAAAAAGACGCTACGCTTTCAGTGAAAGCTTTGCGGCTATCGCCTACGGAGAACTTGCCAAAGCGACTCAGAACGATGAATTTAAAACTAAGGCAGAAAAACTCTTCAACAACTTCATCTCCCACAATTTGAATCCAAAAGGAGTTCAACCCAAATTCACCGACACTCGCCCCACTCGCGGAATCGGTTTTCCCATGATCACCATCAACACCGCGCAAGAACTTCGAGAAAGCATTCAGTTAGAAGTTGCCGATGAATGGATCGATAAAAGCATTGAAACCATCGAAAAGTTCCACCTTAAGCCCGATCTCAAATGCGTGATGGAAACCGTTGGAGAAAAGGGCGAGATCATCAATCACTTCGACGGCCGAACTCTGAATCCGGGACACGCCATCGAAGGGGCATGGTTCATTTTGAATGAAGGGAAATACCGCCAAGATTCTCAACTCATTAAAATGGGCTGCGAGATGTTAGATTGGATGTGGGATCGCGGCTGGGATCGGGAGTACGGAGGCATTCTTTACTTCGTCGATTTAAACGGCGGCCCCGTTCAAGAATATTGGCACGACATGAAGTTCTGGTGGCCCCACAATGAAACGATCATCGCAACTCTTCTTGCCTACTCCCTCACTCAAGACGAAAAGTACGCTCAATGGCATCGCGATGTCCACGATTGGTCCTACCAACACTTTCACGATAGAGAACACGGCGAATGGTATGGTTATCTTCACCGCGATGGACGCATCAGTGTGGATCTAAAAGGTAATCTATGGAAGGGACCTTTTCATTACCCTCGAATGCAGTTGGTGTGTTGGAAGCTGGTGGAAGAGCTTTTAACTCAAAAAATGGATTAAGACTTAACCATGATTTGGACTCGGCCATTCTTTTGATCGAATGTCGCCACACAACGTTTTAAAAATTCACTCCCAAGTATCAATCTCCCCCACCGAGAAACCATCACCGGATAATTTTTCAACTCAATGGACCCTAACTTTATCTTGCTGCCGAGAGTACCCATTTCAACTTCATATTTGCTGGTTCTTGTTTGTACTATGACCTTTTTTGAAGGGTCTAATTTGAAATCTAATTCCATTCGACGAATGAAGGATTTTGGAATAAATAAAAATCCATCAAAGCCACTGTCGATAAGAAAAAGCGAACGGATATCTGCGAGGGTGCCAAAAATCTCAGGGCTTTCGTACTTTAAATTTCCCGGCTTTGTATCGAATATAGTGGAAGAAGTAACTGCACTATCTAACTCACCATGACTTAAGAGGAGTTTCTTGTTCGGGCCGTCTAAAGTCATTATTAGTTTAGAAAAGACCGGAAACCCAAGAATCCCATTCATTCCCTCACTCGTTTTACTAATAACCGCTGGAACATCTTCAAACAGGGCACCACCTACTTTTATATTTTCAACGGTCACAGTGGGATATCCCCCACCCACAGATGAGGCAACGCCCCCGATGACCATCTTTCGCACTACGATATCCAAACCGACTTCTTGGGCACACTCAGGAGAAATCACGCTTGTTTCTGCTCCAGTATCCAGCAAGAATCGATAAGGCCCTTTAGAATTCAAATAGACATCTATTAAGGGTAAATTTTTCTCCCAAAAAATCTCGATAGACTCAGGAGATGATTGAATTTGAGTATAAGAAGGGGCGTTGTTCGATCTCCAACCAGCAAGACAGCCCGAGGAAAAAACAAGAACAAAGAATGAATAGGAGAACAGATAGAATTTCAAAATTTGGCTCCCAAATTTTATAGTAATTAGAAATGTGAAGAGTCGGGAGATTGAATGAGAATTTCTACCTTATTCAAAAAATTTTCACTTAGTTAAAAACTACCGTCTCTGTTTAGGTCTCACGCCGTAGCCTTTAGCAGCACTACCTTTTTTAAGTGAAAAATCTTTCTTAGAAAGCGATTTAAACTGAGGATCCTCACCATATTTCCCATTTTTCTCCGAAACCGGGAATGTTCTCGTTATTCGACTCGTTGAGTTGGGTCGATCGAGGGCATACCAAAAATTTTCTTGAATCTTAAAAGTCTTCGGCTGAGTTTTAGAACCTACATTGACGGCCGTGCGTACATAAGAAAACTGAAAAACGATGATGTTTTTTTCGAAGACGCCTTTTCGACAGGAAACGAACTCTTCTCTTTGGTTCTCCTGTAAAATCCTCATAACCCACCTCTGAGGAAGATAAACCGTATTATGTCGGACCTGGGCGCCATCCACACCGACGTAGGCTACCGGCATCGTCTCGATAAATAGATTATCTTCAACGGTGATGTTCTTGGCTTCAAAACCCTGGGGCTTAGGACGAAAGTAAGCCAAACCCGTACTTCCTCCGATGTTAATCCCCCGCCCTCCCGCTTTTTCAAAACGACAGTGTTGAACTTTGATATCACGGCTCCCACCTTTGGTCTGCACTCCATTCGCACCCGGTACACCGGAGTGAATAAATTGTGAAGATTGGATCACTCCCCTTTGACAGCCCACCATATCGATGGCGGATCCGTAGTCTCCCCAACCTTTGATGAGGCAATTTTTAACAATAAAGTCGTTAATCCCAGAGAGTTTAATTCCATCTTTGTTCCCACGTAGACCTTTATTGATGACTTGTATGCCATCCAAAGTCACATGCTGAGAAGGAGCAGAACTATCTCCTCCATCATCAATATTGAGACCGTTCGCTTGGTAATCAGAAATAACGACATTTCTAAATTGCACATAACGAATTTGCTTGAAATGAACACCACTGGGACCGCCACGAATCACCGGCGGATTCTTAGCTTCCTGAGCTTGAATGACGATGGGTTTTTTAGCGGTTCCTTTAAGTTGAGAAAAGCTCAATCCACCACGATAGTCTCCTGGGGCGATAAGGATCTTGGCTCCTGGAGATGCATTTCTAATGGCTTGAATCAAATCATTTCGATTCGACACCGTTATAGATTTTTGTTCGACTCCAATCGAAATGAGAGGGTAAGCCAAGAGCGAAACAATCCATGTGAGAGAGAAGAATTTAAATAATTTCATGTCGGTCATAATTAGAATTAGGCCTATATTTGACAGATGAGTTCCTTCAGCTCAAATTATCGAACCTGAACTTCCACACCCAACCTTCGTAACTCATCCTTGAGCTCTTGAATGCGACGTTCGCGTCTCCATTGATCCATTTTTCTCCGTAACTCTTTATTCTTTTCTTTTCGTTGCTCAAGATCAGGAGCCCAATCGGGTTCCGCAAGGATGAAGGGCCAATCGTCGGTGCGGAAAGGAGCCACGGGTAGACCGTGCAAGCCGTAAGCATTGGCATTTGGCTGATTCTCCCAGGCGTAACGAACCGCAACGGGTTCCTTGACGTATTCACTCCATACTTCTAAGCACTCGTTTTTAATATCTTCCCCATTCTTCACTCCTCGAACCTTTACCTTAGCGGGATAAAAACGACGATCTTTCCCGGCGATCACAAATCCGCGGTACTCGCGAGCTCGATGCATCAGAGGAAGACGTTTGTACCATTTTCCTTCTCGGCGATCATCGATGGTAGGATCGTAATCAAAGTAGAGTAAGGCTTTTGATCCTTCGAGCTTTTGCTCCCGGTAACGAGGGGCCATGTGATACACCCCACCGCGGTTGATGGGTTTCTTGGAATAACCGTAAGCTTGGGCTAAAGCCCAACGAGCGGAACGTTCTCCGACATCCTTTTTGGCCCTTGGATGCATGTCGTCGGCTCCCAGATCATGGATCGTGATCAACCCAGTGTTCTTAACTGATCGATGCGCTTTAAAATGAGTATCGCGAATATGCGTGTAACTGTGACGATGGGTCATCTCTTTTTCAGGCTCAGGGAATACGTTCATTCCCTTATTACCGGCTAAAGAAATAATTCCGAAGGGAAGAGCATCGTCATTAAAGGCCTTTCTCCAATCTCGAATCACGGAGGGGAAACTTTTTGCGTAAGTTTCATAAGCATCGAAAGTGTTGTTCTCGCCTTGATAAAACAAGATTCCTCTGATGGAGAGCTTCGATAGAGGCACGACTGCGCCGTTATAAAAGGCTCCGATATCTTTCCCACGTTTTTTTATTAATGGAGCCAGGCTTGGAAATTTCTTTAACGTTTCGCCCGAGGCCCAAACTTCAGCCGTTGTTCCCCCCACTGAGTTATTGATGATTCCAACCGGGACTTTTAAGAACCGTTGGAGGCGTACCCCGAAGTAATACGCCACGGGAGCGATGCGGCGTAACTCCATCTTTCCTGCAACTAACGGCTTCCAGGCTTCCCGCGATTGAAGATCACGTTGCGGCTCATAAGCGATGCGACTTTCAACTCGCATGTAGCGTACGTATTCAGAGTCAGCGCTGGGAAATTCTAAATCTTGTTGGTCATGGCCCGAAGGTGCCATGTTGCTTTGTCCTCCACACAACCAAACTTCACCGATCAGGATGTCTTTGTACTGAATTTCATTTTCAGCCGACTTAACGGTTAAGACGTAAGAGTCGAAACTTGCTTTAAGCGGAGGGAACTGAACTTCCCACTTTCCATCTTTGGCTTGAGTATCAACGGTCTTACCTGCGAAAGTCACTTCAATATTTTCTCCAGGGGAAGCCGTCCCCCATATTCGAATAGGTTTTTCTTGTTGAAGAACCATTGAGTGATGGAAAACGTTGGAGATTTTGAGTTCGGCTTGAAGAGGTGTAAATGAAAAAGAGGTAATAATAAACAAACCAAGCAGTGTGAATATTCTTTTAAACATTTTCAATCTCGATGGGTTGAGTTCTACTCGTCGTATAGCAATTTCAGAGAAACCCTTATCCTAATAAGATATCCACTAGAAGACTAAGAGAAATCATAGTTCAATTTGCGACATCTCTCTATCTATCCTTAGAAGTAATAATCAAAATTGCTAAACATTATGAATTCACCTAACATGATGGTCGTTCTTAAAAACTATATAATTAAAATCTCTCAAATTGAAAAACCATACCATGGTCACCCATCCGATGAAACCACTCTGTTTTTTGCTTGGAATCATTCTTATCAGCAGCTGTGATAAGAAATTAACCGTAACCCTCAATCAACAGATGGGGAAAGTCGTCGATCAGGGATTAACGATTATTGTTTACAAGCCTGAAAGCTCGTTTTCTTCAACTACCGTCCACAAAACTGAAGGCAAGCGAACTCTCGTTGAGCATACTTTAGGTAAGGTCAAAGTTGGAATTGAGGAGAAGGGGAAAGATCAACGTTTAGTGATCATCAACAACACACATACCATCGCCGTTAACAAAGGTGACGTGATTGAGATATCTGAAGATCGGAAGGTCACGGTGAATGGGGAGGTGGTCCTGAGCTTGGATAAAGAATCAGCATCAGAATCATAAATTTCCTCTGCAACGCCCCTAACGGGTGTTTTTATTAGTCTTAAACGAAGATTCAAAACTAATTAGCACTTCAAGGAATCGGGCAGGCCCGTTCCTTGGCGTTCGCCGAATTTATGGGCCCTGCTCCTACAGATGGGTTTTAGACGAAATCATATTCGTAAGGGACGTCGAAGCGGCAAGAAATGGAAAACTGAAGTTTCTATTCCTGATGTACGTACTCGGCTAGGGAGGTGAGTTCGGGCGAGCACAATGTATTTCAAAAAATCTCAATTATCAAAGGGGTCAACTTTTAATCCTTCAACGGCTTTGCTTCCATCTAAAGTCATCACTTTACAACCAAAGCCCCACTTCCCCGCGTAATTGGATATTTTAAGAAGTAACTCATTACGCCCTTTATTGAGGGAAATGTTTATTTTATCCCACTCCCCAAGGCTACGCCGTTTAGGATTATCGTGTACCAGCTTTCGATTGAGCCAAACTTTGAGGGAGTCATCGCTGGTGAGTTCAAGGCACACTTGCTGATCCGAAGGAGAGATCAAATGAGTTTTTAAATAGCCGGCCTTCAGTGAATCGTTACTGTGCCCTAGCCACTGATGAATTCGTGTGCCGAGGAGATAATTGTATTCCGTCCATTTCACATCCCTTGGTTTAGTTTCTGGATCGAATGCCATGTTGTGAAGATCATTAAAGAGGTCATCACTTTTTTCCAGAAATGAATAGGGACCAGCAAACATCCAATTGCGAATATGAGGTTTCAAATCTCTCCGAACGCTAATAGCCCCATCCAAGCGAGCTTTTAGCCTTGGGTTGGAACTATCAGAAAAAGATTTAACCAGCTCCCAAACCTCTTCAGAATTACTTCCACGAAGCTCATAGACCAGACTTTCGGCCGCCCATTCAGCCTCTTCTCTTAACTCTGGATCTTTTCGATACTCCGCCACGATTTTAAGTGACTCGAAAGTCCATATATGTCGAGCACTATTAAGGATGGCTTTCTTTGCCTTTATACTCTTAGCCAGTTGCATTGCCTTTATTAGCATAATCGAACGCCCGGAATCCCAAAACTTTCCGATGCGCCTCCCGGCAGTGCGCCCGACTTCAGTGGTCTCACTGGTCATAAGCCCGGCGAGTCTTATGTAGCCCATGAGAGCTATTTCTCGATCAATTCGATCTGTTGAGTTATTTAGAAATTTCAGGAGGTCATCAGCAGGTGCTTGGTTTGGCCATGCACCAAGCAGACTCAAACACATCCTCCTTCTCTTATCGTCATACGACTTCACCCCGGATCGAACCAACGTTAAGGCTTGAGGTGTACCTAACATTCGAGCCATCCTCAAAACTACGCTTTTTCCACGACTGTGTATTTTTTTATATTTTTTGGAAATCTCGTTAAAGAGTGCAAGCTTGTCATCAGTCTGCCTGCCAATACTCTGAAGGCACTTGTACACAAATTCCATCTCCACTATTTTTCCCGGTACAAGGTGATTTAAAACCTGGTCCAAATCACCCTCATCCACCTGATAGACAAGGGCTTGCCATGCTTTAACTCTGGCCTCAGCTTGCCATGCGCCATCTCTGGCTTTGGGATCCCCCTCTTTAAGGATTTGGAAAAGCTCCTTCTTAGAACGCACATCGAATGTTACCTTTTCGTAAAACTTCTTTTTCTTACCATTGTTGAAATGAACTTCGATGGTTACCCAAATCGTGATGCTAGGCAGAGACTCTGGTATCTTTGATATATGAATCTTTACATTGGTGCTGGAAACATCTTCAATAAGCGTCTTCTCATTAAAATGGATATAGTGCCGGCGAATCGGAGGCTTAATAGTGTACCTCGCCCCCGAACCATTCGAACCCGTAATCCATCTTTGTGGCTTACCAAGTGCGAGGAACTCATCAACCACCACAAAACTTTCATTGCAATCGATCATCTCAAGACTACGCTCACCAATCAAACGATCGATTGTGATATCGCGATTTCTTGAATTCAAATCGACAACTTCATGCGCTTTCCCACCCGACTGGCCGGCAAGATGAATCACCGTTCCTACGCTGATGTCTTTACACCCTTCCATACTTACTACTGCATGTGCATCTTGCTTCGAAATAGCTAAAGGAATTTGAACGGCTCGACAATCGTTCCAGGAAACGGGATGGCTGTGGTAGGAGCCCGTCGAGACCCAAAGCCCACCTTTGACTCGGTAGGTATTCTCTTCGTTTCTTCCATCGAACATGGCGATACAGTTGCCAAAGTTTAAGAAACGAAAATGATTGCGCTGGTTGTACAGAGCAACGTAAACTGGGTATCGTTTACCGTCACTACCGAGGAACCCGGGTGTCACTAATGTATGCTGAGCTTTCGTATCCCCATTTAATGAAATGGTGGCACCCTCACTGATAATGAGAGTTACATCATCTCGGGGAACATCGACACGATCTGAAATGTTGTACTGCCCCGGTAACACGACTGTGGTGCGAGCATTGTTCATTCCCCACTCGATGGCGAGTTGAGGGTCGTGGCTCTTATATAAGACCTTTTTCGTTTGAAGCGCCTGAACTTCAGTTTTATTACCATTCTTGGTAACGAGAACGGTGTCGTCTTCCCATGCTTTATTTATACTGCTTTCTTGGGATGGCAAGTTAGAAACGAATAGGACCCCCACCGTGCAAACTGAAACCAATAGGGAGTTTAATTTCTTTTGGAACATCTTCAATCCCCAGCCAAACGAATTTTTCTATTTATAAGATTCCAACACCCCAAGTCACAATACGGTAATACAATGGGCATTGGCGCAACTCTAGTACCTAATCCACAAAAAACATTTTCTGTCCACAGGGATTCCTCTTCGATGAGAAGAGGTCCATCGATGGTATAGGAATAGCGTTCCTTACCTACAGGAATGAAGAGAGGAATTGGAATTAAGACATGAATGATGATTCCCGCCCAGGTAAGTCGTGGCTCATAGGTATATTTAAAAACCCCTGGCGATACTTCCTCAATGACTTCAGGGATCTCCTGTTCGCGATATTCCTTCTTTATACTATGTAGATAAGATGATGAAGCCCAATAGACAGTGGATGGAGAATCCTCTTTCGTTATATTTCCTGAGCTTTTGCGATAGGATTCATGATCTCCCTTAGGATAAATCAAAGAAATCCCAATACAGCCGGGTAAAGTCAAAATGAGTAAACTCAACAGAACAAGGCATCGAATATAAAAAATCATCTCCCACCCATCCCTTCCCTATAAATAGTTTGCTACCGCCTCCGCCATCTCCGTAGTTGAAGAATTCCCTGCCATATCCGGTGTTCGAACAACACCCTCTTGCATCACTTTCTCAGCGGCTTCTTCGATCGCTCGCCCTGCTTTTAAACATAAATCATCTTTTCGAGTTTCCCCTAACCAATCGAGCATCATACTGGCAGAGAGAATAGTCGCTAATGGGTTTGAGATATTCTTCCCTGCGATATCGGGAGCCGTTCCGTGTGAAGGTTGAAATAAACCGTGCTTTTCTCCAATTTCACCCGATGGACCTAATCCCAAGCCGCCAACAATTCCGGCTCCAAGATCAGACAGGATATCTCCGAATTGATTTTCCATCACCAAGACATCGAAATCCCAGGGGTTTTTAACCATATATAGACTCATCGCATCGACGTAAACGGCTTCGGCGTGAATGTCAGAATACGATTCAGCGACCTCGAAAAATACTTTCCTAAAAAAGGCCAAGCTTTTGAAGATATTCGCTTTATCTACACACGTAACGATTTTCTTACCATCCGTGGGTCGCCCCTTACGACGCTCCGCCAAACGAAAGGCGTAATCGACAACTTGAGTTGTCCCCTTCCGAGTAATAACCATGGTATCAGTAGCCACTTCATCTCCCACGACGCTTCCGCCCTGATAAGAAGCAAACAAACCTTCAAGGTTTTCACGGATGACAACGAAGTCAATTCCCTTACTCGTATCCTTTAAAGGGCTATCGACTCCAGGATAAAGCTTGATGGGACGAACAGCTGAATGCAATTCTAAGGCTCGACGCAGTCCGATCATCATCCTGGGTTGAACTTCAGTTCCATCGGCTTCACGTACATCGGGAAGACCGATGGCCGACAATAAAACGGCATCCGCTTCTTTACATGCATTCAACACTTCTTCGGGAAGGGCGACTCCGGTATCTCGATGCAAGCCGGCTCCTGCTTGGAACTCTGCCAAGTTGAGCTTTAAACTTGGAAAAGCTGAGCTCAATCGATCGAGGACTAACTTGGTGGCCTCCATGCATTCGGGGCCGATGCCATCACCGGGTAGTAGTGCTATTTGGTAGTTACTCATAATTGTAGTCCATACGCTCCGCGTGCGGATTCTCTTTAAATCAATGTTAATTGAAAATTACGATTGATTATTGAACTTATCATCCCTCTGTAGCGCCTGGGTTTGTCCCAGGCCTTCGTTATAAAATCTAATCCGATTTTGTTAGTCACAAAAACTCTTAGGAAAAGGCCACCCACAAGGGGTGGCGCTCCAGGCGGATTGATGATTTTCGTTATACGCCTTCCTGCGCCACCGCTCTCACGGGGCAACCATCACCACCCATAATCTTCAATGGCAATGCAATAAACTGAACCTCATCTGATTGAAGTTGATCCAGATAGGCTAAACTCTCAACGATGACCA
Organism: Planctomycetota bacterium; assembly: GCA_028280485.1. Taxonomy (GTDB): domain Bacteria; phylum Planctomycetota; class UBA8108; order UBA8108; family JACQVS01; genus JANQLS01. Next base: position 19,662 of record JANQLS010000119.1, read on the forward strand.
CACCTCCTCGAAAGAGAATCTGGTGCACGTCTGTCAGCTCTTCGATATTGTTGACATCCGCAACAGAAGGAGCTTCAACTCCAACGAGAGCCACTTCCCGTTCCACCAACCAATGTGCTAGTTCGCGAGAAATCCGGGGGAGCTCATCGCGATACTGAGGTGTTCCGAATGTTTTGTACCAATCGGTTTTCAGTAACAATCGACACCCTGGCGTCACTTTAGACTCAAAGGGTTTGAGATCTTCGACTCCGAAAAGCTGCTTAGGTTGGGCCGGAGCTAAATCGATGACTTGCGCTGGACCGATCAATCGATTGAGATCATGCTCATCCATTGTCGAGCCTCCCGGCAAGAAATGAACCGGTGCATCCATATGCGTACCACTATGAGAATAAAGCTTCAATGTTGTGGCATTCCAGCCTTCATTCTCTATGGTTTTAGCAGGGGTGATCTCCACTCCCCGCATCCCGTTTTTGACGGGTAAACTTAAATCGATGATCCTCAACTTGAACTCCCCGCCGTTAAGCCTCTAACTGGCAATCCTGATTTGGCTGATGCGTAAATGGCTTCTTGAACCTTCAATGTTTTTAAATATTCAGTTCCCGACGTTTCAAACTCTTTAGAAGTCTTTAGAGCCTCTACAAAATGTTTTTGCGTTTGAAACACACAATCTCCCGCAAACTGAACTCGTTCATGCTGGTAAGAATGTTGCTTTTCCTTTTGCCCTAATTTTTGAAGCGTGATTCGACCATCGGAATAGAGTCGTATCGTACCGCCATTTCCTTCGACGGCCGCTTCGCCGAAAGTGTAACGCGGATCTTCGCAATTGGGTTCATTGAACCGATTCGCATCCCAAATTCCCTGAGAACCATTCGCAAATTCAAAATGAAGAATTCCACAATCCTCACCTTGAATCTCTTCATTGAGCTTTCTCAAAGAGGCATAAACTCCCTCGATTTCACCGAACAAATATCTAAAAGTATCGATGAAGTGAACTCCTGTCTCGTGAACGAGGAATCGAGGCATCTCTCGAAAATAAGGCTGACGAGCTAAATAGGCATCTTTAGGCCAACCATCTCCAGTTCGAGTTCGAATGGAAACAGAATGCATTCGACTCCCAATGGCTTGAGCGTCTAACAAGGATTTAATTTCACGGTACCAAGGTTGAAATCGAAAGTTCTCATGCACCATAAAGGACACTGAAGCATCTTCAGCCATCTGAATAATTTCTTGTGCTTCAGTAAAGGTCGGCGCCAAGGGTTTCTGGCAGATCACGGGGATCTTTTTATCAAAAGCTAATTTACAAAGATTTAAATGTGAATCCGGACGCGTGATGATGTCGACAAAGTCAGGCCTTTCAGCATCTAACATCTTGGTAAAGTCAGAGTATGCCTTCGGAACGTTATACTTTTTCGCCTGTTCTTGGACTCGAGATTCATCGTGATCGCAAATGGCTACGAGCTCAGCTCCCTCCAAGCGACTCCAAGCTTCAAGGTGAAACTGACTAAAATAGCCTACTCCGATGGCGACTCCCTTTAGCACACTCATTTCTCTGCCTCTATGTTTTGACGACGATTTTCCGAATCGGAGTCCTTTTCCTCATTGAAGAACTTCGTATAAACTAAGGCAAAGACCACAATAGCAATCAAACAAATAAACAAAGCGAGCCGAATTTTAAGAGCTTTCTTCGTGACCTCTTTTAGCTGCCGCAATGGATTCATAAATAACCAAGCGATGACGGCTAAAACGTTCATGCCAGCGGCGAAAACAAAGAAAGAACTCGCAGTACCTAATTTTTCAGCGAAATAGGGAACGGTGACCTGAGCTACGCAATAAGGAAAGACCACGGCACTGACGGCAGCTCCTAAGTTTCCGACCATATTCATCGAACCCGAAACGGCTCCCGAGCGCTTCCCTCCGATATCCATACAGAAAGCCCAACTGGGACTCAAGGTCATCTCAACCCCGAACATAGCGATGGAGTAACAGATGATCAGAGGCCAAACCGTCTCTGCTTCACTGTACTGAGTTGACAGCAATAAACCAAACGCCCCTATAGAATATCCCACCATCGCCGGTAACCTTCGAGATAATACGGGCCAACCTCTTTGATGCAAATGCGTCACTAAATAACCGGAGATCCACAAGGCGATCGCCCCGACAAGAAGGGGTATAGAGGCAACATAGGCAAACTCATCTCCCCAGCGTTTAATGATGTAAGGTTGCAACCAAGTGATGCTGATGAAAAAAGTGATGTTGCTTGCGGCATACTGAAACATCGCAAGAAGCACATTCGATGAAGTGACAACTTGAATAAAAGGAACTTTGGTGGAAGTACTCTCTGCTTCCTGAATTCCCTTCTCGATTTTTTCAACTTCTTGATGATTCACTGAGGGATGATCTTGAGGACGATCTCGATACCAAAACCACCAAACCACTCCCCATAAGAGACCGAGGATCGCATTCGCCACAAAGGTCATCCGCCATCCAATAGACTGAATCACAATGGGCATGACGACTAATGAGGCGGCAGCTCCAACTCGGGCTCCTGAATGAAAGATACCCTGGCCGATTCCACGCTCCTTCGCGGGAAGCCAACTGTAAAGAGCTCGAGTTGCACCCGGATAAGCTCCGGCTTCCCCCACTCCAAAGAGAAATCGAACGATGAGAAGACTGATCGCAGAATATACCATGCCTGACATGGCGGTGAAGATACTCCAAATCACGACTACGATCGTGAGCGCTCGTCTCGGCCCCGCCCTATCACTGAACCATCCTGCAGGAATCTGAAAGAGTGCGTATCCAACTGCGAAGATACCAAACGCATAACCCATCATCTGCTCGTCTAATCCAGCGATGTCCTTTTGCATGGCCCCTTTCGCTGAAGAGATGCACACTCGATCCATATAGGTATTAACGGTGTGGAAAAACAGCAAAAGCACAAGCCAATACCTTTGGCGGGTAGCTTGAAGCTCAGTCAATTTCGAAAAACCTGGGTTTGAGGTTGGAATAAACTCACTTTTGATAAAAAGTTTGAGAAATTTTAATCTTCAAATTTAAGCAATTGGTAAATTAGAATCAATAAGATAAATCCGATCATTCATTTGGATATTCCGAATAATCAATCCAAGGTGTATTTCGACAACCTCAAGGAGTAATTTTGTCTCAATTCGCTTCCGACCGTATCGGAAACCTCTCAGTTCAGCAGCTTCAGACCTTTTGCATCATGTACGAGAAAAAAAGCTACGCTGCCACTGCTCGAGACCTCCATCTCGCGATTCCAACAGTCTGGGAGCAGATGAAATCTCTAGAGCGAACCTACGAAACTATTTTATTCGAGCGCTCTGGGCGGCAAATGAAAACGACACAGGCCGCCGATGAATTGTTTCAGATCGTAGAGCCACTGGTGGTTCGACTCACATCTTCAATCGATTACATCGCCTCCGGAGAGATGGAGATTCCCGAATTGATCACCGTAGCCGGCGGAACCCGGATGCTCATCGAAGATTTTGGAGAATCATTGAAACAATTCAGGTCGATCTACCCCGATACTCGATTGAGACTCATTTCCTCTGATAATGAGAGAATTCAAGATTTAGTTCACTCGGGAGAAGCGGATATCGCGTTTATGCTCGAGCCTTCAAAGGACCAAAAATTAGCGAGCTTAGACTATATACCCAGTTATGAAATCGACTACTTGGCGGTTTTTCCTAAACGACATCGCTTAGCCAAAAAAGCGAATCTTAGATTAAAAGATCTCCTTTCAGAGCCCTTGATTGTGGGACATTCAAAAACCGTTGTCCGGCAAAGGTTTGAGCAAGCGCTCCATCAACAAAGCCTCTTACCGCAGTTAAGAATCGCAGCCGAAACTGACAACAGTGCGATGACGATTGCTTATGCACACAGTCGGTTAGGAATAGGAATCGTCGGTGGGCATTCCCACGGCCCCTTGATGCAATCCCTCGCCTATAAGTCGTTAAGAAAACAATTGGGAACAGCTCAAATCACTTCAATTGTTCGCAAGGGAAGAATACTTCCAAAAGCTTTAAAAGATTTTAAAGAGATCGTTTCGAATACCGGTGCATCAAAATAACATAGTAGAATCCACTTTCCATATTAATAGAGGATCAATTCATGAAACGAGTCCTACTCATCATCCCCAATGCTTTTGAAATATTGGAATGCTCAGCCTTTATCGATGTCTTCGGCTGGGCAAATTACTACGGAAACCATCCTATCGAGTTAGTGACCGCCGGGCTTTCAAAGCAAATTAACGACACTTTTAAATCCATCAAAGTGGAGCCACAAATTTTAATCTCTGAGGTCGATATTGAAGATTATGATGCCGTAGCTATTCCTGGGGGATTTGAAACTGAAGGTTTTTTTGAGGAAGCCTATTCTCCCGAAATTCTAAATTTATTAAAAGCCTTCGATCAGCAAGACAAGAACGTAGCATCGATCTGTGTCGGAGCGTTGGTGTTAGGTAAAAGCGGCATACTAAAAGGTAAAAAAGCAACAACTTACCATCTAAGAGAAGGGGAACGATTAAAGCAGTTAGCTGAATTTGGTGTAGAATTAAGCCCCGGAGCGATGATCGTTCGGGAAGAAAATAAAATTACTTCAAGCTCTCCATCGACTGCCATCGACGTCGCTTTAACTCTATTAGCTCAATTGACAAGCCAAGAAAATGCTGATCACATTAAAAAGATGATGGGTTTTGATGATTACTCAACTCAAGGACCTTTAACGAATGAAAACCTTCGTTAAAAACTAAAACCTTTTATTAATATGACTGTTGAATTCTTTTCCAAACCATCTGACTTTCGTAAGTGGCTCCAAAAGAACCACAAGAAAATCGATGTACTTTGGGTCGGGTACTACAAAGTAGCTACCGGAATCCCCAGTATCAACTGGGAGGAATCCGTCAAAGAAGCTTTGTGTTACGGCTGGATCGATGGGCTAAGAAAAACCATCGACGAAGACAGCTACAAAATTCGGTTCACACCTCGAAGACCTAAAAGCAACTGGAGCGACCTCAACCTCAAACACTTCAAAGAACTCAAGAAACAGGGCAAGATCAAGCCCGCCGGACAACAAGCTTTTGACGAAGGAAAAAAAGAACGTGCGAAAACGAAAACAAAAAATGGCCAAGCAGAAAACTTGAAAAAAGAGTACGAGAAAAAGATAAAAGCCTCAAAGAAAGCCTGGGCCTATTTCAACGGATTGTCACCATCGGTGAAAAAGAAAATGGTGTACTGGATTATGAGCGCTAAGAAGGAAGAAACCCAGCTGAGAAGGGTGGACTCTTTAATTCAAGAGGCTGAAAAGTAATCTAAAGTAGTCGGCTCACCCTGTGAGCCGTATCGAACTCATTTTCATTTAGAGTAACTAGTTCCTGTTATTCAACAGAAACTAAGAGTTCTTCTAACAACTATACTAAATTAGATTTTTCTAAATTCTGGTTGACCCACTTCATGATGAAATCTTTTAATTCGTGAAACTTAAAAGGCTTTGTAAGAAAATCATCCATTCCTGCCTCAAAACACCTTTCCCTATCATCCTCAAACGCATTAGCTGTCAGGGCAATAATGGGTATAGAGCTTTTCTCGGCGTCTTCCAGAGCCCGAATCTTCTTAGTAGCAGCCACTCCATCCATAACCGGCATTCGGTAATCCATGAGTATGATGTCGTAACTTCCACTCAAGACTTCAGCGACGGCAGCCTCTCCGTTTTCAACAGCAGTGACTTCAAATCCAAATTTATTAAGTGCTTTAAGAGCAACTTTTCTATTTACCAAATTATCTTCTGCCAATAGAACCTTAATATTCGTACTTTCATCGGTTGGATTTAATAGAGCGCTCTTTGAATCACCACCTTCGACAGACTCCACTCCATCGACAAAGTCAGCAATAAATTTTCTAAAACGGGAGTACTTAATTGGCAACTGAAAGTAATCAACATTAAAAACATCGTTGCTTTGTAGAGTTGAATTTGAATTGGAAGACAGAACAATCACTTGATTAATTTCATTATCGGGGATCGCATCAATCTCATTCATGATGTCAACCCACCCGATAACAGAAGCCTCATCCAAGATTATTATTTCCGGGCGATCATCATACATTATAATCTGACTTAACGAAATCCCACTCCCCTCCTTCGGCAGCTGACTCACTTCATTCAGCCCCATACCCGACAAGTAATTTTCAACGATCTCATTGAGTTGATTATTAGCAATGGAAGTTCTTACTTTAACTGAGCGAGAAAACTTAGGCGCTGAACCATTGTTATGAGAACTTACTTCAAGGGGAATAGTTACTTTAAATTGAGTCCCTGAACCCACCTCACTCTCAACATCAATGGTCCCCTTCATTAACTGACAGAGCCTAAAAGATATGGTTAATCCCAAACCTGTCCCCCCATAAGTCCTTGAGATGGAATCTGAAGCCTGAGAAAACGGCTTAAAGATTCTTTCAATATCCTCTTGTGATATTCCAATCCCAGTATCCTCAACAATGAATTCTAGGTAATCTTCACTTTTACAAGACTTGTTGACACGAATGGAAACAAATCCTTTCTCAGTGAACTTTATAGCATTTCCAACAATGTTTCTTAGGATCTGTCTTAATCTAAAAGGATCACCCAACCTAGAACTTGGCAATTCCACCGGTACATAGGTTAAGAGTTCGATTTGTTTACCCCCTAAAACAGTAGAATAGAGAAAGCCTATTTCCTCGACTACCTCTCTTACGTCAAAGGGTATTTTCTCAAGAGTAACTTTACAGGCATCCGCTTTTGAAAGGTCTAAAATATCATTAAGTAAGGTCAAAAGTGATTCGGAAGAATTTAACAAAGCCTTCGTATAATCTTTTAAATCTTCGGGAAGTTCTGATTCATCTAAAATTTGAGCCATTCCTAAAATCCCATTGAGCGGAGTCCGAATTTCATGACTCATATTAGCTAATAATCTAGCCATCTCTTTTTCAGAACTCTGAGCTTCATATATGGAGACACGCAATTTTTCTTCTCTCTGAAGAATATCTACAAGGAGAGAATTAATCCCGTCCTGGATGAGTCTCAGCTCTGCCTTATATCGGTGATCCAACCGACAGTCATAATTCCCTTTATCAGCGATTTCTTTGAGGAAACGAGCAATTGTTTTTGCAGGAGTCACCAGAATTTTTCTAAGAATTAATGAGGTAACAATTCCGACGAGGATAAAGATACTAAATACCAAGATAGAATCAGCTAAAAGTTTATCACGACTAGCTGTAATCACTCCTCCATCGATCAACAGCTCAACTTTCCCATACTCACCAGACTTGTCAGCGAGTGAAATAGAATAAAGAAGCCCCGATGAAATAACTTTATTCTGATCCTGAAAAGATTTGATTAGGTTTTGACTTCGATAACGAAAAATGAGGGAGTCATCTTGATTATAAGCTTCGAACGACAGGACTTGATCAAATGACTTGAGGCGATCTGAAAGCCCCATTCCAACATTCTGATCCCCAAGAAAAATAATTTGTTCTAAATCTCGCTTCAAAAGATTTACGAGATCCTGTGATTGGTCAGCTATAAATTCTTCCAACTCAGAAACTGAGCGTCGATAGGACATAAATGAACTTAAACTAATCACACTAAAAATAGGGATTGCGACAATTAAGATTATTTTTGTCCCTAAGGAAATATCCCCTTTAAATACATTTTTGATCATGGTGCTGATCCAGGCTTATCCCCTAAGATCGTAGGACAATTTAAATCTGAAGCCCACTCCCTCCAAGCACCGTCATACACCGCAACCTGGGCTCCAATAGATCTCAGCGCTAAATACATGACTGAGGCGCTTCGACCAGAATTGCAATAAGTGATAACTCTCTTTCCTTTTAAAGACTGAAAATGTTTTGTGAGGGAACTAGGATCTTCAAGTGAACAAAATGAGCTCTCTTGTGCATAACTTTTAGTTGTTGGAAAATTAATTGCAGAAGGAATATGCCCTGCTCTCCGAATGCCTTTCTTTACTTTTTCTCCTATGTATTGATCTTTATCTCGAGCGTCTAAAATCACGATGGATTCGTCTCTCATTCCTCGAATCACTTGGAGTTTGTCCGCAATTCGATCGGCACTAAATTCGGCTACAAACACGGATTTCGGTAGATAAGACCTCTCCCGACTTAACTTGCCTCCACTTGATTCCCAGTTCTTAATCCCCCCATTCAATACAGCAACGTTAGAATGACCATGGGTTTCTAATACCCAAAACAATCTTGCTTGGGCTCGAAAGTCAGTATCATGACCGTAAACAACCACTGTTTTTTCCATCCGAATCCCATACCGACTAAACAGTTTGTTGATTTCCGCAACGGGAGCAACATTCTTGCTATTTTCAGAAACTTTGTCATACGTCTCTTGGTATGGGATGTTGATGGCTCCCAGAATATGACTGAACTTATATTCTTCAGGTGATCGAGCATCAACAAGGATTAAATCGCTATTGCCTTGATGCTCTTTTAACCAATCGAATGAAACGATCACATTGGGGATGGGAAGTGACGTTTCTGAGTAATGAGTAACACTACTGGCATCTGCAGTTTTATTTTCAAGGCCGGTGGAATCACAACCAGAAACTATCAAGAGAAGAGAAATAACTTGGCACGTAAAAGAAACTAAGTGTTGCTTTATATAAATAGACATTTTTTGAAAACTCAATTAACCCCAGTAAAAACGTTACAAAAGCACTTCTAATTATCGACTTTTTAAGCAAATCTCTGAACAAAACCCAAAGCCTTAATTCCAATAACAACCATAAAAATCAACGATCATGAGATTAAATAAATATATGAATTGCGATGCCCTATTGAGTTCCCAAAATAAAGTATTATCAGTGTCATCAGTGGGCACGATTGATCATTTTCTTTAATCTCTGCCGACAACGAGTAATAAAAAGCCCCCCATGGAGCTTTCAATTCAGCTTCCCATTCTCAGATAATGTATCGATAATTTATGACTTGAAGAGAGAAGAGATAAGATCTTCGCCTGCAATCTATGCTCTTAACCAAGCGAGATTCAATCATCAATTATTTTTTTAATCCCATATTCGATGATCAACCTTGGTATAGATTTTTACTTAATAATCATCTCTACGATTTCTTTTCGATGGGCCACCGTCTGCCCCGTACGTGTATCCACAATCTCGGTGTAACGTCCGGCCATCTCATTCCCAAAAACGATGGCATAATGGGGAGGCTCAAGTCTCATTTGAACTCGATTGCTGTATTTAGAATGATCAATATTCCCAACCCCCTTGAGTAAGGTCTTCCACATCAGCCCACCGGTGGATGTGGAGTAAGCTTCAAGCGTTGCCCCATTCGACCAAGAATCATACGCAACAAACAAAATCAAGTTCCTTTGGGGTGCAAGAACAAACGGTGAGCCTAATGGTCCTCTGCGACGAAACAGTTCACGGTCTTTACTTCGAAATATGAATTTTGAAGCAAACTTCCCGAGGTCGATTTTATCGACTCGAAAGGGCTTAAGGTTTTCACGATAGAAATTGAAATCTTTGGAGCGATCCCATTCCCAACGTGTTTTTTTAAGAATCTCTTCTGGATTGATAAAGTATTCCCGAATTCGTTCGGGTAAGTCCGAAACGAAAAAAGCCACAACGAGGCAGACCATTGCGCCAACTCCAACACTACTTAAAAGAAACTTTCGGGAAACCTTCATCTTGAAATTCACAGGATTCTAAGAAGAAATGAACAGCTAAAGGGACTTGAGGCCTTTCATTTGGCCTTCCATATAATGCCTCACACGATAGACGTCCCTGCCAAAAATTTCTTAGCCCTCAGTTAAAATAAAAAAGGTCAACCCACCACCGGCGGATCAACCTTTGAATTATTCAACAGAAACGAGCTAAATGAAATCGATAGAGTTCAATTGTTCCAATTATACTTCTCAACTTCATAAGTTCCCGTAGACTGATGGGGTTCTATCGGCCAGGTATCCGTACGGAAAGGATAGGCCGGTAGTTCACGTCCATTCATAAGCGAATACATGGGGAGGTTGGATATGGCGTATCGAACAGCAACGGGCTCTTTTACAGCATCACTCCAAACCTGGAGTTGGTTTCGGTTGAACACGCGAGCGCGGGCGTGATGGAAAATTTTATCTTTTCCGGCGATATAAAATCCGACGTCCGTATCTTTATCTAACCTCAAACCCCGAGCTGATTCTTCTTCGAAAGAGATAATTATCTTCTCCTTCTCAACCTGCATCGATTTATAGACGGGTCCCTTCCACTCTAAATTCTTACCAACGTTATAAACTTCAGCAAGAGCCCATCGAGCTGTGCGCTCTCCAACGGGTTGCTTGCGACCGGGGTGAATACTACCATTTGAATTCGTATCAAAAGTGACGATAAGTCCCGTGCCTGGGGTATTCTTCCAAGTAAGAAACTGAACTTCACGAACAACGTTCGTGTGGTGGTTTTGATCGTAAGTCATCGAACGTCGATTACTCCAACCCGCAATCTGGAGTATTCCAAAGGGCAATTTGGGACTCTCGAAAACTTTCCTCCAATCCGAGATCACACTGGGAAAAGTTTTGGGGAAAGGTTTCCAACTGGTTCCGAAAGAATTGTTTTCACCCTGATAAAAGATGACTCCTTTAATCGTAGCCTTTGCGATCGGTAAGATCATCCCGTTATACATTCCTCCCGGCTGACGTTTATAGCCAGGGCTCTCGAAGCTACGTATATTCGGGCGGCGAGGTTCGCGCTTGCTTTCTTTTTTAGCTTTCTCTCGCTGAGCTTCCCATTCTTTTAATGCTTGTTGATAACGCTTTTTAGCTCCCTCTTCTCCTCCTCCAGCATTCCATTCCTTGACAGCCTGCTCGTGCTTTTCGATGTACTCTTGCATTTCAGGAATGGGCTTCAGTGTTTTTTCTGAAACCCAATGCTGGGCCATCGTGCCGCCCCACGAGGCATTGATAAGACCTACGGGAACTCTGAGGTAACGGTGTAATCTTTTTCCGAAATAATAACCTACAGCCGTACAGGATTCGACTTGATCACTGACCGCCATCATCCACCGACCTTCAGTATCCCCCATGGGAACCGGAAGAATATCTTCTTGGGGATTATCTCGAGCGATGTTTGGAATCTTAAAGAATCGGATTGCCGGATAATTGGCGGAAGCGATTTCGATATCAGCATCCCTTGAGCCTCGAAGCGACCATGCCATATTACTTTGCCCACCACAAAGCCAAACTTCGCCTAAAAGGACATCTTTCAACTTCACTTGATTGTTTTGACCGGACACCACCAACTCTTGGCCTTTGAAATTGGGCTTCATCGCTTCAAGGAAAACTTCCCAACGCCCTTTAGTGTTAGCTTGGGTCTCATGAGATTGATCAGCGAATTGAACCTTAACTTTCTCGGCGGGAGATGCCCAACCCCATACACGAACGGGCTGATCGCATTGTAAGACCATATGGTCGTCGAAGAGGCGAGCTAATCTCACTTCAGAGAAAACCGAAGAAGATAAACTCAATACAAAAAATAGCATGAATAACAGATTTGAAATTCGGTTTATAAAATTTTTCATTTTGTTTTCTCAGATGAATTATTTCAGTAATCAAGCGTTTGCATGGTTCAGACAAGCATGAAGCAGAATAAATACTATATCACAAACTCTCATCACGAGCGGGAATTCGAAGGTTTCTATTTTATTTGTAGGACTTAAAGCCTACCTTACCCCCAGTCTTTCATTTCAAATTTTAGTAATAAAGTCTCACAATTAGCCGGAAGCAAACAAAAAAAAGCTCAATCTCTTCATAAGCTAAGCTTTTAAAGAGATTGAGCTTTTCGCTGTTTATTAGCTGACCTAGAGCTGACCGTCGCTCATGAATTTGAGAATTAGATTATTCACGATTACAACCAGGAATGGGTACTGGAGTTTGCTCAGGTTCAATTTCAAAAGCGAGAACATGTGGGGCCGTGCCTAAGAATTGAAAGCTCAAAGACGCGATGGCATCCGATAGGTCAATCGCCCCATCCCCATGCCAATCTAGTAGCTGTATATTTCCTTCATGCTCCACGCCCCCAGTACCACACGGAAGGCTATCTGGATTTCCGAGGAATAAATGTCCAAGAAGACAGACTGGATCTGAAATATTCAACGCTCCGTCTAAATTACAATCACCAGGAATATACTCATTATCCGAGTGAGTAAGAGAAATGATATCTCTTCCTGGTTGCATGAGAACAACATTGGGAAAGTCATTATTTGGATTCGACGAAATTTGAATCGAATAGATTCCGGCGCCTTCGTCGACGATCTCACCCATGATTTTCGCATCTTTATCCCCAAACACTGCTATTTGAAAATCATCTCCACGACCAAATCCAAATTTATTTCCAAATGCATCTTGGGGAGTCATGATCAACTTGGTGAGCTGATTCCCATCTGGAGTTCTCCCGAGATCTTCCAATTTGATTTCTGAAGAATCTGGGTCAATACCGATATCTACGTAGACTGACCATTGAGCTTCACGTGTACCTCTAGCTCCAGCACTATCTTCATAACGAGCGAAAGCATGAACTCGGTATCGGCCGGGCTTCTTTACTTCATCGAGGACCACACCATAAACTCCATCTGGACCCCACAATCCATCCTCATTCTTAGAATCATCAAATAATTTCTCCTCGGACTGAGAGAAGGGAAACTCTTTATGCTCGATGACTCCGAGAAGAGTACCGGTTCGATTGTCGATGACATCTCCCTTGATACTTCTTTGGTCTTGCTGAGGCTCCACCTGCTGTAAAATGTCTTCCTCGGATTGTTGAGGGGATAAGAGTTCAATATACACTTCTCCTGACACGGGATGACCATCTTCGTGTCTCAAATAAGCGAGAGGATGGAGGGGCTCGCCAGTATAGGTCATCGGACCAATATGTACGGGCCTAAATGAAGGACCGCCAGCCGATAGCACTGAGATAAAAAATTGTTCGGCTTGATCTAAATTACTCCCACGAGTAGTTCGAACTTCCCACTCTCCACTAGAAGGATCAACAAGATCTGCAGGCAAGCGCATGAACATCCAAGTTCGGCCCCTCTTTGTAGTAATTCCCGCAGCCGATTCTTTTAAAATCGACCCATCAGGAGAGACTAATTCCACTTCAATCTCGGTCGTGGGATCGCTCCAACCAATGACCACCGTAAGCTCTTGCTCATATTCCGTTACATTGAACAAAAAGTTTTCGGAAGGTTTGGATTGACCGGGCTCAAAAATGAAATAGGGATCACGTAACATGCTTACATCATTGAAGGCATCCCCAAAACTTGCGACAAAGAATTTTTTAAGTTCAAGCTCATTGTTTGCCGTAGTGAAAGCACCATTGGTAAGACTTGAAATTTGGGTTAACTTATCGGCATCCAGACTGGCATCCGATCCAAAACCCACCGAATAAACTCGAATTCCGTTGCCGAGCATACTCGCCCCAGTGGAGTCTAAACCAGCGACATCCAAAATCGTTGGACTTTGATTTTCCATACCGTCGGTAAGAAGAAGAACTCTTCTTTCATTCCCTAAATCGGATGCCCCCGTGAGTAAGGTTTTCGAAAGATCTAATGCTTCACCAATTCCGGTCGATCCTCCGGCGGTCAGACCACTGACATCCGATTGTAGGTCTCCCTGATGGGATGCCGTAAAGGACAGCATAGATCTCAAAGTTGTTGAATTGGTATTAAACTCGATCAATCCGACTCGATGACCATCGCCTGTTTTCATTAGGCTTAGAAAGAGATCTGTCGCTTCGATGGCACCATCCATCTTGCTCGCCCCCGTGTCTGTTGTTAAAGACATGCTACCTGAGGTATCGAGTGCAAGAATCAAGTCGATTCTACTCGTACTATCAGGATCATCTGGAATCCGAGGAAGATAGACATATCCTTCAGCTCCTTCCATGCTGATGGTCCTCAGAACATCACCAGGAGTAACACTACCAAAGCCTCCCATTGCAGAATCAACTTTAACTCCACCTCCAGTTGGCTCAGTATCAGTTACACCTGGGGTGTAATTCTCTATACCATTTATCCCTTGCCATTGCGCCCATATACGATCGACATTCGCATGGTGTAAATAAAATACTGGGTCATCGGGCGAAAAGTGGCGCTCCATATGTCCACCTATCGCGACATGAACTGAATCATGAATTCTCTCAAGTGAATTGCGGAAACCCGTGCTAAATCCCGAGAAAGGTGAACTGTCGTACACGATTTCTAACATGAGATCTTGAACTTCATCGGATGTAGCAATCTCCGCTGATGTAAGAAAACTCATAAATACTGCTTCAGCACCAACGGTTCTAAACGCTCGACGAAGTGAATTTGTAGAACTAATTCCATCGTTGGAAATGGTGTCACCAACAGGAATCCAAGGATCTTCACCCGATCCAAAATCACCAGAAGTATCTCTAAATGGACCGTCTGGAATCCTACCAAACCGAGTCGCATCTCCATTTCCACCTAAAAAATCAGCCGTCCAGGGAAAAGATTGAGATGAACGATCTACTGCCCAATCCCAATAGGGAAGACCCGTAAGGATATTAAGCCCTCCGTTATTGTCCCGGTCTGCTTGCAACAACGCTTTCTCAAATTCCCATATGTACCAGCGATGCCAAGGGAGAAATGCAGCACTACGATGGGCATAGGCTAAAGGATCAGGGGGACTCGCACTCCCCGCGTCAATATGAAAAACAACGAGGTCATCGTAAACATTACTTCCACCTGCAGTTGGTGTGTTTTTCATTCTAAATAGCGCCGCTATAAATGCTCCCTTCTCTTCCTCGGAAAGATCGGTCACACTTTTTCTAATTCTTGTTGTGGGTTGACCTTGGACTTGAAAATCACTTAACCCTAAAAACAAAAAACTTAAATATATTAAAATCTTAAAACTCGACATGTCGAATCTCCTTACATGCTCTACCTCGCATGTAAACGCACGCATTATTAACTTCAGTCAGCCAAACGGGTGATGAATTCAATAATGTCGACCCACCTTTGAAGAAAGAAAGTTGAAAAATGAGTACGCCTACAACTACAGAAGTGTTATCTCTTCAACGTGGCCCTGATCCGTCGAAAATGAATAAAAAATTTAACCAAGCAACTATCTAAGAGCTTCTATGCTGAATTTCTAACGATAAAAATTCGGTTTAAATTAATGGGAAGGTTTGTAATTCAATTGGGCTGAGACCCAGGGGAAACCCTCAGTTTTGTACATCGGCATACCTCAGCTCAAAAGAATTAACCGATACGCTTAGAACTAATATCAATTTCCTCTATCTTCACAACAACCTTTTTCATAGTTTTCAAGCGAAGCTATATCTTTTTATTTATCACAACTCAAGTTCACTTCCTGACAAGATAGCAAATCTTGAGTTTGATCCTGAGCACACAACTCGCCATTGAATTCGCCACCTAAAAACAAATGATGTAAAACCAGAACAGCATCGGAAATAGCAAGATCGCCGTCATCATCGGCGTCGGCTGCGTCCCAACATTTCAGATGATCTCCACCAAGAAAAAGAAACTCTAAGAGCAGAAGGGCATCCGCGATTTCGTGGATACCATTCGAATTAGAATCACCTCTCTTAAAAGCTAAGAGGTCATCAATTCCACTTATTTTATAAATTACACCTCGCCCCCCTAAGCCACCCGATTGAGTGGACCCTAGATAACCTCCCTCTTCTAACTGAAGAAGAGATCCCGCGGGAGTTGCTCCCGTCAGGAGGTTGAATTCATGAAGTCTTTGATACCCTTCTCGAAGGTCATACTGAAAAAGCGAACTCTGACCCGCTGGGCTTTGAGTCAATCCAAATAAAACTCCACTTCGCCCTTGAACTAATTTGAAAAGAGGATGCCCCTCAAAAGCTTCTATCGCTTCTGGAAAGGAATATATAGAAATGGGATCCGAGCCAGCCTTGAATTTAAAAAGAGTTCCATTATCAAATTCACCCCCGGTACTCGCCGTGCCGTAGAAAAAGCCATCTCCTGTCTCGATGAGAGAAGATTTTGGGTTTCTTCCCAGAGTTCCATCAAAATCATGTAAGACAGTCATTTCACCCGTCTCAATATTATATCGAATCAATTCCCCCCAATCAGATTTCCTCGTCGATGCCGTTGTGCCGTAAAGCAATCCATCCGATGCGCTCAAGAGCTTCGAGCTAACCGACGCTTCGGCCCCCAAACCTTTCATTAAGTAGGTTTCTTCCAAACGTTCGTTTTTGGGATTTATAGTAAATAGGGAGCCCAGATGAGCTTCACCTCGTCCATTTGGAGTCGTTCCATATAAGAGGCCATTCTCAGCAAGAGTTAGACCAAAAGTTGGACTCTGTCCGTCAGAGCCAGAAAAGGAATGAATAACTTTTAAGTTTTTAGAATGACGATTAAAGCGGTAAACAACCCCACGCTTATTTTCCCCACCTCTTTGAGCCACCCCAAAAAAGATTCCGGGCTCAGTCTCGATGAGTTCCCCACTTGGGTTTCTACCTTCAGACTCAGAAAAACAATGCAGCGTAACGAGTTCTCTCGAATTTAAATCAAATCTATAAATCGTGCCTAAGCCCAAATCGATACCGTTATCTGCGACCTTATCTCCCCCGGAAAAGGTCACTCCATAAAACTTAGAATCGGTTCCTCTCATCAACGGTGAACTCGGTTCTGCCCCACGTTTATCGAATAAAAACTTGCCTTCCGCTACAGTATCATCCAAGCCAAAAACAAAGGGATAGGTTTTAGTGAATGAAGTCGTTTGCAAATGCCGTCGTCGGACCCAAATCATTAGAGTGTTCTCGTTAAATTGAATCAGGCGATACCCATATCCAAATCCTACAGATTCATCAAAACTCTTAATAATTGAAAAGCGTCCATCAGTATGGGTTTCATAAATATGAGTTTCCTTGGTCCCAACTTTTCTAGCTAAGCCGTAGAGATATCCATTCCTACCTCGAAGGAGGGGCCCTAAGGGGCGAATGTCATCAGATTCAGGAAAAGCGAAATGAGTACTGAATTGATCATGAGCATCGATCTTGAAAATCGAACTCAAACGAGCTGCCTTACTATCCTGAAGAACTCCGTAAACCAAACCATCGCCAGCGAGAGTTAAGCCTCCTATAACTCGAGTATCTTCTCCGAGGAATGAAGTGATGACTTTGTATTGTTGGGATCTACTCATTCGGAAGAGAACCCCCACATCTTCGTCACCTCCTCTTTTAGTTACTCCATAAAAATGTCCATTACTGTGTCTTACAAGCCCACCGGTAGGTCCACTTCCTTCAATTCCATTAAATCGATATAAAACCTTAAACTCCCCCTCAGAGTTTATTTGATAGATGGTCCCAAAGCTTTGATCCCCACCATGAAGAGTAGTCCCCCAAAAAATACCTTTTGAAACCTCAAGAAGAGCTGAACTTGGATGTAATCCATCATTGGAATTAAAGGAATGAAGAACCTGGGCCTCGCCACCTAAGCTGTACTTAAAGACAGTGCCCGCATTAAATTCGCCCCCTTCGGCGGAAACTCCATAAAGAGCTTTATCTTGAGCTTGAATAAACGGCATCACCGTACGACGACCAATTCCCGTATCCTCAAGAGATACAATATAGTCAAACTCACCATTCGGCTTCAGCCTATAGATTTGTCCCGGATCTTCAGAATCAGAGCTTCGAGAAACTGCGCCATAATAAAAACCATCGCTTGCCAAAAGCGGAGCGGATCGCATTTCGGATTGAACTTCAGGAAAGGTGTATAAAACTCTATAGTGAGGTTCGGCTTGAAGCTCTAAGGGAAAACCCAGCAATAAAAAGAGGAAGAATATTTGAATGAAATTACGCATTCAATGGCTGCCTTTAATGAGAGCTTTGTTGGAAAAAGATTTTTTAAGTCTCACGGGGATCGCCTTCCATGCTAAATCGATTCTAGACTTTAAGCGAGCATTATCGTTTGATTGTCAGAAAATCACTCCATCATTCCTTGCAAATCATATTCACTTCATAGCATGTCAATAAATCCTGGGTTTGATCTTGGATACAAAACTCTTGATTGAGTTCACCTCCAAAAAAGAGGGACTGGAAAAGGAAGATCGTATCAGTAATTGAGATCGTACCGTCGTCGTTGGCATCGACGGCATCCCAACAATTTAATGGCTCACCATTTAAAAAGAGATATTCAATCGTCAGTAGACCGTCCGCGACTTCAAGAACTCCATTCGTGTTGGTATCCCCTCTTTGAAAAGATAAAAGTTCATCAACTCCACTCAATCGAAAAATAACACCATCACCATTAGAGCCACCGTACTTGTTTGCCCCCAGAAAAGAGCCATCTTGAAGTTGATTCAAAAAACCTACAGGCGATCTCCCCTCGATTGAACTTTCAGATTCATGTAATTTCTGGTAATTCCCTCGGACATCTATTTGGTAAAGGGTGTGAGATCCGAAAGAAAAACCACCAATACCGAACAAAGCTCCACTTCTTCCTTGAGCGAGGGTGAACGCTGGAAAACCTCCACCCCCCGAAAATGAGTGAATTTTTTTAAACGAACCGTTGTTAGTCAGTCTAAAAATAGTTCCCCGATCAAACTCTCCACCTCTATTTGTAGATCCATAAAAAATACCATCAGAAGTTTCGAGTAAAGTAGATCGTGAAAACTTCCCATCGAGTGGGCCAAATTCATAAACGATAGTTATTTCTTCCGTTTCCAAATCAAATCGAAATATAGCTCCTCCGCCAACTCGGTTATTAAGTCCTCCTGTTCCGTAGAGAAATCCATCGGAGGCACTCAGCAATTTATCACTAACTGAAGTTATTGCTGGTAGTTCAAGAATGTAGGATTCTTCCAACCTTTCTTTTTGCGGATGGATGCTGAACAAAGTCCCACCAAGTGCTGGTGTTCTTCCTGAGGGAGTCGTACCGTATAAGAGCCCATCGTCGGCGAGAGTTAAGCCGTATCGGGGATAACGTCCGTCCCTACTAGAAAAACTATGAATGACCTTTAAATCGTCTGAATTTAAATCATAACGAAAAACAACGCCTAGATTATTTGCCCCACCTCTTACAGCCACACCAAAAAACACTCCCGGAGAGACTTCAATCAAATCACCGCTCGGATTCTTTCCTTCCTCCTCAGAAAACCTATGAACAGTACTTAAAGATTGAGTGTTTGGATTAAAACTGTAAATCGTACCAAAGCCTAAATCGATTCCATTAGTCCCAATTTTATCCCCCCCATGAGAAGTCACACCGTAATAGTTAGAATCATTTCCCTTAATCAATGAAGAACTGGGGTAGCGCCCTCGAATATCGAATAAATATTGTCCTTTACTCAACTCCTCATCATCACGAGCCTCTACATTAACGATGAAAGGTATCGTATAGGTGGACGTAGATTGAGATGAATACTGCCGGTTTTTCCAAAAGAGGAGTTGATTCGTCGAGAACAAAGAAGCTTCACGCAATAATTCATTAAATCTTTTGATAATCTTAAAGGAACCATCTGGATGAAATGAATAGATTTGAGAATTGGAAGAGCCTTCAGAATTACGACTCAAACCATAAAAGCCTCCCTCAGAATTTCTTATCAGTCTACCGCCGGGAGAACTTCCAGAATCGTCACGAAAGGAATAACTCGTAATGATCTGATCTTGATCATCAATTTTAAATATGGAACCTAAGTTTTGAGTTCCCCCTCGAGTCATAACTCCATAAACTAAACCATCGTCACTTACTGTGAGTCCTGAGGGAAAATGGCCTTCTTCTTCTAAAAAAGAGTAGATCGTGTTAAGTTTTTTATCTTTTCCAATTTTGAATATAACTCCCTCATCTTCATCCCCTCCTCGACGGGTAACCCCATATACACTCCCGTTCCGGTGTAATACAAGCGCTGCGGCTGGTTCCTTTCCATCAGCTCCATCAAACTCATGAATGATTTCAAATTCACCCCTGGAGCTTACTTGATATATCGTCCCAAAGTCATGCTCTCCTCCGCTTTTGGCGACACCCCAGAAAATACCATCTTCAACTTCAGATAAAGCAGAATTCAAGAAACGGCCATCAAAGGTATTGAACGAGTGAAGAGTAACGAGTTCCCCATCTAGAGAAAATTTAAAAACCGAGCCACGGTTGAATTCTCCACCTTTAAAGGTTACCCCATACAAAGAACCATCTTTAGCCTGGATCAAGGGTGAACGAACTTGACTACCATCTTTTCCACTAAACGCGTATAAAACATCATACTCCCCATTCGATTTCAGTCTGAATAGAGTGCCATGATCCCAAGTATCATGTCGAATTCTTGCCCCTCCGTAGTAGTGACCATCGCTTGCATGAAGAAGGCTGGTTCGATTCTCATCCCGATTACGAGGAAAAGAATAAAGCAGTTCGTACTTAGGCTCGGCATAAAGGGAGAAAGAGGTGAAAAAGAAAACAGAAAAAATGAGGGGTAAAATAAAATTGCGCACTGATTTCGAACTCCCGTAGATCAGCTGAACAGACCTTCAAGTTTCTCGGGAAGGAAAACAAGAGGTACTCCATAGCTCACTCAAAAATAAATCCTTTGGAGTTAATTACATCCGAGTGAGATAAGAGAGCTTGAGAATTAAATTATTAAGATGGGAGTAGGGTTTTTAGGAAAGACATTTATACATTACCCCAATGATGTGTCCCCTACAATTTAATTTTCTGGAGGGAATCGAGTGAATGAGTCTTTTAGCTATACATTTCTTCATTCAACAACAATTTGTGCTTTTGCTTTTATAATCTCTACGACGCAACTGGACACCTGTAGACATGCGACTGCATCTAAAGTGGGATCTAAACCACAATGAGGAAAGGGTGGAGGAGGGTCGGGGAAGTTCTCTACAAACAGGGAAAAAAGTAAGAAGACACTATCCGAGAGATTAATCTTACCGTCATCATTGCCATCCATGGCTTTATAACAACCGGGTAGCTCCAATAATTCTTTCGGTCGAAAAAGAACCATTAAAGTCTGTATGGGATCCGCAAAGTCGACGACGCCATCATCGTTACAATCCCCCCGAATAAACGCAGATTCTTTTTTTACTGAAACAACTTCAATCTTCCCCCCTGAATTTTCAATGTTCCCTCCAACTCCAGCCTCCTCAAAATCTTCCTTACTGTAAACCCCAGGAGGAAATGTCACTCCCCCTATAGAAAGACCTGCAGTTTTATAACTGACTGAAGGACCTAGGTTCCATTTGCTCTTCTTATCAACAGTAATTGTTCCCCCTGTTTTTGAAATATCAAACCCGCCCTCAATTCGTAAATTAGCTCCATTTTGAACTTTGATACTTCCCGTCAATTGATAAATGGATTCGCTAGTATTACTACCTCGAATGTGAACTCGCCCCTGCCCCGTTCCCGAAATGCCGTTCCCATCAACGATGAGCGAAGCAGCACCTCCAGTCTCTTTGAGCGCACCATCGATTTCTAATCCGCTCCCAGAATTATGGGCGATGATAAAAGCGCCACCTCCACTAAGAATAATATTAAACCGAAGCCCTCCCCCCTGACCGGATTGATTTACAATCGCTGCATTTTTAAAAGTATCTATGTCTTGCCCGCTAAAAACGATTGACGCAGTAGAATTATTTCCTTGGGAATTAAAATTCCAAAAACTACTTTGATTCATTCCGACTTTCAATGCCCCCCAATGAAGATGATCTGTATCTAAATTATAATTACTGTCAGTAACTTTCGGCGCTTTTAAGCATGCAATATCCAATGGACCTGGGGCCTCCCCTCCCACCCAATTATCAGATTGAGAGAGATTACTATTTCCCGCCCCGCGACCCCAAAGGACTTCTTTTGAAATAATCGTTCCGATGGGGAAAACTTTAACAGATACGTCATCAAAGCTGCTCATACGGTCATCATCAAAAACAGTG
>JANQLS010000130.1 GCA_028280485.1 Planctomycetota bacterium
ACCCGAGCTCTCAGCCACATGGAGGGCGGTGTTCTTCAAAACATCGCCGATTTCGGTCAGGGTGCCGGACACTACCACGTCAACGAACCCGACGGAAAAGGACCGGGGATGGGAGATTTTGACTTTACCCCAGTTCTCAGTGCCCTGAAGGACGCCCGATTCCTCAACTGGGTCTCAGCGGAACCTTTCCAGTATGATCCTGACCCAGTGACGGTCGCTCGAACGGCATTAGAGACCCTCAAGACAGCGGAATCTCGAGTGAATTAATTTAGGATTATCAGCCCATCCATAGACTTAGGAAATCGCCGGAAGAAATCTGGTAAAAGCCTTCTTCTAGCTGTTATAATCCGCCCCTTTGACTCTGCGGGGAGGGACTGACTCAGACCCCCCCATCCTATTGATGGACCCGTCACGGGGAGAGTCCCTAATTTTCGAAACGAAACCTACATTCAGTCACAAAGAGGCTCCAGAGAATGCGTAAAAAGCATCGCGGTCGCCGAAAGCTCGGACGTAAAAAACGTCTAGCTCGGAAAAAACGACGACAGAAACGATAACTCCACCATCGAAGGATTTGTTCTTCGATGAGACTATTAATAAGATTTCGACCGACACAACAAGGGTTCTCGCCCTTGTTGTGTCGATATCTGCTCAACCCCATTGAGCAATGTTTTGAACATCGCTCCCAATGCCGATGTCGCCTGCCCCCTTCTCGTCCAGAAATCTTAGTCCCCACTACGACGACACGCTCGAGGGCGAGTTGTATCAAGCCTGGGATAGAATTTACGAAACCGGTGAAATCGCTTACGACCCCCAAGAAGCGTTTTCATTTCAATTTCGTGCATTCAAGTACCACTACATTCCGGGTCGAGGTACGAGGCCCGGCGCTAAAGTTAAGCTCTCCCCCATCGGCCTCAAACGCCCCTACGAACCTTGCCCTTTCGATGATGTTAAGGTCTTAGAAATTCGTGAAGTGCTTCGACTCACTCGTGAGAATCGAACCTACCATCTCATTGCGAACAAGTTCCCGGTTAAGAAACTGCATCTTCTTTTAGTCAGGAATCCATCAGAAGATCCCTCGACTTTACCTCAACTCATCTTCGGTCCCGAAGAAATTGAAGATGCTCTTTTACTCGCAAGAATGTTGGGCCAAAACTTCAGGTTCTTCTTTAATTCCAACTCAGGTAAAGATGGATCGAGTTCAGGTTCTACGGTCAATCATTGGCACTTTCAAATCCTTCCTCACGATGGAGGTGCCTTTGAAAAATTCTTTCACACGTGGAATGGAAGTACTCCTAAATTAGAAACTCAATCTCAATTACCCGATTGGGATATCCCCCATTTCTTTTATCACGGCTCAGATCTAAAACAATTGGCTACAAGCATTTGGCCTCACGTCGAGAAAGCAACGGAGGCGGATTGTGCGTACAACTTAGAAATCGCCGTGGGGCCTGACCAAGAACATACGACGGTGGCCCTGTTTCCCAGAGCGCCCTTGCCGCCCATCACAATTCCCGGTTTTGGTGAATTTTCAAACCGTTACGGTGGATGGGAACTTTCAGGCGATGTCGTCATCTACGACCAAGATGTCTTCGATTGGGTGCAAGAGAATCCCGAAGAAGCCGATGCCCTGGCTTGGCGAAGGTTGAGGGATGGGACGCGGGAGCTAAAGTAGTCCGCACATTCTATGTGCGGTCAAAATAGAGTCGGCTCACCCCGTGAGCCGGTCATGAAGATCCCAGCGACTAAAAAAGAATTGAGTATTTTTTTAACTAGCCCGAAACGCTAGCGAGGGGCCAAGGCTTTCATTCCTGCCCCTCGCTAGCGCTTCGGGCTAGTTAATTATTGTACTTGGAGATTAGAAAGGAAAGTTAGTTGCAGAGCCGACTACTCTTTCTTCCGATGCTGCCAGCGATCGAGTATTGCGGCCCCTACGATGATCACTCCGATGAGAATTTCCTGAACGTCGGAGGTCACCTGCACACTTCTCAACCCACTTCTAATAATGGTGATGATCACGGCACCGGCGATAGAGCCAAAGATGCTCCCTTCACCCCCAGTCAAACTTCCCCCGCCGATCACGACGGCTGCGATGATGTGGAGTTCGTACGCGACGGCGGCAGTGGGATCTCCTTGAGACTGCCGGCTCGCAAAAATGACTCCAGCAATTCCGGCAAACAAGCCACAGATCGTGTAGACCAAAACCTTCACTCGCGAGACTTGTACTCCACATAACCGGGCGGCGGATTCGTTGGATCCCACTGCGAAGACATGTCGACCAAAAATGTGTCGTGAGAAAATAGCTGCCATCACTAAAGCAAATAAAAGAGTCACCCACACTGCTGGCTGAAATAAGATCCAACTAGGAAGATACGGTAATCCTTCAATTTCTACATTGCTTGGATTTACAGTTAAGTACTTTAGCCAAGAATCCTCCCAGCCCTTATAGTCTAAATTGATGGGCTTCCGTTCAGCGACGACCTTCGCTAAGCCTCTAGCAATTCCCATCATCCCCAAAGTGGCGATGAAGGGTAAAAGTCGAAACCAAACAATAATCAAGCCACTCACTAAGCCGCAAGCTGATCCGGCAAGGAGACCCATAAGAACGGCAACTTCTAGTGGAACTCCCAGCCGTTCGACTCCCCACGCCGTCACGACCATACTCAAGGCGATAACCGATCCAATACTGAGATCGATCCCTCCACTGACGATAACCAAGGTCATCCCAATAGCCCCGAGAGCTGTAATCACAGTATGGCTCGCCATGATTTGGACGTTGGAAAACGAAAGAAAATTATTCCCTTTCAGTACCTTAGCCAAGATCCAAAAGATAAGTGTGAGTAATATGATCGTTCCTAAGAGACTCAATTGACGCGTGTAACTCTGCCAAGAGAATCCTTTTGAAACCTGAGGATTTAATGGAGCTTCATTCATCGGATACTTAATAGGTTAATGGGCTTCCTGTTCCATGACAGCGAGCCTTAATATTTCTTCTTCGGTGAGTTCTTCAACGGCTTGAGGAGTGGATAAGCGTCCTCGGTTCATCACGGCGATTCGATCGGCTACGCCCAAGAGCTCGGGTAGGTAAGAACTAACGAAGATGATGGCCTTTCCTCTTGCCGCAAGCTCCCCCATCCATTCATAGATCTGCACTTTGCTTCCAACATCGACTCCGCGAGTGGGTTCGTCGAGTAAGACAATATCTGCATCCTGATGAACAAGTCGGCCGATGGCGACCTTCTGTTGATTTCCTCCCGAGAGATCACCGACGACTTGACGGGGCTCCCGTGCTTTAACTCGTAGTTCCTTAAACCGCCTTTGAGTCGATTGAATTTGTTTTTTTTCATCGACCCAACCCCAGCTTGAGATCGATTTGTAATCACTTAAAGTGAGGTTATCTGCAATCGATAAGTTGGTGAGCAGCCCCTCTTCTTTTCGATCTTCACTCAGTAATCCGATCCCTCTTTGAATAGCCATTTGTGGGCTTTGCCCTTGAATTTCTCCGTGCCCTTTTAAAGAAACTTTCCCACTCCACACGGAATCTAAACCAAACAAAGTTCGAAGCATCTCCGTTCGGCCAGATCCCACCAAACCCGCAATTCCTAAGATTTCACCTCGACGCAACTCGAATGAAACGTCCTGGGGATAACCGTCCCCAACGAGATGATCGACAGTGAGGACCACCTCCCCGATCTCTCTCTCTCTCCGGGGAAACATCTCTTCCACGGAGCGACCGACCATCAACTCGATGATTTTATCGAGCTGAATATCTTTTAAGTTTCCGTGAGCGACCGCTTCTCCATCACGAAGTATCGAATAATGATCCGAGATCTCAGTTACTTCTTCTAAGAAGTGACTGATGTAAAGAATGCTGACTCCACGGTCGCGTAACCGTGCGATCACTTCGAAGAGTTTTTGAGTATCAATTCGAGTTAAAGAGCTAGTGGGTTCATCAAAAATGATGACTTTTGCTTCACCCACCAACGCACGCCCGACCTCAACGAGCTGCTGGCTGGAGATGCTCAACTGACTCACCGGTGTATCGGGAGAGATTTCACTGTGCCCTAAAAACGCGAGAGCTTCTTTAACTTTCTTCCTTTGTTGACCTCGATCGACACACCCGAACAAAAGTTTCGGTTCGATTCCCAAGAACATATTCTCTGCCACTGAAAGATCCGGAGCCAAGGTGAGCTCTTGGTAGATCATCGATATGCCCCCCTGACGTGCTTCGGCGGGTCCCTGAGCTTGAAAAGGATTTCCTTCAAGCTTTATCGAACCCGTATCCGGTTTTAATGCTCCAGCTAGAATCTTCATCAGTGTACTCTTCCCGGCTCCGTTCTCACCGATGACGGCATGAACAGAACCGGGAAGCACCTTCAGTGAAACCCCCTTGAGAGCTTGGGTAGCACCGAAACGCTTAGAGATATTCTCTAGTTGAAGGCGAGAGGCTAAAGATTCACTCACTGAGATTACTTCTCTTTGAGGATGGAAAGATCAGGAGTGAGAAGGGCTTTGATTTTATCTTCGTTTCTGTTGTCGGGAGTAACCATGACGACTCCGGTATCGATGCGTTTTTCAACTTTTTCGCCCTTCAAGTGAGAGATTAAAGCTTTAACCCCCTCTCGTCCCATTTTAACCGGATCTTGCAAAACTAAACCATCGATGTGACCGGCATCCAATCCTTGAAGCAGTTTATCGCTTGAATCAAAACCAACGAATTTGACTTTGCCGGCTTTTCCCGTGCTCTTAAGCGCTTCGAGCATACCCACTGCGCTCGATTCATTCGGGCAAAAGATGGCATCGATGTCTTTGTAGATATTTAAAAGTGATTCCGAAACTTCCTGGGCTTCACCCGCTGTCGCTCCTGCGTATTGTTCCTCTCCCTCTTTAGGCACAACTTTGATGTTAGGAAACTGTTCTTTAATCACTTTTAAGAATCCTTCTTCTCGGTTGTGTGTACTCGCAGAGCCAACCATGTACCTCAGAAGAAGAACGGTTCCTTTTCCCGATAAGATCTCACCGACTCTCTTTCCGGCAAGCTCCCCGCCTTTAAAGTTATCGGTAGCCACAAAGCTGACGTAGGTATCAGCTTTTAATCCACTGTCGATGATCACCACTGGCTTACCCGCAGCCATCGCCTGTTGGATGGGACTCACTAAAGCTTGGTCGTCTAATGGAGCCAAAACGATTCCGTTAATGTTTTGTCCGGTGAAGTCCTGAACGATTTGAATCTGTTGATCACGGGCGTGTTCGGCGTCGGGTCCATCCCAAATCACTTCGACAGTGAGGTCTTTTTCCTTCTTGAGATCCTTAGCAGCTTGAAGGGCTCCCGCGTGAACGGAATTCCAAAAACTATGAGTCAATCCCTTAGGAATGACTGCGATCCGCATGGTTGGAGAAGAACTCGAGTTCGAACCCGACTGTGGCTTTGAATCACAACCAGAAATGAATAAAGCACTTAAGGCAAAAGCCAAAACAGCACTCAGGGTGAAATGTAAAGATTTGGTCATCCTCGATCCTCTCTGTTCCCGGATAATCCTATATAGGGTTATAATTTAGTAAATGTGCAAACGAGCATTCTATGAGTCGAGGATTCAACGGTCAATGGATTCCAAACTCAGGGAATTGTGGACATCGCTCTTCAGAAGCATTAAATTGGAGGGCTATGCTTTATATGGGATGAACTTCGAAAGGGGCTCTCCCCAAAAATTCGATGAGAAATGCCATTTGAAATTCTTCACTTTAGAATCATGAAGAATTCATTCGGGTCTCCATTTCTAATCCGATATGAAACTCAACGCACAATTGAGAATAGCTCGAAGGATCTCTCTGGAGTGAGGTATTGAGAGGTGAGAGACTTAGTTCTCTTTCTTCAGATGGAACCTACATAAGAGCAAATGAAGAAATATTCCTGCCATCAGGAATAGATTGAATAAAGCGGCTCCGTCAACCCTTCAACGCGGTCAAGGTCTATCCATGCGAAAGATCAGCAATCAACTCTTACTCGCACTTTCCATTTTGGCGATGGTTTTCGCCATCAGCCCTAAAGTCAAAGCAGCTTCGGAAGAAGACATTGCTAATGCCATCGACAAAGGCATCGACTATCTCTTAGCTCGGGTCAAAGATAAACAATTTGCCGGCAAAGCAGATCAAAAAGGTTACGGCTTAGTTGCCTTAGAAACTTACGCTCTCCTGATCGCCGGGGTATCCGTCGACCATCCGCTGATTGATGCCAACTTCAAGAAGCTATCGAGCATGCCTATGAATCACACTTACAGTGTTTCATGCTATGCCTTCGCTCTCGATGCAGCGATCAGCCAAATTCATGCTGATCTCCAATTTGCTAAAGGGAAAACCATCCCCGACAGCAGAGCCATCGGGAAAAAATATCGTGGCATGTTAGAGAAATGCATTCGAGCCCTGATCAATATGAAGCATAAGGGCAAAGGGCGTTGGAATTACGGTCCTGATCGAGCGGGAAAACAATGGGATAACTCGAATGTTCAGTTCGCCGTCTTGGCTATCGGACTCGCTCCCAAGCGAAACATTAAAATCGACCCTACGGTGTGGGAAGAGATCGCCCTCCACTTTATCGACGGCCAGCAAAAAGATGGACCCGTTGTGAACGAACGCATCGAACTCCTCCCCAAAGCTGAACGTGAAGGTTCACGCAGAGATAAAGTCACGCTGAAAGATAAAGACGAAGAGAAGAAGAAAAAGAAGAAAGAAAAAGACAAGAAAAAGAAAACCGGAAAGACCGTTGTCGTCAAAAAGGAAACTCCTGAAATCGGTGACGAAGGTATCGAAGTCAAATCTCGTGGCTGGAGCTATCGAAACGACAAAGGTCACGGTGGCTACAAGTGGAACATGGGTTGTGCCGGTCTCTCATCATTGATCTTAGCTCACGCCAATCTTAAAGGTCGAGTTCCACCAGATTTCCAAAACAAGGTCAACAAAGCAATCCGTGATGGCTACGGCTGGATGCTAAAAAACTGGAACATTAACGGTGGCGGTGGTGGCTGGAAATACTACGGCTACTACAGCCTCGAAAAAGTGGGTGACTTAGGTTACGTCAAGAAGTTTGGAAAGCACGATTGGTACAAAGAACTCGCTACTGCCATCGTCAAAGAACAAAAGCCTGATGGTTCATGGCCTGGAAATGGCGATAACAAAATTAGAGAAACTTGCTCCTTCGCGCTCTTAGTTCTCAATCGAGCAACTTCACTCCTCACGCAACGAGCTAACCGAATGGTCATCACGGGCCCTGGAGCTCACCGCTCCGACCGTTCCGATCATGATAGCTGGGTTTTCATTCAAAGTTTAAATCGCGAACTTCACATTCCTTCCGTCATGAAGGTCGTTCGCCTACGCCCCAGTGCTAAGATTCTTAAGTTCGTCGACCTTATCGTCGAAAACTATCCCCCAGAACGAATCGGTTACTTAGTACCCCGCCTCACGAACATCTACAATCGAGTCGAAAGCCCAAGAACGAAAAAATACATTCTTGGCCTCCTCGCTACGGCAACCGGTATCAAGAAAGCTAAGACGGCTGATCAATATGCAGATTGGGCCGCTAAATGGACCGAGATTCAAAAGATCGGTGACTCCGCCGATAAGAAAGCGATCCCCAAGCTTCTCGAAATCTATAAGACCGTCGGAGAAAACCCCGGCCTGAGAGAACGAGCCATCTGGGCAATCGGTCGCGTTCGAGCGAGTAAAGCAGCTCCAATGTTGCTGGAAGACCTCGATCATACCGATGAAAAAGTTCGGGTCGCCGCTTACTCAAGCCTGATGATTCTTCCATTGAGCTCAAAAGACATCCCTGAGTACGATGGCTCGGCTTCGACGAGTAAGAGAAGAAAACAACTGAAGTTGATTCAAGATTGGTTTAAGGACGTGCGGATTTAATTCGCGCGTTTAAAAACTAAGAATAAAAAAGGTCGTTGAATCCGATGGATTCAACGACCTTTTTTTTGTAGTCCGTACGCTCTGCGTGCGGCCTTCCTGAAAAAACTAACCACACTATATATCAGCAACAACACTGTGTGGAACTTTTCGTTATTCCAAGCCCGAAGTGTAAACGAGGGTCAAGTAAATGGCCACCGCCTCACCCTAAAAAGACTTTTCACGTCTATCTTGAATCCACAACGCATTGAAATTCTAAATCCATTGATGGCACTCGCTCACGCTTCGCGCTTGAAATGGAAATCGTTACTAATTCGAGATTACTGTTTTAACCTCAACATCACCACCCCCATCGCCGTCTTGATCTGGGGCTTCCAAGAGTTCGATGGCGAGATCCGTAAGAGAAGGATTAACCTTAATGTAATGTTTGCTGTCGTAGAAAGTACTGACGTTCCCTCCTACCTGATCGATGACCCACCGACTCTTGTTAATATCTCCTGCATTCAGAGTCGTATGAATGTTTCCCCAGTAAGTGCGCGCTGCATTGGAAGACCAAACAGTATTACCATTTTGATTGATGGTACGGATTTGAGGTAAGTTGATCATTGTTGGATTTAAGAATGTAGGACTATGAGTGCTAGTATTGGAGACTAATTCTTTAACTTTAGAATCTCCAAAGGTCTCTAAATCGATTTTTAACTCCTCCAATAGTTTGGGATCGATCCAAGTGAGCTTCGAGAGAAACCTTTGTTTTTTATCGAGATCTGCTCCTGAATTTAAAAACTCTTGAGCATCCGCTAAGCTTGCGCCGTATCTTGAAAATTCATACTCATCTCGAATCGATTCTGCTTGAGTATTCTCGACGATATCATTCGCGACATCCGGCGCTAACCGTGCCAGAGTGTTCAATGCGAGCTGAGCCTTCCAACCCCCGTCTTTATTTTCAAGAATGAGATTGTGTAATGCCCCAAGTCCTCCTTCGAGTGACAGCTTTTCAATGTGCTTTAAAAGGGATCTAAAGAAGGCTTGGTTTTGGGTGGTCTTTAATCGATGGCTTAAATCCTTCTGAGCTAAAGGGGCCCTTAAATCCGTCAAGGCTTCGAGCGCTAATCGAGCGGCTTCATCTTCGTGGTCGACGAGATCGGAGTAAAGAAATTGTACGAAGTCATCTCTTAAAGGTTTCAAACCTCGGCGGTTAAATGCCAAAAACAAGGGCAAACTCTTCTTAACAAAACTGCTGACTTTTTCATCGAGTAAATCTTCATCGAGCTTCAACACGTAAGATGCAAATCCCGCAACTTTTTTACTGTGCTGAGTGCCCAACGAGAGAATCCCCCCCATGAGAGGACGCGAATTGAAGAGAGCTTGGCGTGGTGAATGAACTTCACCGTAAAGAAAGTCAAAGAGGATGCTGTAACCTTCTTTAGGTTGAGAGAGGAGAGCGAGGATCGCTTTTTTTAGCCCCGGTGCATCTTCACGATCGACGAGTTGGAACAAGGTTTCTAAATCGGGCAGCCCCTGATTTTTATCAGCGGTCGCATCTTTATCGTCGACCTCTTCTTCGTTTTTAGTGGAGGCGGCATTTCGTTGATCCGGAGTAGCCAATCTTCCTCGCAAGGAGCGTTCTCGTTTGAGCTCTTTTTCTAATTCGGCAATCTTGGCGAGCAAACCTTCGTTTGCAGAACTTCCCTTGAGAGATGACTCCAAATTCTTTGCTTCTACCTCAGGTTCTTCACTCTGCCAAACTTGTAGGAATAAAAAACAACTCGCGGCTCCAAATACGAATCCAAAGAAAATCGTTAGAATTATCGGGCGCATAACCGCTCTCCAACCTGCTTCAGCCTGGCTCCCAAATTAGAATCAGCCCTGTATCTAATGATCTAAGAACTGTTCTCGGGGAGCCTTAAATTAGCTATCTCATTCGACTTCGATGTCGAGTTCCAATTGAGATGACGCACCAAGACGAGGTTTGTTGACATTTTTTATATATTTTTAAATCGAGTCATCCCCTACCAGTCCTTGACAGGCATTTCACAAATTCCTATCTTTATAGTTCATCTAACCTTAGAGGTAGTCACTGGATACCCCTTCAAAGCGTCCTAAACGCATTCGACTCACCTCGACTTCAATACCTTAAAACTGATGGGTCTCACGCTACTTTCCTGCTGATCAATCGTGATCAGGCGGGTGAGGAATGATCAGAAAGAAGATTTCATGAACGAACAGAATCAAAAGGTGGAAGCCGAACGCCAGATGCTGGCCGACGCGGAAGCCAAAGGCCCCGGAGCCAAATTTAAAACTTACGTCAAGCTTTCGGGCCCGGGCTGGCTCCAAAGTGCGATCACCTTGGGCGGTGGATCCTTAGCAGGAAGTTTGTTCCTCGGTGTCCTAGGTGGGTTCAAATTTTTATGGCTTCAAATGATCGCCATGATTTTAGGCGTCGTGATGCTCAGTGCGATTGCTTACGTTACGCTTTCAACGGGTGAGCGTCCCTTCCGCGCGATCAATCGACATATCAGTCCGGTCTTAGGCTGGGGCTGGGCTCTGGCTACTTTGGCAGCGAACGTAGTCTGGTGCCTTCCACAATTTTCATTGGGAACTGCCGCGATCCAACAAAACCTACTCGGACTGAGTGGCGATAGTGGCAAAGTCCCCATCGCAATTGGCCTCCTTATCGTTGGAGTTTCGGTGATTTGGTTTTACGAATCTGGCAAAAAGGGAGTCAAGGTTTTCGAATCGGTCTTAAAAGGAATGGTGGGAGTTGTAGTCCTCAGTTTCTTCGGCGTGGTCATCACCATGGCTGTTAGTGGAAACGGCCTCCCTTGGGGAGAAATATTCGCTGGGTTTATTCCTGATCTGAGCTTACTCAATAACCCAGATGACACTTTTACTGATGCCTTAGCAGCCGTTGGAGACAAAGCTGATTACTGGAGAAACTACATCGTTAGCCAGCAACAGGATGTAATGGTTGCAGCAGCCGCAACCGCAGTTGGTATCAACATGACCTTCTTGCTCCCCTATTCGATGCTCAAGAAAGGTTGGGGAAGTCAGTTTAGAGGCTTAGCGATATTTGACCTTTCAACGGGTTTATTCATTCCCTTCATCCTTGCTACCAGTTGCGTCGTTATCGCATCAGCAACTCAATTTCATGGTCAGTACGAAAAAGCATTAACAGAAACCGTGTTGGATGCAGAAGGCAAAGCCATTGTTGCACCTGCAGGACTCGTTAAAAATTTCAATAACGTTATCGATGGAAGAATTAAGAAATTTGATTTCGATGGCGATGGAGCTAAGTTTAAAGCGTTCAAAGATGACAAGGCTAATGCCGCTGAACTTCAAGCCAAACGAGATGCTGTTCCCAAGTCAGAGAAAGTCATCGCGGCGATGCTAACTCAAAGAGCAGCGAGTGATTTATCCAAAGCACTTTCTCCCTTAACCGGGAAAACCGTAGCCGATACGGTTTTCGGAATCGGAGTTATGGGAATGGCAATTTCAACAATCATCATTCTCATGTTGATCAATGGCTTTGTAATTTGCGAGATTTTCGGTAAACCGCAAGGCGGCCTTTACCATCGTATCGGCTGCATGATTCCTGCAGCGGTTGGAGTCTTTGGCCCCTTTATTTGGGGGAAAGCGGCCTTTTATTTAGCCGTACCCACTTCGGTGTTTGGATTCATACTCCTCCCCATCGCCTATTCCACGTTCTTTCTAATGATGAACAACAAAAAATTGCTGGGAGCGGCCATGCCCCAAGGCGGGAAAAGGTTTGCATGGAACATCCTGATGGCAGTAGCTGTGATTCTAGCTGGAATTGGAAGTGTTTATATGGCACACAAAAAGGCTGGCATGATTGGAATCGGCTGTATTATCGGCTTCGTAGTTTTGGTTGTCGGTAGTGCTTTCATGCTAAGAGGTGGTACTTCCTCCGAGGAGTAATTGAATCAGAAAGCAGCCTTACACTTGATAACCGAGAGATAGATTCACCCCGCAGCCAAATTGATCAGAATTTGGCCGGCAAGAATCATCACTTTAAAAAACTAAACACTCAAATTCAGCGTTTCGTTTCATGAATCCAAACTCTTAGGAGTTCGACGACGAAACTGAGATAGACGTTGAAACAAAAGAAACTTTCGAAAGGATACCCATGGATAAACTTTGGCCCTACTTCGCCCTTGGCGCCGCTCTCTGCTGGGGATGTTACGGCCCTGCACTTCACAAGGGACAAGCCGCCTTCGAGGATGCCGAAAAACTGCATAAATCATTGCGTGCTCTTCTTTGTGTAGGTGGTGCGTACTTCTTAGTCGCTCTCCTCATCCCTGCAGGTTACTTAGGATCTAAAGGTGTTCTCACCGATTTTAATTGGAACGGAGCCATCTTCAGCTTCTTGACGGGAATGCTGGGCGCGGGCGGCGCAATCTGTATCACCTGGGCATTTAAACACGAAGGGAAGCCTTTTTACGTGATGCCTCTGGTCTTCGCGGGAGCCCCGATGATCACCGGGATCATCAGCTTGGTGACCGACCCTCCAAAGGAAGGTATCTCAAAGGTCAATCCTCTCGTTTATGTCGGTATGATCTTAGCGGCGGGAGGAGCTTATTTGATTCTTGCGTTTAAGGATCGTCCTTTGAATTAAAAAGACTCACTTAATCAGAAATCAATCTTTAAAGGCTGGCTTAGTGCCAGCCTTTTTTTATAGGTCGACACCATCAGTTAAAAATTTTTGCGTTAGCCAGAGAAACGAGCACCTGTAGCGCCTGGGCTTGTCCCAGGCCTTTCCCCTAAAGCTTCATTCTACCTTCAATCAGGGAGTGGCCACCCACAAGGGGTGGCGCTACAGGAACAAATTCAATTTCAAATCGAAATATATAGTTGCCGTATACGGGGAAATCCTTTCAAACAGGAGTATATCAAGGCGTTTGAAACTGTTTTCAGAGAAATTTTCATCTTGGAAATAGCCTTCCAAACACCTTGTTTTATGATGGGAAGAGTTCCTGGGTCATTCACGGGGTCGCTCCACTACCCCTAACCATCAAAACTTACCGGGTTGTTCATGAAGTTCCCTAATCCAATTCGTATCGAAAGGCTTTTGGCCTACGCTTTGGTGTTAACAAGCATTTTGACTCCGGTCGAGGCGCAAGATGAAGAAAACATCATCGCCCGATCACCCTACCTTCAAAATGTAACCGAGACTTCGATCACAATTATGTGGCGAACGAAAACTCACTTCACGGGAATGGTAGAGTACGGTATCGATTCGGTCACCGAAAATTCAAAGATGGTTTTGGGAGGAAATACCCATCACCAAATCACCCTTGAAGAATTACAACCGGGAACTACCTATCAATACCGAGTCGTCAACTTCGTTGATTTGGAAGGAGAGCCCATGCACTCCCCCACCTTCCAATTTAAAACAGCTCCCGATGATTTGGATTCAAAAATATCCTTCATGGTCATCGGAGATTCAGGATCAGGCTCGGCCGAACAATACTTGATCCGGGATGTACTCTTAGAAGGTGGTATGGAT
>JANQLS010000192.1 GCA_028280485.1 Planctomycetota bacterium
CACCAAAGTTTCGATCGAGATCCCAAGGAATGAAAAACCACTTACCATCGGAAGCACGCTGATAAATAAAGTGATTTTGAAACATGTCATCAAAAGGCACTGCCCAATTGATGATCGCCATGTAACTCATGGTGAGTTCGATGTCGAAATTCTTCTCGAAGAATTCTCGTATCGCAGCCGTACCCCCTCTGCGAGCTTGATGCAGATCTTCAATGAGCTGAACGAGGGGAGCGTTGCCAGCCCAATCATGGGTTTTCTTATCGTAAGTCGCAGCGTATCTTACCGACGAAGTGTGGCCACATAGCGGAGGCAAGAGACGATAATCACCCCAACCGTAGGGCCCTTCATCACAAGTACAACCGACCGACTTATAAAGATGCCCCACCGGCTCACGCGGTTGGGTCGGATCGAGATCGTGAATCTCATCGTGATAATCCCGGAGCATCTCTTCACCTCCACGCTCGAGATCGAGCATGTAGTGATAGTAGTTCCCGTTGACATGAACTCGAATGTAGTCAGCCCGCGCACCAGGAACTCCCGCCAACCTAAACAACTTGTAACCCACTCCGGCATTGTACCCGGGACAGCCTTGCGTGAGTTTATTGAGGATCAAATCTTGTCGCCCACCGAATTGTTGGAAGCGGGGTAGGTAAATTCTCCAGCTGAGAGCCTGCAAGCCTCCTGCAGTCGGTCGGGGCCCCGTCCAGCGAGTGATCGTTCGGCCGTTTCTCCGATTCCAACGACTGCCTTGGTAACGCGCTTGGATATCAAAAACTTCACCGTCGTAAACGAAGATCGCAGGTACGCGGTTGTTCCAAGTGGGATGCTTATTACAACCAGCTACTCGTCCTCCACCGATGTTAGTCCACATACGTCCCCAATTTTGAGGTGAAACAAAGAGGTGATAGATCTTTGAATTCGAGGCGATGTTAGGAGAGACGAAGTACGAAAACCAAGGATTGGGATCCGTGGTTCGCGGAGCCAATTGCTCAAGCCCATCCCCGCGATCAGCATGAACACGATAACGAACCACAGAGTTATTCGTTTGACGAGGAATGATCGCGGAGAAAATGCGATCACCCGCTACTAAATCTCCGTCTTGCCCATCGTCTTTTAACGCGATCGTATTTTTTTCTTCGTTATTTGAAGCTAAGTCTTCGACAAACCATTCCAATTGAGCTTGGCCGTCAAAGGAAGAAGGAGAAAACTCAACCGTAACGCGCACTTCTTGATTTTGTCGAATGAGATCGTCACCTTCGACCGGAGTTACGGGATCGATATCGATATCTTCAACAATAGTTAATGGTACTTCGCGAGCTGAGGCATTGGCCTTACCCGGGGTAGCTCCATCTAAGGGTGAGAGTGCCCAGTTAAAAGTGAAACCCGCCGGAATATCGGTGTTAACACGCTCTAGGGAATAGCCACGAAAGCGATGGTCTTCTAAAGGCAAGAGGTCGTTATTTAACCAAGATCGACCGGCACCTAAAGCATCAGCAGCCACGGGCCAGGGGAAATCATCGTTATAGGTGACCGATTCAATACCTTGACCTTCTTTACCGATGATAGCCACCTTTTCTCCACCATTATCGAGTTCGCGTTCATAGTCACCGAATAACTTTTCTGCTGGTACATCGTAGCCCGGAGGTTCATTGAGGCGACGCATGTTCTTAGCGACGACAACGTAATCTTTAGCCCCGATCGTTGCTCCTTCGGGAAAAACGAAATCGATCCCTCCCGCCAGACGAATTCCTTCCAAATCGATGGCACTATCACTTGAATTATAGAGCTCAATAAATTCATGATTTTCAACCAGGGACTCTTCGAGAACCGGATGGTACATGATTTCAGATATGAGAAGGCTAGGGCGATCTAAAGCCTGAGGCGGGCACTGCTCTGCGCGGTTGGCCCGACCGGGAGATCCACCGTTGACTGCAGGTTCTTTCGGAACTTCACCCGCTCGCCAATTGATGGAGGAATGCCCATCTTCGCTATTACACAAGCGTTCTAAGGAAGCCCCAAAGCCATCGGCTAAGAAATCCCAGGGCGAATCATCCTGGTAAGACATCGAATCGACAAATGTGAGATCGCTGGTGAGGATCGTGAGTTGATCGTCGCTATTACTCAATCGACCTTCGAAGGGGCCAAAAATTTGTTCTTCGGCAACCTCAGGATATCGAGTTTTAAAGTTTTCCACATTTCGACAAACCACGATGTATCCCCCGGGGGGAACTACCGAATTTTCAGGGAACACAAATTGAATACCTTCAGAAAATCCCCAACCGCTGACATTCAATTGAGCGCCGGTGGTATTCACCAATTCAACGTACTCGTGGGAATCTCCCGCCAGGGGGTTGTACATAACCTCACTGATGGCAAGTTGGGCTTGAACCTGAGATGCATGGAGGCTGAACCAGCCAGCAATAGCTAAGGCAATGATGCCGATTCGTTTGGAAATAATCACAATTCTGAACCTATTTAAGACCCTTCAGAAAGCTGGATGACGACAATTCACGCCACCCCAATCGCTTTCAAACCCAGTATTGAACATTTTGGAAAGTTTTCAGCGCGGGAAGCCAAGACCGAAGACCCGATTAAGTCTTGGACCCGAAGTCAGTTAAGTAAGCCTGCTCCCAATACCCTAAGGCTGAAACTAAAATTGTAACGCCTGAGAGCATGGGGCCCAATCACCAACTCAATAAAGTCCAACAATGGAGAAAGTAGGTTTGCAGTTGCGCCCCGGAAAATCATCATAATATATAAGGAGTAAACGACTTACAGATCAAGGATCGCTTATAAGAGAAGGGAGGAGCTTCGAAATTTGAACGACCTTTCTCTGAATTCTCATCCCAAGGCCAGCTCTACTCTCGAATGCAGCATTGGATGCGGAAAATTTACTATAAATTCTGGTTAACACTTCTTCGGGCTGGAATATAAAGCGAGGCACAATTAGAATCTTAACCCCCCACCGAGAACTACATTGATGATGCACCCCAGAGGTAATGGGCTTAGAGATTCTGTCTCCATTTAGTTTCTGTTGGATCAACTGGAACTATTTTAAGTTAATTATTAGTATTCGTTTTTGGTCTCCGAATGAAGGGACCTGTTTTATCCACTATTTAAAAGGACGGATTCGTCATGTTGAATCGATTCGTAATGAGAAACGCTCGACTCGTTATCGTAGCCTGTTTCTTTTCTTTACTCTTGGTAGGTTGCCCCGGTGAAGGTACTAAAGAAGGTAATCCTGAAGGAAAGACGCCTGAAGGAACTAATACTTCTGTAGAAGATGCCAAGAAAAAAGTCGAAGAAGGCGCTAAAGAAGCCGAGAAAAAGGTTGAAGAAGGCGCTGAGGCTCTCAAAAAAGCAGCTGGTGGCTAACAAGTAAGTTTTTTGTTTACTTAAAGCTTCAGTTTAAAGCTGAATTTAA
The DNA here is from genome assembly GCA_028280485.1 of Planctomycetota bacterium. Lineage (GTDB taxonomy): Bacteria > Planctomycetota > UBA8108 > UBA8108 > JACQVS01 > JANQLS01. Next base: position 3,425 of record JANQLS010000192.1, read on the forward strand.
AAACGCTCTATCAACTTTAATGTTGATAGAGCGTTTTTTTGTGAGACTTATCGATACCGTTAACATCATCCGTTGCAATTCCTCGTAGATACTTCGGACCTGAAGCATTTCAAGCGCAAAGCGTCAGCGAGTGCCCATGTTTGATTAAAATTTTTAGGGTAGCTGTGGAATTCAGTTCAATGCGACATCTGATTTCAGAATTCGTTTACATCCATTTACTTTCCTGATTACTAACCCTCGATAACTCTTCGGACCTGAAGCATTTCAAGCGCGAAGCGTCAGCGAGTGCCCATGTTTGATTTCAATTTTTTGGGTAGCAGCTAATTTCAGTTCAATACGAAATCTGATTTCAGATTTCGTTTTCATCCATTTACTTTCCTGAATACTCTCCCTCGTTGACACTTCGGGCTTGAAATGAGGTTTAAAAATCAGAAGCAACGATGGGTGCTATGGGGCCAAAGAGATAGATCTTATTGATATCGATCTTTTCACTCAACCAAACTTTGACCGTGATAATGTACTTTCCACTGTAACCCGGCGGCATCTTTTGCCCCCAGCCCTCCCGGATCATTTCTAAAGACCAATCGTATTTCTTTTCTTGTTTGTCAAAGACCTTGCTCATCTGAGGTCGGGGATCTTGGAGGAGAAAGACGGTGAGTGGAGTATTTTCAAGTTTACGATAATCAGCTAAAAATCGATTGAGGGCTCTCGTATCTCCTTGATACATAAAAAAATCATTGGCGTTGACCCACATTCCGCTGATGCGTTCATCACAATTGATTAGAGGTTCAATATTTTTCGGCCAATCTTTGCTGATGTGCATCTTCCCTTTCGGATGAGATCCTGCCATTGGGAACACATAAACCGTGGCCGCAAGAATGAGAACTCCCAAGCTAGCTACTAATAAGTATTTATTCTTTAAGTCTTTCATTTTTTAGCCTTCTTTAAAATAAAAGTAATCTTGCTTTCGATGTGATGGAATTTTCGTTCCGTCTCATCTTGAGAAGGCAGCTCTTTAAATTGAGTTTTAAATACATACCAACCGTAAAGAGTTTTAAAGTTCAGCATAAGCGCAATCACTAAAACCAAGCAAGCGCTGGCAGTAATTCGGAAGATCCATTTGCCTTTTGAGGATTTCATTGGGTCGGCCTCGACGGGGGAAAGTGTTTTAATTGGAAATGAATAAACCCAGGGAGTATTTTCTTATTAGGATGACGCCAGCGAACAGGAAAAATTGGGCAATTTTATCGATAATTTCATTCCAAACACCAAATTTCAACGCTACATTTCAAGCGCGAAGCGTAAGCGAGTGCCAACGATTGATTTGAAATATAAATATGCTGAGGCTTCCAGTTTAATATGAAATCAGATTTCAGGGCAACTGCACATCCATAAACGTACTTGATTGCCATCCCTCGTTTACACTTCGGGCTTGGAATAAGTCTATTCAAATTCATTCCTCGGCTGAATCCCAAACTGCATTCTGCGGGGAACAAAACCCCGTCACAAAATCTAAGACTTCTAATATTCGATCCTCAATCGCTTCCTCAGATTTAAACTTTGTTCGAAGTTGATTTAAACAATCAGTTGCCTGGTTTTTAGTTAAGCCAATCCCTTTGTAATGCTCAATGATCACAATGGATTTAGAAACATACTCTGTATGAGTAAGCGCAAGTTCTAATTCACGCTTCAAAGAATCAAAGTTGAGTTCCATAATATCTTTTAAAAGATTCAGTCATTTCAAGCGCGAAGCGTAAGCGAGTGCCAGGGTTTGATTTGAATTCACTATTTGCTAGGGATTTGAGTTCAGTGTGAAATTGGGTTTCAGGGCAACTGTGCATCCATTTACGTCACTTATTGCCGTCCCTCGTTAACACTTCGGGCTTGAAATGGAGTGGGTTAAAGGTAATTAGGATTCCACCACGGGCAGATAGATTCGAACGGTGGTTCCATTGCTTAGATTGGATTCCATCCAAATATCCCCACCGTGGCTACTGATGATGCCTAAGGCTACTGATAAGCCCAAGCCTTCATGCTGGTGAGTACTTTTAGTCGTAAATAAAGGATCAAACGCACACTCTAATTGAACGGGATCTAAGCCTAACCCTGTGTCTTCAATAGTGACTTCCACGTAGCGGCCAGGCTTGAGATCACCTTTGCTTTGTTCAAGCCTTCGGTTCGCAAATCGAATGGTGAGCTTACCTTCTCCCCGCATGGCTTCAATGGCATTTTTGATGACTTGAGTGAAGGCTTCTTTCAGTGAAGATTCCGCTCCCTCGATCGTCCACAATCCCGTGGGACTCCTTAAATCTAAATCGATGCTTCGGGGAACTCCAATCTCTTGATCATCACTTAAAATAGTTTCGATAAAAGAAGGCAAAGTGATTTCGTGGAATGAATCCTCCACCCCGTTCCCGGAGAAACTCTTCAAGGCTGATAGAAGGGTTCCCATAGAACTTAAATCTTCAGTTTCAACCGCCGCTTGGTCGAGCGAGTCACCTAAACGGCGAGTCAGTTCCTTGATCGCAATCATTCGACGCTGTCGACGTTGGTTTTGATCGCGCTGAGAATTTTGCGTGATATCCTCAACATAAACCAACGCACCTTCCACTTTAGAAGAAGTCGAAGGATTGAAAACCACGGGTAATCCACGAACCTTTAAAGTGGGTTCATCTTCAAAACCAGGGATCTCTAATTCGATGATCTCTCCATCGAGCATTCGCTTTAATCTGCTTTCAGTTTTGGAATCGTGAAAGATCGGAACCATATTAATGGGTAAACCTTGAAGCTTATTCTTATCTAAATCTTCAAGCTTCAATAAATCGGGTTCTTTGCCGTTATACTCAAGGATCCGCCCCTTCCGATCCACCAAGAAAACCGGATGGCTTAAACCACTAAAAGCACTCTTCAGCTTTAAAAGTGGTAAGCGCCAACGGCGAAAGCTTCGAATACCAAAATATAAAAGCAATCCTAACAGGATCGCTCCCCCAATACTGATCAACACCCAATGAAAGGTCGAGAACAGAGGCGGCTTAACGAAATTAAAGCGCTCTGACAAATCTTGAAGCGCAGGAACACCATCCCGATCTCGCACTTCGACTTGAAGAGTGTGCTCTCCACCCGATTCTTTAGCTCGATAGGTTACCGAAGTTCTTCGAGTGAATTCACTGAAGGGGGATTTATCAATTCGATAACGATAGAAGAGCTCATCGTGAGGGGTTTGACTTTTGAAATCGCGAGCTTCCCAGGAAAATTTGATAGAACCATCTTTCAAATTTTCCATTTTCAACTTCGTTAAAAAACGAGGACGTCGAGGGTTTTCCAATCGAAACCGAAAGGCTCCGCCACCCAAAGTTCCCATCTGAATGAAATCTTCAGAATCACGAGAGCGAGTCAAAGTATAGACCGTTGGGCTTCGATTATTCGCTGAACTCACTGGCAGGGGATAGTTGTACCAACCATCGCCATCAAAGCAGGAAAGTCCGTTTTGTGTTCCCACCCAAACTCGATACCCAAAACTTGGAAGGGTGGTATCGATCGACCATACCTTAGCCCCTTTCAAGCCGGTACTCTCATCGTAGTGAGTAAATCGGCCGTCTAAAAACCGGGAAACACCAAAACCAAGTTCGACATAGCTGATCCAAATGGATCCATCGGCTCGGTTGTTGGCAACCGCCCAAATTCGATTTGAACGCAACAACTCACTTCCACTGCTATCGTGACCTGCTTGATAGATTTTGGGTTTCCCTTCTTTGGGAAAGTGAACAAGACCGTTTTCAGTAGCGACCCACTTCGAACCATTTTGAGCTTCAAGAAAGTCGTTCGCAGGCCCCACTGGAAGAGTAAACGGCTCTAACTCTTGCCCGCTGAAACGAGAGAACTTTAACTGAAAGATCTTGTAGTCTTTTTCTCCCGGAAGCTTTTTGGTAGGTAGAAACCATAAGTTCCGATTACGGTCGGGAACAATCTTAACGATGGGAACATTTGATATCTCATCGATGATAACCGGGCGTTCCAAAGGACCATCGCCGGAGAGCAGACGAAACGCACCCGAAAAGCTATCTCCCGATGAAAGCCATACGTTCCCGTAAGGATCTTCGGCTAAACCCGACACTTGTTCGATAACATCTTTTCCCGACAACTTACGTTCATGAATCTCATCGTCAGCGAGTTGATAAAGCCCATCGACGGCTCCCAGAAACTGCGACCCATCGCTAGCTTGCAACATGCTGAGAACTTTGAGCTCTTTTAATTTCTCTGACCCCGGTACACGTTCCCATCGTCGGCTCAAGGGGTCGTACCATGCGACACTTCCCACTCCCATGGAAACGTCGTAAGCAAACCAAATCAATCCGTATGAATCTACGATGCCGGAACTCAGCTTAACTTGACCGATCCCCAAGTCTTTGGCCTTCTGCCAATGAATTCCATAAGGTGAAAAGTAGAGGGAACCATCTTGAGTCAAGCTGTAGTACTGCCCCTTACCATCTCGGATCACCCCTTGAAGAGGGCGATCGAGTTGCTCCACTTCAATCGCTTCCCAATCGTGTTTCTCTGAATCGTTGGTTCGAGTCAGTCGCGCTGAAAAGCTTTGTTCTTGCCCCTTGTTGAAAGTCGCCCAGATTTCGAATTCTGTATCGAGATGATCACCCTCGACGTGATGGGTATGCTGATCGCGATAGAGCGGTTGAAACTTTACCACCTCAACGAACTGACAAGGCAATCCCTTGAGTTCAGCGGGTAATGAAGTCTCTTTCTTCCAAGACGAACCCGATTGTAAATTCCCGCGAAACAAACCCTCTGATGTTGCTAGCCAGTGGACTCGTTTGTTATCGATAGCGTAATCAGCAATCTTCCCGAATTTAGCGAAAGGAAAATCTCCCACCTTGGCTAAAACATTTTGATCGGAACGGATGCGATAGAGTTCGCGCTTCACTCGGTCGATCACATGAATTCCGCCGTGAGGCCCAGCCGCAAAAAGGTAATCTCCCCCTTCGATCACTTTGTAGAGCTCTCCGTAACGAATCGCCCAAAGCGCATTTCGGGTGCGAAGATAAACCTGCCGATCTGATTCTAAAAATTGCAGAATGGGGAATGGAGTTTCTCCCTCGGCCGAAGGAATGTGTTCCCACCTAAACCCGCCCGTATAACGGTAAACCCCTTTCAAACTTCCCACGTAGATCATGCCTGAGCTGTCGTGCCCGATAGCGGTGGGCAATCCCACGGGCAGTTGAGGTTCCGTTTCGAAGGAACGCCAACGCCATCGCTCAGAGAGCTTCTCGACGAGAGCTTCTTCAGCATGCGTAGGAATGATATTGAGAAAGATGATCCAACTGATCGCAGGAACGATCCATCTCTTGATAAAATCAGACATTCAAGGCTCTATGAATTGATTAAAGACTCAGGAAATTTGGAAATTCGAAGTCATTCTACCCATCGATAGTTCTTCGACCGTTTCCCTAGGTCTACCTATTCAAATTATCTTTGAAAATGAGTCGGCTCCGCTAAAGGCAGAGAACTCGAAATATGCTATTTGCCATCACTGACTGTTCAATTATATAGTGTTTCCCTGAAAGCTAAATGCCTCAAACCTTTACGAATATTCCTATAACCAGCTTATTTTAAGTTGAATCAAGTCCCTTAGGGCCTTGCTTCAACCGTTTCAGCAAATCATGGATCTGCTTCCACTCCGCAAAAAATTGGCTCTGCGAGCAAATTTTCGCGGCCGAGTTGATCCCAACTCGGCATAATTCCTGTTCCTAACAGAAATTATTGATCTCCACTAACTTGAATCAGTTTCTGAGCTTCTAATATGAGCGAAAATTCTAATCCTGCGATCTCCCCAGCCTTCTTAGAGGCCTTAGTCTGTCCCTTTGGTCAGGCTCCTTTGGAACTCAACGGGGATCTCTTGATTTGTACCAGCTGTAAAGCCAGCTTTCGAATCAACGATGGCGTGCCCGAGATGATGAGGGAAACCGTCATCCTCCCCGAGGGAATGGAATCTCCGGACGCCCTTCCGTGCCAATCAGGCGACGCTTAAAGACGAATGAATTCGCATGAGTTCCCCTAAGCCCGAAGAACCTCAGACTCACCCTCCTCGATCCATTCTTCACGTCGATATGGATGCCTTCTTCGCTGCGGTTGAAGAACTCGATAATCCATCGCTTAAGGGGAAACCTGTCATCATCGGAGGCACTCCCGAAGGTCATGGGGTAGTCTCAACGGCGAATTATGTCGCTCGCAAATTTGGTGTCCACAGCGCGATGCCTGCAGCTCAAGCTGTCAAGCTTTGCCCTCACGGCGTTTTCTTAAGAGGGCGCCACGGTCGTTACGGCGAAGTCAGTCGTAAAGTGATGGCGATCTTCCATGAAGTCACTCCCTTAGTTGAACCTCTTTCCATCGATGAAGCCTTCTTAGATGTCACTGGAAGTATTCGGCTTTTGGGAGAACCAACAGAAATCGCCCGCTGGCTTAAAAACGAAATTAAAACTCGAACGGGAGGCCTTACCGCATCCGTAGGAATCGCCTCGAATAAGTTCATTGCTAAAGTTGCGAGCGATCTCGACAAACCCGATGGCTTAGTCTGTGTTCCTCCGGGCGAGGAGAAACAGTTCTTAGCCCCGCTTACGGTTAAACGCATTTGGGGGGTGGGTCCCAAATCCCGTGAAACCCTAAACTCACTGGGGATTCACCGAGTCAAAGATCTTCAAGAAAGATCAGAAGCAACGCTAGTGGCTCGGTTCGGTCAAGAATTTGGAGTTCATCTTTACCGTCTCAGTCGCGGTTTAGATAAGCGTGATGTCGTTCCCACCCGAAAACGAAAATCAATTTCGTGTGAAACCACCTTGGGAGAGTTCATCCCCGGTGAACGATCGGAAGACATCGAAAGAGTACTGCTCTCTCTCTGCGAAGAACTCGGCCACCGCATTCACCAAGAAGGAGTCTGGGGTCAATCGATCTCTCTCAAAGTGCGAGATCAATCGTTTCACACGACGACTCGATCTCAATCCCTGGAAACTCCTATTCACTTAACCCAAGAGATCTACCGTACAGCTCGAAAAGTTCTGAGAGAGAGAATCGATCTCCGCGGGCGAAAACTTCGCCTCTTAGGAGTGGGCCTCGGTCACCTGATCACCGATGGCGTGGTTCAAATGGATCTTTTTGAAGCGGAACGCCATCAAAAAGAAGAGAAGGTTCAAAACAGTATCGAAACCATCCGTGATCGAATGGGAAGATTCGCCATTCAACGGGGAAATCTTTTGAAGAAAAAATCCCCACCCGAGAATTCTTCACCTAGCTAATGTCGCAATTGAATTCAGAGTCATGAAAATATTGATCGTCGGAGCCCGAAGAACGCGCCAGGGGCTCGGCCCATTTGTAGCGCAAAGTTTTTTAGAGGAGGGAGCCTCCCTGGTGGGAGTGGTCGGCACAAGCCCAGAAAGCGCGGAAGATGCTCTTCGCCAGCTCCCCCTCCCCGCCGATTTTGACTGCAAAGCCTTCACAGATCTTGAAAGTGCCCTACAGACGACTCAACCCAACGCCGTTGCCGTATGCACTCCTTACACCCATCACCGAGAAGCCCTAAAAACCATTGCAAGATACGGCGTTGACTGTCTTTGTGAAAAGCCCCTATGGTGGGAGGACCACCCCGATCGAGTCGGTGAAACAAAAGAGATCACCTCACAATTCGCTTCCAATGGCCGTTATTTAGATCTCATCACACAATGGCCGTTCACCCTTGAAGAATACCTAAGACTTTATTGTGAAAAGTCCTCTGATCCGACTGCATCCCCAAGCGAGGATTTAAGCGAAAACCCAAGTAAAAGGGTAAGAATCTTGAACCCTGGGTCGGGCAACTGGCGTTTTGAAATGCTGCTGAGCCCCTCGGTTACTGGCCCTGGTGTGATCCCCGATTCGGCCCCTCACCCCATCAGCATGTTGCAAAAGCTGTTCGGGATTGGAGATATAATTCCGATTCGAGCTAATTATTTTGGTGAAGACGGGCGCCATTTGTGTTTAGAATTCACGTACAAACCCGTTACGGGTGAAGAAGAAGTGAAGGATTCCCCTGGGGAGACCAGGGGCATGACGAACCCAGATCTCTATGTGGAGACTGAAGTTTCGGATCTCTCAAGCCCTTTAGTAAGGGGCATCGACCAGGTTGCCGTAACTTTTCATTGCATCACCAAAGAGGCACCGCCTCGGCCCGCTGCATTTGGAATCAATGGGAGGATCGCGCATCGCACGATCCAGCTCCCCGAATACCGGCAAAGCCTAACTTTGGCAACTGGAGAGACAAAAACTCTTGAGGATCCCCTAAAAAAGCTCGTCAGGAATTTCCTCCACAAGGTACAATCGAGGGCTTCCATCGATGCGGAACGGCTCGTCCGTTCGGTACAAGCTTTGGAAATTCTACAAGACTTGGTTCATTCAGCTGGAGTGCTTCCCTCAAGTGAAGCACCTCTCCTGGGAAGCTGAACGGAAGCCCACTTTTTAGGTTGCGTCATCGACAGCTCCCAGATGTTTAACTGTAAGTAGGTCGAGGATTTATCAGGAAGCTTCTATGAAGAAAAGCATTCCCCTCAAAGTATTAAACAACGATTCCAACTCACAAAATGTGAGACCCCCTCGTTCTGATGAGGAAAATTCCTCCTCTGGAAGTCGGCTTCCCAATGAAGCTTCCGATGACCAAGGAAAGGTTGTTTCCCCCACCGGTGGAGAGAAGCACGTGGAACTTTCACAGATCCACGACTTCGCCGCGAAGTTGCATCAGCCAGGAATCCTCGATCACGTCAAAGCTTACGTCCGCTGGCAAGCCGCTCTACGCGGAGCCCGAGAAGTTGGAGAAGTCTTCGACAGAATTCCTCCCGTTCCCGACTTCGCTCCGATTTCGATCAACTTAGATATCACCACCGCTTGTAACTACGCCTGCGACCACTGCGTCGACATGGATATCCTCAACAAGCCCATCAAATACGCCCACGACCGCTTGCTGAGCAGTATCGAAAAAATGGCCAGCAAAGGCCTTCGCTCAGTCATCGTGATCGGTGGTGGCGAACCCACGGTTTATCCCAAGTTCGTCGAAAGCGTTCTTTTCATGAAGGATCTCGGTCTTCAAGTGGCCGTGGTCTCGAATGGCTCGGGAATGAAGAAAATCGCCGAAGTCGCTCATCGATTCGATGAGAACGACTGGGTCAGACTCTCTTTAGATTCAGCCTCAAACGATGTCTTCCATCGCATGCACAAACCGAAGAAAGACATCACCCTCGATGACATCTGCGAAGGGGTTCAGGAAGTACGTGAAATGAAACCCAAGTTTAAAATTGGGTTCTCCTTCATCATCACGTGGAAGGGTGCTTCGATCAACGACACCACGATCGTAGAAAACATTCATGAAATCGTTCCCGGAGCAGAACGAGCCGAGAAATATGGCTTCGACTATATCTCTTACAAACCCTTCTTAACTCGCGCCGAAGCGAACAACGCCGAGATCGTCGACCTCCACGATACTCAGAGTCACTTCGACGAAGTGATCTCCACCATCCGGGAGCGCGTTGACGAAGCAAAGAAATACGAGACGGATAATTTCAAAGTTTTCGAAGCCACCAACTTGAAGGTTTTTGAAAACAGAAGTTATCGCAATTACACTCGCCAGCCCAAAACTTGCCACATGCAGTTCTTTAGACAAGTGTTGAGCCCTTTAGGCCTCTACAATTGCCCTGTCTATCGAAACCAACCTCACGGGCACCTTGGAAGTAAAGATGCCTACGCCGACACCACCGGCTACGAAGATACTCGCTCTCGGACGGCCGCATTGATCGACAGTTTTGATGCCACGCATCAATGTCAAGAAGTGACTTGCCTCTACAATCATGTCAACTGGTGGTTGGAAGATCTGATCGAGCATCCTGACAAGCTCGATGCCATCAAAGAAAAAGAACTTACCGACCCAGACTACTTCCTCTAAGAAGCCCGATTCACCCAGTTAATCATGGATGACGCACGTCCCCGGGCTTCTAGCACGGTGGAGAACTACCTGAAGGCCATCTACTCCCTCGAACAGAAGCGAGATGGGGAACTCGTTCCCTTAGGCCTGCTGGCTGAATCGCTAGGAGTGACAGCTGGCACGGCGACTACGATGGCCAAACGCCTACACAATTCGGGACTCGTACATTATGAATCCAGAGCCGGAGTGAGGCTGAATCCCCCCGGAGAAGAGCTCGCCCTGGATGTTTTACGCCGACATCGCTTGGTCGAATTGTTTTTAGTCGAGGTCTTAGATTTCGATTGGGGTGAAGTGCACGAAGAAGCCGAAGTTTTAGAGCACACCATTTCCCAACGCTTGATCGAAAAAATTGATCGCAAATTGGGTTACCCTAAATTAGATCCGCACGGAGATCCCATCCCCGATGCCTCCGGAAAATACACCGCGAGAAACTTAGTCCCTCTCTCGGATTGCGAACCCGGTACTGTTCGCATCGCTCGGATCACGGATCAATCTCCCGAGTTCCTTAAGTTTCTAGAAAAACAGGGCCTCATCCCGGGAACAACTCTCGAAGTGATCAAAAGAGATGAAGTCGCTGACTTGATTCAAGTTCAGCCCGAGGGAAGGGATAAGTTACAGGTAGGCTTTACGGCAGCTCAAAAGATTCATATCACGGTGGATGATTGAGGGCGTAGTTAAGTTTTAAAAGCGAAAAACACCCTGTAGCGCCTGGGTCAGAAATTGGCTGCGCCAGCCTCGGCCCAGGCTTGTTCTTTAAAATCAGATATAACTTTTTAAATTTTTCATGTTCCGCAAGGAAAGGCCACCCACAAGGGGTGGCGCTACAGATGGCGATTCGTAATTTTAATAGCTTTCATCCCTTCTTTAGGGAGTGAGTGAACGAAGTGAACATTCACGATGGAGTCGCCTTTGCGACGACCATTATTACTACCCCCGCCCCTGCTCCTTCAACATCTTCAACATATCCGTGGTCGAATGATCTTTAGGGTCCCCCACGATTTCTATCCGGCCGCCATACTCTTCTAAAATCTTTCGCTCGGGAATTTTATCCGGAGTGTAATCTGTTCCTTTAGCTTGAACATCCGGCTTTAAAAGTTGAAGCAATCCCGCTGGAGTTCGATCATTTAGAGGAATCACATAATCAACAGCTTCTAATGCCGCGAGAATTTCAAAGCGTTCTACATCGATATTAACCGGAGTACGATCTGGTTTAATTTGCTTCATAGAATCATCGGTATTGACGGCAACGATGAGGCAATCCCCCACATCCTTTGCAGCATTCAAGTACCGAATGTGTCCTACATGAAGAAGTTCAAAACAACCATTAGCAAAAACGATGGTGGATTCTGGGTTACGATACTTTTCAAGTTCAGGAAGAAGCTTTTCGGGATCGATGTAAATCTTGGAGGTGGTGTCTGACATTTTTTTTGGGGAAATATTTTTAAGACTAGGACTAGGGTAATCAACCCTGTAGGGGCAGGGCTTGCCCCTGCCCTTTACCTGAAAAACGTAACTATTCAAATTATTTACGTATGCTTGGGAAACGGGCGCCCACCAGGGACGCCCCTACAGGACTAGTTTATGATTGCTGACTACAAATCGTATTCAAGCCGCGTATTCTACCCAAGCCCGACCCATTTAAAAATCTAAATCGAACAGTTCGTTCCCCCGATGGGGTAACTTTCACAAGTTAATGAATCTTCGCTTAGAGTAAACGCATCATTATCCGAGCTTTCGAATAAGGTCTCCAACTCTTACATTCCCTGCCTGAACCATCTTGGCACAAATCCCTCGCAGGTTATGTTTTTTACCGTGTGCTGAGTTTACGAAGACGTGAGCATCTTCACCAAATCGTGCCGAAAACTTTTTACAACCCGCATGGAGTTTGTCGGTCACTTCGATGATAACTTCTCCCATTTTCAATTGCGTTCCCGGGGGTAAGTTTTCGTAACTTAAATCCAAGTCGATAAAGAGTTGATCACCCGCTAGCGGCCAACGATCTTCACTTTGAGCGATCAATGCAATCGCCCGTGTTCCCATGATATTCAGTTGACGCCCTAAAGCCGGTTCCCCATTTTTCATCGGCGCCTTCCAACGGTCTCCGACGAGTCCTTCTAAAAGATCGAAGTCTCCTACTTCGAGGACTTCTCGTTCATTCTCCTGAGGTCGGCGAATGATCATATCCACCGAGCCCTGATCCTTGGGCGCGGCTTGAATATGTTGTAATCCCTCTTCGAGGGCTTCTAAGCTTAAATGTTTATTCATAAGTACTTAATGTAATCGGAGGGGCTTATTTTGTCGGAATTTGTGTTTGGGCCCGGAATCAAAGTGTCAGTAAAAAAGTGGGAGATATTATAAGCATAGATTCGTACCCCATCTTCAAAAACTTAGTCAGCCCCCAAAATAGCCATCGAGATTCATGGATATCAAAAAGAAGGCCTTAGTTGGAACCAGCATCGGTTTAGTCATAACAATCGTCATCACTATTTTGATCTTTCAGTTTTTATTGACAGATCCTAATGATGAATTGAACTCTGGTTCTCAAGAGGGCACTCAAACTGCGGGTGACCTCAATAGTTCAGAGATGAATAACGCTGAGCAAAAAAATGATGACTCGCTAGCGTCAGAAAAATCTGAAGATGAGGAAAAAGAAGAAGCCGAGGAGAAGAAACTAGAGCCCAGTCTAAAGGGGCGCATCTTCGGAGATGAAGGAGGCATTGCGGGGGCTCACGTCCTTTTATTCTCAACTAAAGAAGTTGAGCGCTTGATCAGAAGCTTTGAACGATTCGATCCCGGTTCAGGGATCCCCGATATCGGGAAGATTGTCAAAGAAGTTAAACAAGAGCTGATTAAGTTTAAAAACAAAGCGATAGAAACTCAGTCGATCGAAGATGGTGTCTATGAATTTTATAACTTAGAAGAATCTCCCTACTTCGTTTTGACTCTCGCCAAAAATTACATCTTCAAATATGGCGATGTGGTGAGTGTCGAAAAAGGGCGAACGGCTGAACTCGACATGAAGATGTCTCCGGGTGCCTCTATCGGAGGTCGGGTGGTGAGCCCGACTGGAAACGGAGTTCCTGGAGTCACGGTAACCGCTGAATACCGACCACCAGGAATGGCCAGCATCGGTAAGCTGGTTCAAAAAGTATTGAAGTACGTCAATGGTGAGTTCCTCAAAGGTCCCTTCCAAACTGTTAGCGGGCCTGACGGTCGATTTGTCATCGATTCCCTTCCGCACGGAGTCTACGACCTTCATGCCAATGTCAAAGGTTTCCCCGACTCGAGAGCTTACGGCGTCACTACCGGTACTTTAGAAGCAGTGGTCTTGCTTCAAGAAGGAGTGCGCATTGAGGGAGTCTTGATCGATCAATCCGGAGTTGAGATTGCGGGAACGGTTGTCAAACTATCCCCTCAAGCCGATGCAATCAATCTTCCGATTCCGCTTCCCGGGGTTAACGACATGATCAAGACGGCCGCCAAATTCTTAGAAGACCCCGACATCCTCACTCTGAGTGGATCCGAAGGCAAATTTGTGTTTAGCAATATCGCCAGCGGGCCTTACCTCTTAGAAGTTTCCTACCCCGGGTTTTTACCTTATTCGAAACGGCTTACCGTTAACGCAGGCGAAAACATCGATCTGGGAGCCGTCGCCATCAATCGCGGCTCTTCCATCACAGGTCAAGTTTTAGACACTGAAGGCAATCCGATTCAGGGAGCCGAAGTTCAAGCTTTCCCTGAAGGGCTCTCCTTTCAAACGATGGGAAAAGCTTTACAAGATTTCACCTCAGGCCGAGTTAAAACACAAAGTGATGCCGAAGGGATGTTCAGCATTCACGGCCTCTCTCAAGGGAAGTATCGAGTCATCGCTCAAGCTCACAAGTTCGGCGGGAAAGTCAAATCCAGAGTCCCCACAGATGAGGAGCCTATCGAGCTTGTCCTGGAACCTGGAATCACCGTTGAAGGAAAAGTTATCGACGATGAAACCGAAGAACCCATCAAGAAAGCCAAGGTAAGAGCTTCAGGCATCATCGGGTATACCAATAACGAAGGGCTCTTCGTCTTAGAAGGTGTTGCCCCTAGGGACCGGGAGTCGATGAATCCCTTCGGAGACATGCGCCCTGGAGGAGGTCCCGTACGAGTTCAAGGGCGAATCGGAGATGATGAGTCTGAAGAAAACTCAAAGGAAAAAGACCCCAGCCTCAGAACCATCAGCGTATGGGCCAACTTCACCGGCTACCAGGACGAACGAGAACGTTTTACGATCAAAGAAATTCAAGAGAGTGAAGAGGGAGTCGTCGTCAGGTTAAAGAAAAAACAAAAGCTCTACGGAATTGCTCTCAATCCGGATGGAGAACCTTTACCGGGTTGTCTGCTGAGACTTGTGCCTCCCGGCTTAGACAATGTTCCGTTTATTCCTGAGGGAGTGATCTTCCTCGATGCGAGTGTTTCCAAACTCGATGGAACATTTGTACTCGATTTCCCGATCGACCGGGGAAGCTTCAAGGTGATGACCACTCACCCCCTATACGCCTCGACCACCAGTGAACGCGTCGACCCCAGAGATCACGACAAAGAGAATCCCTTCGAAGTCCGTACTTCTGATGGTGCAAGGATCCGAGGTATCGTGACCGATGGAAAAAACGTGATCCCCAATGCCAAAGTTCGTTTGGGGAAAGCTCGAGAACAAAGCTTTCAAGAAAAAATGATCATGGGCATGTTGGGCTTACCTAAAGGTGGAAGTGAAACTTATACCACCCCCGAAGGTACCTTCGACTACGGGAAAGTCTTACCCGGAGATTACACCTTGAGTGCCGAGATCGCCGGTTTTGCTGATACTTGGACCGAAAACTTCACCCTTCAAGTGGGCGACGACAAGGAAGTCGAAATCACGCTCAATCCCGGTGGTCCCATCCAAGGCATCGTTTACGACCAAGACGGACAACCCTTATCCGGAGCACGAATACGAATCTTAAAAAATGAAACCCTCAATGAAGAGATGCTTCAAGCGCAACGCTTCTTGGGTGGTGCCTTCAAAATGACGACAAGCAATTCTGATGGTCAGTTTAAAGTTCAAGGCTTACCTCAAGACGCCTATTCGATCGTCGTTGAAAAGAAAGGATACACCAAGGCGGAAGACAGCGATCTTTATCCCGATGAAGAAGATCAAATTGAAGTGACGTTATTCAAAGCCGCCCAAATTATGGGCTTTGTAACAAATGCAGCGACGAACCAACCCATCATCGAATTCTCGGTAAGGGTGAAAGCGCTAAGCGGTGCTGACAGTGAAAACGACGATGGCCCGATGCAGTTTTTACGGGCTTGGCGGCCCGTTCGAAACTCGATGGGTCAATTCTTCCGTGAAAACTTGGCTGAAGGCTTATATAGCATCGAAGTTAAAGCTGAGGGTTACGCCAAAGCTTCTACCCAACTTCAGCTCAAATCAGGCTCTGAAGTCGAACTTCCCTTCAGTCTTGTTCAGGCCGGAAAATTACAAGGCTTAGTCGTCGACAGCCAAACCAACTTGCCGATTAAAGATGCTCGAATCACCATCGGCCCGCCACTCCTTCAAGCCGATGCCGAAGAAGATAAGGATGTCATCAAGAAGCGAGAGGAAGATCTACTGGCGGATCCTCAACAGGTCATGAACGATTATTTCGAGCGACGGTTCACCTCCGATCAAGCCAAAACTGACGCCGAAGGAAGATTTGAATTGGGACAATTCGACGGTGAACCTCATTCGGTGACGGTCACCCATGAAGAGTACATTCAAGAACGTCAACCGAATATGACCATTCAATTGGGATCCGTTCAAGAACAGACCTTTGTCATGAGAAAAGGCTTGGAGGTTTCTGGTACAATCACCGACGTCGATGGAACTCCCGCAGAACGGGCGTACGTCGTGGCGCGAGGAGTGGACACGCATACCAAGCACATCGAAAAGGGCTACCGAGTTCGTTCCAATGGGAAATACCATCTCAAGGGACTCCCCCCTGGTCGATATGTTTTAGTGACCCAAAGTCGAGGAACTCAACCTTCGGCTCGAACGGTAGACATCGAAGGAAGCAATGTCGTTGAGATCGATATTCCACTAGGAGAAACGAAGTAGTTTTTATTTATGACAATGAAAAAAAAGGCCCATTCCAGTCGAAGTCGAGCGGGGAAGAAGCCTTCTAAAAAGAAAACTACAAGTCGAAAGAAACCCAACTCCAGCGTTCTTCAAATTGGAAAACTCCCGGCCCCTCTTCTGGAAAAATGCCTGAGCGATGCCGTCCTTCATGATCCCTGGGTCTTACAAGGTCCTAAGCCAGGCGCAGATGCTGCCATCGTGCAGTCGACTGAGGATCTTTTGGTGGTCTCTTCAGATCCCATCACATTCGTGTCAGCCGCTTCAGGGCTCCACCTGCTCTCGATCAACATCAATGACATCGTTACAACGGGTGGTTATCCCCGCTGGTTGAACCTCACCTACCTTCTTCCCCCAGGAACAACTGAAGAAGAACTCAAAGAACTGTTCAGTTCATTAGGTGAAGCCTGTAAGCAGTTTGAAGTGAGCCTCATCGGAGGTCACACCGAGGTTACCGATGCGGTTACCCGTCCCGTTGCCGTAGGCACATTGATCGGGATCCTAAAGAAAGATCGCCGAGTAGATCCTTCCCGCTGTCAAGCCGGTGATTTTGTGATTTTGGTGGGATCTATCTCGGTTGAAGGAACGGCTATCCTCGCCAAGGAAAAGAAAAAGGATGTCGCCAAAGCTCTGGGCAAAGAATTTCAAGCTCAAGCTGAAAACTTGATGAATGAACCAGGAATCTGCATCAAAGACGCCGCCTTATTGGCTTCAGCTAAATATTTAGTAAACGCGATGCACGACCCTACTGAAGGAGGAATCGCTACGGCGCTGAGAGAACTGAGTGCTTTTTGCAACCTGGGAATCCAAATCGAGAAAAATCAGATTCCTATACTCCCCGAAACCCTGGCGATCAGTCAGCACTTCGACATCAACCCCTACGGACTTTTAGCTTCGGGCTCTCTTTTACTCGTCTTAGATCCCGATGAGGCCGAACGCTTTCAAGAGTCTCTCAATCAAAATCTAAACCTACCCGCAAAAATCATCGGGCAACTCACCGATGATAAAACCTGTTTATGGCGGGAAGACGGAGAGGACTGGACTCCGATTCCGGAGTTTACGCGGGATGAACTGAGCCAAGTTTTGTAGCCGTCAAGAGTAGCCGGCTCACCCTGTGAGCCGGGACGGGAGCGAGGTTGAATTTAAAGTACTCAATAGGAGCTTTAAAGATCCCTCGCTAAAGCTTCGGGCTTGGGAAGCGCGAGTTTACTTCAGAGCATTACCTGAAACGAGGATTATCACTTTGCCCTTCGGTAAGCCTCAATTAAAGTGTCAAACCCTCCAAGCCCGAAGCTTTAGCGAGGGATCTTCACTTTGAAATATAAAAATCCAAGATGAATCAAACGTAGTACCTACTCCGCCTTCAATGCCTGAATCGGATTCTTCAACGAGGCTCGCCACGCTGCCGTTAAACTGGCTAAAAAGCTGACGATTAAGGTCGGTACGATGATCGAGAAAAAATCAGAGAGCGTCGGCTTAACTGGAATGGTATCGATGTAATAGATCGATCGAGGAAACAGCTCAAAATCGAACAAGACAAACAACCAGCGCTGTATCGTTTCGATATTATCGCAAAACAAGTAACCCACGATGACCCCGAGTGCCACACCGGCGATGCAGATAAAAAATCCGATGCGCATATAAATACCGATGATGCCCTGGGATGTCGCTCCGACGGCTTGCAAGACTCCGAGGTCCCGAGTTCGCTCGACCAATTGCACCGTTAAGATGATGAAGACCATCAGGCCTACAAAGATGACGATGACTCCCAGGATGATGCCCATGAGAGTTTTCTCCATCTTCACCGCTCCGAGCATCTTGGCTTTTTCTTCGCGCCAAGTCTGAACGCGAAAAAATGGCACTTGGGCGGAAGCTAAAGCGTCTTCAAGCTTTGGCTTCACGTCATCCGCATCCATTTCGGGTTTCAAGAAGACCCTTAGCCCACTGACACTCTCTTTTCCCGTCTCCGAGTTCTCAAGCTCTAAAAAATCTTTCGCGGTAGCAAGATCCAAAATCAAAGTTAAGTTGTCTTGTTCGACGTCTTTGCTCTTGAATGTTCCTGCCAACAGAAACCGTTGACTCTTCAACTGATTCGTCACTGGTGAGATCGTGGTCAACTTCATCACTTGCCCGATCAACAAGTCACTCGTCCAACCTCTCCCCGATGAAAGTAAGCTTCGAAAAAGTTCATCCCCAAAAAGGATCGGCTGTAATTCTGATAGATCTTCGGGAGGAGTCGTTTTAATGAGCTTCAAACCAGGAAAGGAAAGAGCTCGTTTTTTATTCATCTTCCAAATTCCATCCTGAACCCACTGATCACTTACATAATCTTTAGCTCGGGCCGGGCGGCCATAAGTGTCGGTTGGAGGTGTTTTTAATTCCTGAGTGTTGGAATTTGCAGATGGGGCGGGGCTCAAGCTGTGAGAATTTTGAACCACATTTTGAATGTATTCATCTAAGCGGCCCTTGCGACCTTCCAAGTCGAGATCGAGGGCGAGTAAATTCAAATTTCCGTAGAAAATCTTTTCAAAATTTTCGACCTCATAGACCACCATGGTGTTCACAAAGGGCGAAGCCGCTTCGACTCCAGCGACCCCATTGACAACCTCAACTACTTTTGGAGCATCTTCAAGACCTTCAAATTTCGTAGAGTCGACCTTCAAATCGGTCGCAGTTCCCTTTGTTCGATCGATAATTTCAGCCTGAAAACCCTCCATGACCGCCAAAAGAATCAATAGGATGGCAACCGAGAGGGAAACTAAGAGAAAGGCGGCGAGAGTGATAAATCGTGAACTCAGGTATCTCCACGCAATAAAGCGTCTGAACATGCAGGCTCCGTTTGAATAAGGGTCCGATTTGTTTCTGGGAAGTCGATTCTCGAAGAAAACTTCTGAAATCGTACATATTTAAGGCATTGAAGGAAGTTTTTTTACTGCTTAATTCAGTCTATAATCGTTCGCTTCACCTGAGGAGTTGCGAGTTCTTCGTTGAGCCCTGCAACAAGCTTCCAACCTAGGAAGCCCGAAGCTTTAGCGAGGGATGGGATAAAATAAAACCCAAGTCCCAATGCTAGAACTCAGGGCTTGGAAGGACTTAAATAATGGTCAGTCTTACCTTTTTAGACGTTCTGCCCTACCTCAGGTTCCAAAAATTCGTCCTTCATTTGATCTTGTCCCAGAGCAAATTTCCGCCGCTCCGAGGTGGCAAGTGTTATAGAAACCGATAAGAGCAAGTCTTATGAGCCTCGATACCCAAGAAAGCCCCGATCAAGTTGCTTCTGAAGAGCTTGAAATTCAGCAACTCGATGAAGGAGTCATCCAAGCCGCATACATTCCCGACTTTAAAGTCGACGATATGATTCTCTATTTTTCTCCATCCTTAGAGAACCCCAAAGAGGTGTACCACGATCTCCCCGACAAGGCTCGAGATCGCTGGGGAGGATACTTCACAAAGAAGGGATACAAGTTCCTCTCGGATCCATCGGGCCGGCCCCCGATCGAGGGCCCCTTTCAAGTTAAGCCGGGAAAGATGCGGATTGAAATTTTAGAACCCGGAAAAATCTTTTCACCGAAGCCCTGCTTCAAGAAAACGGCTTCTTCGGAAGGCATTCCCATCATGAGCTTAGAGAAAAAACGTCCCTTCGATCAATGGAAGCCCACCTACATTAAATCGCACGGGTTTATGAAGAGGTTCGAAGCACCTCACGCAGTCCCCCGCGCTGTCGACTACGCACTTTGGGAAGTCGAAGAGTCAGCAGAAATACCTGGTAGCGTCTCTTGGGAAAACGCCGAACAGATTTTACTCGAGTACGCTCAGGGTAATTCTCAAGTACAAGAAGTACTTGGTGAGCTCTTCGAAAAACGATCCGAAGAGTTTTCACTCGGTTCAGAAGTTTATCTTAGAGTTCTCGGAAAAGCCGATGAAGAGGGCCTCAAGAAGGTTTGCGACTATCACAACTACCCTATGACGACAAAACGAAGTCAAGTGGCGAAAGCATTGGCTCAGTTAGGCGATCAGAGAAGTTTAGATGCGCTTTTAGTCTTACTTGAAGACGAAGAACCGGAAGTGAGAACGACGGCATTAAAAGCATTAGGCTCCGCCGGAGTCCCTTCAGACCATCGCGCCGCGGAGATCCTCCGAGAATTTCAAAACTCCGAAGAAATCACTGAGCGAGTGTGGGCGACAGAAGCACTCTATCGAGGTGGCGACGAAGATCAGTACAAAGAACTCGTAAAAATGATCAAAGAAGTCGATCTCCCCTTGATGGATATGGGAGAACTCGGTCAAACTTTAGTAGCGTTAAAGCTCTATAGTACCGTTCCTTTCATCATCAAACGCACCCGCCACGAACGCCCTGAAATTCGAGACGACGCCGCGGAGGTCCTCCGAGAATTAACGGGACTCGATCCTGAATTCTACGGTTCAGACACATTAGAAAAACGACGCAAGGCCGTGAAGGTTTGGGACCGTTGGTGGAGTGATTATAAAAAGCAACGTAAGCAGGAAGCTAAAAAAGGCTAACTCATGTTAAAAAACCAGTCGCTAAGAATCCTATTGCTCTTTGCATTCACTCTTAGTTGTTTTTCTTCTGCCATTTTTCCTGAAAGAGCGGCCGCTCAAGATGAGAAAAAAACGGAAGCCAAGCCCAACAAGTCATTAGAAAACGTTCCCTGGTTTCAAAAGCGGAAAAAAGATCCTGCGTTCTTGGGCCTATACCAAAAGCTCCTAGATCACGTTCAGAAAATGGATAAGTTTTCTGAAGATTTAAAAATCCCTGACTTCCCGAAAAACAAAGACTGGTTCAACTCTCCTCCCCTCAGCTTAGAGAGAGAACTCAAAGGCAAAGTCGTCATCTACGATTTTTGGACTTACTGTTGCATCAATTGTATTCATATACTCCCCGACTTGCTTGCACTCGAAAAACAGTTCGCCGGTTATCCCGTCGCGTTTGTTGGAGTCCATTCAGCAAAATTTGAAAACGAAAAAGTCTCCGAAAATATTCGTCAAGCAGTTTTACGCTACGAGATCGAACACCCCGTCGTCAATGACGATGAAATGTTTATTTGGCGAAGAGTGGGAGTTCGAAGTTGGCCTTCCCTACTGGTCGTTGGCCCCAAAGGCAATGCGCTGTTACTGGTTTCCGGTGAAGGACAAAAAGATGTACTAGAAGCCTGTATCGCAGCGGCCTTATCCCATTATCCTGAAAAAGATTTTCGACACGATCCCGTGCCCTTGGCCTTAGAACGCCATAAAAGTGAAAAGGCTCACACGAGCCCACTTCGCTTTCCCGGCAAGTTAGCCATCGATGATGCGACAGATCGCCTGTTCATCAGTGATTCGAACCACAATCGAATCGTTATCACAAATTTAGAAGGCAAATTTATCGATGCCATCGGTAACGGCCGAATTGGATTTACGGATGGGAATTACCAGCAAGCAACCTTCAATCGCCTTCAAGGCCTCGCCTATCACGATGATAAGCTTTACGTAACCGACAGCGAAAACCACGCCTTGAGACTCGTCGATTTAAAAGCTAAAACGGTCGTTACTTTGACGGGCAACGGAACTCAAGGACGCGATTACACCGGAGGAGGAAAAGGTAAAGAGCAACTCTTGAGTACTCCTTGGGATGTCGTCCTCGACGATAAGTTTGCTTATATCGCAATGGCGGGTACTCACCAAATCTGGAAACACGAACTTAAAACGGGCATCACCTCTCGTTACAGCGGATCGGGGAGAGAGCTTAATCTCAATGACCCCAAACCCGAATTGGCAGCATGGTCTCAACCTTCAGGACTCACAATCGGAAATGGGGAACTCTTTATCGCTGACTGTGAAAGCAGCACCATTCGATCCATCGCCTTAGAAACTGGGGCATCTCGAACGATTGTAGGTGGAGTAGATGCGGAGCCCCGAAACCTCTTCGCATTCGGAGATATCGATGGTGTTGGAGAAGCCGCTCGCCTCCAGCATGCATTAGGAGTACTTTGGGATGAGGCCAGTCAAGAAGTCTTGGTTGCTGATACTTACAATCACCGCTTAAAACGACTCGATCCAAAAAAGAATTCCGTTCGGAAGTGGGTTGGAACAGGTAAATCAGGCTACAAGGATGGTCCCTTCGATCAGGCTCAGTTCTCAGAACCTTCCGGCTTTACCTATTCAAAGAAACTTAATCGCTTATACATCGCCGACACCAACAACCACAAAATTCGTTGGCTCAAACTCGACGGAAAAGAAGTTCACACTTTGAAGTTAGAAGGCATTCCAAAGCCCTTAGGGCCCGAAGCTCCGCGCTCAAGACGCCTCGCTGATCTCCCTCAAACCGAAAAAATTTCTCTGCCTGCAATCAAGATTGCTCCTGAACAGGCTGGAAGCCTTCAGTTAAAGATCACTCTTCCCAAGGATCATAAATATACCGAGGCCGCCGAAAATCGGTGGCAAGTCTTGCATCAAACTCAATCTCCAATTGCCATCGCTGAGCCACAAGCTTCAGGAAAGTTAGAAGGGAACAAAGAATTTACGATCCCCTTTAAAGCTCAGAAGAATGGTAAAAGCACTCTACAGGTTGAAGCCTTGGCCTACTTCTGTAAGAGTGAAAGCGATTGCTTCATCGGAAGTGTTCTCTTCGAGATCCCAATTGAAATTGATCCTAAGGCTGCTAAGAGCGACAAACCTGTAAGTGTAAATCTTTCACATGGCTTTAAAGTGAAAGAAGCTGGGTTTAAGGATTTGCTTCCGAAGCCGGTGGTTAAACCCGAAGAGCCAGCGGAACCTAAGGATAAGTAGTCCGCCCATGTAGTCCGCACGCTCCGAGGCTGTGAATTTTTAAGACCTCCAATTTAACTAGCCCGAAGCGCTAGCGAGGGGCCAGGATGTTCATTCCGACCCCTCGCTAGCGCTTCGGGCTAGTTAATCTGTTTGAGCTAAAGACGGCTTGAACGAGCGATCTCTTTAGGACACTCTCAAATCTATAATTCAATTTCGTTGCCAGGGAGGGCCGCACGTGGAACGTGCGGACTACAGGCGGTTTATAGCTTCGGGTTTAGTATGTTTGAGCTAAAGACGGCTTGAACGAGCGATCTCTTTAAGACACTCTCAAATCTATAATTCAATTTCGTTGCCAGGCAGGGCCGCACGTGGAACGTGCGGACTACTCCGACACAAACTTCATCAATAAGCCACACAACCACGCGCAATAAGTCCCTAAGACGTATCCGAATACTGCGAGCAAGACTCCGACTGGAGCTAAGGCCGGATGGAAAACAGAAGCAACAATTGGAGCTGAAGCCGCCCCACCCACATTCGCTTGACTCCCGACAGCCATTAAAAACAGAGGGGCTCTTATTAGATAGGCAACGATCAACATTAATGCTGCATGAAATAAGATCCAGGTTAAGCCTATTACAAAGAGTTGAGGATGTTCAAAAATAGACATCAGATTGACTTTCAATCCAATGGTTGCAATTAATATGTAGAGGAACACGGAACCAAATCTAGAAGCCCCAACTCCTTCTAATTTACGGGCAGGAGTAAATGATAAAACGAGTCCAATCGTAGTTGCCGTAATTACAATCCAGAAGAACGAGCTAGTTAGGCTGTATTTTTTTAGCTCAGGGGCGTGGGTTTCAATGATAGGAACAATTCCGTCTGCAGCGAAATGGGCAATGGCAGTTGCTCCAAACCCAAAAGCCAATAGGGTAAAAGTGTCATGAGTTTTTGGAATTCGCATAACCTCTTTTTGATATTTCTCAATCTTTTCTTTAACCTCCTGAATTGCGCTGGTATCCGCCCGAAAGAGGCTATCAAACTTAGTAGCTTTATTTGCCAAAATCAACAGCACGGCCATCCATAAACTGGCGATGATGATATCCACAGTGACAAAGGCGCTAAAAAAATCTGTACCCACTTCAAAAACTTCCTTCATTGCTGCCTGATTGGCTCCGCCACCAATCCAACTTCCAGCCACTGTCGACAAACCTCTCCAAGTGGCCTGCGATCCTTCAGAAGTAATCCATCCTGGGGCCACAGTATGGTAGAACCAGAGAGTTAACGGGCCTCCTAGTAACACACCAGCAGTACCCGTAAAAAACATGATTAGTGCTTTGGGACCTAAGCGAAGAATTTCCTTTAAATCAACACTGATAGTTAAATAAACGAGACTCGCGGGAAGCAAATACCGCGATGCCATAAAGTAAAGATTAGATTTCTTTGCATCGACTAATTCGGTCATCGTCAAGAGCGAAGGCAGCAAATAGCACAAAAGAAGGCTCGGCACGAAAGTATAAAAACGCCGCCAAAAGATATGCGTCGAGGCATTCGTCACAAAAACAAAAGCTAAGATGGCGATAAGAAAGCCAAGAATAACTGCGTCGTTAGTAATAGGAAGCAAGGTGAACCCTACCTAAAAAATAAGGATGATTTGAAAGAGCCCAAGATTGAGGCACAACCTTAGACAAAGTAACACATACAGTTAGAGAGATCATCGAATAGGATCCAGAAATTTTCTTATCGACTGCTAAGATTGAACTTACTCACTCAATAGGAATTCTTGTTAGCAGCATCCTCTCTCAATCATGATCTCGAAAATCCCTTCCGGATACTTCCCTCCTACAATCCATGCTTACGGTTCTTGCTTTCCTTACTCTCGGTCAGCAACCCGTTCCCTCAAAATTCAAGAGTTGAAGAATTCACACCATCTCGATGAGCAAGACCTTCACCGACGTCTTCAATGGTGCTGGGAGATGGGGTCCAAACGCCTACCTGATTTTTTCAATATCTTACTTGGGATTGAAACCTTCCGAATATACCAACACTTCGGCTTCAAAAATATTGCTCACTACCTTTTGGAGACTCTAGGGTGCTCTTACTTTCACGTACAAGAACTTTTGAGAGTCGCCCACGCGATTCGACATTTACCTCTCTGTCAATCTGCGTGCCTTGAAGAAAAAATAACCCTTCCTCAACTCCTGGAAATCACCAAAGTAGCAACCCCCGATTCCGAAGCCTTTTGGATTTCAAAATGTCAAAATCTACCTCTTTCGGATCTTCAATTTGAAGTTAGACGCGATTTTCTACTCAACCTTCCCCGAAATGAAAATCACTTATTTTTTACCCACTCTGGTGGACATCGCAGCCTCCTACCAAAAAATCTTTATGCCTAAGTTGAGGCTTTAAGATTCCATCCCCTTGAATCGACTCTCCCGAATACCTATCCTTTATCTATTCAATTCATTAAGGGAGGGTCAAAATTATGCTTCAATTCTTATCTTCATTCTTGGATTCTAAAAATTTCGCTCTCGCGGCTAAAGCCAGAGGAATCGGAAAACTTTCCAAGCTGCGATGGAAGGTGAAGCCTGGGCAA
This sequence comes from Planctomycetota bacterium, assembly GCA_028280485.1. Classification (GTDB taxonomy): domain Bacteria; phylum Planctomycetota; class UBA8108; order UBA8108; family JACQVS01; genus JANQLS01. The sequence goes on from JANQLS010000192.1 coordinate 28,919, forward strand.
TAGCTATTTTGGTAGTCATCGCTTTGATCGTCATTGGGGTAATTATCTATAAACTTAAAGATCGAACTATTTAATTCGATTCCCTCACTTCACTAAAAACAAGTCACTGCTCAGCGCCTAATTTTGGAGATCTCCATGCTCACGAAATTGAGTCATCACTTTTGGTTACTTTTAATCAATGCCAGCTTACTTATTGTTTTAGGTTGCACTACCACTCACGCTCAAAACGAAAGCAAGGGCTTGCCCCCAACTTTCGGTGAAGTCGATCAAGCGAGAAGTGAACTTGAAAACTTAGTCAGCCGATTTCATTCCGATCGACGGCTCTTCAATCGTTTTTACACCAGGCCTCGCTCAAGTGCAGAAAAGCAAAAATTCGTTGAGTTTCTCAAGGGGTGGATGAAAACCCTCGAGTCTTCTGATTTCGATAAATTAAGCCGCGATGGGCAAAACGATTACATCCTTTTGAAGAATCAAATCGGGCGTGAGTTAGAACAATCTCTCTTCGATTCCAAAGTTGATCAAGAAATTGCTAACTTAGTGAGTTTCCAAAGTACTATCTATAAACTTCGCGCCGATCGAAGAACGGTTGAGGAAATCAAAGGGGAAAAAATTGCGACCATCCTTTCCAACTTAGTTAAAGAAATTAAGAAGATTCGGGAATCTATCAAGCCCAAAGAAGTTTCAAAAGTAGTTGGAAATCAAGCCGCTCGAAGAGTCGATGCCTTGAAGGGAGTGCTTTGGGAATGGTATTCCTTTTACAACGGCTACGATCCTCTCTTCACTTGGTGGGCAAAAAAGCCCTACGAACAAGTCAGTAAAGAGTTAGGAGATTACGCTTCTTGGATCCGAAAAGAGATCATCGGTCAGAAAAATGGAGAAGACCCCATCATCGGTCAACCCTTGGGGGAAGAGGCCTTACTTAAAGAAATCTCACGAGAGTTCATCAACTACACCCCCGCTCAATTGGTGAAGATCGCTGAGAAAGAATTCGACTGGTGTGATCGCGAAATGCTTCGTGCTTCCCGTGAACTCGGCTTCGGTGAGGATTGGCGTAAAGCCATGGATCACGTCAAAGGCTTACACGTTCAACCCGGTGAACAACCTGATCTCATTAAAAAGCTAGCTCACGAAGCCGTCGATTTTTTAGAAGAGCGAGATCTTTTAACGATCCCTGAACTCTGTAAGCAAAGTTGGCGAGTCAAGATGATGTCTCCTCAAAGACAAAAAGTGAACCCTTACTTTACGGGTGGAGAAGTCATCACCGTCTCCTTTCCTACAGACACTATGGAACACGCTGATAAGTTGATGAGTTTGAGAGGCAATAATATTCATTTCTCTCGCGCGACGGTTCATCACGAATTGATCCCTGGTCATCATCTGCAACTCTTTATGACCGAACGTTACATGCCCTATAGAGGTCTCTTTCGAACCCCATTCTGGGTTGAAGGCTGGGCTCTCTACTGGGAAATGCTTCTGTGGGATTTGAATTTCCAACGTTCACCTGAAGATCGAGTGGGAATGCTCTTTTGGCGTCGCCATCGCTGCGCCCGAATCATCTTCAGCTTGAACTATCATTTGAAACGTTGGTCTGCCCAAGAATGCATCGAATTCTTGATCGAACGAGTCGGGCACGAACGCAACAACGCGACGGCCGAAGTTCGACGTTCCGTCATCGGTGGTTACAGTCCTCTTTATCAAGCTGCTTATATGTTGGGCGGCTTGCAAATTCGATCACTCTACAAAGAGCTAGTTGAAACGGGAAAAATAAAGGCGAGAGACTTCCACGATGCAATTCTTAAGGAAAACTCCATTCCCATCGAGCTCATCGGCGCAAAACTTAAGAACTTGCCCCTGAGCCGAGAGTTCAAAAGTACGTGGAAGTTTTATGGGGATGTAAAGTAGTTCGCAGGCTCCGCCTGCGGCCTTCCTCACCGAGCCCATTCACTTTGGATCTTTATTCGTTATAAGTTATCGTAACGACAGTAGTCGTCTCGCTCCGCGAGGCGATTTACAGATTCGGGATTTAGATAATTGAACTCAAGAGGGCTTGAACGAGTTAACTCCTTTAGGTGTGGGGTTCTGATCTATATCGATTGAGTTTCCCAGGGAGGGCCGCACGCGGAGCGTGCGGACTACAAGCGATTTATAGCATAGAAATTCATGACGAAAGTTCGGGAAGACCTGAAGCCATGACTCGACCATGCCCAATGGAATAATAAGGGCATACGATCGTCGTTAGGAACCGCCCCGCGGGGCGGGGCGACTACTATGGCCGCACACAGCGTGTGTGGACTACATTGCGCGGCCTACGCTCTCGGCAGATACAGCGTAAACTCCGCCCCGTCCTCTGAATTTTGAGTGAGCTTTAAGTCGCCACCCATGGTTCGAGCTAATCGATGGCTTAGGGCTAAGCCAAGGCCCACCCCGGGAGCAGACCGAGCTGCTTCTGGAGCTGATTTACTGAAAGGCTTAAAAAGTTTTTTGAGCATGGCCTCACTTAAGCCGGGACCGTGGTCTCGCACTTTAACCTCAACTTGAGAAGATCCCACGTGAGCACTCAGATGGATTCTGGTGTCTTCAGAATTAGCTGAATACTTGCAGGCGTTGTCGACCAGGTTCAGTAAGATTTGTTCGACCGTAGAGGCATCGATACGAACACAAGTTTCACGGGCTTTTGCATCTTGCTCCGGGTCTTCAGTCCCTAACTCTAATGAAAAGTTAACTTGCTCGGTACGGTTCGCTAATCGATCCTGAACTCGATCGAAGAACTCTCCCATGGAAACCACTTCCAGGCGATCAGCATCGTTGTTTTTCTCCAGACGGGCAAAGGCTAAAACATTTTCTACCATGTGCCCTAGGCGATCGGCTTCCGTTTGAAGAGTGCTGAGATACTTGTCTCTCTTCTCTTCATCCCGAACCATGCCTTTTCGGAGCATTTCAGTGTACATTTTAAAAGTTGTTAAGGGCGTTCTCAGCTCATGAGTCACCGCCGAAACAAACGTTGCTCGCCTTTCTGATAATTGAACCACTCCCGCCAGTAGTAGTGCCACCGCGATCACGGCAATTCCACCACAAGCCCAGGCGACTCCTAAGGGGATCCGCACGGACCACAAAGGTTCAACTTTATACTCGGGCATCGCTCCAGCTTTAAATTCAATAGGAAGCGAAGCTAACATCCGAGCCGGGAGCTCTCCCTCCATATCAAAAACGGGCTTCAAAGAACAACTGGGTAGAAGACTGGTCGTCTCATGAAGGAGTTCTTTTTCGAGATGCCTCCAATCGATCCAACATCCTTGAATGTAATCTTTACCTACCATATTGACCCTTCGGGCTAAGATCAATTCTTCTCCCACCCAAATGGGTAACATGGCATTTTCGATAAAACTTTCCTCAGGGATAAAGTCCCTGCAGAACATCATGTTGTGACCGAAAGCTTCAGCTTGTTGATTCGCGATTCGGTTGACGGCTCTACGGCGAGCATTAAACTCTTGAGAGCCCCTGGCCGTTTGCTTGACGGCTTCAAAAGAAGAAGAGAAATTACCTGGCTTCTTTAATGATTTTGATTGAGTAGAAGATGATGGCCTAGAAGAGTTCGAGGCAATTTTCTTTTTAAATTGATAATCAGTTGGAAGTTCATCTGCTGTCCATGCTCCACTCACCCCTTCAGCTTGCATCTCACGCTGATTTCTGGCTTCAGGAATAGCGGCCAGAATATTTTCTCGAGTCAGGAAACTCTTCAGCTTTTGAAGCTTGTAGTTGGCCTTATCAATTTGAGGTTTCTTGACGTAATCTTGTTCGGCTCGATCCCGCATTGTTCCCACCGGAACCTGCGGGGAAGTGATCTTCCCTTCAGGATCCATTTGAAAGTGAATATGAATATTCTCGGGTGTAAAGGTGAGAAGTGGAGAAGGAACGACCACTTGACCCGGCTTAATCTCACTGAATAGACGGTTGTAAGCTCGGTTGGTCAGATAGAACGATTGGTAAATAAAGAAGGGTCTAGAGCTCTCTTCTACGATAATGGGAGCGATCGTAGAATCTAATCGCCATAGCGACAAACGAATCTTTTCTTCGTGATCGGCCTTAGCCGTGATTTCTGCCGTAGCGCCTTCGAGTTGAAGTGCCATCGAAGAAACCCAAGCCATCGCGGCCCCCACTAACAAAACTGAGAGAATAAAGAGTGACCAGACTCTCCACGGAGTGTTCATGATGCTTCCTCCAGGTGAGAAATCATGTAACCCTTCCCGCGGACCGTCAAAAGAATCTTTTGCGGGCTGGTAGAGTCTCTCAGTTTTTCTCTTAATCTTGCGATGTGCATGTCGATCGTTCTAGTTTCAACTCGATCCGGATTCACCCGCCAAATGCGCGTGAGAAGTTCTTGCCGAGAAATCGCCCGCCCTGAGTTTCTAGCTAAATAAATCAGAAGCTCAATCTCTCGTTCAGAGAGTTCGGTTCGCTCACCATCTTCAAACCGTACTTCACAGCGTTCGAGATCCACTTCACCATTCGGGATGGTAATCTTCGCGATGTCGTTGGGTCTTTCAGGGGTCCTTCGAAGTACGGCTTCAATTCTGGCTAGTAATTCCTGCAAGCTAAACGGCTTGACGATATAGTCATCGGCTCCCAAACGAAGCCCCTGTACTCTTTGGGTCTCTTCTCCCAAAGCCGAGAGAATAATGACCGGTAATGTTGGTCTTTGTTTTCTGATTTCCTTGAGAATCTCGATGCCACTCCGATTCGGTAAAACGAGATCAAGGAGCACGAGGTCGCATTCACTGGTAAGTGCGAGCTCGAGCCCCTTGTCTCCATCATCGGAGTAACTCGTCAAGAAACCCTCGAACTCTAAGGCATCGAGGATTCCTTGACGGATCGCAGGATCATCTTCAACAACTAAAATTGAACGATCTTGCATCAAAAGAGCCTTTCGAAACCGAGGGTTGAGATTCAATAGAGGAAGACTGGCTTGAAGAATTCGACTTTTCAGTCTTCTCGACCTTCTCTTTAGTCTTCGTTTTTTCTACTTTATCACTTGAGGAAGCTTTGCTTTCTTTTTGTACTTTTGCTTCTGTTGTTTTCTTAGAAGTTTCTTTTTTTACTGAAGAAGAGTTTTGTACTTGTTTGATAGCTTTTTTCTTGGCCTCAGCCTTTGCTTTGGCCGTAGCTTTTATTTGAGTCTTAACCTTAGTCAGAGAGATGGCACTCTTTACTACAGCATTGGTTAATTTCTTAGTAGAACTCTGTGAAGAACTACTAACTGGCCCTTGTTCCTTCAATTTTTGCTTCGGTGGAATCTGGTTTGACGGAACAGCCTCAATGAACTTTTTCTTTTCACTTAATTCTTCACACTCCTTAGCCTTATTTAAATTCTTTTTAATGAATTTAAAATTTTTCTTCTCACCTTGTTGCTTTAAACACTCTAAAACTGCGACATCCAAGGTGTTCCCAGTGGGTTTTCCTTGTTTGACAAGTTCCTTTTTGACGAATACTTCACGCTTTTGATTCAAGTCATGAATCTTCTTTTGAATCGTGCCTCTCTCTTTTTCTTTCTTTTTCAAATAAACCTTCAATTCCTCCTTGGTCATCTTTTGGAGTTCTTTGGGAAGTTTTTTCATATCGAAATCTTTGAGATCGATAACTTTTTCATTAAGAGCATCCACGAGGTCCCAGGATGAGTTCTTGTAAAGAAAAGAGGCCTTACAGGCGGCTCGGCTGACGGCTGATCCACTGCTGTTATTGATGGAGTTTGAATCTTGCACAGATTGACGCAAACTGTTTTTTGCTCCTAAAGAACCATAAGGAACATAAGTTTTATTTAAGCTGACTCCAAGTTCAGTAATCTCTTTGTCAAAGGGCGAGGGAACATGAGCCACCTTCTGGTTATGATTGATCGAAAGAAATCCACCATCTGCTAAAACTGATCCATCTTTCCAATTGGTACTGACACCTTCAGCTTCAGGACCACAGTAAATGGTATTGACGGTAACCCCCTTTTGAATCGCTTCGCGACAAGCATCGACATAGTTGACAGTGCCTTGGGTAAAGGGCTCATTCCCGGCGATAAAAATCGTCTTTAGAGCTTTCGGACTTTCACTCCACTTAAGTTCTCGTGCGGCCGCTTGAATCACTTGACCGCAGTATTCACTTCCACCATTGGTCGTGAGCTTGAAGAGCTCTTCAGAAATTCGATCTAAGTCATCGGTCAAGGGAGCGATTTGACGCAAGTAGCCTTGCTCCTGAGGAATCGAACTCTTACCATATTCGTAAAGAGCTACTTGTACTTGAGGACGCTCCCCTTCTTGTTCACTAAAAGCAAATTCGTTCACGATCTTCCAAAGCTCACCTTTAGCTTGATCGATGAGGCCGGACATACTCCCACTGGTATCCAACAGCAATGCTAACTGTACTAAGGGTTTAATTTTGTTAACGGCCTTAGAATCTTTATCTACTTTCTTAACGGGAGCTTGTTCCACGGATTTCTCTTCACTCGTAACGATGGAGACAAAGAATACGCAGACAAGTATGAAGGCGAGAGAGTTAAAAATTTTCATGGGAGGTCCTTTCAAAAAGTTTATAAAACGATCAATGTTGTTTTTGGATGGAGCTTGATGGTGAAGCTGACGAGGGTGCTGAAGATTCTTGTTGATCGGGGGCTGGCTTCTTAATTTCAGCTTTTGATCCACGAATCAAGACTCTCTCACTACCTACCATGAGGAAGATATCACCCGAGAGAGACAAACATCCTTGACGACCTTGTTCAGCTAACTGACTGATCAAGGCAGCGTAAGCCACCGAACCAATATCGACGATACGAGCGTTCATATCTTTTTTAGGATCATTGACCAACCGGCTGTCGACCCAACGATTACCGCGCTTAAAGAAGGCGCGATCACAGATTTGCTGAACGCTAACGATCTCAACCTCTTTCAACTTCGAATTGATATAGTTGTTCCCGAAGTTGAGCACTTTTTGAGATTTAACCCGCTGCCGATTGATGTCTTGGTTCCAAGAACCTAATCCCGACCGACAAGAGATCGACCGCCTGAGAAAGTTACCTCCGACTTCAGCGAGGACGAGATCCTTTTTAGTGAGGTCCGTTCCTTCTTGAGCAAAAAACGCGGTGTATTCACTCAGAATTCCAAACTCAGTAGAGAGCTTGACGATCTCGTCGATAATTTCCTTCAAACGAGGGTCGGTTAAGGTGGGATTGTTTTGATGATTGAAGTTGGCGAGTCCCGTGATCGTCGTCGAGTGACGAATCGCATCTTCGAGCATACCGATCTTTCGACTTGCCCAAAGACGAGGAACAAAGGCATTCTTCGTACTCGATTGATCTAAGGAGAATGTGAATTGATAGCTTCGTTCCTCCCCTAAAAAGTTTCCTTTTACGCGGAAGGACAGAGGCTTATCCTCTAAATACTTACCCAAGACGATCAGTTGATCCCCTTTGAATAAATCGGGGATATCTCCCGGAATGAGGTCACGTACTCGATGGAGCGCTGGCTTCCCTTGAGCGTCAACGAGCTCCAATTGAGGTTCACTAAAAATCGGCCCTGCGAGACGTCGGAAAACATCCGCAACCTTGAGCTCTACATCTTCGTGAGGAGCAACAAACGTCGTCACTCCTCTCGATTTATAGGCGAGAGCTTCAAGAAGAGGAGTGTTGACGTCGGAACCCACTCCGAAGGTAAAAATTCGTCTTTTAAACGGATTGTGCTTGCTGGCAAGTTCTCGGATAAGATCTTCCCGCGTTTGCCCGATAGTGGGTAATCCATCCGTTAAAAAGAGGACGATCGGAAGCACATCTTCACGAGGCTTTCTTCTCAAGGCTTCAACTAAAGCATCGTGGATATTCGTTCCCCCACGAGCGGAGATGGTTTCTAAGTACTTTTGTGCTCGAAGGGTCGTTTCCTTGTTTTTGAATACCGACTCACTGGAAAACACATCCACCGATTCGTTATAGACCAACAGATTAAAGGCTTCACCTTCATCCAGTCCGCTGATCACTTGTAGAGCTGCCGACTTCACTTGGTCAATTTTTTCACCGCTCATACTTCCGGAGCGATCTAAGACTAAAGTCACTTCTCGTTTAAGTTTCTTCTTTTTTAAACCCTCAATCTCTGTGGGCAATCCCGCCATAAGAAGAAAGTAACCGCCTCCCACTTTAGGATCGGGATAGGCGAGGAGAGAAGCGGTGATGTCTCCCTCTTCTAATAAGTAAGAAAAACGAAAAGAACCCGGTTGGATTTTTCCATTTTTGTTGAGGCGAACGTGGAGCTTCTTCGGATCGATGACTCGAGTTTCAATATTGTGACTCGGAGAATATGAAGTTGAGATCGACTCGGGAGACTTAACGCTCAAACTGATTTCCCAGGGCACTCGATAATCGATGGATTCACTTCTTGGCAGAATGTAATCCACTCGATTTCCATTCTTAGTTAAAAGTTGCTCGTAGGTCACTTGCACCTTTTGAGTTCCATTAGCGGCAACCGGAAAGACACTACTTTTAAGCAGATTGAGACCTACGAACTCAAGAAGAGCGGGATCATTAGATGCAGCGACGATGCGATCATAAATTTGTCGAGCTTCTTGAACTGGCAGAATCTTAAATTCCACTTCCTTCGAATTGCCCTGGAAGGTAAATCCCCTTAAGACACTTCCATCGGGAACAGGGATGAGAAGCTCTGCATTAATTTGTCGAGGAGAGGGATTCTTGAGGTCATAAGTCAGTTGGGTCACCGCTACATGAGCATCGATAGAAATGTTCGCTTTAATCTTTTCGACGATCACTTCGGGACCCGGCCAACGACGAGGAGCCCGATTCAAGTTGGTATGGATCACTCGAGTTTGAGAGATCGCGTAGTGATTGAAAGAACTCTGAGCTTGAGCTTCCAGTGAAGCTTGAGCTCCAAGGAGAAAAACCATGGAAAAGAGCAGGAGTGTCGGGCGCTTCATGACGTTCAGCCTTTAGTTGGGTTTTAAAGTAAGAATCTAAATTGCCTCTATAGAAACTGTACCCCCTTCACCGGCAAAGGCTTGTAAAGCCTTTGTAACCCCTATATCGCCTTAATTTATAGATACTTATAAATTTGAATTTGGTTTCTAAATTCAGCCTTGAGTACAATGCTCCGCTAATTCATGTTTGGGTTTAAGTCACACGGCTGAATGGCATCTGAAAGCTGACGTTTTTATGGACTTTAATTTCGTTTCAAATTTCTCAGCGATCGATTGGGTGATCGTGGCGATTTATATCAGCCTGACGGTCCTTATCGGCATTTGGGCCAACCGCGCCATCCACAACATGACGGATTACTTGGTCGCAGGCCGCTCTCTCAAATCGTTCTTGAGCATCGCCACCATGGTGGGAAGTGAATTAGGTTTGGTGACAGTGATGTTCGCCGCCCAAAAAGGATTCACGGGCGGCTTCGCGGCGTTTCATATCGGATTGATTGCCGGAATCGTCACCCTCATCGTAGGCTTCACCGGATTTATTGTCGTTCCTCTAAGAAAGCTAAGAGTGAAGACCATTCCGGAGTTCTACGAAAAACGATACGGAAAAGATGTTCGAGTCTTTGGGGGCTTAATTTTAGCTCTCGCGGGGATCCTTAATATGGGGATGTTTCTCAAAGCCGGAGCACTCTTTATTTCCGGCTTAACCGGATTGGATAACCCCGACACAATTAAATACATCATGACCGCCCTCATCCTCTTGGTTTTGTTTTACACCATCTTGGGAGGCATGGTTTCAGTCGTGATCACCGATTACATTCAATTTGTCGTACTATCGATCGGCATGATCATCGCTGTGATCCTCGCCTTCAACGAAGTGGGCTGGACAGGGATGGTTGAGGGAGTTCAATCCATCCACGGCGAAAAAGGATTCAATCCCCTCGATACCGATGGCTTTGGACCCTCGTACATCGTTTGGATGGTGTTCACTGCCGGTTTGGTTTCCTGCGCTGTGTGGCAAACCTCCGTCATGAGAGCTTGTGCAGCCGAAAGTACTCAAGTCGTGAGAAAGCTTTACATGTTTTCTTCGATCGGGTTCATGATTCGTTTCTTAGTACCTCAGTTCTTAGGTATCTGTGCTTTGGTTTGGCTCTGTCAACATCCCGAAGTCAAAGAGGCTCTCTTCCCAGGAGGGGAGCCAGCAACGTCTCAAGAAGCCAAAGATTTCACGATGAAGGCGATGCCGGTCTTTCTCAGCCAAATCTTACCCGTAGGTTTGCTGGGACTCATCGGAAGCGGAATGTTAGCTGCTTTTATGTCGACCCATGACAGCTACCTTCTCTGTTGGGCTTCGGTGCTTTCTGAAGATGTCGCTCATCCCTGTGTTCAAACCTTTAAAGGAAAATCCCTCTCTACAAAAGCTCGTTTAACTCTTTCACGAACATTTATATTCACCATCGGAATTTTCCTTTTGGTTTGGAGCCTCTGGTATCCCCTAGGAGATGATCTTTGGGATTATATGGCCATCACTGGCGCCATCTATTTCACCGGAGCGTTCGCCCTTTTAGTTTTAGGACTCTATTGGAAACAAGCAAGTCGAGTAGGTGCCTACGGTGCCTTACTCTGTGGCTTACTCTCCATCTGCGGATTAGGCCAAGTGAGAAAAGCATTGGGTTTCCCAGATTGGATTTCTTCTGAACATGTTGGTATTACCGCTACTGTCTTAGCCTTAACTTTGATGGTCACTTTAAGTGTTCTCTTCCCCAACCGTGAACAAGAGAAAGGAGCCTCCTCATGAATCCTTGGGCTACTTTTTGGGGGATTGTGTTTTTACTCGCGTTCGGGTCATTCGCCATTTTGGCCGTCGTCATTTCGATCGGCGGTTTTGGTGATTTACGAGCGCTATTGAAAAAGCTTATCCATTCCAGACCCGAAGAAGATTCGACCAACGAGTCCAATTGATCCGCCTTGAAACTATTCGATGCTTCTCCTCATAAGGAACTGACGTTGAGCTCACTCAAGGCTGCCGTGAACGGCTTTGGATTCAGTGATCCTTCTCAATCGAAAGTCCTTCAACATTTTGAAGATCTTCATCAATCCCATCTTCAAGATCCAATACCCGATGAATCCTGGGTCTTGTTTGTTCCCGGAAGAATCGAATGGTTAGGAAAGCACACCGACTACGCAGGAGGGGCCTCTCTGATCTCAGCTTTGGAAAATGGTTTTTACGCTTTAATTCAACGTAGTGACTCACCCGAACTGAAAATACGAGAGCTTGGATCGGATCGCGCGGCGAGTTGGGACCTCAACAACGGCAACCTCATTCAATCCGAGGGTGAATCCCGTTGGCTCATTTACCCCCAAACCGTAATCAAAAGGATTCTTTTAAATTTTAAGCAAAAATTGAGCGGTGTTCAGATCACCTTTAAAAGTGATCTCCCAGAAGCTTCCGGCATGAGCAGTTCAAGCGCTCTCATGATCATGATCTTTTTAGCCATCGCTCAAGTGAACGACCTCCCCCGGTCTTCAGAATTTACTAAGAATATTATCAACTTAAACGACTTAGCTCTTTACTTAGCTTGTATTGAAAACGGAAGTTCATTCAAAGATTTAGAAGGAGAACGAGGCGTTGGTACGTTCGGAGGCAGCGAAGATCATACTGCGATCCTCAAAGGGAAATCTGATCATCTCCACCATTTTGGCTACGGGCCTCTCCAAGAAAACTTGTCAGTGCGTTTACCCAAAGATTACCGATTGGCTTTAGCAACCTGTGGGATCCAGGCTGAAAAGACCCAAGAAGCCTTAGAGAAATATAACGAGTTATCCCTTTTAACCCAACGAGCCGTTCAACTTTGGAATGAGCATTCTTCACTAAAGGTTAAACAACTTGAAGAGATTCGTATTCAAGATTCAAGCTCAAGAAAAACATTAAATTCTTACTTCAAATCGGAGCTTAACCGAGGGCGATTAAAAGAGAGGACTCAACATTTCTATACAGAAATGCAACTCCTTAATCCATCCCACTGGATTCGCGATGGTCAGCTCGATGTTCAACTCTTTAGCTTAGTGGCGAATCTGTCTCATGAAGGAGCGGTGGAACTTCTAAAGAACCAAATTCCCGAAACCGCTTACTTAGCACGAGCTGCAACTCAAGTGGGGGCAACGGGTGCCTCCGCCTTCGGGGCGGGTTTCGGAGGTTCAGTTTGGGCTTTATTTAATTCGGGTGAAGCTCAAGTAGGATTGAAGCGCTGGAAAGAAATCTACTCACAAAAATTTCCTGAAGCCGCTGAGAAGGCAAAGTTTTTCCTAAGTCACCCGGGGCCGGGTGCGGGGTTTGTGTAGTCCGCACAATGTAGTCCGCAGGCTCCGCCTGCGGCCTTCCTTAGTTCACACTATCAATGTCCTATCTACCCTCGATTCAAGCAATCGTAACTTTTAGTCGTCTCGTTCCGCGAGGCGATTTATGGATACGGGGTTTATTTGTGCAAACTAAAGTAGGCTTGGACGAATGATCTCTTAAAGGTCTGTATGAATCTATAATTATGTAGCTTTGCCAGGGAGGGCCGCACGCGGAGCCTGCGGACTACTACATACGGACTACAGCACCATCTCCAAGAATGCTTCTTCAGACAAAATCTCTGTGCCCAGGTCGCGGGCTTTCTTTGCCTTACTGGAGGTGGAATTTGGATCCGCCATCACTAAGTAATTTAAGCCAGCCGAAACTCCTGAGAGAGCTTTTCCTCCATTGGCTTTAACTAAATCTTGAAGCTGCTTACGAGTCCAACGCTTCTCTGTTTCAGGATTGATGGCTTTGACGGAACCGGTAAAACAAAATGTTTTTCCTTCTAAAATCCCACCTTCTTCGTCGCCTTCGGCCGGAGGGGGAGGGTCGACGATCGTGACTCCCACTGAGAGTAATTTTTCGATACGATCTTTTCGGCCTTCAATTCCTTGAACTACCTTTTCTGCCAAAATTTCGGCGAAACCCTTAACGGCGGCCAAGTCAGCGACCTTAGCCTTTTGAATATCTTCGAGCTTTCGAAAGCCATCATCGATGAGCATCTGAGCACGGGATCTTGAAAATTCTTGAACGTTTAACGCCGCCAAAAATCGATCGAGGCTTGGGTTCGCACTCTCAGCGATGTTACTGATCATCTTTTGAGCTAAAGTTTCTCCCATTCGATCTAATGGAATGAGATCATCCACTTTGAGGGTGTAGAGATCAGCAGGGTCCTCAATAAGGTTTTTGTCGATAAAAATTTCAATCCACTTTTCACCAATGGAATCGATCTCTAATTCGTCGATCCATTTTTTAATGTCACCATAAATTTTTCCGGGACAATCGGGATTCACACATCGAAGGTACTTTGAATCAATTTCTAGTTTTTGATCACACGCCGGGCAATATAACGGAGGCTCTGGTGGATCACCCCCGAGTTCTTCGATGACCTTGACTACCTGTGGAATCACATCCCCTTTTCGCTCAACTAAAACGCGATCCCCAATTTTTAAATCGAGGTCTTGGAGATAATCGAGGTTGTGTAAAGTGGCATTAGAAACCGTTACCCCTGCAATTTTTACGGGCTCTAATCGAGCAACGGGAGTCACTCTTCCCCCGATTCCTAAAGACCAATCGACATCGTTTAAGGTCGTCACTCTCCCTTCACTCACAAATTTATAAGCAGCTGCAAATCGAGGGCGATTGCTGACAACTCCCAGCTCTTCTTGAAGTGCGATGGAATCCGACCGAATCACCAGTCCGTCGATCTCGTAATCTAATGAAGCTCGTTTTCCGGGGATGCCTTCGGCTGGATCTCCGGCATACTCAAGAAAGATCTCTTTAATACGATCGAGATCCACCTGTTCAAAACCATCGGCCACCACCACCTTGAGCTTCTTTCGCATGAACTCCATTTTCTGGGCCTCAGTTTCAAACTGAAGGCCTTCGCCTACAACATCAAAGAAGAAGAGTTCAAAGTGTTTAGCTAAAGATCGATCTCCATGTTTCTTTCGGGACGTACCGCTGACTGTATTACGCGGATTGGCGAATCCCACAGTCTCAAAGTGCTTCTTAAATTTACTCAAGCGTAAAATAACTTCACCACGAAGACTTCCGGTGAACTGTTCGGGAAGCGACTTCAGTACATTTTTAAAATGAATCGCGTTATGAGTGATGACTTCCCCCACGAATCCATCACCCCGAGTAATCGCATCGACCAATCGCCCGCCTTCGTATTCGAGCTCTAAACTGATCCCATCCAACTTTTCTTGAACTAAAAAGAGAGGACCCGTTTTCTCAGCCCAGGCGTCCAATCGATCCTCAGGTACTTTGTCTAAGGATCCCATCGGAATCTTATGTTCCTTAGTGGGTAAACCCACTCCCTCGATCAATGGAGCACCAACCTCAGCGAGAACCTCGCTTTCAGGCGCGAGCTCCTGCAATTGCTCTACGAGAGTATCGAATTCTTCATCACTAATTTCAGGTTGCTGATTGTAGTAGAGCTGACGGTGATACCGGATGGAGTGCTCGAGCTTATCGACTTGTTCAGCGAGGGATTCAGCTTGATCGTTCACGGGAAACCCAAAGGATCTTAGATATGCTATTAAGGACAAAGCCGAGTTGGGACCAACTCGGCCGCGAGCGTAGGCTTGTAGAGTTTACGCTCGCGGAGTGAAGGCCGCAGCCCCAAAAGGGGCTATGCCAAAAACATAGGGAAGAATTGCCAGGTCGGTTGAATAATTGTCGGAACGACCTTTATTCAACTTAAAAAACACATTGAACGAGCATTTTATTTGATGACGGCTCTAACTGCGACTCTGTTATCGTGAAAGGTTGAACCTTTCCCAAAATCAGTTAGACGGGAACTCGTGAGTTGATTGATCCCCTTTTTACCGATGCCATGTGAAGGCCACCAAGTGCCTTCGGCGATGATAACACTAGGCTGGGTATCTTCAGTGACCTTCGCAATAATTTCAATGGATCCTAGATCATTGTAGAGTTCGATTTCCTGCTGATCATTAATATTCAATTCTTTAGCATCCTGAGGGTGAATCATGGCTTTGGGTTCAAGTTTTTCACGCTTCACAGATTTAGGATCAGACCCAAACGATGAATTTAAGAACATATGGGCAGGAGGAGTAATGAGCTTAAATGGGTATTGATCTTGTCCCCTCCCAAAGACATCACCATTGTAGGTCGGAATGGAAGGCATACCTTCAAATAGGCTTGTATCCTGGGAAACAAATTCGAGCTTCTTTGATCTCGTTTTAAAACCATCCTTAAACCCAGGAGTTTCTCGGGGAATATTTAATCGTAGAGTTTCACAATTCAGTACATCTTCAACTTGGATATGTTCAAAGTTGGGATCATCGGTCGATTCGATAACTTCTGTAACGATTTCTTCGACCGAAGCATCGAACCAAGAATCGTCGAAGCCCAGCTTTTTACCGAGAGCTTGAATCACGTCTAAATTCGACCTCGACTCGCCGCGGGGCTCAATCGCTTTTTTTGACATTTGAAGGTAGAGATGGCCATAACTTTTATAAAGATCATCCACCTCAGCAAATGTCGGCGCAGGGAGAACGATATCAGCATAATTACAGGTATCCGTAAAAAATCGTTCATGAACAACGGTGAATAAATCTTCACGACTTAAAGACTCAAGAAGACGTTTTTGTTCTGGGTTTGTCGCTGCTGGGTTGCACCCATGGACGTATAAAAACTTGATACTGGGGTTGTAATCTTCGCTCAAGACCTCATGGAGATCCGTCATCAAGACGGGCTCATCATCAAATCGCGTCCTCCAATCCAAATGTTTGATCGGGTTGAGGTCTAATCGAAATTCACAACCACTGTCGTAGAGAACTCCCCCACCCAGCTTGTGATAGGATCCTACGACGCCCATCAGGCAGCAGATGGCTCTAACTCCAGCCGCTCCGTTGGAATTCCTTCCTAAGCCGATACCGACTTTCGCAACTGGAGCTTTCGCCTTTGCAATTTTAAGAGCGAGGTCTTTGATGGTTTCTTGAGGGATTCCCGTTATCTCTTCAGCGACTTCTGGAGGATATCGATCGAGAGTTTCTTTCTTAAATTCACCATATCCTACCGTCCAAGCATCGATAAACGATTGATCGTTCATTCCAAGACGGTCGATTTCATGAGCGAGAGCAAATGCCAGTACTGCATCCGTTCCTGGCTTGATTTTTACAAACTGATCCGCCTTTTTTGCCGTACGATTTAAGTAAGGGTCGATGACGATCAGCTCAGCCCCACCTTCAGTCTTTTTAGCCTGACGAATAAAATCTAAAAGATGCATCTGGGTCGTCACCACATTGCAACCCCAAATGATGATGACGTCTGAATGCTTCACATCTTCCATGTCGATACCGTACCCACTACCAACAACCGACTGGTAACCCGCATCGGCCCCGTAATAGCAAATGTTTTGGTTCAATTGAGTGGCATTCAATCGATTGAATAAAGCATCCCCACAGAATCGTTGAACCAAGCCCATGTTCCCGGCGTAATAATATTGAAGGAGCGACCTAGAACCAAAATCATCAAGGATCTTTTGAATGCGTTCAGCCGTCTCAGTCAGCGCCTCATCCCAAGAAATGGGCTCAAACTTTCCTTCACCTTTAGGACCTGTTCTTTTGAGAGGAGTGACTAATCGGTCTTCAGAGTTAACGACTCGTTCATATTCGTTAACTTTTCCACACAAGCTCGATTGGGTAATAGGATGATCAGGATCTCCTTTGAACTCTTTCACCTCTCCATCGATGACCGTCGTCCAAATGGAACAAGCATCGGGACAATCATGAGAGCAGACAATTTTAACTTTTCTGATTTGAGGCGAGTTCATAGATTCAATATCCAAATTGAGGAAAGAGATCTCCCTCTGGAATCACTTTTACTTTGTTTGCTGCCCGGTGAACCAGGGAATCGATGGCACGACTCAAGACAGTTTCTTTCCCGTGTCTCTTATTGAATAAAACGGCCCACGTCCAACCATCGTGACGGCTGACGAGGATCGTCGATGTTCCGTCCAATGAACCGCTGTGCCAAAAGTTAAATCCATTTTTCTGTTTTCTTACCATCCAGCCTAAACCGTAATAAACATCTTTAGCCTTTCCATCCTCAAGATGCCCGGCACTCCCCTTTGGAGGACTGAACATTTCTTTGTGTAATTTCTCGCCTAAATAAGGGCTTTGACTGTGAGGCCCAAAATGGGAAGAGAATCGAACCAAATCTATTGCGTTAGCAATCCAACCTCCGTGAGCATCCATCGCTTCGAGATTCCATGTTCCGTAACTGGGATAGGTCGGAGTTCGTTCGGAGCCAAATACTGTGGTTGGATTTTTAGCTTCACCAAAATAACGCACCTCACCTTCTTGACGATCTTGAAGTTGAGATTTCCCAAGGTGCATATTACGAATTCCGAGAGGCTTTAATAAGAGTTCATCCATCGCCAGAAAATAAGACTTGCCGGTAATTTTTTCGATGGTTCTCCCCAACATGCAGTAACCAAAATTGCTGTAGGCGTAGCGTTCACCGGGAGTGAAATCTAAGGGGCGATTCTGAATATACTCGATGACATGCTGAGGCTGAGCTGGGGGCTTGATCTTAAAATGATTCGCGATCTCAACAGCACGAAACATGGGATCAAAGGATGCTGATCGGTCGAACCCTCCCGTGTGCTGCATAAGATGAGTGAGCGTAATTTGTTCCCACCTCGAGTCAAATGAATCTAAATTCGAAGCTTTAGGAACAGTCTTTAAAATAGGTTGATCTAAAGTTAATTTTCCCTCTTCAACCAACTTGCAGATAACACTCGCTGTGATGGGTTTTGAAATACTCGCAATTCGAAAAAGCGAAGTCGGCTTGACAGGAACATCTTTCTCCGCCCATCCATAACCACCAGCAAAGAGTAAACGCCCCTTGTAAGCTACCGCAATCGCAGCCCCGGGAACGTTTTGATCAACGATAAACTGAGTCATCAATTCATCAAAACTCTCTAAATTTTCTAAAGCGAAGACTTTAGGAATAGGGAAAAGATCAGCTCTTTTTGGAAATGGACTTTCTAAAACTTTACCAACACCCTGACACCCGCTACTTAAGATTAAAAATAGGAGTAATGGGGCTAAGCAATGGAGGGCACTCTTCATAAATCGATTAACTCAAACTATAGGTTTGTAGGAGCATCATGATCGTGAGCTTCTTCTTCCTTGAAGGTAGATTTTTCAGTCTCATGTTCCAATTGGCGAATTCTTTGATCGATGGCTGCGAGGATACTGCTTCGATCTGAACTGAAAGTTCCTCCCAACCGCTCGATATTCCTTGCGATGTAGGCAGCCGTTCCTTCTGTAAAATTAGGGCAACGAATCACAGCGTGAACGAGCGAATTTCTATCGTGGGAAAAAGAGAGAATTTTAGCTGATTTATCGAGCAGGTAAATTTGTTCGGGTTCGTGAAAGTTGCTTCTTCGAGTGATTCGAATCAAATGAGCGAGTCTTTCATTGCTGAAGGTTAACTTCGCTGCAGCATCGATTTCAGCGATAATTCCCGAGTGCCGAGGGCGTTGTCCGGGCCCTTCATGTCGATGGGTCACATGGAATTCACAACTCACTGCCAGCATTAAAAATCCGATTCCAACGATGGAAAATAGGGCTTGATTGAATTTCATAGGCTTCATTATCACTGTCCTCATCATCAAACGAAATTATAATAAGTGGAGTTCGACTTTTATTTGAATTGAAAGAAAAGTTTCAGGTCCGTCACCAAACTCTTTCAAGGCATCTCCAGGGGCCCCTTAGTTCTAAATCGGTAGACCCATCAAATAGAAATATTATTCAAAAAATTGCTCTCTTATCCTGAGGAGAAAATGAGCTACCGAGTCGCGAGGTAAATCAAAAAGATCAGGATCGCCACCAGAACGATCAAAATCCCCCCGAGAATAAAGACGATCGAAAGCGATGGTGAAGCCTCTGAACTCTCACCATCGGCTTTTGGAGCTTGGGAAGGATCGTGGGCTTGAATCCAACTGGTCAATGCCTTTTCGAACTCGCGAGTTGATGGATATCTCTTAGCGGGTTTAACCGACATCGCCTTTGAAATTATTTTCGTCAAAGAGACAGGATAACCGGGCTGAGTATCTGAAATGGGAGGGATATCCCCAGAGAGCACCTTGCGGCGAAGCTCCTCCATCGATTTTCCTTCGACCACATGATTGCCCGTTGAGAGTCGATACAAAAGACAACCGAGAGCATAGACATCCGTTCGGGCGTCCACATCCTTAAACTCATACTGTTCAGGGGCCATGGTCAGGGGAGTACCGACGAGCACTCCAGTTTCCGTCACCCGAGAATCTGGATTGGTCGAGCGAGTTAACCCAAAATCCATCAGCACAATTCGGCCCGATCGATCGCGCATCACATTTTCGGTTTTAATGTCTCTATGGATGTATCCGGCTTTATGAACCTCCGTGAGTGCGCGGCAAAGATCCGCCCCAATTTGTGCTACTCCTCTGGCTTCCATCGGGCCATTGTCCGTTAAATAATCGTTGAGATTATCCCCATCGATAAACTCCATACTGAGGCCCAAAACTTCATCTTCATCGATGACGTGGTAGATGTGGACGATGTTGTCATGGCGAAGAGCGGCTAAAGCATGCGCTTCCCGGAGGAATCTTGCTAATGCCGCAGGCGTTAATTCATGGCGGTTACGTAAAATTTTAAGTGCAACTTTTCTCCCCGCTTTGATGTCTCGTGCTCGATAGATCGTGGCGAATCCCCCGCGACCGATCTCTTCTTCAATTTCATAGCCTTTGACACTGGGAAAGCTGCCGCCCAAATCACCGGAGCTCCCCGACAAGGGGGGTAATTGTGCTTTGAGGTCTTCTAATTCCTGGACCGGATTCTCTTTGTAGGCCGTCTTAATTTTGTTGATCGTCGACAGAAAATTCAAATCATCTCGTGATCGAGGGTCATTGACGATAGCTTCTTCCCAATCGACATTTTGTGCGTCGATGAAACTGTCGTAATAATTATCGGCGGCTTGTTCTTTGTTTTCAGAGTTTGAATCCGTCACGGGCTCACAATCCAAAATGATTTAGTTTGTTACTGCTTCTTTTCTTTGAGAGGGAGATCGAACCCTTCTCATTCTGCCTTCATCTTTTGAGATAAATTCTTTAGACCTCTAAAGAGAACTTTTCTTGCTGCTTCTGAACTTCTTCCCAAAGCTTCAGAAAGTTCTTGAAGTGAATAGTTCATCTCAACGTGAAGAAAAACTGCTAATCTCTGATCTTCTCCGAGCGTTTGTAAGGCTTCCTGATATTGGGAAAACGCTTCTGACCCCACCGCTTGTTCCACCGGAGAGGGGTCTTTACTGGAGGGAGCAAATTCTTCTTCGTAGGGAGTTTCTCTTTTAGGCTTCCGAGCGAGATCACGGATACGATTGATGATAATCTTTCCCAAATAGCCCATGAAGGCCCCTTCGTGCTTTGGATCAAATCTTTCGATGTGATCTAAAGACTTCAACACTGTCTCTTGCACCAGATCTTGAGTGTCAGCAAATCGTCTTAAAGATACGGGTACGCGTCCGTGAGCAAATCGTTCCAAGCGAGGAACGATTCTTCGATAGAGTTCATCGCGAGCCAGATGGTCACCTTCTTTGGCTTTCGCCAGGAGGACGATCGTTTTTTCAGGCTCAAAACTCATGTGAAATCCTTGGATTAAAATCTAACGAAGCAGCTTGCTGCCGAATCAACCCACAGCTTAATCTTTGAAACTCAAGATGATAGAATTCTTACTAAATTCCTTAACCTCTCCCAAGCCTTGTATTCTACACTACTGATATTCTAGCTCCCACCCTTTTGATTGAGAGCTTTTAATAGTTTTTATACTAAGGGTTTAGGAGTTTATTTCTTCAGTGAAATATCCGGAAATCCGATGCAATAACTATAAGTATTGTTAAACAGCGTTCTATCCCTCGCTAAAGCTTCGGGCTTGGTGGGCTTTTTGATTTTACTGAAGCGGTTAGTTGACTCCAAAGCGACTTCCTCTTTAAGTGTACGAAACTACCTTTTCAGGGCGATTAACCTGCCAAGCCCGAAGCTTTAGCGAGGGATCGGATACAATTAATCCTTAGCCATTAACAAGAGCTTTAGGCCGAATCAAAACGACAACGATGGTCGACTCCACCGAAAACACACAAAAAGCAAAATTCTGCACTCAATGCGGAACCAAAATTGGCTCAGTACGGGTTTGTCCCCAATGTGGAGCGGTCAATTATTTCCTCGAGATCCCTTATCCATCTTCAGTTTGGGGAACTCCCGAAGATAGCAGGATCATTCACTTTTCTTCATCGGGGGAAAGAAGTGAAGAAGTGGCTCAAGCTCTGCCAACTCCCGTCCCGAAGAGCCTTCAAACCGCGGCCGAAGAAAGCTCAGCCGTCGGTCCTTCAACTATCCCAGAAGAAAAAACACCCATCGCACCTCCGCTGCAACCCATAACTGAATCGCCTCAACCCGACGATGAACCGGTGATTGGTAGCGATTCGATTTTTGATTTCCTTGGCTCCTCTCCCAGTGAAAGCGCACCTCAACCTTTTACTCAAGCCCCGGCTCCCGAGGTTGCTCCTCCTCAATCCTCTCCGCCTGAACCATCTCTTCCTCAATTAGACGCTCAATCCGAAAAAGAGCCCATTCCTGAAGAGACATCCCCCAAAGAAGCTGCTTTACCTCCACACGCTAACAGCACATTCAATTTCCTTGGGGAAGATTCAAAAAATTCTTCAGACGATATCATTCCTGATCCCTTAGCTCCCGCTAAAGACGCTCCTCGGGAAGAAGGAACGGAAGAACAACCAGCTGATTTTGGGGGAACCTTCTTTATGGATGACTTGAGCGCTCCGGAAGCTCAACCCCCCAAGGAAGAAGCTTCAACATTTAAAACCGATCTCCCGCCCGCCGTTTTAGTTCGGACCTCTCCTCCCGACTCAGGAAGGATCCACAAGCTTAAGACGGGACAAAATCAAATCGGAACATTGATCGAGGGTGATCTTCATCTTCTCAAACAAGAAAACCGTGGGGTCTCGAGGAGGCACGCTCAAATCGACATCTTAGTGACTGCGAACGGGGAGGTACAATCCACCATCCAAGATATGGGATCCTTGAATGGAACGTTCGTCAATGGAGAACGTATCACTAAAGCAGTGCCGATCGTATCCGGGGATGAAATTCGCTTCGCAAACATCAAGTTTACTTACGAAACTCAGTGACCTTGAACTAACTAAGCCTCAGCGGCTCGCCTCAGCTCTCCCAGATCGAGGGAAGCCAGATCGAGAGCAGTGATTTCTCGCGCGACTTTTTTCTGTAAGAGTTCGACAAAGTCTTCCAAACCTTGAGGTTCGACAGAGGGAACTTCGAGTCGTCTGAAGTCGGCGAGGTAATCGTGACCTCCCAAATCACCGAACAAGACTTGAAGGTCGTGCGGTAAAGGGTCTCGAAAAAGAAGCAACACCCCTCGTTCTGATTCACTTCTCAGGGGAAGAAACATCGTCGGCAAGCGATCGAGGCGATCTCCACTTAGCTTTTTCAAAGAGCGCAACCAAAAGCCTGCTTGCACAATTCCACTTACTGATTCAGAAGCAGGTAACCTAACTCCAACCGCAGCGTTATCAACTTCGCCTAGGCTCCGTCCGACATCTACCAGGCCCCAGGCCGCTCGCGGGTAAAAAACCCAAAAGGATGCGGTAAACAGACGTTCTAAAAAATCTAACGCACTGTGAGCTTGAAGAGCTTCTTCTAAAACTCTTAAGGTGTCTTCTGATTTCGGAATGATCAGTTTGTGATCGAGAAGTTTCTTTTGTACTTCGGCCTGTGAAGCATCTTCGGTAGTGCATTCCGTCCAGAGCTTACCTTGAGGGCTCACAGCTAAAGATTGGAGCTCATCCCAGATTGGGGCAAGGACGGTGGGAAAGTCTTCAACCGATTGGAGCCCCAACTTCTTGGTGGGGATTTCAGTGAATAAACAAAAGGGAAACCAGCGCCCCACGGAGTCACTGCTCGACCAGAGCACTCCGACGATTAATTCTTTACCCTTTTTGATTGGCCAACTGAATCGATACACCAACGGTAAGGCCCGCTCGTTCAACCTTTGAGTATCTTGATATCCGACGGCTTCTTCCAGCCATCGTCTAAGCTGAGGACTAAACCCAGTTGAATGAACCGGTTCGATGAAGTCAGAGAAGAAAGGTAGTTTTCCAAAACAGCTAACCGGAGCCTTGTAAGGCCCTCCGAATAAGCCCATGAATTTTCTCCACCCTTAGCGTTGAAGACTTTCGATATTCCAACGTGCTGACTTCGCTTTTGTAAAGTTTTCAAAAGCTTGGTCGAAATTGGGAGACAATACGGGTTGGTCTTGGTTCTCTCCGGACCAGAAGGTCACAATCACAGGTAACTCAAAGGCTTTACGCCCGGCATCGCCAACGACAACTAAAGGAAAACGAATGACATGACCGACGAGTTTGTATTTCAGTGAACTCGCCTGTAATTGTTGAACTTTCTTATCCCACGGCTTCCCTCCGAGGTATTTTAAAAACCTCATGACGTACCAACCATCGATCGAATTCGCGACCAACTTCGTGCCCTTAAAACTGGGATTACGAATGTCTTGATTGCCGCATCGACCATCGCTGGCTTTGATTTCAAAGAACAAGCCTTTGGACTTTTCAGCGACTAACTTTTCTTTATCAAATTTGAAAGAACGAATCTCCTCAGAATTCATTCCCAAATTGAAAACGATCTGCTGACCTTGGTTTCCGGTAATTAAGTTTCGAGCTCGACTCACTTGCCATAAGTTATTTCTGGCTCGCGGCCCCCAGTTACAAAGCGAGAAACTGATATCACCCGGGAAAGTCAGCTCGAAAGAATCGATCAAGGTTTCGAGACGTTCTCCACCCACTTCGGTGCTTTCTTCGGGACGATAGAAGACGGAGAAGCCCAAATCACCCTTCAAGAAATCTTTGATCTCTCCACAAAGAATCGAGGCAAAAGTTTTAACCCTTTGAGAGAAATCGGGAACACCTTCTTGAGACTTAGGAAGCGAGGGGCGTGCGCGAGTGACCAAACCTTCTAAATTGTAAGATTGATCTTCTACCGTGACCTCATCGAGCCCCCCCAAGAAGCGAGCTCTTTTTTGATCCGCTAAAGCTAAGAGTTCATCGACCGGAACGCCCTTCTGAGTGGGGTCTCCACCGAAGGGGAACTTGTCAGTTGCCAACCTATCGAATTGATCGATGAAGACATTGGATTCCGAAATGAGCTTGTGAGCTAAAAATGCCGTCAGCTCGCCTTCTAATCTCTTCAAGAGTTGGATGCGTTGACGGGTGAAGAAGTTTTCACTTTTATTACCCAGTTTCTCAATTTGGCCCCTGAGAGTATCAATTCGAACCGCGAGTACGGCTCCAAATGTATCGGGGAGCAATCGGGTTTCTTCCAACAGACCTAAGAAATCTTTGATCTGCATATAATCGGACTGCTGAGAAGCAGAAACTTTTTGTCCTGTAGGATCGAATGCAGCTTTCACTCGGCCGTATTCTAAAACAGCAGAATCGTTGGAAGCTGAAACCAGCTTTCCGATGAAATCGAAAGCTTTTTTTCCGTTCTGTAAATACTCGCGAAGATTCTGAACCACTTGGCGATCTAATTCCCCTGAGGTTCCTTGGTAAAGTGTCTTGAAGAAGGCAAAGTTTGAATTCTCATTCAAAAAGGTACTTCTCTGAGTACTCGAATAGCCCATTTCCGCACTCGGCAGGAAAGACAACTGGGGCTTGTGTTGCTCCATTAAATCCGTCAGGGACTTACGTGCGTCTAAAGTAGCTCCTTCTTCCATTTTCTTAAGAAGAATCCCGACCTGAGGCATCCCCCGATCCATCAACTTCGATAAGTAGGGTTCCCACGATAATCGCTGAATCAACAGTTCCCTCAAGCCAGTCGAGAGGTTATTGGGATTAGCGTTTTCTTTCTGAACGAGGGGAAGAGCTTTACTCCAAAAGTGAACGAACAGAAGTTGCAACCCACCGTTAAACAGATTGGAATTTAAGGTCTTATCCGCAGGGGTAAGATTATCTAAACCCACATTGTTGGCTTGAAGCTTTTGAAATTCGGCGTACTCAATCTTCAATGTCTTTTCATTGAGATCGGTACACGCTCCCGAATTCATCACCAGCTTTTTAACGGCCTCGGGATTGTCGTTGAGATCATTCAACTCTTTGCGGGCATTCTCAATCGTTTTGATCAGCAAGTTATCTTCTTCACCCGTGACCTCTTTACTGAAGTCACTGATGACGCTGAGCATTTTTTTAGTGGAGTTATCGATTTCAAGCGCCAACTGATTTTGATCTACGACAATATTGAGATCATTGAGCTCATTCCGAGCATCGATCAACAAGGTTTGAAACAATGACTTGAGATCGTTTTGGGATAGTTTCCAGTTCTCAAGTTGAGCATCCCCGATGTTCCAAGTTTCTAAAATATCGGTCTTCGCGATCAAATCTTTGAAGAGGGACTGTAATTGTCCTAACTCAGGATCGAAAGCCTCGTAGACGAGAAAGCCGACGATTCCTTTGCTGGTGGCCTGAATGTCTTTGGGGAGCATCGAAGCCACTAAAGACTTCACGGCTTCTATTTTAGTATTCCCCGGTGCGCCACCTTCTTTAGGTGCTGAGGTTGTCTTTTGCTTTTCCAATGCTTTTTGAAAAGTTGCATTCACTTCTTGTAAAGTGGCATCCAAGTTTTTCGACAGCAATGCGATATCGAGAACTTGCTGAGCAACCGTCTTGTCGTCGACATTGGAACCAGCGGAACCATCTAAAGCGATACGGGCTTGTTTAAACTTAGCAGCTTGATCGAACAGCTTCCCGTAGAGTTTAAAGAGATAACCCTTTCCTTCGACCTCTTCATGGAGGATGGAACTCGAAAGGCTAGAAGTTTCGTAAGCTTCCTTGATGATGGTGACGAGGGTGAGATCCTCTTGGCTAAAGGTCTTTTTGAAGTAGTCTTTGATCTTGACCCCAAGCTCGGTCGTATTGGCTTCAACTGAAGATTCATGTTCGATGTAGGGCTCTTGAAAGAAGAGCTTAATTCCAGCGCTCTCCTCCGGACCTACGATCGGCTCGTAAAGTTCCACCGCCGTACGAGCGATGTCGTGAAACTTAGCTTTAGAACTTAAAAAGGATTGCATGCGTCTTCGATCAGAATAAATCTTATCGATGGTCTGACCCAACTGAGCAAAGGCTACCGGCTTACCAGCAGGTCTCAATGCATTGCGAGCGTACGCTGCATTTCCTTTAGTGATATACCGCCTGAGTTCCCACCAGAAGATTTGATCCAGGCGTTGGCTAATTTGTTCTTCATCCCCCGTAGATATTTTGATGTCAGGGTTTTCGAGTAACTTGAATGTATCTACTACGAGATCCCCTTCACCCCCACCTCGAGGAGTAAATTTATAATCTAAGTACGGCGGTGCATCGGGAGCTTGCGTGGGATAAGTTGCTTTTTCAACAGCCAGCAACTGTTCATAAAGCGTATTGTAAGAGCCCGACTGGCTAAACAACTGCCAAATGAAAAAACCGATTCCAAGAACTGCCAAAGCACCAGCTCCGATTTGCGAAGCCAATCGAATCGTTCCCATCGTTCCTTCAACCTTGGTAGAAGGCCGACTCAAGCCCGATTCTTTAAAAACCTTTGCCGTATAAAAATCATGAACGAAGTAAGGACGCCCAAAGAGATCATCCTGCATCTCGATCATCATCGTCCCCATCGCGGGAGCAGGAGTGGGAGCCTTCGCGGCTTCACGCTTCTCAAGCTCAACGAGTGAACTCAGGGGATTTTGATCTTGACCACCACTGGAGAAAAAGAAACCACGGAAACGGTGAGGTTCTTCATAGCGACTGAATTCGAAGATCTTTTCTAAGTAAATTTCTAAAACGCTTTGGAAGCGTTGAAACTCTTCAGGAAAGAGATAAATGAGGTCGGCATTCTCAGGCGTTTCCCCGTCGCGAAGAATTTCACTTCTTAAAATATCGAGATCATCGCCGACGCGGCCAAAGGCTTCCTTTAGCCAATTGGGATCGTAAGCATCGTCGATAGAATGGGGATTACTCCAACCGAAGAGCGTTCCTTGTCGATCTGGCGGCAATAAGGTGAAGAGTTCTTCGAAGCCACGAATCTTATCGCACTTGGTCACCAAGATATAAACGGGGAAGACCACACCTAATTTGCGTTGAAGGTCTGAAAGTTTGTCGTGAAGAATCGTTCCTACTTTTTTCGCGTTCTCAACGACCTTCTCCCGATTCTCTTCGGAAGAGATCAAGGAATCAGCAGGGATCGCCACGACAACACCATCGATAGGCTTACGAGGTCTTACTCGTTTCAGGAGCTTAAGAAAATTTTCCCAGACGGGAACCACGGGTGAACCCGCATCGTGAACGGCGAAGCGGCCAGCAGTATCTAAGATGACGGCATCGTTGGCGAACCACCAATCGCAGTTGACAGTTCCTCCGATACCTTGTTGTTCTCCGCCGAGGGGCCATCGAATGTTCGACTTTCTTAGGGACGTCGTTTTGCCTGAACCAGCTTCTCCCATCAAAACATACCAAGGCAATTCGTAGAGAAAGCCCTTACCCAAACTGGTTTTTAGAGTTTGGATAGCCGTTTTAAACTTATTCTTAAGTTCACCAGGCGATGTTTCTTGGAGTCCCGCAGGAAGATAAGTGGGTTGATTGGAGAGTTCATTCTCAAGTTTCTTGCTCGCCCAACGAGCCTTTAAGAAACCGATCAAAACTTGAGCGAGCACCCAAATAAAGAATGCAGCGACGACGGCCGCAGCCACGAGAGCACCGGTAGTCCAAGACTTCCAGAGTCCGACTCCCACTCCGACCAAAGCAACGACCACGCCGAGGACGAGAAGGAATTTCCAGTTTTTAAGAAGTTTTAGTGCGTTCACTTGATTTCTTTCAGGCTCAGTTCCCAGTCGGGTTGGACTCGGTTTTCTTTTCTAAAGTTGGATCGGCTCGTTTATCTAAGCGGTAATTCATGCTGCTGTCGATCTTGTCGAGAGTTTCGTGAATGCCACCCTTCATCACTTTCTCAAAGAGGAGGTTGGCCCCAAACAAAACCACGACGGCGATCGCAAAGAAGACTAAGGACTGGAGGGCGTTGGGGATCTTGCTTCCCATGTCTCGCGCTTCGATATAGTCGTAAGCTTGAGGAGAGACCTTCGCTGAGCTTTTTGTTTTACCGTCGGTATAACAACTGTGAAGTCGCCGACGTAGATCAGCTAACTCTTGGGAGCTTTGCGATCCGGGAGCTTGTTTTTGTCGTTGAGCGAAGTACTTACCGTGAAAACCTAAAGAAATCACATTGAAGTAAACTTCAGCGAGATCACGCTCACCAGGATCTCTTCGGGAGAGTACTTGTTCGATCTTTTCGAACAAACTTTGACCTGCAGATCGAGTGTTGAAAAAAGCCATCTCCAGGGGATAACTATTCCAATCACTTTTGCCGGGCCAATCGATCATGCCCGACATAAAAATTTCATCCGCCAAGGCGACCATCGCGTATTGGGCTTCCTTATATAAGTTGAAGCCCGAAGCACCGCTTTCACCCGCTTCGGTGGCTTGATTCCTCAAAACCTGAGCCAAGGATTCCCAAACAGGATTGGGCCCTCGATTGCCTGGGTTTTTCGGATCGAAGGGAACTGGGTTTTCAGGCAAGTACGCCCAGCGACCACTTCGAATGGCGTGTTTTTGCTTTTCGATCTCGATATAAAATTCGGAGAACTTCTCCTGCAACCATCTTTGTCCCATGGTGCTTAAGTCTCCTTTCTCACGTAGACATCGATGAGGCGAGGACGCTCATGACCCGGAGGATCATCACCCGCGCGAACAAAGAAGAGTTGTTGATTCGTTTTTAATGCTTGGAGAGATTCTTCACTGAGTTTGAGCTGATAGAGAAGAGTTCCGCGCTCCAGTTGAAGGTCGATTGGATGAGGGTGAACCACATCGCGATCGATACCTAATATTCGAAATTTGATAAAATCTCTCACTTGCTCGGCATTTGCGATGATGCAGTTGTTGTCAACCCAACGCCCTAAGGCTTCGGCATCCGAACGTGCACCACCTCTGACAGCGAAGTAAATATCTCGACTGAGGTGATCGGGCTTTAAATTTAAAACTTCGAACTTTCCATCTGAGCCCCGGATCTCTAAGCGATCGTAATTATCAACTCCTTCATCGAGAGCAATCGAAATGCGTTGGATGAGTTCATTGAACGATCTTCTCAGATTGGTGTGCTCATAAGCCGGAGCTGGGCCGGGAATTTCAAGTTCGAATCTCAGGGTGCTGAGTTCACCTAGCATACGGCAGAGTGACATGTAGATATCGACAGGTCTAAAACCATCGGTCTCTACCATTTGTTCTAAGGGAATTAATGTCCCTACTAAACCGAAAGCTCTCAGGCGATTTTCTAATCGAGGATCTTGACGTTGATGTCGAACAGCAGCATCGAATCCACCCGCTGCTTCAGCGGCTTTGGCTCGAACGAGCTTACAGAGATCCCTAACCTTATCGGCGATCACACTTTCATTGGTAACCAAGATCGTGGGAGGGATGTAATCGTTAACTTGGAAAACTCCGCCTTCATAAACCAACTCAGCGATGGGGACGGTTTGAAATCCCGTGGGATCTTCATCACCGATCAATAACTGAGCTTTGACGCGTAGGAAGCTCACGGGAGATTCATTAGTTCCCGTTGAGCAGTCAGGCACTTCTACCGCTGGCTGAACCTTGTACCGGAGGGCGTGCCCTACATCTTCACCATCCGAAACTTCGACGGACTTTTCCATCGGATCGGGCACGGCCAAAATCACCGGCACGACATCTCCATCGTGAAGCCGCTCTTTCACAATTTCTAAGTCTCGCTCTAGAGGACTCGACAAGGAAGAGCTATCGATCACTAAGCCATCGGGAAAAACAGCTTCGACGGCGGTGACGACAAATCGGCCCGCAGCGATCGCATCGTGGTCGAGTTGAAGCTTCTGAACTCCCCAGTGATAAGGAGAGAGCGAAAAAGCCTTGTACGACAAGAGATCTTCAGTTCGCTGAGCGAACTGCTGAAAATGATGGGGCTGAAGAAACATCCCCTCATACCAATGAATGGGAGGGGGTACTTTTTTCTGAAACATTCTAGGTCAGGCTCAATTCTTTTTTCGGGTATAGAAAAGTAAGGTTTCGGGGGTGTCATAGAACTTCACATCGAAATCTTGATGCTTCACGTGAATGTGAATGAAGTTCGTGACCGGTCTTAAGGGATCAGTGAGGGAGATTTGTCGAACGCGGTTGTTGATCACTCCCCCTTCACCAGCGACTGCATCTTCCATCGTCGAGAAAACAAAGAGTTGATTGGCACCACATTGTTTCACCTGTTCAGGTTTTTCGAGCAGAGGATCCGTGTGTGCCCCCCGCTTGTAGTCCCCTAATTCAACGTAGGTACAAAAACCAAGCTGGCTCTGTTGTTCAGCCCAAGACTTTGCTTTCCAGTAAGTTTTAATTTCGCTAAGCTCAAAAGTTTGTTCAGGGCCCGGCCAGACCATCAGGAGATTGGTAGAACCGTTGTAATTCGCATCTTTATCTGTCTTGACTCCGACGGTATAGCGATTCCAGCCCAACCATCCTTCGATCGTGCAACATCCCTGAGAGATAAACATTACCCCTAAGCTCAGTAAGATGAGCTTCACTCTTCCATTCAGCAAACCGTTCATTAAACACAGTCCCTTCTCAGTGTACGCTCCAAATAGATAGGTAAGTTCCCCTCTAATTGTTTTTCATTTTGGTCGGTTCAACGCCTTCCTCAACTGAGTAAGCTAGGCTGGCGATCTCGGATTTGAGCTTTAATCTTAGTGCGAAGAAGCTCGATCAAATTGTTGTAAAGCGACATCCGTTGATAGATTTCGGAATAGACGACCCAAGGCTTCGAGCGCTGCTCTTTGGCAACTCGTTCGATGTTTTCTGGGTCTAAGCTCTCTTGGAGTTTTTCACACCAACTCCTCAAGCTATTCCAAGTTCCTCCAACGAGGATCTTCCAACAATCACGCAACATCTCACAGTGAGAATTTAGATCGGCTTGATCGTTAAATGAAGAAGCTAAAATGTGATCAAACTTTTGAAGATTGATCGTAAGTTTTAATTTACTGAAGACGTGAGTAAGGTTTCGATCTGTCCCCTCGAAGTATTTCCCCAAGATGGCAAACTGTTCAAGAAGTTGCTTTTCATCCACTCGAAGGCCGTGGGCGTTCGTATCGACTTTTAAAGATTGTAAAACGGAGTTAGGAGAAAGGCCGGGACTCAAGACCGCAGGTGCGGGCTCACTCAACTGTGCTTTTAAATCTTCATTTTGCTTTTCTAATTCTTGGATCTTCTGGTTGAGCCGAGCGATTTCCTCTGGATCAGCTACGGGTGTGGGCTCCGGTTTGGATTCAGCCGGAGACTCAGGCAGATCCGAGAAGAAATCACCATCGTCAGCCGAAGGCGGAGTAGCTTCAGATGGGTTTTGAGCTGCGGCTTCAACCTGCCCGGGACCGATCCCACTTAAGAAGAGATCGATACTTCCCATTCCGATGGGCCTCTCCGGTTCAGAAGCAGCGGGAGCCTGAGGAGGTGGGGCTTGAACAGCGGGTTCATCAACCGGTGCGGTCTGAGGCTCTGATTTTGAGAGGGCATCCCAGTCGATCTCGTTTGATATACGTTCCTGGACTCCAGTGATCACTCGACCCCAATAATCCTTCAGGCGACTGGCACCCTGGGGGTCTAGATCTTCAAGAGAAATCAGAACTGAATGGATCACCTCGACGAGTGCGTGAATTCGTTCTCGTTCGATGGCTTCCTGGGACATCCTACAACCTCGATGTAACTACTAGGGCTTGGCCCAATAATGGGTTCTCGTTAAAAAAGCTCTACCCATGAATTCGTCAGTTTTGGCGACAAACCGAGCTTGAAAATGAGGATCTTCAATTCCTTCAGTAATCCCTAAAATGAAAAAAATTACCGGCCCCATCAGAGCACCTTATTAAAAAATAATCGCGCTGACATTTCAGAACTTAAGAAACAAAAATCTATCGCCGGCTGTTCCGGGCGAACCGGTGGGAAAACCAGCGAACAGCTTGAGAGAAAAGCCGCCAAACCCAACAATAAGTCCTTCCAGATATTACCTTTAGGATCAAATTAAGTAAATGGCCTTCTGGGCTCTCCCCACATTTTCCACGAACCCTGGGTAGGGTCTTCAGAGATCTAAACGAGTTAGGGTGAGGATCTGGACGGAAAAAATATTAACAGTCGGTTTGGAAGGTGAGATTTGAGTGTGAAGATTCACTCAATGGGGGGGGTTTTTACATTCATTATAATTTGCACCCCGAAATCAGATCAAAGCCCATTAACTAGCCCGAAGCGCTAGCGAGGATCATATCCCCTCGCTAGCGCTTCGGGCTAGTTAAGAGACTTTTCAAAGAAATTATATCGGAATGTGTAGGTAGGAAATCAGGGAATCAACTGAAAACCCAAACCGTGACGGGTCACGATATGTTTTGGCGTAGTCGGGTCTTTTTCTAGTTTTCGGCGCAGATTTAATATATGGAAGTCGACGGTCCGCGATGCGCTCGAGGTGAAATACCCCCAAACTCCGTCTAAAATTTGCTCGCGGCTTAAAACGCGGTCCCGGTTTTTGACTAAATAGAGAAGGACTTCAAGTTCTTTTTTCGACAGAGGAACTTCTTCCTCATCGAGAAAAACCTTCTTAGCTGAAGCGTCGACAACAATTGAACCGAACTGATAGGGTTTTTCTCCCCCACGCTCTCTTCGAAGCAAGGCGTGGATCCTCGCCGTCAGTTCTTTTAGTCCGAAAGGCTTCGCTAAATAATCATCCGCCCCCGCCTGCAGACCTTCGACTTTTTCGTCTTCAGAACCTTTGGCACTGATGATCAACACGGGAACCTGACCGATTCGCTTTCGAATCCAACCTAATAGACTTAAGCCATCCAGGCGAGGCAACATGATGTCTAAAACAATCACATCGAAAAGTTGATCCGAAAGGATATCTCGAGCGATCTCACCATCCTGAGCTTCAAAGACTTCGAAGCCATCTAAAGATAGTTTTTCTCTTAATCCGATCAAAATTGCGGGATCATCTTCAACGATTAGGATTTTACCTTCACTCATGGAACAACCTTTAATCAACAGAAACTAATCAGGCTCTGCGGGGGCCAATTCTTCATCTTCACCTTCGAAAGGCAACGAGAGAATAAACTCACTTCCTTGGCCTAATTTACTTTCCAATTGGATATCGCCACCTAGCTTGTACGCCAAACTTTTACAGATAGACAAGCCCAATCCAGCACCTTTAATGGAGTAATCGTCATAATCTACTCGATAAAACTCTTCGAAAATCTTATCGCGATCTTTCCCCGGGACTCCTTTACCGTTGTCTTTGACGGAAATCTTGATCCCTTGTGAATCAACTCTGGCCCGCACTTTAATGATGGGTTTTTCTTCACCTCGATACTTCAAGGCGTTATCCATGAAGTTCACCAAAATGCGTTCGACCGCTCCAGAGTTCGACTGAATAACGACTGGTTTATTCGCAGGCCATCCCGAAACTTGGTGATCCCAATCGAGGATCGTTCCGCAATCTTCCGCGTGCACGCTGAATGCATCGGTAACTCTGTCGATGACAGAGAGCACTTCAACGGGTTCGAGAGGAAGCCGCTGACCGGTGTTTTTGTACCAGGAAAAATCTAGTAGATTAGTAATGATACGGCTCAATCGTAAGCTTTCTGCTAGCAACAAGCCGCCAAATCGACGAGTTCGTTGTTCATCGAGAGGATCCTCGGCCAACATCTCTGAAAACATACGAATCGAGGTCACTGGGGTCTTTAATTCATGGGAAACATTTGCCAGAAGTCGTGCTCTCAATTGAGCTAACCGTCTTTCTTTAACAAAATAAACCACCAGGATAAAACCTCCCCCTAAACTCATTAACACCAGTAATCCGACGAGCCAACGAGTTAGATTTCTTTCAGTTTTTAAAGCACTTAAATGCTCTTGGTGTAGAGGATCCCAAAGGAAAACCTGAGCTACAGTGATCCCTCTCTCCCTTAAGCGAACCGGCTTGAGCGTGAGCGTTTGACCCGCTTCTTCTTTAACTTCAGGGGCGAGATCAGCCTCACGAAAATCTCGGGTTTCGACTCTCAACTTAAGATCACCGAGTTCAAATTTTGGGACTTCAAGTTCACTCAAATAGATCGCCCGTGGGAAAGCTCTTCCTTGAGCGAGGATTAACCGGCGACCTAAAAGTAGTTGGCTTCCTTTTAAAAGAGCATCATCGTTGGAGAGGATGGTGTTTTGCTCGGGTAAGGCTCTCTCTAATTGACGACGTTTGAGGATCACTTCTGTAAACTGCAAATCGTTCGGAAAAAATCTCCTCACTAACTCTTCTAAAAAATCGGTCGGCAGAGCTGCGTGTTGAAGGGAAAGGATCTTTCTCACGTCTCTGGCCCGAGAACTCTCTTGGGGAAAGATTTCAAAGAGCCTCAAACTGGCGAGAAGGTTGAGGGGCAAGCCCTTTAAGTCTCGGGATCCTCGGGCATTTAAGAGTAAGGAGTAGTAATTCCCGGCTTCTTTCTTGTTTCCACTTAAACGAAAGGCTTCCCCGGCAAAGTAGATCAATAAATTTTTAAAGTGCCCCTCAGACGATGCTTCAATCAACGCTTCAAATTGAGTCGCCGCATTTTTGGGATCGTTATAGAGAATCTTATTGAGCTTACCATCGCTTTTTAGCTGCTGATAAATTTGAGATTCGCTGTCTTCTAAATTGTCAACGTAGGATTTTGGCTTCGGAGTAAATCCGATCCATTTACCCTCCTCAACGAAGCCTACAACATCTCCATCCCAAGGATTTCCTTCGATTGAGAGCGTATCTTCGACACCACAAAAAACGTTTTCAGCTTGCCGATAGCCATCTGAGATAGCGTTTTCAAAGCGGCGAACAAAAGACTCAGCTTCAGCATCCAATCGACTGAAGTAAGAAGCCAACTCTTCTTTGTACTCTCGATCGGTCATCCCAAAGGCATAAAATGCAAGGAGACCTGCGGGCACTAAGACTAAAAAGGTATACGCGAGAACCGGCCGAAACATCGAACTAAAGCTTTCTTCTCCTCAATGGCTTTCTTTGAATCGACCTTCGCTTCTTATCCGATCTTTTATTGATCAAAATGATAAAAAAGCTGATCAGGATGGCGATAGAAGACATCCCTGCTAAGCACATAAAGATGATTTGAATGGGTGAGAAACTCGGAGGCTCAACTCGAGGGCGACGAGGCTGAACGGAGGGGCGTCTTTTTCTTTGAGACACCTCCCGAGTTCTGGAGCTGTTTCTAGGTTTGAATGAGTTCCTCGACTTCTTTTGAGTTTTTGGAGCTTGAGTTATGAGCTGAGAGTTAGTTTCAGAAGCTCCGATTTCAGACCGGACTCCTTTTAAATAAACTTCAACCGCAGGTTTGGCCTCCACCGTAGCGATTGCTTTCGCCTCGGGCCTAGGATCAATTTTTATCTTCGCTTTAGAAACAACTCTCCCGCTGACATCTAAAGCATCCAGTAAGTACTCTCCTCCCTCTGGGCCCATCGGAAATTTTGCTTCAAAATGCTGAAGGTCTAATATCTTCAACGGGGCGGTTCGCCCTTCCAAACGCACAAACTGCGCTAGGATTGGAGCTGTACCTTTGATGATAAGAGTATCAGTACTTTCTTCAGAAATTTGCCGCTTAACCTCGTAAGGATTAAACCCAGTCCGTGGGAGCTGCCTTTGAATCGTCCTCGTCCTAGAGCTGGCAAACCATTCGTAATGATTCACTGAAGAACGAATATGCTTGGAGAGATCTTGAAGAGTTTCCCTAAAACGAGATTCTTCTACTGAGTAAGAGCATAAATAAGCCAGGTAACTTAAAAACTGTCTTTGGTATTGAGGAATCGATAAGAGTCGACTGACCGCCGGGAATTTTCTTGAGTAAATGCGACCCGATGAACTTCTTTGCCACGACAGATCGGCATCCCAAGGGAGAAGATACCAACGACCGTCATAAGGAGATCGGTAGAGATAAGCGTTTTTTCCGCGTTGTAAACCGATCGAATCCCAATCGTAGGCAAACGTACGAGCGGCTAAAACTTTAAGCCAGGCATCGGCATTCGCCACTTGCTCGAATTTTTCAATAAACTCATCGTTAGCAGTCTCAGAAGGATCAAGCACTTCAATCAGATTCATCAGCGGTTCAAAATCATCGTAATCATCGTGAAGCCGAGCCGGAAAATTCCAACGGTAGATTTCAGGATCGTGATTTTGATACTCGAAGTAGGCTTCGATATATCGCCGGGATCGCCGATGGTTAAATCCATCAAAGGCTGGGGGAGAAAGCTCCCAATAATCATCGACTTTGTGAAGGAGGGGTTTGAGGTCGCTTTGAATTTCTTTATTCAGAGTCACGGTTTGAAGCGAGGTTTTGGGTTCAAACCAGCGCTCTAAAAAATCTGAATCAACTTTTTCCACATCCTCAAACAAACCACTGCCGTGGCCCATGATGTTCACATGAACAAATCGTTGTTTAGAATTCGCGGCTCTAAGCTGATCGACCAACCAAAAAGTAAGTCGCTCAGATAAATTGCTGTTCCCCCCATTTTGAGCATCAAAAGTTAATGATCTTCGCCCATCTAAATCTTTGTGACCAAATACTAAACGCCAATTTTGACGAGGTCGAGTAAAGGGGCTTCCCCGCCTTCTAAACTGAACATTGTAGAAAATCTTGGAGTCTCCAAAGACCAAAGTCGCATCCAAGGGATAATTCGACAAGGTGGGTCGAGCATCCATATTTCGCCATTCTTTTTGACTGACCAAAACCGTGTAGGTGGGATATTTAGGATGCTTCTGAAGGCCAACAGCATAGAGTGCTGTTCGAGAAGGAGCGTCTGAAGGGTAAGTTCCTCTCAGGTCGTTTTCATCGATGGCGCTCACATAAAATAATATCTTACCGCGACCTTGTGGAGGGATTTGAACTCGGTATTGCGATGGGTCTCGAGAATCCGAAACCATCGAAACTCGCTTCCATTCCTCGTTCACCTGATCTTTTCGATAGTGAAGGTAGACGTTTTTAATTGGATTGACCGAACTCACCTTCACCTGAACTCGAACGGGGTCTCGAGGAGTTGGAACAACTGGATATTGTTCAGGCTGAGAAACCGATGGAATAGGTTGACTCAGGAAAGTGGAATTCACCTTCCCGGGAGTTCCGAAGCTCGAAGGCCTCTGGATACGATTTAAGTGGGCTAATCCTTGCCCTGCAGTTCTCGTTAAGAGCAAGGGAGACCCTTCAATCCATTTTGCCCGAAACTTGACGGTGTATTTCTGCCCTTCATCGAGTTCAGGGTTTAAGTAGAAATACACATAGTTTGTTCGAGCGTTCCCTCGCCCAATGGCTGAAATTTGGTAACAGCGATTCCTGTTATCACTGGGGTCCGTGACCACCCGCGAGCGTTCATGCGTACCGCAGGAATTCCACGGACGTTCTCCATCATCAAAGTCAGCTTCAGAGATGATTCTTCCAGCCGAGTTCGTAATCGAGAAGTCATCGACTAAGCATGTTCCATCGCTCAATAGAAAGAGTTGGAAGAGGGAAGAATCACCGTTCCTAAAAATAGAGTGCTCTTGTGTGTAACTGAATTCTTGCCATTGCGATCGTTTGGATTCTTCACTCGCCGACCAAGTTGAAGATATAGAGTTATCGAGATTTGGATGAAGAAGCTCTAAGCTGCCTCCTCCATCGGCCTTGGAAGGCCAGGGGTGTCGATCAGAATAAGCGACCT
This sequence comes from Planctomycetota bacterium, assembly GCA_028280485.1. GTDB lineage: Bacteria > Planctomycetota > UBA8108 > UBA8108 > JACQVS01 > JANQLS01. The sequence goes on from JANQLS010000192.1 coordinate 66,822, forward strand.
CATCAACGACCAGCCCTCGGCTATCGAGAATCGAAAGGTTTTCTCCTCCACCCGACAAGCGACCTTTAAACGGCCCGACGATGGAAGACGCACTCAGTTTATAAACCGATTTCAAATGCTGAGGATTCTTAGCTACAACAACAAAGCCTTTAGGAGAGATAGTATCTTTGTCAGAAAATTCAAAGTTAATCCCTCCGCTTAACTTAAATCCCTTTAGAGCAATTTCATGGTCTTCGAGATTGTAGAGCTCGACGAAAGTTTGATTAATGTCATCGAATACTGGTGAGTAGTAAATCTCATTGATCACTAAGCGGGGAGCTGGTTTTAATAAATTAGCTTTTTGAGGAGAAAGCTTTTCGAGGGGAAGTATGGAGCCCGATCCATCCGGCACTCTTCCGTACTGATCACTTGAAAGCTTGGGAATCGTGAAATGATCGAGAACTCGATCCCCGTTCTTGTGAGTGAGGTATAAATTCTTTTTCGTTGAGTCGAGGCTAAATGAGCCCCCTAAATTATCTTTGTTAAGAAGAAGCCAAGCAAAGGGTTCTAAAGTCGTACCCGAAGAGAGTTCATATTTTTTCAACTGAGTCGCTTCGTCGCTTAAAAAGTAACCGGAAATGTCTTTCTTGACGGAACTCGGATTAAAAATCTCAATAAACTGAGATCCCTTAAAATTCACCTCATTGATAACGGGATGTTGTTCTTCCTGCCCGGGCGAGCTGGATTCTGGAGCGTCGATCAAAATGAGCTCCACTATCAAAGTCAGATCCGTTGACGTGAGTTCATGATTGTGAATTTGAGCCGCGATTACGTTTTGACCTTGCCTTAACACCTTCTCAGCAGGACCGAGATCAAAACGTTCAGGTTGACCCGCTTCATGATAACCATCCGCCGGAAAGTCTCGAGGAGTTAGCGTTCCCGATGAACCTAAATTCGCACGCGCAACTTCCACTCCGTTGATGTAAGCAGCGAAGCCATCATCGTAATCGACTTTTAGAACTACGTTTTTCCCCTTGAGATCGGGAGGCGAATTGAATTTTTTTCGAGTAAAGACCGAATAGGCTCGATTTCGAATTCCTGAAACAATCGTGCGATCATCTCCATCGCTATAACCAAAGCCCGAAGGACCCTGCCGCCAATTAGTATCATTAAAGCTGAGCTTGTACCAGGCATTGGGAATGTTTCGATCACCCGTTTGGTACCGCCAGAAATCCCCCTCTCGAATGATCAACTTTCCTTGAGGTTGAGACTTTCCGTACTCTACGGGGACCTGCCCGGGAGTGCCTCCAATTTTTGAGCTGGCGACCCAATTCTCAGCCAGAAGGGGGTCGTAATAAGGATTGTTAAGTTCGAGACTGTGACCCGTACCCGCTGCAAGTGAGGTCCACCTTCCCCCTCGCCCATATCGCATCCTCGCGGCTCGCCCTCCTGCAGCGTTGAGCAACTCAACCTCACCACCTCCGTTATCGAATTTTCCCTGAAACGGACCGAGGACGATGGGGATATCAGGTTGAGACTCAGCTAAAGATTTTGGGTCTTTAGCGATAACCACCACTTGCCCGGGCAAGAGGATAAATCCCTCGGGAAACTCGAATTGAATTTCACCCGATAAACGCCAACCTCCCAGGTTGACTCGCGGAGGCTCAGAATTCCATAACTCGATGTATTCAGTTCCGGAATCGGATAAGGGCTGGTAGTGAATTTCAGAGAAGAGAATCCAAGGCGAAGCACTAGCCTTCAAGGTGATTCCCATCACGAAGAAGAACACTATGAATGGACGAGGGACGAGATTCGTCACGCTAACACCTCAGTGGAAATAAGTAAGCTTCAACTAACACCTCTATTCTCCCTTAAAATTCTGAGAATCCTAAACGTAAATTTTAACGGGATCATAGATTAGGGAAATTTGCCTTTTTATTCTGTCTACCCACTTCTTAGATTTTTGAGGCCGAAGCTGTTAAAACCCACGGAAACAATTCTTTAATCTCTGGTGAATTTTAAGCCCTTGAGAGTTTGGATTTCATTATGATCCCCCTTTTTAAGGACTCGTTCACCCAGCTTAAACTCCCCAATTTGAAAAACCCTTCGGAATCAATATGAGAGTCGTCGGATTAGGTCACTCCAGTTATCTTTTAGAAATGGCCCCTCAGGGTGCCGGCAATCCCCCTGAGAATACCGAAAACCCAGTAAGAATTTTGGCTGACCCGTGGATCGATGATTTTTTAGTCGGAGACCTCCTCGGGAGATTTCCTAGAATCAGACTGAATCCAGAATTCCTAAACGGTATTCACGGGGTTTTTATATCTCACTCGCATACCGACCATCTCTGTCCGTATTCCTTGATCGACCTCTGGAAGCAATTCGATCGAGCTCCCACTCTCATCCTGCCTCAAAGCCTGCTTTATTTAGACGAATTGTTCGAAGAGTTCTTAGTGGACTCACCGCGTATATTCTTAAAAGAAAGCGAACCCGTAGATTTTTTTGGCTTAGAGATCACAGGGAAATTCAATCCTGAAACTCAAGCCACCAATGAAGACGACGTCATGATCCTCATCGCCAAAAATGGTACTGAATCTTTTTTGGCTGAATCAGATGCCCTTCTTCCCTTCTATCACCCCGAGGCTCGAGAACTGATCACCAGTTGGTTGGATTTAGAGACAGTTGACTGCTCTTGCTTCCTGACGATCAAAAATCAGGGCGATGCCACTATGCAGATGCTTTCATGCTCTAACTTAGATCAACGAGAAGAGAGACTGAGCGCTGCTTTAGCGGGCACCTACCAAGAGATTGAAGAAATCTTCACTCCGTTTGACGGATTAGAGCAAGACCTTTGGGCGGCTCCTCATCTCGTACGCTTGATCGGCGGTCAGGGCATCGGCTATCCCTGTGGCTGGGAAAAACAGTGGAATCATGTTCTTTTTCCTATACGAATCGAAGATCGAGTTCGTATGGAAGAAGAAGTAGCCGAACAATCGGGTTACTCAACTCCTATTGAAGAGCTAAAAGCCGGCTGGAATTACGAGATTTCGACTGGGGGAAAATTGAATTCGAACCTCGAAGCAGGAGTCGATGTAATAGACCCAGAAGAAGACCGAAAGTTTAAACCAGACCTCGAAATTTTTGATGACTTCCCCGTAGCTCCTTTAAGAAACGAAGCCCGAGACCAGCAAACCCAACTTAAGCTGATTGAGAACTGTCTCAATACTCGCTTTTTACCTCATCTAGTTGGAGAGCGTCGTCCGCCGGTAGAACACCTTCTCGCAAATCATCAGGGAGAGTATCGAATTCGCATTCGATTAGGGTCAAGAGATGAGTACAGCGATCGAGACTTCCTTCTAACTTTTAAGTCTTTTCGATTTCAACTCAATGAGATTCAAGGGGAAGCCCAAGAACACTATTGGGCTAATGATTTAGAAGATTTCTTGAAGGGTGATTGCGATGAGTTTTCTCTTTTTACTCGCCATCCCATCGGTGGAACGGCTCAACGTCTCTGGTCAACATTAGGCCTGCCTTACCTCAACCAAGACCTGATTCATCAAAAATTAAAACTACATTTCCAAAAAGCTTCATCGGGCGAAACCGCTGCGGATTGGGTTAAGCCGTTTCATGAGAGGAAATGAAGTAGCCGAATGTTTAGTCCAAGGGTTTTTATTTCAGGATATGATCCCTCGCTAAAGCTTCGGGCTTGGGAGGTTGGTGCGCACATTTATAGATTACCGATGAATATAGCGATGAACTTTGTCAATGTTACGTAATTGGAGACGATTCACCCCCCCAAGCCCGAAGCTTTAGCGAGGGATAAAGGAAGCTCCCATCAGCTTAAAAAATGGGACCCTAAATCTTTTAATGACTTCGGACAAGCCCTGCTCCTACAGGCGAAATTCGGCTACAAGATATTTATTTACAACCACTTAACTTTTCCATGCCCAACCGATTGGTCGAAATTCCGAGAACATCGTAATCTTGTTGAGACCCATAAAGTGTCATTATCTGTACGACGCTGATTTGGATAGGAAGCCGCAAGTTCGGCAAAAAGTCGAATGAAGCACTTGAGTGACTTATCGGTTCATTTGAACTCCTGGTAGTCGACTCGATGGGAAAAGAAGGAAAAGGGAAAGAGATGGATTTTAAATCCCATGAAGAAGTCATTTTGCCAGTTAAAAACGGCAAGAAGGTGATTCAGATTCAAAAGGTAAAACCCCAACCTGGTGGGTTATCCCCTCCTCGCGAATACAAACGGCCTTCAGAAGATCTCATTCTTCTATTGAATGAAAGTGAGCACTCTGAAGCTCTTCAGGAAGAGGCGGTATCCAATTCGCCCAGCCCGACCATCGTTTGTGAAGATGAGCAACTCGAAATTCTAAGAGCCGCTGAAGCGACGGTAGAAGTTCCCGATACTTATGAATCATTCGAGTCGTTTCACGATGCGAATGAGGCATTAAAACAAGCGGAGTTAGTTGAAGTTAAACCACCTCCTAGCAAAAAATCGACGAAGAGTAAATCGCCTCAATCTAAGGAATTCGATCCTCACTCAGCACTGAGCAGTGATCCAAGTTGCACCGATTATATCTTTGCATATCACGGTAAATTCTTAGGACACTATCGTTCGAGTGAAAAGATGGCGAGCCGAAAGGTGTTCGCTCGGGTGGCTCAACGGTTGGCTGAAACGATCGCTAATTTTGATCCCCTGAAGCTTGAGCTTTTTAAACCGAGCTTGCTCAAAGTCGACCGTGAGTCGGTCAGTGAGCAGTTGAAGCACGAATCGTTTAATTTGTTTAATGATTCGTAAGACTTCAGCTTTATCCATAAACACAAAAAAAGCCGTAAGCCAGCTGAGTTGGCTTACGGCTTTTTTATTCTTAATTATTACTAAGTCAGCTCTTCTCCCCGCGCCAAAACCAACTTTCCTGATCGAACCATCTCCATGAGTCGGTCTTTGATCAGGTTTTCAAAGGCGTTGATCTTTCCGGAATCTCCAGTGACTTCCACTGCCACGGTAGTGTCCGAAATATCGACCGTTCGGCCTTTGAAGACATCGATGATTTGAAAGATTTCAGTGCGAGCTTTTTCATCGACCTGAATCTTAAAAAGGGCCAGTTCTCGTTCGACGGCTTTAGCCTTAACATGCTCGGCGGCATGAGTCGTATCAACGAGCTTATAAAGTTGTTTGATGATTTGTTCAAACACTTTGGGGTCGCCCTGACACGTGATGGTCATCCGAGAAAAATCTCTTGAGTGACCTCGACTGACGACCAGCGAATCGATATTAAATCCTCGACGGGCGAAGATCTGGGCAACCCGAGATAAAACCCCCGGGCGGTTGTGCACCCTCATACTGATCGTTCGTTTTTCGAATGTTTCTGTAGGTGTAGAATCGCTCATGGTTGGTTTCTCAAGTACTTCCAGTAGGTTTAGCCAGTTTGTGAGTAGGTTTTTCAACGATCATTTCGCTGATCGCAGCACCGGCAGGAATCATGGGGAAGACGTTATCTTCTTTCTCGACGCAAGCGTCGATCACACAAGGACCATCGTTGTAATCGATCGCTTGTTGAAGAATACGACGAACGTCTCCGGGACGTTTGATCCTGAATCCTTTACAGCCGAAGGACTCTGACAACTTCACGAAGTCAGGGTTTCCGACCAAATCCACACCTGAGTAGCGGTTGTCGAAGAACAACTCTTGCCACTGTCTCACCATACCCAAGTAGGCGTTATTGATAATCAGGACTTTGATGGGAAGCTTGTGAATAAAAGCCGTAGCCAATTCCATAAAGGTCATTTGGAATCCACCGTCACCCACGACAGTCCAAACGGGCTCATCTGGGCAACCGAACTGCGCCCCGATAGCGGAAGGAAGGCCAAAGCCCATCGTTCCGGCTCCCCCACTGGTAATCCACTGATGGTTCAATGAGGTTCTGTAGAATTGAGCGGCCCACATTTGGTGTTGCCCTACATCGGTCGTGACGATGGCTTTTCCTTCAGTGAGTTCATAAAACGCATCGAGCACATGCTGGGCTTTCAGCCCACCCTTTCGGTTGTACTTGAGAGGGAATTTCTTCTTCCATGATTGAATTTGCTTCAACCAGTCGCCCGTTTCTAAGGGATGAACATGTTTGATGAGTTCACTGAGGATGTTGGTGGCATCTCCGACCAATGAAACATCGGGTTGAATGATCTTCCCTTGTTCAGCCGGATCGATGTCTAAGTGAATTTTAGTCGCATTGGGACAAAACTCACTGAGCTTACCCGTAATCCGGTCATCCCACCGGGCCCCGACACTGAAGATGAGATCACAGTCAACAACCGTCTTATTGGCGTAAGCTGTTCCGTGCATCCCCAACATTCCCACCGAAAGATCATCGGTTTCGGGGAAGGCACCCTTACCTAAGAGGGTCGTAGTGACCGGCGCGTTGAGTTTTCTTGCAAACTCAAGCAAGATGGGACCTGAGCGAGAAATCCGTGCGCCTTGACCCACATAGAGCAAAGGTTTTTTAGATTGGTGAATGAGATCGACGGCTTTGTAGATGTCATCGATATCACACATCCCAGGATTTTCGTAACCGGGTAGGCAATCTGAAATGTTTTCAGGGAAGGAAGCCGTGCATTCACCCGATGCAACATCTTTGGGGATATCGATCAGGATTGGACCAGGCCGACCGGTGTTACAAAGGTGAAACGCTTCCCGCATGACTCGCGGTAAGTCATTTGAATCTTTCACCAAGTAAGAATGCTTAACTACCGGGATCGTGATTCCAAAGATATCAGCTTCTTGGAAAGCGTCTTTCCCGAGCATGGGAGTAATCTGTTGACCGGAGATCACGATCATCGGAGCCGAGTCCATATGAGCCGTTAACAATCCGGTCACGGTGTTGGTGGCTCCGGGGCCACTGGTCACCAAAACGACGCCGGGTTTACCCGTCGCTCGGGCATAACCATCGGCCATATGCGTGGCTCCTTGCTCGTGACGAGTTAGAACCAGTTTAATTTTTGAATCAAAGATGGAATCAAAGATCGGCATCACTGCCCCACCAGGCAAGCCGAAGACGTATTCAACGTCGTGGCGTCTGAAGGACTCGATGACAACATCCGCGCCGGTCATAGGCATGGGAATTCTCCAATAGAATGGAAGGACTTAAAAATGGGTTGAAGGGAGTTCATCGAGGCAAGCAATTAGGTTATCTTGCTTCATAAAGTAGAATTGCCCCGAACCTTTCAACCAAAGTTTTCAGTAAGCTCATGATTCTTCTCCGAACTCCTGGGCCTTCCCAACAAGGAAGCCCATTTTTATATCTAATGGTAGATGGACTCGACCATCAGAGAGATCTCGCGGACAAGAATTCCTACAATTCTTACCATAAGCACCTGAATTTCAAAATTTATTCGCGAAAATAAATCTCATTTATGCCATTTTTCTTCTTCAATCCAGCCTCACAACCCCAAACGCACCGCTAAATCACAGAATTCTCTTTCTCAGCCTGCCCTCATCCCCGAAACACCCTCCAAATACACCATTCCGATAACAACAAAACCCAAAGAGCATAAAAACTACGCCTATTTAGACAAAAACAGGGATGTTTGGCTCTAAGAACCACGATTTCCTCTCTCGACAAAACCACATCCCCCAACCCAGGGTTCGTACATCTAAAATATATGCCCCCGAAAATCAAAAAAGGACCGGCCCCCGCCTGGGGGTCGGTCCTTTTTCGTGATTTTTTGGAAAGCTCTAAACCTCCAGGTCGAGCAGAAATTGGAATATTAGGGCTTACAAGGCTCGTAGGTATCACAGGTAAGAGTCGCCTCGAAGGCGCTGGGGCCACAAGCTGGGAAGGGCTGTGGAACGGCGAAGGAACCTAAAAAGAGATGTTCGAGAAGTGAGATCGGGTCGGTTAAATCCAATACATCATTTCCATCAACATCGGCAGCTCTCTCACATTGAGGTTGCGTCGTCCCTAAGAACAAATGCTCAAGTAGGAAGACGGCATCAGTCAGTTCCGCCTTTCCATCCACATTGGCGTCCGCCCGAATGAATCCTTGCTCCTTATAAGTAAACGCAATGGAATTCGTTGAGGCCAATGATGTGGGTTGATTGTTAACGACATGAATATTCACGCTCCCGTAACCATCAGGAACAGTGACGACCAGCTCGTCGAGTTCCTCGGAGGGCTTACCGAAAGCGTTCAATTGAACATCTGATGAAGGATTTCCCCAACCGAAGTGAACCGCTGCGCCCTCTAAAAAGTGGCTCCCTTGAATGAAAATGGTCTCTCCAGCATTGGCTGAAAGAGGGAATACACTTTCTATTTCCGGGAAGGGCAAGGCCACTTCGAGCATTCTCGGAGCAATGGATTCCTCCCTGGATTCGCGGCTCGTCACCTTCACTTCAACGGGTCCGAGAAGCAAGGAAGTCAGGGGAAGCCTGGCGATCACTGCATCATCTTCATATTCCACTTGAGCGGCTTCCATTCCATTGAATGAAACTGACGTTCCTCGAAGTCTAAAACCTTCGATTCTAATGGTCGCATTTCCATTATTAACAACTGATGTGGGCTGGAAAGAGTGAATGGTCGGGAACGTACTTTCAGGGAAATCGTAAGTATCATGATTTTTGACATGATCCCAAAAGATATCTCCACGTTCTCGAAGGAAAGTTCTAATCGCATTAACGTTATTCTGCCAACTTCCAACTGACCGGTTGAACTTTTCAAGCTCCTCATCCATTTCTGGAGTTACTATATCAACCAACTGTTCTAATCGAGGAATGGTGTTATCCGGATGAAGTGGGCCTTCTAAATAGCGCTCTAAACTATCGATAAAAAAAGCACGATACTTATCATTGTCTAAGAGATTCAAAAGCACATCTCGAATATGTCCACCTCGACCGAGGGTATGGCTGAAGGTATCTGCGGTGTATCCACCAGGATTTAAACCTAATCCAAATTCAGCATCCCAGGACAGGAAGATCCACTTTCCATCGGGAACCCTTTCTCTTGCAGCGTACCAATTGTTATGAGGCCAATCATGGTTTTGGCACCACATGTTGAGAATCATGTAAGAGGTGTAATTCTCGATGTCGATCATTTGAAGAAATTGTTCGTAAAGAACGTCATTACTCAAATCATTGTCGACTGCAAACGAGCGCAAATTGTTCCACTCATCTCGACTTCCAACTAAAACATCATTTCCGGTTTTGATGACATCCCAATCTTCTCCTTCAAAATAAGAAGAAAGGAATTCTTCATCCATGCGCTCAACGATATTGAAGAGTCCGCGAAGCTTTTGATTCACGTAGAGCATACACCAAGAACCATCCGAAACTAAGGCCCCCATATCTTTGTGAAAATCACGGATGAGTTGATCGCGAATATATGCGGCTCTTCCACTCGTTCTAAATGAATCGTTGAAACCAGCTCGAAGAACCAGCTTATCGAAGACATCCACTTCGGTGTCTGGAATAATGGGGTAATTCAACTTCTTCGCCCCATAGACCCCACGAAAATAAGCTTTGTAAGATTTTTTAGTTTCAAAGCCTCCACCTCGACCGGCGCCTCCGTGAAGCCTCAATCCTAAACCGTGAGCAAACTCTCGTTGCCCCTCGGGATCGAAGAATTCGATGAAGGCTTCGCGTTCTGAACCACGCCCGCGAGCTCCACTCGAATTGTGAACAAATTCATAATCCGATGGATCCATCGAAATCGACATCGTTGGAAGTGTGAATCGTGGCTGAAAGAAAAAGCTCGACGAAATAATTCGAGTCGCTCGTTCCCCTTCAATAAAACCGGCCGTTCTAAAAGTAGTATTACTGGATAAGCGAATCGGCCCATCGTAGAGAGTGCTGTCTACCGTAGGCACTGTACCATCCGTGGTGTATCGAATCTGAGTCGACTGAGCATTACTCGTCGAAAAGTTCACATTCATACTGGGAACACTATAGATTCCAGGCGCAGGAGAAACTTCCACCTTGTCTGCGATCACTTCGGTAAAGGATCTCGTTGAATTGTGATCTTCAGGAGTGGGGGTTAAGAAATAAGCCCAATCACCTCCACGATCTGGAGCTCTTCCGTAAGAGTGATCTTCAGACTGAAGGGGAAGTTGAATACTATCGACCTCCACACCATCGGTATCGTAAAGAGTAAGGGTTTCTTCGTCTTCACTATCCAGTTTAAAACTCGCATGAAGGACTAGAGGGACGACCCCTAATTCAGGAATGAGAGACATATCTGAACTTGGAGTGTCATTGAGACCTGCGATGGCTAATACATTCGAACCGGGTTGAATCAAATGTAAATGATCTGAAAAATCAAAAAGGCGAGCCGTTCCTGCTTCGTGCTTCCCACTGGCTTTAGTACCAAAAGTGGGTTCAGTTTGAGGCGCTCCATCCGAAGCGAGGCGTTCACCGTTGAGATAGGCGATGAAGCCATCGTCATAATCGATTTTTAAAACGAGATTTAAAAGAGCGCTGGGATCGTTGACGTTAAATTCTTTACGAATGAAAACGACCCCGAGGTCTTGAGGGAGTTCGGTGAAGTCATCCCCATCCCCGTAACCGAAGCCGGATTGCCCGGACTCCCAATCCCGATCATCAAAACCGATGTCATTCCAACCAGCGGGAGGAGATCCCGTTTCACTAGGTGGAACTAAATACTTCCAAGTTTCTTCTCTTTTGATGTAACGAGGATCGAAAGACAACAATCCCGAACTGGCATCCACCACGTCTGGTGGAGGCACGAAACGATCTTCGCCGGATAACCAAACCAGTAAAAAGCCTTGTGCTGGAATGGTGATATCGGGAAAAGTCCATCTTTCAGGGATTAATGGGTCGTCACTTAATTTGAAGCCATGAAGATTAACCGCTGAACCTCCGAGGTTTCTGAACTCAACCCAGTCCCTTGCTTTTCCTTCATCATCTAAATTCGTGAAGGTGTTTTTAGCTAAAACTTCATTGATGACGACTTGGCTCAGAAGCGGGCTTCCTTGAAAAATAAAGAATGCCAAGACTGTCAAAGAGAGAACTTTTCTATTTCTTAGACCCAATTGAAAGTTCATTTGTTCCTTCTAACCACTAACTCAAGGGGAAGCTTTAACGATTACCTCTGGCTTCCTTACACAGGATTTACCCAATCTTTACAATCTAAAGAGGGCCTTAACTACTTATCTTCCAAATCAACTGGAAACACTTAGAAGAAAACTGACGAGGGACCCCCTAAAGGTCAAATGATGAAATTGAATCTCGGCAGTTGTTGGACAAGGAGTTCATAAAGGCTTTTAAAGAAAGCAAGGAGCTGGTTACAATATCAAAGCAACCGAGAACAACTCTTGCTGGATTGCCCCTCATTCTTCCTCTTTTCGATCTATCTGTTGACCCCTACAGACAGATCTCAATTCCGCTCAAATCATCACTGATGAGGGCTAGGGTGAAGAGGGAGAATGAAAGGTAATTAAGGACCCTTTATTTTAAACTTGAATTATCTTTACTGATATCTCCAAAACAAGTTATTTAAGCCATTTATGAACGTAAAGCATCGGTGAACGAATTCAGCCCTCATAATTGGAAATCCCCAGACCTTCCCCAAAAGTCTAAAAATGCGACGACCTCCATCCCCAAAAAAAACCGGTTAACTTATTAAAAATCAATAGCTTAAGTCAAAACCCATCATCCTACTGAGAGTGAGGGAAGAATTTGCTTGGGTTGTTTATCTAAAACTATCTGACTATTAATTTTGTGTTAAGATGGAAGCTTGTTTGGTTCTCCCCAGCAATGGGTTTCACAAGCGGATATCTCAATATTCATCCCATCTACATAAACGGGCCCGATGCATCTCTTTACTTATCATCGGGCTTTTTGTCTAGGCTAAGGTTTCATGATTTTAAAAAGTATCACTCAACACCGCTTTTTGCAGTTGGTGGCTTGTTGGCTTTTTGTATTGGCAACCATCCTCCTTTCAGGTCCCAGAGCCGAAGCACTCGTGATCAATGAGATCATGTATCACGATGTTGATCTCGACGATAAACCCTTCGAGTGGATTGAAATCTACAACGAACGGCTCGATCCCTTTGATATGAGCAATTTCAGCATCTGTGATGGTGTTGATTTTGTTTTCCCAGAGGACACTTGGCTCGACGGCTATTCCTACATCATTATCGCGAGTGATCCAGCCGCCTTCGCAAGCAAGTACGATACTACCGACATGACTGTCCTAGGTCCATGGACGGGATCATTGTCGAACAGTGGTGAAGACATCGAAATCTGCAATGTGGGCGGCCTTCGAGTGGCCCGAGTCGACTACGATGATGCCGGCAAGTGGTTAGCATCAGCGGATGGAGCAGGACACAGTTTATCTCTCATCAGTCCTTATACAGATACTGACGACGCTGACAGTTGGACTCAAAGCATCGAAATGGGTGGAACTCCCGGAGAATGGAACAATCACACAGACTCGATCGGTTCTGGCCCTCCAGTGGTAAGTGGCAGTCAACCCGGAATGGACGGACAAGGATTCATTTTGAATTGGTTGATGCTCGGCCCCTATAACACTGGCTTAGCTTGCAATATTGGAAATAACAATATTCAAAGAGATTACCTTCGCGGCACATCCACACCGAGGGAAGACGATCTTATCTGGCGAGATGAGCAAGTGGTGAATACCAATTTTACACTCGCAGCCTCAACCGGATTGCACTCCGCTGGTGGAGGAACCCCAGAAGTCTTCCTCTATGAAAGTTTCAGCAATACGATCAATCTCAATGACAACGTCTGGGGTGCTGTCAATCCCGAGAACGTCATGAGTTACTCGTTTGCTTATATCGATAACATCACGGGATCACCCTTACCGGTCACGATCGGTTGCGCTTCGGATGATGCAATCTCTGTTTTATTAAACGGAAATGTCGTTCATACCAACGACGCATGCCGAGGGGTTGGAAACGAAGGCCAAATTCAAGATCGATTTAACACCACTCTTCAAGAAGGTAAAAACCTGATCGCCGTTAAAGTCTTCGAAAACGGTGGAGGCTGGAGCTTCCGCCTAAGAATCGAAGAGCGAGGTAACGGGAATCCCATCAGCTCGCCCTGTACAATTCAACTTTCAAACGATGTCGATGAAGGTTTAGATTTCAACGGAAACGGTGATCCCGTCATCGATCCCGCTGGTGAAGATTGTGATGGTGGTGGTGGCCCCGATCCGGATCCGGGTGGAGATTCTGAGGGAGCTCACTTCGCTCCTGTCGTTATCAACGAAACCCACTTCAGAACCGCCGGTTCACGCTGGGTCGAACTCTTCAACCGTACTTCCAGTCCTATCGATCTGTCGGGTTATCATATGACAGATGATCCGATCAATCTTGCCAAAGCGACACTCCCCGGTGGCAGCACGATTCCAGGGAATGGTTACTTAACCTTTACCGATGTAGAACTCGGCCTGGACTTCGAAATTACCGAAACCAATGGACGAATCTACGTTGCTCTGACCAATCCCGATGAAACTCAAGTCTTAGACGCGAGCAACTTCAAGCCCGACTACGATGAGATGAGTATCGCGAGAATTCCAGACGGGGATGATGAGTTTGAAGATGCGAGTAATCCTACACATTTAGCGCCCAACAGTATTACCTTAGAAGATTCCATCATCATTAATGAGATCATGTACCACACTCTCGATGGTAATGAAGACAAAGAATACGTTGAGCTTTACAACCGTGGGAACTCCACCGTGAATATCTCGAACTGGAAACTCTCAACCGGTCTCGATTTTACGATTCCCGATGGAACGACGATGGCTGCTGATTCTTATTTGGTCATCGCGAGAAACCCCGAACTCATTCGCCAAATCTATTCCCTGAATGCTAATCAAGTCATCGGCCCTGAAACTCCCGAAGCCTTAGATGACTTTGGTGTTCTGAGAAACAGTGGAGAACGGATCAGCCTCAAGGATCATTTCCGAAGAACAGTCGACACCGTTCGCTTCCACGACGGACGTGAGTGGTCCCGTTGGCCGGATGGATTGGGATCTTCACTCGAACTCATCGATCCCTTCCAAGATAATCGTTTCGGCGGTTCTTGGGACGCCAGTGATGATTCCCACAAAGCTGAAGCTACAGAGTTCAGTTATATCGGTCAGCACGGCGGCGGAGAATCTGAACTCCACTTAGCCTTGATGAGCCGCGGAATCACCGTTGTCGATGATGTATCTATCATCGGAGGCGGAGTCAGTAATGACGACACCGATTTAGTTTCTCGAGGATCCACCTGGAGGTATCGCAAAGGAACTTCGGCTCCACCAGCTGGCTGGAACGAACATGGTTTCAACGATTCTTCTTGGTCTCAGGGTGCAACAAGTATCGGTTACGGCGACAATGATGACGCCACGATCCTCAATGACATGGAAGACAACTATATGACGGTTTATTGCCGCAGAACTTTCAATGTCACGAATCCCAATGAAATTGATAACCTTATTCTGAGTACCATCATCGATGACGGTTACATCGCGTATATCAATGGTGAAGAGGTAAACTCTTACAATGTCTCTGGATCGAATTTCGATGATCGCGCCCAGAACGCTATCGGAGATGGTGACTTAATCGAACGGGACATCAGTTCCTTCAAACACTTACTTGTAGCGGGATCGAATACGATCGCCATTCAAGTTCACAACGCTGGTTTAGGTAGTTCAGATCTCACTTTTGATCCAGCTCTAATTAGCCGAGTAACGACAATCGTCGGAGGAAGCGAACAACTGACGAATGGAACTTTCGAATCGAACACAACCGGTTGGATGATCGAAGGAACTCACATTCGCAGTGGTAGAACGACCACCGACCCCATCACCGGAAATGGATCACTCAAGATCATCGCCAGTGGACGGGGTGACAACAAAGTGAACCGTATCGAAACGCCCAATGGAAACGTGGGGCTCAATTCCTTAACGACAGGTGAAGATCTTCAGATTTCACTTAAGGCTCGCTGGGTCATCGGTTCTCAAACGATCCTCACCCATGGTTTCGAACATGCGATGGCGAAGTCGCATTCTTTGGCCGTTCCAGAAAACTTAGGAACTCCCGGGGAGATCAACTCCGTCACCCAACGCCAACTCGATCGTAACGGCGGAAATTTAGGGCCGGTCATGAAGGATGTCGTTCAGATTCCGGCCGTTCCTCGAGTCGGAGATGATGTCACGATCAGAATTCGAGTTTCGGATGCTGATGGCATTCAAAACAACTCCGTTCGCCTAAGGTGGTCTGTCAATAACCCAAGCTCCTCTCCAAACAACGTCACCATGACTTCAATCGGAGACGATTGGTATGAGGGAACGATCCCCAGTCAATCCAATGGTACAAAAGTTGTCTTTTATATTACAGCAACCGATACCAATTCAGTATCAGCCCGTTATCCCGTCGATGTGATGGAAAGAACTCATCCCTTGGTTCTCAATCCTTCGAGTGCCAGTATTCACGATGAGCGTCACTTGATCTATCGTGTCATCGATAGTGACCCCGCAACTCAATTCCACCAATACCGATTCTGGATGTCGAATCAAATGGAAAGTACCGTCAACAGTCGACGTCGCCTCTCCAATGACTTGGTTCCTGGTTCATTATTGTTCGGTGCAGAGAAAATTTACCACGAAGCACACGGTCGCTTCTCTGGTAGCCCCTTCGCCCGTGGTGGTTGGGGAGGTAGCTGGCGTATCGCGATGCCTCGCGGAAACCTACTCCACGAAACGATCAGAAAATTTAACTTAGAAGATCACCACGGTAATGGATCGAACGCTCGTGAGCGGGTATCTCATTACTTGATTCGAAATCAAAACGGTGGTGGTGTTCCCGTACCTTACTCTGACCTCGTCATCATGGTTCGTTGGCAAGTCAACGACCGTGCGAGTGGAACTCGTGAACACGTTTGGGTACCGGATGTTCAATTCATCTCACAATGGTTCCCGAAAGATGATGATGGTTCGTTCTTCGAAATCGATGACCGCTTTGTCATCAACGATAGCGGAAACCGACAAGGAAACACGAACGCACGGGTCCTCTATCCCCCACCCAGTTCGAGGGATGATGGCAACGGTGAGAACAAAGAAAACTACCGTTGGTTCTTCGGCCTGCGATCTGAAAACGGTGCGGATAACTTCACCGAAATGATTAACTTTGCTGAGGTCATGGATCCTGGCGTAACCGGTAATTCTGAATATGACGATATCATTTGGGATATCGTTAATGTCGAAGAGATGCTCCGAATCTGGGCCGTACGTTGGAATACCGACGACTGGGATACCTGGGGTGCGAATCGCGGAAAGAATGCCTATCTCTACCATCCGGCTATCGACAGTCGATGGAACTTGTTGGCATGGGACTGTGAACTCACCTACGGTGGAACTGGCGGATTCAACATTCCTACCAGCCCTTCTTCAAACTTCAGCCCCGGTGGTTTCAGTGAGGTCAATCGCTTTGCAAACCGTCCTCATATTAAACGGGTTTACTATGGAATCTTGAAAGAGATGCTCATCGGGCCGGATGCTTGGTTTGGATCAGATTACCTCTCAGGTTATATGACCAAACTTCAAGCCTTGGGGATGTCTAATACTGGAATCGGTCAGCCCGGTGGATTTATCGACCAACGCGCCAATATCGTGCGTCCTCGATTGACCGGTGCGATCTATCCTCAAGTACAGTTCACCATCACCACGAACAGTGGAAATAATTTCTCTGTTGATTCACTCCAAACCACTCTTAATGGTGGCTGCCCGGCTGAAGTTCAAACAGTCATCATTTCTAACAATGGTGGTGCGCCGTTTGAAGCTAACGTTGAATTCACCGGAATGAACACCTGGAGAATCACGGATCTTCCACTGGTTCCCGGTGCGAACTCGCTGGATATTCTGGGATACGATCTTCGTGATAACCTCGTCGATAGTGATTCCATCACGATCACTTCAACGGTTACCGAATGGGATCCTCCCACAATTGTCAGCATCACTCCTTCTGAAGGATTACCGGGTGACACCGTTACAATCACTGGAACGGAATTCCACAATGGCTTAGTGGTTGAGTTCGATGGAGTACCTTTGGATTCCAATGATGTCACCTTCGATGAATTCGGCCCCAATCCCGATGAGATTGAAATCGAACTTCCCGATGGCTTAGGCCAGGTTCAAGTAGTTGTTCGCAACTTGGATGGCAAGGCTTCGAATGCCTTCGCATTCACTTTGTCAGAACCTCCCCCGACCTTCATTCGTGGAGACGTCAACCGTGACCTTCGCGTCGACCTCGGAGATGCGATCACCGGCCTTCTTCACACCTATCGTGGCTTAGCCATCACCTGTGAGGAAGCTGCCGATGTGAACGATGATGGTGCGTTAGATAATACGGACCCCATCTACCTACTTAACTTCCTCTATCTCAATGGTGCGGCACCTCCAGCTCCTTTCCCCAGTGCCGGGGAGGACTTAGACGCCGATGCCCACACCTGTGAGGCTTAGTTTTTGTAGACAATTGTAAAAAATCGTTAATCAGTTGTCGGCGGGCCTTTGCAGTTCTCGGCCCTGCGACCTAAAATAACTGGATACCGTACAGGGCCTCCCGATCCGGGGGGCCCTGTTTTTTGATACTTTAAGGATGGCTTCAGAAACTTCGAATTTTAGCCGTTCTTAGTAAGTCTAACTTCCAGAGTTAGAACCGAAGGTCCTCACGACCTTTATTCAACAGAAACTCAGTTTATATTGAAACAAGCTCTTTCGGAGCTCGATTCAACCTCATCCTCGATAGAAGGAACTATTATCATGAAGTCAATCTTTCAACTCTTGACCTGCATCTTGGCAGTCCAATTGATGACAACCTTGTCAGTTGCACAAGAAGAAGGAAAAAAAGAAGCTCCCAAAACTGAAGTTAAAAAAGATGAAATCAAAGTAAAGGTTTTGGAAGCAGGCGCTGAGCCTCGCCAGGAACTCCGTTTCAGTTGGAAAAAAGGGCAGAAACAAATTTTAGAAGTTCACACCGAAGTCAATGTTCAAATGAAATTGGGAGACTTCCCACTTCCTGGTCAAAAAATTCCCGTTCAGGTCATGACCATGGAAACCACAGTCACCGATGTCAAAGAAGATGGCTTGGCCACATTAGAATTTAAAATCACCAAAGCGGTATTAGATGAAGGTGACAATCCTAATCCTCAATTCATTCGTCTTCGCCAACTCTTAGAAGGTATGAAGGGATTAAAAGGAACGTCTAAGATCGATAACCGCGGATTCACCAAATCCGTTGATATCAAAGTCGATCAAACAGCCAATGCTCAATTAGCTCAACAGATCGAAGGCTTAAAAACTTCACTTCAACAAATTTCAAATCCATTTCCAAAAGAACCGGTCGGTGCAGGAGCTAAATGGGAGGTTAAACTTCCATTGGAACAAAATGGAATCAAAATTTCACAATCAACCGTCTATGAACTCAAGTCCTTCAAGGACGGCGTTGGTGATGTTGTTGTCAAAGTGAAACAAACGGCTGAAAATCAAAAAATCGATGCTCCTGGTGCGCCTCCCGGAACCGATGTGATGTTGAAGAATTTTAACGGTTCAGGATCGGGTCAATCTAAGTTCAGCCTCACGAAAGTCGGTCCCATCAGCTCTTCTATGAAATCGAAAACAGGCTTAACATCAGAAGCTAAGTTTGGTGAACAAACCCAAACGATGAATATTGATGTTGCTCTCACCTTGACGATCTACGACGTCGAAGAAAAGAAAAAAGCTGACGCTAAAAAAGCAGAGGGTAAAAAAGAAGCTGGCAAGGCTGAAGAGAAGAAGGCCGATAAAAAGTAAGAGGCCTCTCTTGTAAATAAATTTATCCTGAAAAGTAAAAAGCGATCTACACAAATGTGTGGGTCGCTTTTTTTATGATTCGTACGTAAGGATTTATTCCAATCGTGAGCGAGGAAAGGGCTGATGTCGATCCTAGCCTTTCTCAATAATGTAATTTACAAGACATAAGATGAAATTTTAAGTTTCCCCTCAACTATTACTGACTTACCATCAGAACTATTGAGCGCCCTCGAGACAAAGGATGGCGATCTTTCTCAAATTCAATAATCCCATACTGACCAAAATTCAATAGCTTTAGTTGATTCCAACCTGATTTAGGTTGGAAGTGAGGATTAGAATAAAAATATTTTCTGGGTGTAATCAAATGTGTTTTTTAATGAGAACTCACATGCCAAAGCTGGTTTTAACTCTTTTCGTTATTCTAGTTTTTTTACTTCCCTCTAACCTTCAATCTCAAGCGCAAGAACCAGAATTCGGAAATCAAAATCCTGTACGATTAGAAGACCCCCCACCCAGGGTCAATCTCAATGGAAATAATATCGACTTTGATAGGATCAACATCGAAGGTCTAAGAGAGCGCCTTGGAGGCATAGTCAATCAGAATGTCGTCCTCCATCTAAATGCCGAACCCATACAACCCGGCGGTCATATCAAAATTGAAGTCAGATCCACCAACAGCGTCCACTTGGAGTCCGTTTTCATCTTTTTCAATATCAACCAAGAGCATTTTGATCTCGTCGATATTGAAATCGAGGGTACTTCTTCTTCTCACATTCCGAAACCCTCAATGATTGTGAGTAAAGAAACTCTACACCCATCTTCTGAAATCCAAGACTCATGGTCTTTTGGGTGCAGCTTTCAACCTTCGCCTGATTTATTTGATCCACTTCCCCCGGGGGAGAATCAACTTCTTTTTAAAGGTATCTTAAAAGTCAGATCGACGACTCCTTCTGGTATGTACACCTTGCAAGACTTAGCGGCAACTTCTCTCGAACGGATCTCCGAAAGTCAAACTGGGAAACTTACAGTTAGTTTTTCCGATTCCTCGATAACAGAAGTGGAAGTGCTTCCTCCAACTGGCCCGCGCCCCATCGATTTCTTAAGTTGTGAAACCCAAGAAGGAAAAGTAAATCTCTCCTGGAAAAACTCTCAAAATAACTACGATGCTATCGATATCGTAAGAGACGGAGAATTAATAGAAAGCTTATCACCCGATTCAACAACATTTGAAGAAGCCCCCGCAGCTGGATTAAGAACGTATCAAATTTACAGTCGAATCGGGGACACTCGATCCATCGAAAGCACTTGTACCCTATTAGTTGATATCCCACGCCCACCACGTCCTGAGAATTTTAAATGTTCAGTAGTCCAAAGTAATCATTTGACGTGGGACAATCCCATCGAATATCAGACCATCTCTGTTTTTAGAAACGGTAAAATCATCGATCAAATCGATGGAAAATCTACGGAGTATAGCGATCCCTTTACTTCTTCATTGTTTACAATCTACAGCCTAAAAGGAATCGTAGGAGAAGTCGGCAGCTTAGCATCCAATTGCAAACTCAATGAATTCAGTAATCGACAAGTCTTCAAGACTGAAAATATAAGAACTGTTCCTGGCGCGAAGAATGTGCCCATCCGTTTTTACGGCACGAATACAGTTAATGCTTCAGCGTTATCATTCGGATTAAAATTAGATCCAAAATACACTCGAATCAGTGCCGTCTTGCCCGGCTCAATGCTAGAGTTTTATGGTTACAGCTTCTTTCAATTTCAAGACCATACTTTTAATCGAGCCTTCACGGGAATGGGAGCCGGGATGGGAGTCGCCCCACAAACGAATTGGGAACCGGGGGCTGAGCAACATTTCTCAACAGTATTTGTCGACATACTAGAGTCAACCCCGCCCGGTACTAGAATTCCTATTGAATTGGGAGAATTCGGCGAACCGCCCATAAAAGTCAGGTTTCATGATGAAGAAACCTTTGCTCTCGAAACCGAGAGTGAAGATGGCTGGATTTTGGTTGGAGACTCCCCTTTGGCAGAAGTTGCTAATGTTCAAGCTGAACAAGAATCAGTGCCCGTAAATAAAACGAAAGGGATCCCTCGATTTTCTAAAGCGATCATTCTTTCCTGGCTCAATCAAGATGACTACGACCGACTTGAAATTCATCGGGATGGTCGACTAATAGAAAACATTGTAGGGAGCTCGACTTCCTTTACGGATGCGAATCCCGGCCCCGGAATTCACACTTATGAAATCATCGCAACGAAAGATGATCTCATCAGCTTCCCCACACGAATTAAAACTCTCCCGGAAAACGTACCGGGAACTTTTGCAAGGGGAGATGTCAATCAAGACCTCGTTATCGATCTGACAGATGCTGTCGTGGGTCTCAGCCATCTATTTTTAGGTAAAAAAATCTCCTGCCCCGATGCTTTAGATGCCGATGATAATTCAGAACTTGAAGTCACGGATCCCATCAATATTTTGAGTTACCTCTTTTTAGGTACGGGTGAGCTTCCTCCTCCAGATTTACAGCAACCTTGGTTGGATCCCACTCCGGATGAACTAGGCTGTGAGTAAAATGATGGTGCCCAAGCTCTTCTCATTCCTATTTCTCAATTTAGTGTTAATGAGCAACCTCATCGCCGAAGGCAATCGTATTTGGTTCAATGCACCCAAAGGCGAGCCTGGGGAAGTGATCGAATTAGAGGTTTACGGAGACTTTGAAGTTCCCCTCGACTCTTTTGACATCACTTTTGCCCTCGAAAAAGATGTTTTTGATTTCGTCGAGGCGACTTTCGAGGGGACCGATTTAGAATCTCATAAGAAATCTCAAATTATCGCCGGCAATGAACAATCCGGAATGAGAACCGAAGATTCATGGGCTATAGCGGTCAATTTCAGACAATCGAACAACAGCTCTCCCATTCCACCCGGTCAAAGTGTCTTCCTAGTTAAGATGCTATTTAAAATTAAGCCTAGTGCTCCTGAGCAAGTCTATGTTCTTGAGCATCAACAAGCGTTGATGTATTACCGAGACAACCTCGAAGATTTCGGAATTATGATCAACCCACCACTGATCAATTCAACTGTTGAAGTTCTCCCACCCAGTGGACCTCGTCCCGTCGACGAATTGACTTGTTCCAACATCCATAATCGAGCGTATCTTCAATGGAAAAACACCGAAAACGATTACGATCATATTGAGGTCTACATTAACGATCAGTTATCGGATTCGTTAGCTCCAAGTGAGGAATCGTTTGAGGACAATCCCTCACCAGGTATTTATAAATTCACGGTCTATGGCGTTAGGGATGGCAAGAGATCCATCGCCTCTGAATGTGAGGTCTTCATCGACATTCAACGGCCACCCACCCCCATTGAATTCACTTGCCAATTAAATGGCAATGAGGTGCTTCTAAACTGGAACAATCCCACGAAATACGATCAAATCGAATTGTTTAGAAACGGGAACTCCATACGAACATTTACGGAGACTACCGAGTCATTTAGGGATCAACTCCATTCAAATCTGTTCACAGTTTATTCGCTTCGAGGAATAGTTAAAGGTACTGCCTCTCTATCCAGTAGTTGTCATGTGAATGCCTTTAATCACGATTACCTTGTACGAATGGAAACAGTCAGAGCTCAACCTGGAGAAACAAACGTACCCGTCAAAGTTTATTATTCAACCATCGAAACTATAGAAGGATTCCAAATACAAGCTTCGATGGATTTAACGGTGGCTAAATTTTCAAACGTTCAATCCTCAAATCTTCTAGAATTCTTTGAGTATTTTTTCTTTGGTTTCAACCCTCAAAATTTTGAAGAAGGCTTTGTGAAGGTCGGGACCATATCTAAACTGTTTCAAGATGGAAGTGGGTTTAGCGCCGGGATCGATCAGCATATGTTTACAATCTTTGTCGACATTCATCCCAATGCCATCCCTGGAACCAGGATCCCTTTTGTTTACGATGAAATTCAAACTAATATGTCGGCTAATAACAGCAAAGGTCCCAGGGTTATTCATCCAGTTAAATTAACAGGCGAACTCCTTATTGGATCCTCACCCGTCGATGAGGTTAAGAATATCGTCGGAGAAACAGTTCCCTTGGATAATAAAAGTCGAAAGGGATTGAATAACGAAGGAATTTTAATTTCCTGGGAAAATGGCGCTGACTACGATGAGATCCACGTCATTAAAAATAAAGAAGAGCCTGTTATTATTTCAGGTGATTCTACCCTCTACTTAGATGACAATCCCGGAGAAGGAATTCACACCTACGAGATCGTCGGAGTTAGAGATCAGGTCTTAAGCTTTCCTCAAGAAATTAAAATCTTACCCAAAAACGTCCCCGGAACTTTTTCTCGAGGTGACAGTAATCGAGACTCACTTCTCGATCTCAGCGATGTTATTACAAATATTGGGTATCTATTCTATGGAGATCTCACCCACACCTGCTTCGATGCTTTAGACATTGACGATAATTCTAAACTCGAATTAGGGGACTCTATCTTCCTTCTCGTTCACCTCTACTTAGGTGGCGTCGCTCCTCCAGCACCAACCTTAACTTATCCTTGGTTCGACCCTACGCCGGATGATTTAACGTGTGAGTAGCCAATTAAACTCGCAGTCAAATTCACCAGAATCTGGCTGCGAGAAATATAAAAACGCCTCACCTAAACCACTGAAAAGGGCGGGGACAAGCCTCGCCCCTATAGATGGTTTTTAATTTTAAAATAAATCCCTCACTCCACCGGCCGAAACGCCATCGAAGCTTGAACCGGAAAATCACACGTGCAACCTGAACTCGCTTCGGGAACGAGCAACAATCCTCCAGCTGGAATGATATTAATCCAACATCCCGGTCGACTGACTTCCGTGACTTTCGAAAGCTTTTTAGTCTTCAAATTAAAACTAGCAACGTTTTGCTGACGGAAGTAAATCGTCGATTTAGAAGCGGAAAAAGTGCCACAACCTCTTCGGTGAGCCGGATTCCAGCCCCAGTCTTTGATGATTTTCCCTGAAGTTATGTCGTAAGCATAGGGTTCCATGTAGAGTTTGTTTTCAATGACGAGAGGATGATGATCTTGCTCGCCGTGATCACCTCCTGATTTAGTCTTGTTATTTTGTGTTTTCTTCCAAATAAGATCTCCTGACTTAACATCAAAGGTATAAACATCGACGTGAACCGTTCCTTTTTCATTGCGAGCTCCGGTAACTACAATTCTATTGTTCGCAATGACAGAAAACACACTGTGTTCAATCAGCTCGAGAGAAATCGGTTTTCGCCAAGCCTCTTTTCCAGTCTTTAAATCGATGGCAACTAAATCACTTCCCTTCTCCAACAAGGCCTTCGGCTTCGCCCGCCCGGGCGTTTGGGACAAGAGCTCTTTGTTGTAGCTTTCAATCAAGTAAAGATGGCTTGAATCAGCGACTAAACTAGAATGAATGATCGGGCCCTTCTTCGCTGGGTGAGTCCAAGAAAGAGAACCGCCTTGAACGGATTGAGAAAAAACTGATCTTGCGTAAACGATCGGTCGTGCATCGTAGTAGGTACCTTCTGTGATGGCTTCTCGGCTCAATTCCCTTCGAATGGAACCGGAACTTACCGAAGATCCTAAGAGTTGATCTTTGACTAAACTCACAAACCCCCATTCATCTGAGCGGAAGTCCTCGGGCAATGAAAAGGTCTTAACCTTTTCACCCGTTTCCTTCTTCAATTGAATGCAGCGATTCCCCGATGCGATAAACACTCCACTTTCTAACATGGCCATCGATCCGGCATCACGCATCGCCCCCACCCGGCGTGATTCTGGAATCACCTGATCCCAAAGAACAAAACCGTTATAGGCATCCACACCGTACAAGCGATTGTTCCCGGGGACAATCAAGTAACCATCTTTATAAAGAGGCGATACCGTCCTGAAGTGACGATCGAGCATTTCCCGTGGGCCGGGCTCACCAAACCACTGAAGAGCCAATTCACTTCCAACAAAAGAATCACCACTGGAAGCCGTGTTCGAAGCATTAGCATAGAGGTGAGTCCATTCTCCGGCGCCTTTAAGTTTAGGGCGAACTAAAGACAAGAAATCACCGAACCCTGTCGACTTTAACTTCCACGGATGACTTCTTACTAACTGACCTCTTAAGTCGAAGGCCTCTTTTTCCTTCAAAGGTCCGATGAGGAATTCCCCTCCTTCTGGTCTTATCAAGGGAATCAAATTCTTGATGAGGGTGCTTTGAGGATGAACTCGATTCTTGCCGTAGATCCAAATTAAATTGGCAACATAATCCGGGTAAACCAGCGGCTTTGCTGAATCAAAAAATTGAACGGTAATTCGATCCGAAAGCCCGAGTTTAAATACATACTCTTGCTTTGATTTAAATCTCTTGAGGTTATTCTCAAGCAAAACCACTTTTCTATGATCTGAAAAATCGATGAAGGAAGCGGCGATCAATGGGTTCATTCCAACGAGGAAGATATAGCCCTTAGGTCGAGCAGTAATATCTTCAAGAACGGGTGACAAGTAATAGGGATTTCTATTCTGATATCGATCAGCGATCTCTTCTTCCCACTCGTGAACGGTAGAATCTTCTGAGGTTCGATTCACTTTAAAGGAATAGACCCACCCCTTGCTGGTACTGACCAATAATCGTTCGTGAGCCACCGCCAGAGAGCGAGCCTCACCTTCGACCTCGGTGCCCCAAACCATTTCCCCCGATTTAGCATCGAATGCTGCGACTTTGTTCAATCCACCGGCGATACGTAAATTCCCCGCCGAAATCAAGGCGAAGGAATAATCTTTAGGAATGGATTGAACCGCGGGACTGTGTAGCTTGCCCTTGCGTTTTAAATCAGCGACGAACTTTTCGGGCGCGCGTCCTTGCTTAACAAAAAGTTGAGTGCCCCTCAAGCTCAAGTAGCCTTGCGGCGACAAGCCGATGGTTTCACGCTTGATGATCTTTCCGCTTTTTACATCAACGGCACAACGAAACGTTCCTTGTTTAGGAAATAAACCACAACAAGCGAAAGCCACTCCATTTTCAATCACCACTCCGGTACGAATCGGCCACTTACTGATGATGTGACCATTCCCCGGAATTCGATCGGAAGCTGGTCCCAATAAGGTTTTCCAAACCAGTGTCCCGTCGAGCGCATTCAAACAATAGAGATAACCATCGTCACACCCGAAGTAGACTCGTTGCTCATAAAGAGTGGGAGCTAAACGAATGGGGCCCTCAGTGAAAAACCTCCATTTCAATTTACCCGTCTTTGGATCTAAGCAGCGTAGCTGGTTATCAGCTGAAGAGCCGTAGTAAACTCCATTCGCATCCGCAACCACTTCGAAGGAGCGATCAAAGGTAATTCGAGCGGGTAGATTGTATTTTTTACCCCAGAAGTTTTGTTTAGCCGGTGGTGGCCATGCTGGTGAGGGAGCAAAGAGATTTTTATACTGCCAGGAGAGCTTGAGAGGAGGTTTTAACTCATTCGGGGTAAACCCCGTTCTCTTATTATCCCTTCGATAAGTTGGCCAATCTTGACTGTCATTAACTAATGGCACAACCCCGGGGTGGAGGCTTTTATATGAATCAAATCGTTTTTGAACTGCTTCTTTACTCAAACTACGATTAAAAATGGCAACTTTTGAAATCGCCCCCTTCAAGGGGTAATACTCATTGTCATCGAGATAAGCCCCCACACTGAAGGTGGATTTTGGAGGATAGAGAATCTTTCCCTTTTGTACCTTTGAAGTAGCTTGAAGCGTTCCATCGACGTAAAGAGACTGTGTCACTCCATCGTAAGTACCCACTATGTGGTACCATTCCCCCGGTTCGAAGGCGATCTTTGAGTCGAGGTAAGTTAAAACTCCATCACCATCATTTGCCCCTTCCGTTGAAAGGGCAAAACTGAAGCGCCGCCCGTGTGTTCCTAAAACCCAACCCTTCTCGTAGTTGCCATTATCTTGCAAACAAGAGATCACGCCTCCCCATTCACCGATCGCATCGATCTTTACCCACGCTTCGAGGGTAAATTCTTTAACCGGGCGTAAGGCTTGGAATTGATTGGGATCTTTTAGAAGTAAAACGTCCTCTCGTTTTTTCGCATTTCCATTTAAACGGAGAGCGAAGGGCTTGGAAGACTCAAATTGCACTTCACCTTGTTTGTGGAGTAGAACTTTAGATCCTTGGCTGGAAAGGGGATTTTTATCTTCCTGATTTTTTTCCTTTGAGAACTGCCATTCTAAAACTGGCTGAGCCTCCTGAGATAAAAGAGTCTCAGAGGAACACGGTGGGAACATAAAAATAGCCACCATCGCAAACATGACGATGGTGGCTAAACTATTCTTTTGTGAATCAAGTAAGCTAAATTTAAAGAACTGAGAACTCATTTTAATCTCCAAAGAAGATCGAGTTTCCAAATTCCTTAAGGCAGGTTGCTCGATCCCATTAGGTATCTATCGATTTCACGTGCGGCTTCGCGGCCTTCTCGAATCGCCCAAACAATCAGGGATTGACCTCTTCGGCAATCACCCGCGGCAAAAACGCCATCAACACTGGTAGCGTGCTTACCGAATTCGGCTTTGAAATTGGAGCGACCGTCGGTTTCCAATCCTAATTGTGGCACTAAAGTCTCTTCAGGGCCAAGGAAACCCATGGCGAGGAAGATCAATTGGGCTTTCCACTCTTTCTCGGTGCCTTCAATTTCCTTCATTTCGAAGCGCCCATGATCATCTTTATCCCATTTGACTTCAACGGTTTTAACGCCTTGCAAATTACCTTGGTCATCTCCGATGAATTCTTTAGACAGGACGCAATACTCACGTGGATCAGAGCCAAACTTGGCTTCCGCTTCTTCGTGACCATAATCGCTACGGTGAATTCGAGGCCATTGAGGCCAAGGATTGTCGGGAGCGCGGTCTTGGGGAGGCTTTGGTAGAAGCTCGAAGTTGACCAGACTCTTACAACCGTGACGCAATGAAGTCCCGATACAGTCCGTACCGGTATCTCCTCCACCGATCACAATGACATCTTTGCCTTCAGCCGAAATGAAGTTTCCATCCTGAAGGTTTGAATCCATGAGGCTCTTCGTGTTTAAACGTAAGAACTCCATGGCAAAGTGCACTCCATTGAGCTCTCGACCCGGGATAGGGAGATCTCGAGGTTTCGTCGCACCGGAAGCTAAAAGGAGAACATCGTTTTTAGCTTTGAGTTCTTGAATGTCGACATTCACCCCAACGTGAGCATTGGTAACGAATTCGACTCCTTCGTCTTCCATCTGCTTCAGTCGTCGAAGAACGGTTTCCTTTTCCAATTTCATGTTGGGGATACCGTACATGAGCAAACCACCGATTCGATCATCGCGCTCGTAAACGGTTACACTGTGACCCGCTCGGTTAAGTTGCTGAGCCGCGGCTAATCCAGCAGGACCGGAGCCGATGACGGCTACTCGCTTACCGGTTCGTTGCGAGGGAGGTTCAGGAACGACCCATCCTTTAGCGAAACCGCGATCGATGATGGCATTCTCAATGTTCTTAATCGTCACGGGAGGGTTGTTGATTCCTAAAACACAAGCTCCTTCACAAGGAGCCGGACACACACGTCCCGTAAACTCAGGGAAGTTGTTAGTCTTATGGAGACGATCGAGAGCTTCACGCCAACGACCCTTGTAAACCAAGTCGTTCCATTCAGGAATGAGATTGTCTACCGGGCATCCCGTTGCTGATTGACAGAAGGGCACACCGCAATCCATACAGCGAGCGCCTTGGTCGTTCAGTTGCGTCTCCGGCACCTCGACTAAAAACTCGTTGTAGTCGCTCAGCCTCACGATGGGATCGGAGTAAGGAACGGTTTGACGATTAATTTTGAGGAAACCATCCGGCTTTCCCATGACTAGATACTCTTTTCTTACTTTGACTAATACGCCCTATCTCAATTGAGACAGGGAAAGTTTTATACCTTGAACAAACAAATAATGATCAAGCCACGCCGGCTTCTGATCCTTCTTTTTTCATCTCTTCAAGGACGCGCTTGTAATCGGTGGGCATCACTTTAACGAATTTAGGCAAGATAGCTTCGAACTGATCGAGTACTCCTTGACCTACAGTTGATTGAGTTGCTTGAACATGCTTTTCAATCAAGGTTTTAAGCTCAGCGATATCTTCGGGAGCTTCAACTTTTTCGAGGCCTACAGTTCCCAGATTACATCTTTCGATAAAATCATTATCGGTATCCAGGACGTAAGCCACTCCTCCACTCATACCAGCAGCAAAGTTTCGACCAGTGGGACCGAGAATAACGACTCGACCACCCGTCATATATTCGCAACCGTGGTCTCCGACTCCTTCAATCACGGTATAGGCGCCTGAATTTCGGACACAGAATCGTTCTGCTGCTCGACCACGGAAGAAGGCTTCTCCTCCTGTTGCTCCATAGAGACAAACATTTCCAATTAAGATGTTCTCTTCAGGAACGAAGGTCGATTGTTTCGGAGGATAGATGGCGATCTTTCCACCGGATAAACCTTTTCCAACGTAATCGTTAGCGTCACCCTCTAAATCTAAAGTAACGCCCTTAGCTAACCAAGCACCGAAGCTCTGACCCGCTGATCCACTCAAACGTACTTTGATGGTATCTTCGGGGAGCAGGTCTAAGCCGTACTTCTGGGCGATGCGGTGACTCAAGGTTGTTCCCACCGTTCGGTTGATGTTTTCGATTGGGAGTTCAATCTCTACCTTGTCGCCATTTTCTAATGCTGGCTTTGAGAGCTCGATGAGCTTGTTATCTAACGCAAACTCTAAACCGTGATCTTGAGCAATCGTCTGGCGAACTTCGACATCCGGATGCGGTTTTTCGGCTGGGCTTAAAATAGGAGTTAAGTCTAATCCATCGGCCTTCCAATGCTTAATCGCGTCATTGGTTTCGAGAGCGTCGACGCGCCCGATCATCTCGTCCATCGTTTTGAAGCCTAAGCTCGCCATAATTTCTCGAGCTTCTTCGGCGACCATGAAGAGATAGTTCACGACGTGCTCGGGCATTCCCGTGAAGCGCTCGCGAAGAACTGGATTCTGAGTGGCGATACCGACGGGGCAAGTGTTCAAGTGACACTTCCGCATCATGATGCAACCCATCACGATCAATGGAGCCGTTGAAAAGCCCATCTCTTCAGCTCCTAAAAGAGCTGCGATCACCACGTCTTTACCCGTTTTCAACCCACCGTCAGTTTGAACGATGACGCGCGAGCGCAAGTCGTTGAGAACCAAGGTTTGGTGAGTTTCCGCCAAACCTAATTCCCAGGGTAAACCGGCGTGCTTGATACTCGTTAATGGAGATGCACCCGTTCCCCCATCGTGACCCGAAATCAAAATATGATCGGCATGAGCCTTGGAAACTCCCGCCGCAATCGTCCCGACGCCGACCTCAGAAACCAACTTCACACTGACGCGAGCTGCTGGGTTCGAGTTCTTTAAATCGTGGATCAACTGAGCCAAGTCTTCGATCGAGTAAATATCATGGTGAGGAGGAGGACTGATAAGTCCGACACCAGGAGTCGAATAACGCGTTTTCGCGATAATCTTATCGACCTTGTGACCCGGCAACTCACCTCCCTCACCCGGCTTGGCCCCTTGAGCAATCTTAATTTGAAGCTCATCGGCATTCGTCAGGTAACTGATGGTGACTCCGAACCGACCCGAAGCGATTTGTTTAATCGCTGATCGCTTGGAATCTCCATTTTCGAGAGGAGTGAATCGAACGGGGTCTTCACCACCCTCACCCGTATTCGATTTACCGCCTAAGCGGTTCATCGCCACGGCGAGTGCTTCGTGAGCTTCCTTCGAAATCGAACCGTAACTCATCGCACCTGTGCAGAAGCGAACCACGATATCTTCAGCGGGCTCAACCTCGGCAATCGGAATCGATTGACGATCCGCTTTAAACTTCAGTAATCCTCGCAATGTACAACGAGAACGGTTGTCCTCATTGATGATGCGAGCAAATTCTTTATAAGAGTTGGCACTGTTGGTGCGAGCGGCGACCTGTAAGTTCGCGATCGCTTGTGGCTGCCAAGTGTGACGTTCACCATCGGAGCGGAAGTGAAACTCTCCTTGATTGGTCAACAGGGGAGCTGAACTGGTGACCCCGATGGGATAACCCAGTTCATGTCGACGGATGAGTTCTTCCGCTAAAATTCTGAAACCTACACCCTGAATTCGACTAGCGGTTCCCGCGAAACATCGTTCCATGACGGTATCTCTCAAACCCACAGCTTCAAAAATTTGAGCACCTTTATAACTTCTGAGAGTTGAGATACCCATCTTCGCCATGACTTTAAGCATTCCCTTAGCGACCGCTTTTCGGTACGCATTGACGATCCTATCATCGTCTAGGTTACCGGGAATCATATCGTCTCGATTGGATTGCCAAAGGGCCTCAAATGCGAGGTAAGGATTGATGGCATCCGCGCCGAATCCTGTCAGCAAGCAGAAGTGATGCACTTCGCGAGCTTCACCGGTCTCAAGGATAATTCCGATACGTGTTCGTTTCGTTTTTCGAATCAAATGCTGGTGGACGGCACCACAGGCGAGAAGCGCACTGACGGCTACCCGTTCAGGTCCAACTTTTCGGTCTGAGAGAACCACGAGACTAAAGTTTTTATCGATCGCATCTTCAACTTCTTTACAGATGCGGTCTAGAGCTGGAACCATACCAGCCGCACCTTCATCTTTAGGCCAAGTGATATCGATCGTCTTAGAGACCCACCCGCGGTAATTGATGTGCTTCAACGAAGCGAGTTGTTCATTGCTGAGGATGGGATGTGGAACATGTAGGCGATGAGCATGCTCTTCAGTCGTTTCTAAAAGATTCAACTCAGGACCGATATAGGTATCGATCGACATGATGATCTCTTCACGTATCGAGTCGATCGGTGGATTGGTGACCTGGGCGAAGAGTTGCTTAAAATAGTCATAGACCATTCTTGGCTTATCTGAAAGACAAGCTAAAGCAGAATCATTACCCATAGAACCAATTGGATCTCGAAGCTCTTTGATCATCGGGATCAGCATGAAGTGAATAGTTTCAACGCTATAACCGAAGGCTTGCATCCGCTCCAGGAGAGTCTCAGGATAAAATCCGTGAGGTTCCTTGTTGGGTTTTAAATCTTCTAACGAAATCCGTTGATTTTGAATCCATTCGCCGTAAGGACGACGGCCGCAAATATCGGCCTTCACCTCTTCATCCGAGATGATTCTTCCTTGCTCAAAATCGACTAAGAAGATCTTTCCTGGTTGAAGGCGTCCTTTATATTTTACATTTTCAGGCTTAACGGGAAGCACCCCTACTTCGGAAGCCATGATGACTCGATCGTCATGCGTCACATAGAAACGGCTGGGCCTCAGCCCGTTACGATCGAGAACAGCTCCAATGTAGTGGCCATCGGTGAATGCGATAGAAGCAGGACCATCCCACGGCTCCATCAGGCATGAGTGGTATTCGTAAAAAGCCCGTTTTTCCCGAGACATCGACTCATGGCGCTCCCAGGCTTCGGGAACCATCATCATGACAGCTTCTTGAAGCGTCCTACCGCTCATCAAGAGAAATTCTAAAACGTTGTCGAATGTTCCAGAGTCTGAACAGTCCGGCTCAACAATAGGAAAGAGTTCTTGGATGTCTTCTTTAAACAAATCACTCTTCACGACTCCTTCACGAGCGTGCATCCAATTTTTATTTCCCTGAACGGTGTTAATTTCACCGTTATGACTCATAAATCGAAGCGGCTGAGCTCGATCCCATGAAGGAAAAGTGTTCGTTGAAAACCGCGAGTGAACCATGGCGAGGTGCGTGGTGAACTCTGGATTCGCAAGATCAGGGAAATAAGGGATGACTTGTTCAGGGGTGAGTTGCCCTTTGTAGATAATCACCTTGGTCGAGAGGCTACACACGTAGAACATACTCGCCTGCTCAAGATCTTCATTAGTTCGAACTTGGTGGCTTACTTTTTTCCGAACCAGATAAAGCTCACGTTCTAGCGCGTCCCCTTCCAATTGACCATCAGCTCCAACGATGATCTGTTCAATCACCGGTTCCGAAGCCCGGGCCGAAGGGCCGATGTCGGCGGCGTCGGCATCGGTGGGAACTTTCCTCCAACCGTAAAGAGACAAGCCTCTTTTCTTGATGGCTTCCTCGAAGACGTTCCGGCAACGATGGCGCTCTTCTTTGATTTGGGGTAGGAACACCAAACCGGCTGCGTACTTTCCTGGCTTGGGTAAATCTACGCCGAGATCGTCACGGGCAACCTTTTGGAGGAAGTCGTGAGGAAGTGCCGTCAGGAAACCTGCACCATCTCCGGTATTGGCTTCACAACCACAAGCACCACGGTGCGTCATGCGGATGAGGATCTCATTCGCATCAACGATGATCTGGTGACTGCGCTCTCCTTTGATGTGAGCGACAAATCCAACACCGCAGCTATCTTTTTCGTTACTCGGATCATAGAGACCCTGAGCATTGGGGAACGAAGAATATGAACTCATAATTATCTCAAACGCCAAATCAAACCTGACTGACGTTCATTCTCAGAATTGCGAGTGATTCCGGGGTCCACACCTCAAGCGGTGTCGACTCTAAATCGACTCGGATAAGAATTAGGCTGGGACCTCTTTTCCAGCGACCTCGGCAATTGCACGACCTGATAACTGCCGAAAATAAATGCACTTATAATTAGTTCCTGTTGATTAAACAGGAACTAAGCCGAGTTGGGATCAACTCGGCCGCGGACATTGGCTCGCAGAGCCTATGTTCAGCGGAGTGAAAGCA
>JANQLS010000195.1 GCA_028280485.1 Planctomycetota bacterium
GGATCACCTCTACTCAAGCAACTGCCGGAACTTGGGCAACAGCGCCAAGTGGGCTTTCAAAACACCCTTTCTTTGAAAAAGAGCTTGAGTTTCAAACCCCCCATAACAACGGCGCAGACGTTATCAATGTGGGAATGGATCTTACGGCTGGTGTGTTTAAGCTTGTTCAAGCTGATGGAACCGATTTCAACGTGAATCAGCCGGGGTACATTAAACTGCCCAGTACAACAGATGGTAGATATTTGTATCTGAAAGTCAGAGAAGCGACTCACCTTTTTAACGATGACAACCATGCAAGTTCTGACATCGTTGGAGAGCAATTCGGCGAAAAGACAGGTGTGGTCGCTTTTGAAAGACCATTTTACCTTTATGCGGTGAACTCAGACAACACCAATAGTGGCTTGGCGTTTGCGATTTCACCGAATCCGACTTTCGTAAAATCACCCGCCACTGCAAACATTGGATACCACGGAAATCCAGCGAGTACGCCTTCTGATAACTCAATGTTCTTTTTGACCGATACCAACGTTACTGCAACTCACAATGCAAAGCCTTGTGTGCGGATCGGTGGAATCAGAATGAGTATGAGTGCATCAGATGACTGGAATGTGAAGACCCTTGATATATCCGAGGGAGATGGAATTAGACCTGATCCGTTCGCAAATAAACCTTTCTTGGCAGATGTTTATCTTGAAGTTTCGAGTGGAACTGCGCCGGGTTTTTCTGCGGGAACTTCATACTACATCTTGAAGCCAGACGGACTTTGCATGATGCACTTTAACTTAGACGCCCTAGTTGTCGCAGGAACAGGATCCGCTCAAATTCAAGCGGTTCTACCTTGTCCGGCGGGATTAGATGGGATGGTCCCTCAGTTTCAACATGTCGGTAATGCGAGACACGGTGGCGCGACAGATGTCCCGGTCTACATTGCATCGGCCACGACAGGCTCCCGACGATTCTTTTTGGCAAAAGGATATTCGGGCGGATCATACACCTCATTTCCTGCAAGCGATGTAACCCATGCGTTGGATGAAATCCAATTTTACGTGAACTACCAGGCGTTTAGTAGGGAATAAGATGGTTAAGATCTATTTGGGTTCAAAACTTTTTAAGCTTCCTCTGATCCGAAACTATGACGGAATCGTGTTGGGTCGGAGGATGTTTTTTAAAAGTGAGAACCCCTCTAGGATCTTAATTAATCACGAACTCATCCATCAAGACCAAATGGATCGTCATGGCGTGATCGGCTTCTATCTTATCTACATAAAAGACTATGTAAAAAATCTATTCAAGTACCGAGATCACAAAATGGCCTACTACAACATTCCGTTTGAGGCGGAAGCATATCGGAACCAAGGGAGGTTTCGAAAACAAAGAAAAACAATGATTGTTAGTTAACTAAAAACGAAAGGGAGTGAAAGATGGACAAAGCATACGATTTCAAAGCGCTAAGAGACAAACTAAAAGAGCGAGGACTAGACGTTGCAGAAGATGCGGCTGAAGGTTTAGTCGAAGATCTTTTTTGGTTTATGGAAGAATCAGCAAAATTGTCTGAGAACAAGTTCGACGACATCGCGCTAATTATTTTGCCAGAGCTTAAAAAGAAAGCTTTGGAAGCGGCAGATAAGATCGATGGCGAACAAGACTCCGGCGCAGTCTAAAACAGTTTGGGCGGGGGCGGCGTTTGCCGCTCTTGGCCTAGCCGATCTCGCTTTGGGTAGCGGGGTCAGTTGCGAGATTGGCGGTACCGGAATTCCAGCCGGACTACTAATGCTAGCAAACGGATCACTGTCGGTTTACCTGAGATTAATCACTAAAACTGAAATTCAGTTTAAAAGGAAAAAATGAAAAAAGAAGTAATTGTCACATTCATTTTGGAACTAGTGAGAAGAATTTTCAAACTTTTCAGGAAGACAAACCCGAAGGTGGAGCACGCAGCCGAGGAAGCCAAGAAAGGAAACATCGATGCGGTTAATGATATTTATAATAAGCCTGATTCTAAGTAGCTGCGCTACGACTCATCCGCAATGGGGCGGCAAGTGGGTAAAGCCGGAATCGAACCATTGTCGATTGCCGAATCAATGTGTGTGTTTGCAAATCGACGATTGGGTTTCGTTTCATAACACCTACGTTGAGGGGTGCGCGGCCTGGAAGTAAAGAGAGCAGGTCATGGACGAAAGCAGAAAAGAAATGCAAGAGTTATCAGTTGCAGTAGCCAAAATAGATGAAAGAACCAAAATACTTGTCACAAGCGTAGACAAGATAGAAGACACGCTTTCAAAAAGCTATGTCACTCAAGATGAGTTCAAACCGGTGAAGGCGTTAATGTACGGATTGGTAGGGGTTATTCTCACATCCGTAATCGGCAGTATTTTGTTGTTGGTGGTTAAGCAATGAAAAGTTTAAGACGCACTTCCAGGACAATGGCATCGGCAGTCGTGGGAGCTGGGGTCATAGTGATTGCGGGATGGGTGTTCGATCTGGATTGGGTTCGATCGGTATTCCCGCACTTCGTCACTATGAAGTTCACAACCGCTTTGTGTTTCATTTTGTCCGGAGTAGCGGCGCTCATTGTGGCTAAACCCTTTTCCCAAAGAAGTACTTCAGAGAATGTAGCGCTTGCGATGTTGGCTTTCAGCACTGTATTTATTGTACAGGACCAGCTATACGCGTATGTCTATAACTACAAATCGTTTTGGGATAATATCTACTCGGAGTTCTCTCCCGTTTTTACAGCGGTCCCGGGGAGACCTTCTGTAGGCACTTTAATTTTGTTTCTTTTGATTGATCTGATCGAATTAACTTACATCTTAAATTTAAACCACAACACTTACCAGGCGAGGAGATTGATCAGCGGAACGGTCATGACCGCCTCTCTCATCGCCTTAATAGGATACCTAATCGATGAGCCGATTCTCTACTATTATTCGGAAGATCGTTCTACTGCCATGGCAATTCATACTGCGGTTTTATTCTTGGTTCTGGGGGCAGCTCACTTCATCAACAGTTACGTTCCAACAGAGAGAAAACGTGTCTATTTTCCACAAACTAAAAGAACAGTTAATTAAACACGAAGGACTTGAGCTAGAGCCTTACCTAGATAGCGTAGGGGTGCTGACTATTGGGGTGGGGAGAAATCTCCAAGATAACGGCATATCCTATGACGAAGCAATCTTCATGCTGGAAAATGATATCAAAAGAGCATTGGAAGAAATCAAAAGTTCTTTTGAGTGGTTCGAAGAGTTGAACGAAGTTCGTCAAATCGTGATTGCGAACATGGTTTTTAATCTAGGAATCACTCGATTTAGCGGCTTTGAAAGAACTATTGAGGCTATAGAAGAAGAAGATTTCACGGAAGCTGCAAGAGAAATGATGGATTCTTTATGGGCAAGGCAAGTTGGAAAACGAGCTAGACAGCTAGCCGTCATGATGGAATCAGGGGAATTGCAAGAGGGGTTTCACTAATAGTCTTCCCATTCCCGTTCCATAGGAAGTAATTCGTCCAACGTGTCCTTATCTAACCCAAACTTAAGACGTAACAACGCTCGTTTCACTTTTCGAGTTATCCCAACTGCGTTTACAATTTCATTGATTTCAAGAAAATCGTCGTTTGAATCCATCAAGCCAATCCATGTCACAATTCCAGTTCCAAGCTATGTAGATAAGAATGACTGCGGTAACAATCAACAGCACCCCTCCGCCGAGTATTACCTTGTCTTCATCGTCCCAAAACTTCACGCCAAAATCTCCTCAATCGATTGAGCTACTTTTACCGCACTTTTTTCTTTATCTCTACCGAGCAATCGCGCGTAAGTCTTCGTTGTTTGAGCAGATTTATGATTTAGGAGTTCACCAATCTTATCCATGGTTTGGCCGCTGCTGAGAGCGAGAGAAGCGAAGGTCCGCCTTAAGTCCCGTAAGCGCAGATCCTTGCAACCCGCCTCTTGTTTGACCATGTCCCAGAATGTACGGATTCGGCTGAGATTGAAGGGTTCGCTTGGGATGAGTTCCACTACCTGTGGCGGTAGTAAAACCTCTTCCCAGCCGTCTTTTCCGATGAACTTAAAGCGACCAAAAACGGTCCCGTCGTCCGTGATTAGGGGTTCGAGTTGATCCGCCGTGACCCTCTCTATCGCCCTTGGCCTTGAACCAGTATATATCAATAGGTAAATGTAGGCGACTTCAGCCGGAAATCGAAATGCTTCGCGTCGTAGGATATTTCCAATTTTGCTCATCTCCTCTTGAGTTCCGTAGCGAGATCG
This sequence comes from Planctomycetota bacterium, assembly GCA_028280485.1. Lineage (GTDB taxonomy): Bacteria > Planctomycetota > UBA8108 > UBA8108 > JACQVS01 > JANQLS01. Next base: position 4,263 of record JANQLS010000195.1, read on the forward strand.
CTTTTGTTCGGGATGAGCTTTGACATGACGGCATGGGTTTTCAATCTCCCTTCCTGTTTCCTTGGCCCAATTGAATAGGCGCGAGAAAACCGCAAGCGATCGATTGGCTTCATAGGGACGACTTCGCATCTTGTCGTGCCAAAGCGCTACGTCAATTTGAGAAATGTCTGAAATCTTTTTGCTACCAAATTGTTCTGCAATATTTGCGTGGAACAATCTTGAAACCTCTTTCGCCCAGCCTGATTTTTTGAATCGATCCAGATCCCAGTAGAACTTCATACAGCTATCAAAAAGCTCATATAAAGTGGGCTCAAGACGTGAGAGTTTTCGGTTCTTTGACGGGTCCATCCCTTTAGCTACCTGAACAGCCATTTCTTTTGCGACGGTTCTCGCTTCTGAAACCGAGATCGAAGGAAAGCCTCCGATACGGGGTTTGCGCTGAATGCCGCTTTGAGTTCTATAGAAATAGTAGAAGGATTTCTTCGTAGCCAACGCTCTCACATGAAGACCCTTGATTTCCTTGTCCCAAAGCGTTTCCCCTGTGCAAAGCTTTTTGATTTGCGCTTCCGTCATCGTACCTCCACTATACTTATGTGTATTACACAATTCAAGCTAAATGTGTAATACACATTTAATCCCATTCCATTTCATGACCGATGTATTTTTCCCATTCATTTCGGCAAGTTTCGAGATCTGGAAAAACAAACACTTGCGCCAATCTTGAGTTCTCTCCGAATCGTCGCCGTCCAAAGTCTAGGGCTGGAACACAAGCCTTTAGAAGCTTCGAAAAACTCACATCGTCTGAGACTCGAGAATGAATCTGACGATCTTTCAAATAGGCTTTGTAAGACTCTCGAACTACATTTTTTGGAACAATCTTTTGCCAGTCTCCCTCTGAGAAATCGGAGAACTCAATACAACCATCTCTTAGTTTCTCAACCCACCATTGGTGGATAGGATTGAGACTCTTTAGTTTTTGGTCTAACAGCCCCACAGTCGAGGGAGCGGAATTGACATTATGTTCTGACGTATCGAATTCAAGTAGAAACTTCAGAAGCAATCGATCGCCTCCGTGCTTTTCCATGCCCACTCTCATGTCATGGAAAAACTTCCCGTCTTGCATCCTCCCATCACCGACATCAAATACAGCAAATCGTCTCTCGTCCTGAGTAGCAGGAACCAGCCACTCTTCATTACCAATCACGACCACTCTAGTCTTGTTGGCAACCTTGTAAGGCTCTTTTCCTTTTCTCTCAATCAAATGCTCGTTCCCTGTAATGAGAGATTTTAAGATTCCTTCCGCTGATTTGTCTCCACTCCAAAAAGCCTCATCCAAGGTGAGAAGCAGGCAGTTCTCCAGATGACTATTAAAATTCCCGGTAAGATATCGCTTCTCCGCAGTAACAACGTAGTAGTTTTTTATTAGATGTCCCACTCGATCAATAAGGGCGTTTTTCCCTGTCCCTTTTTTCCCTCTGAAAACTAGCGAGGTAAGGGGCTTCTCATTTGGCTTTTGAACGAGATGAGCGAAATAGCTAATCAACCATCCATATAGATTTGTATTTCCGCCACAAACGTTATTTAGAGCGTGATCCAAAAACATGTTCAAAGAGTCTTTTGCTTTTTTGCTGGGTTCACCTTTTTCGGGATCAACATGAAACCCCCTCCAAAGATTGTAAAGATTTTTCGGGCCTTTCTCTCCGGGCAAAAAACATATCCCATCGTAGGATCTTCTCTCTTTATGGTTCATCCAAAGATGAGTGATTTGTTTGGGCTTGCCGTCTCCGATTGTCATTTTGTGGGATGCAAACTTCCTGTGAAAAGAAGCTTCGTTTAACAGATCAAACTTTCCTTTTTTCTTTTCCCATAGAATGTGGTGACCACCGCCAACCATTACAAAGGCAAAATTCTGATTTAGCTTCAATATTGGATCTGGCTCTGATTCAAGATCAACATATTCATCAAAATCTGCTTCGGGCGAATCTTCACCTTGAATCTTTTTACCGTACTGGTAGGCATTTTCGATTTTCCTTGCCAGCTCTTCAGCTCCCCATGGAGGAGAGCACCGTTCGTTCCAGTGATCTTGCATGATCTCATAGCAGCTAAACGAATCGACTCCGAAGTCCTTCACTCGGGCTGCCACTTTGAAAGTGGTTTCATCGCCCCCGTCACCTTGAACCGCAACAGGTGCGACGTTTCTTAGGTATTCAATTGCCCGACTCTCAGCTCTTTCTGTGTTTACTTCATAAGGCTCTTGTGCTTTTCGCTCGATGGGCTCGTTGCATTTCTCTATGATCCATTTTGGACAGTCTTGAATTTTGGCAACATTGAGTTTGTACTCACCATCACCAACCTTACTTCCAGCCCCAACAAGATAGCCTCCTTTAGATCTGATATCCAAACCTCGGCCTAGAACATTCACCCCGTTTGAAACAGGGGTGTTGGTGAGATAGATCAAGTGTTGCCCACCAGTCGGAGTCGTTTGAGATAGGGTTTCAGGTACCTCAAAACCCTCCTTTTTCAACGCAGCCAGGGTTTCATCGCCTCGCTTACCTCGAGCCACATCGACATCAACTGCAATGAGAGGTCTGTCATCTAAAAATTTGTCAGTCGATACACCGACATTTCGATTTGGGTGTTCTTCCCACCATTTTTTAATCACCGCTGGATCTCGAGTGGCATCCTGGAAAGAGGATGAGCCTTCAGGCGGAACCTTTGATCCCTCGGCCAAGGGGAAGACATAAAACCCCATCCGTGCTAGTTTGATTGCTTCGTCTTGTAGAGTCATTTTCGATACCTCTTCCCTGAAAACCCTTCTGCTTCTATGGGGAGTCCTTTCGCCCAGGCTGGATTTTCGGACATGATGTTTTCCATTTCTGATACTGATCCGAAGTCTTCTGAAACTTCACAAACAACCTCATCGTGAACGTGGAGCACGACGGGATAGCCTGCATCTTCAAGCCTCACCATGGCCTCCGCCATGAGATCTCTTGCAACCGCTTGAGTCACATTCTCCGCTAGCAGCCCCCCGTAAGCGGTCTTTCGCTCCCATTTTTTGGTGACTGAATTTTCACATTTGTAAGTGAGCGCATCTTTTCTCGCTCCCCACGGAGTTTCGATATTTTCGATCTTGGGATAGGGGTACGAAAGAAGTCTTCCTGATGGGAGCTGGCACCAAAGGAAGGAGCCCTTTACTCTGTAGGTAATTTTATCGACTGTATATTTCCGGCCAGGATTCATGACGGCGGACAGGGCTGCGTCTTCTAGGCTGTACCAAAATCGGACAATATTTGGATGAGCTTCTCGCCATGCTACTTTAATTTGATCGGCTTGCTCATCAGTGACTTGAAGCCCGTAAGCTTTGGCCATTTGTTGGAAAGCGCCTTTTCCTCCTTGGTACCCAAGCGCAAGAACCGCAACCTTCCCAATTTGCCTTTGATCTTTGGTGACATTCTCAACTGTAGTTTTAAAAATAGAGGCCGCTGCGTGCTCGTACACTTTGCCATCGCCTTCAAATATTTTCACCACCTTGCCTTCATTTGCGAGCCAAGCCAAAACCCTGGCTTCGATCGCTGAGAAATCACACCCTATTAACTTCTCGCCCCAGATAAACCCTCTTAGGCAGCTTGATATGATTGAAAGAGGGGGGCCGTATAGGACTGAGATAGTTTGAGAAGTTAGCTCTAGAGTTTCTTTTCCCAATAAATCGAACACTCTCTCGATTTCGTCCTGAGAAATGTTTGGGCGAGGGAAGTTTTGCGGTTGCACTTTACGTCCAGCCCATCTTCCCGTACCAGCACCGTGATACTGAAAAATCCCTCTTAAGCGTCCATCGTGAGATACACATTCGAGCATCTTCTCGAGCTTGGCTGTGGAGCTTTTGGCCGCTTCTTGCCTGAGTTCTAAAACTCTTTTACAATCTGAAGGCAACTCTGTTTTGAGCAGTCGAATGACATCAGCTTTTGCAACGCTCTTTGTTTCAACACCATTTGAGCGGAGATAACGACCAATGTCGTTCACCGCTCTACAAGAGGGGACAGCGTGGCTTGTCACTTCTTGCATTTCTTTATCTAGCTTTTTCTTCTCAAACTCAATGAGGTCAATCGCACGCTTCACTGATTTTAGATCAATGGCCAAGCCTCGTTGATTGATTTTGTAGTCAAGGTGCCAAATCTTTCTTTCATTGTGAGACAACCCTAAAAGTCGTTTATGAAGTAGCCTTTCGACTTTGACGTCTTGTTTTCCGTACTCGCAAAGCTTTCGAAATTTCTCTTTGTCATCCCACCAAACAACAGTCCCGTCATTTTCGATTCTGCGAGGTCTCGCCATTTGAAGCATGAGACGACTGCCGCTCATATCTTTTAGCTCCTCAATCCCAACAGCCGCAGCGGATTTCTCAAGAGACCCTGGAAGAGCCATGGCATATGACATCACCATCGTGCACTGGGTTTGCTCAATGCCAATTGACGGCCAGCCATAACGAGAAGCCACGGAGTTGTTGATTGCAATCTCAAACGCAACATTGTGACCAATGACTTTGCGTCCAGACTCAATGTGCTCTCTAATTTCTTTTGGGCAGGGAGCTGAGGGCTCCCAGATGTGGATGAAGCTATCATCGAAAGCATAACTTGCTATCCAAATATCCGTATCTGGATGACTGGCATAAACATCGAGCCCGACTTTTTTTAGGTCGACGGTACTTCGTGTCTCCCAATCTAAATGAAGTTCTTTAAACACCCCAATTTCCCCTTCTTACGCGGTTAACTAATTACTGTTTTTGATCGGCTTTGCTTTAGGCACATCCCAGTTGATTTTGACCTTTGATTTTTTAGCAGCTCGTCTGGCTGCGCGATTCAAAGGGGCAAATTCTTCTTTGCCTTTGAATGTCCCAAGCGACGCAAATCCTTTGTGTTTTTTATTCTTTCCCATCACATTTCCTTTAGAGGTGTGGGGAGGGCGGGAGTCGAACCCGCGACCTCCAGAGGATTAGTCCGGCGCCCTACCACTGGGCGACCTCCCCAAACTCTCTACGCCATAATGCTGTCTACTGTGTCCCCGTCAGTTGCTGCCACTGCTTCAAAGTCATCTTCCGCTTTGACTCGTCCACCGAGTGGATCCCCGTCAGCAAGTTTCTGAACGTTGTTCAGTCCAAAGTTCACACCTTTATTCCCCGCCTGGTCATATGCGTAAGCCGATATTGTTGCTCTAGCAAAACAACCAGCGTAGAAATCTTTTGGTTCAATGATTGGACTTAAAGAAGCATCTACAAGACCGGGTTGATCTTTTGATTTCAGATTTAAGTAGATTGCCCCCTCAGCATATCCGTCGGGCATGACTTTCTTATCGCCAACTTCTTTGGCGCGATCCGCTTGGTCTCGGAATGGCGAGCGCAATTGCTTCGGCCATTTATCTCGGTTCTCTCCCCATTTCTTTTCCTTGGCCGCTTCAACTGCTTCTTCGAGAGCGGTGAGATCTTCTCCTTTTGGGAAAAGAGCAACTAAAGCGTACTCATCTTTGTTGTTCAAAGTGTTTCGTTTTGGTTGGAATATCTGCGGGTAAGATACTCTGAATTTTGGTGTGACTACTTTTGTTTTACTCATTTTTGACGTTTCCTTTCGTTTTTACGTTAGTTGCTCGAAATCGCTCACAGCGCTCGACTCGATTTGTGGACGTTTGTCCGATTCCGGAACAAGCGTATTACCGCTTGAAACCTTTTCAATTTGATCTTCGATCAATTTGAAATCCTTCTTGCCTACAAGCTTTTCAAAAGCCGCAGGTGATTTAATTTTGGTGTCATGGAAATCGTGGTGACTCAGGCGATAAAATTTTTCGATCGCTTTCTCTGCTTCCGTTTCGTTTTTCCATTTCCTTGTGGCTCGTTTTTGTACGAGTTTGTATCCGGGAGGTGTGCGACCGTGCTCCGCTTCTCGGTAAGCAAACTCTCTGACATTTTTTGCCCAAGCCTCTAGACGAGGTAACCATTCCAATATCTGGGATAAACGATTCGGATCGTAAGACTTGGCTGGTGCAAACTCTTCTTTCGCCATCGCTAAAGCTTTTTCTTGAAGTGAGGGGCATACGCCACTTGCCGGACAAAATCGACAGTGATCCCCGGGTACAAGAGGGGCATTCGGATCTTCGGTTTTCTCAGCTGCGTTTTTCAATTGGCCAATGAAATTAAACATCGCCATGGTTTCGATAGACCATCTTCGAATTGGGCCATCGGGATGTTCACATCTCGGTTGGCAGACGATTAGCTCCACTCGATCCGCTGGAAACTTCGTGGAAAGAAGAGCCCCCAGGCCGTAATAAAGAAGCTGAAGATTATTTTCCACTTCAACCGGGATCCCAGCACCATGTTTATAATCAATAACTTTTAGAGTTTTGGCTTTGTCATCGAAGATTACACAGTCCGCAGTTCCATAAAGCCCTGGATGAATGGTGCCAAGATCAAACGCCTTTTCAATGAGACACCCTTCTTTTGCTGCGGTTTTCGCCTCTTCCTTGACTAGCTGAACATAGACCTCAATGGCCTCTTTCATCTCCTCAGTACAATCGTTTGGATACGCATCGCCCATTAAAACGCCAGCGGCGATATCATGAGCGAGCGTACCCTCTTCCGCGTAAGAAGAACTTTTCGATTCAATTCCGACAGATAGTTTGACTGAGCCCGGGCATTTGCTCCATCGATACATAGAACTTGCGCCAATTGGTGAATGAATGACTTCCCCCATTTTTGTCACCTCGCCGCTTTCTCACAGGCTTCAATAACCGCTGCGTAATCTTCTTTCTTCACTCCTTCTGGTGTATAGGCGTCGAACATCTGTAGGATTTTCACGCACGGATGAACGCCCTTGATTGAGTTCAGGTTCTGGATAGCGGCTTTGACTCGATCAAGATTGACTTCAGGTCTTTCTTTTAAGTATTTTTTTGGATCTTCCGCAGCTTGCTTTTTTAATTTGGCTTCATGAGCTTCGATTGCTTTTTGTTTCTTAGTTTTCTTAGGAGGCTCTTTTATTTCTTCAACGGCTTTTTCGGCTTGAACGACTTGAGCCTTCTTCTTTGGTCGTCCTGGTTTTTTCTTCTTATCTTCTTCAAGCTGATCCGCTGTCTCAGCGATAGCCTCTTCCAATGGCAAATCCATCTGGTTAACATTAACTTCATTTCCAAATGAACAAATCGCATCAAAGATCTTCTCCTTGAGTTCTTCGGCGTTTTTGGCTGTAATTTTTATCTCGATCATCTCTCCGTCTCCTCTTCCTCGTCGAATAGTTTGATTAGCTGTTCTGTTTTCTTTCTCAATACCGATGCGATGCGCTCATCAATCGTTCCTGAACACGCAAAAAACCGCACATACACTTTGTTTTCTTGGCCAATCCGGTGACATCGCATGACTGCTTGAGCGTTGTTCCCTGGGACCCAATCTTGTTCGGCGAACACGACGTTGTGGGCGGAGGTCAGTGTGATGGCTGTTCCAGCCGCTTGAATGTTTCCGATAAAGACTCGAGTCCAGGAATTGTTTTGAAAATTGTCGATGTGCTTTTGGCGTTTTTCAGGGGGAGTACCACCGTAAAGTGTAACGGGTTTAAAATCTTTTAGCTCCTGCCTTAGCCCCTCAATCATCACGCGATGGATAGCGAACACCACTACTTTTTGGTACTCATTGCTTTCTAATTCTTTCTTCAATATCGCTGCGATACTCTTCACTTTTTGAGCGGCAAGAGCATGTCTTAACGTAGAAACGGAATTAGCTAAGGCTTCTAAGGCGGGGTAAGTGCTCTCGGGGATCTTATATTTCCCGAGCAAAAACGAAATCGCTTTTTCTTGCTCTTTAACTTTATCGAAGAATTCTTTTCGCCGATCGGTTGGAAACACGTATTGCACGAAATGAGGTTCAGCTTCAAAATCAATTTCATTTCGTTCAACAAACTCTGTTTTATAAATGATAGGTGGTAGGTCCTTCATGACGTTCTTTTTGAGCCTCCTCAACATAAACGGCTTAAGAGTGTTCTTAAGAATCGGCAGAGCCTTGGTGTTTGCCCCCGTTATGGTGACGCCGTATTTATTGAAGGGGCTTTGGTAATACGTGCAAAATTGCCGAACAAATGAATCGTAGGCGAGCTTGGTTATGCCGAAAGTAAACAGCATAGGCCATAGCTCGCCTGGATGGTTGGGGGCTGGTGTTCCGCTCAACATCCAAACGCGTTTGGCGTGACGGATAAATCCTTTTTTTCCGAAAATTGATTTTGTTCTGTGAGTACCACGGGATTTCAGGTAGTGAGCCTCATCGATGATGACTAAATCCCATTGGAAATCTTTGTTAAGTTTTGGGGAATACGCATGAGCGAGATCAAAAGACATCACCACGCTTTGTCCGGGTAAAATCTCGTCTCGTTTAGTGGTGATCAGTTTGAAGTGTCTCATGGTGTTTGAGAATTTCTTGAATTCTCTAATCCAGTTGATTCGCGCACTTGCGGGGCAAAAGACTAAAATTGAACGGGCTCCGATGTAATCACTTGCGCAGATAGCCTGAGCGGATTTTCCCAATCCCATCTCATCAGCTAAAAGCGCGAAACGACGCTTCACTAACCATTCAATCCCCGTTTCTTGGTACGGGAATAGTTCAATTGCCCCCAAGTGCTGAACCCTCTCTCACGTTGTCTAAATCGCGCTGTTATACTGCTGTTTCTACTCTGAATAGCTGATCTTTGAGACGGTTCACTTGATCCCTTAAAACTTCAATCTCGTTCTCTAGTTCAGTTATGTACTCTTGATGTCTGGAAACCAGTTTCACTTTTTGAGTGATTCTGATCTTGCCGTTCTCTTCGATGATGACCGGCTCGCGCTCTTCAATCCGAATCAATCCTCGAGAAACCAGCTCGCTGAGCTGCTCAATGACGACTGATTCTTTTTTCTTCTGAAGAGCTTTTGATGCTTCTGTCACGGTCCAATCTGAAATCGTTGCCTCGCTCATTTCTTCTTCCTCCGTGCTCTACGTGTACCGTTTCGGAAAAGAAGCTTTGCAAGCTCGGGTTCTTTGGCTACAAGATCCGAAAGATGCGCTAACACCTCTTTGATCTGAGCAATTGAAAGGCTTTTCTTTCCACCTTCGAGCTTTGCGAGTTTGAGTGATAGTTCCGTCATGTTTTTTGTTTTCATTCTTCCCCCTGTGCTTTCGAAATGTCGCGATTCCGCTGAGACGTGCCTCTCGCGGACACCTCCAACGGAAACCCTTTCTCGGCTCCGCTTGTGGTAACCCCCACAATTTCGTCGCCATCCTTCGCGTAAACGAACTTCCCTTCTCGAATCGAGACCTCTGCTCCGGCTCGAACGTCTTCGCCAGCTTCTCCAGAGAAAGTCAGACAGCGAATAACGCCTGGGTTTTCTTTGGTGCAGCCAACGGCCAATACGAAAAAAAGACATAGAAGTGCCTTCATTTTTCCCCCTCTCGGTTTTTGTGGATTTAAGAATGTTAAGGAATATTGATGGGTTGACGCACCCATACCTGCACCCCCTAAATAGGGGGTGTTTATTATACGCGGTGTATTGAAATTGCTCAGGAATTGAGCGAAAAAATGGTCGGGGCGACTGGATTCGAACCAGCTGCTCGGCCATTGAAACTCTTGAAAAATCAGGCTTTTGTTTTTAAATTTCATATTTGCAACCCCTGTTGCGCCCTATACCTCGCTTTGGTGATCACATTTGTTAAGGCCAACGTGTCACTTTCCGCGTATCTCTGAGTGGTACTCGAATTTGTGTGACCGCACAAGGCCCTAATTTTATCCAATGGAACTCCGGCATTAATTAACTGTGTTGCGCCGCCGTGGCGTACGTCATCGTAAAAAGCTCTGACAGGGACGTCCGCAAGCAAACAAGCCTTACGCCATTGCTTGTTGAGTGATCCGACAGCTAAAGGACCCCCATATTTCCTCTCGAATAAAAAGGATTTAGGATCTCCGCTCAAATCGTATCTAGCCAAAATCTTTCCAAACTCTGGAACAACAGGCAGCTCGATTCGGTAATAGCGATCGCTCGGATCAGAAGCTGATTTACGCCCATCCAAAATCATGTCATCCGACCAATGTCTTTGGATGGTAAGTGTTCCTTTAGTTAGGTTAATGTCCCTTAACTGAATGGCCCTAATCTCACACGGACGCAAAATGTAAATGATCCCGGTTTTAGCAGCATCCCGGTAAGTGGTCATTTTGTCGAAAATCTTCATGACCGTCTCAAAGTCTCTAAAGTTTGTTTTCATTCGAGAAGCGGGTAATGGAGGAAACTCCGGCAGGGAAATCCCTACAAGCTCCTTGGCAGCCATCTTCAAAGTGGGACGTAACACCCCAAGCGCTTTTACTTTCTGACGGTGAGACGGAAATTCTTTCGCGGCCATAAATTGTTTTAAGTGATTGTAATGCAGCTCTCTCGAGTCTATCTTCCCGAAGAAGGGCTTTAGGTAATTTTTAATAAGATTATCGGTGTCTTTTATGTATTTTGGCGTACAGCCTGATTTTTGGCCTCTGTAGGTACGTTTCTCATCGATGTATTGGTCTAATAAAGTCCCAATCAAATACTGTCTTCGCTGGAAAGATGAAAAATATTTTTTGATATCGAACCGATCAGTTCGAATGTCTTTGAGAATTTCATCTAAGAGCGCATCGGCTAAAGCTAAAGACGTAAGTCTTTGGCCTACACGATTGTAGCGAATATCATACCTCCCGATTTTCGGGAGGTTAACCCTAATCTTAAGCAATTTAGGCGGTTTGCCGCAACTTAAACAGGCTGGAATCCTGTTTTGAAACAACTCAGTTTTTATGGACGTAAAGCCCCCGCCGCAATCACACCGATTCACCCGTGTATCGGACTTGATAACTGCTGCCATTTGGGGTAAATGTGTAATACACAATATGTATTGGGTCAATAAATTAATATTCGACACAGAATAAAAACCAGAGTCAAACTGTTTTTCTGTGTTTCCCAAAATCGCCACTTACTAAGTCCCCGTTTTATTAACGTTTTCAAGTTGAAAAATATAAAAAGTATTTTTTTAACTTTTTTTCGTCTTCTTTTTTGCGTTTGCCGTTTTCTTCTTTTTCTTAATTTTCACCAAAATATACTGATAAACAAAGTGATCGACCGCTTTTTGAACTCCACCGAAATCTCGCTTTAACCGAGCTATGATGTGCGGCTCTATTCTGACCGACACCACCTTTTTCTTTTCTGTGAAATCCGGCGTTCTTCCCTTTGGCATCTGTAATGTCAGTTTTCCATCAAAGTTACAATTTTGACAAACTTTATATGTCTACGAAAATATTATGTGTAATACACAATTGAAATCATTACGGTTTTATTTTCGCTAACTAGCGTCAAACTACGGGCATCCCGTCATCGTTGATCCGTATTTATCGCAAACATAGTCATTTACTTCTTCGTATTCGTCGCCTGTACCGTTTCCGGTCATATCCAGAGCCGACCAAATAGCGACTTCAGCGATTGTGACGTCATCACCTTTGATGTCGGGAACACCCCCTCCACCATCTCCGCTGACATCCATGTCACCGCAAGCACCGACCCGAATAGCTTCAATTGTTGCTGCTCCTGTGGCTCCTGTGTCCAAGTCTTTGGTAGAAGCTCCGTCTAGCCAAACTTCTTCGTTACCGGAGTTTCTGACAACAAGAATGAGGTGATGCCAATTCGTATCCGCCGAAGCCGACCCGTCAACCCAAGAAGCCTGATTTGAGCCCACCTGAACTGAAACAAGCTTTGAGCTTGTGGCTGAAAGAGTCCAATCGTTGAATCTATCCCATGCACCAACAATACAGCTTCTCGCGGAGGTATTCGCTGAGAGTTTGAATACTACGAGAATGTAAGATGTTGCGATAGTTGGGGACAGCGCCGATTCCGCCGCCTCATCATTCGATGCATCGAAATCCCCAGCGGCCAAACTGTTGATTGCCGAACTATTGTGAGCTGGATCATTGATGGATCCGCTATTATCCAAAACTTCCGTCTCACCTGTATCCAGCTGATCCCACTCAGTGATGTCTCCACCCGAAGTGGTAATGTTTTCGGCATTCCACCAATAAGCAAGAGTTCCGATACTGTTTAAGTCAGTGACCGCAGCTGTGATCGTTACTGAAGTGGTCGTGACACTTGTCAGCCCAGAGCTAGCAATGGTGAGTGTGTAAGTGCCCTCAGTATCTAAAGCGACATCGTCGAAGGTACAAACACCACTCGAAGGGGTTACCGTTGTGGTGGATCCCGAAGAAAAAGCACCTCCGCCAGGACCCGACGCAATTGAAATAGTGCAGTTTGTTGACCAAGCGGTATCGACTGCCCCTAATCTATTTCGCGCGCTTGCTGTAAAAGCAGTCATTGTTGCATCTACAGCGGCAGTAGCAGGTTCAGTTCCAATTTTGAGCTTTGATGCAGATAGAGTGTGAGAAGTAATCGAGTTTCCTGCACCGTTAGCCGCTCCTACTCGGTGTCTTAGATACTCATACTCTCCATAGTCAGTTTCATAAGTAGAAAGATCCGTAATCAGAGTATCTGCGATCGGAGTTCCAGCTTCACGAGTATGGTAGGTGTCTAGGTACATCCCCTCATACATCGAATCTCGCATGATTTTCAGACGGATAGATGGGGAGCCATCATCGTTACCTTTTGCAAATGCATCCAAGCCCGTCCACGGCTTGTTCCCTGGAATGTTTGGAGCAATTAAGCAGCCGTCTCCCATCGTGGTAAATCGTCGTGCAGAGAACCAAGGATTGTGGTGCTCATCATAGTCAAAGGTGAATCCAGATGTGCCCGCGCTTTGTGTTCCTCCCCAAAGCCCCCCGACAACGTTGATTGTATCGTTCGCCGTATTTTCATATGCGACGAACTCTGAACGGCCATCAATGGCTGTCAGGATTGCATCGTTTACTTGAGCGGCTGTGGCGTTTGTAGCTAAGCTTGTGATTTCTTCGTTTGCATCCGCAGACGAACAAGCACCGCCAGGTTGGGACGTTCCTGAATCATCAATATCGAACCAAAAGCAAACCGAGTTAGAGTGAATTTTGTTGTCACCCTCAAGGACAAAGTATGTCCCATCAAGGGAGTCTGAAACATCGGCTACCGGCGTAATGTCAAGCCCATCCGCACCGCTATGACACTGGACCGAAGCATAGTGGAGAAGAACAACGATTTTATCTCGCCAGTTCGTTCGCTGAACCAACCAGTACATGCCGCGTGCTCGAACCGTGGCATAATCGATTGCCGTCAGATTAAGATATCCGATATCACTACCGACAAACCCGTTTGTGTTTTCATCCGCCCCACAGGTCGATTCACAGGCCGTGTAAACTCCGGTCTGTCCACTTGTGTAGTCCGCATCGGTAATGGAGGTTGGACTACCGTCAACTTCAACTGTATTTGGTACAAGCAGAAGGTTCGTGTAATCAGAAAAATCCAGTCCGACAGTCGTTGCGTTTGCGGAGTCGTCATCAGCCGCGTTTGTCGTCAGGAACATCAGAGTCTGTTTATTGTCCCAGTTGTCTAGAACGTCTTTTACGATAGTGAGAACGCCCGTCGTATCCGCTGGCTCATCGTAAACATAGACCATCGCTTGACCATTTGCGATGTCAGCTTCATCGGTGACCGTCTGATCCGCAAGATCAGCATATGATGCAGTTCTGTGTGAAGATTGAGTATGCGGAGAAGATCTCCAAAACAAATACCAGTCGTCCTCATGGTATTTATCCAGAATCAATTGCTGCCAAGATCCGCCCGCAGCCGAGGACCCATCTAAGTCGAATTGCTCGGGAGATCCGCCGTCTCCGGACAAAAACACGTTGGAGTTGAAATACGCTGTGACTAGGTTGTCCTTTAAGATGTCAGTATATTTTCCGTTGATCGAACCTAGTACGCTGTCACTTTGATAACTGCCGTAGTGCGCGTCGTCGACAAAAGCGTTTGAAATCTCAATTACAGTTTGCTGAACCGGAACAATATCAACAGTCCAGTTGTAAACTTGCATCTCTACATTGATCGAGTCGTCCCCGGCATTTAAAACTAAATCAGCGTTTGTCGTGGCCGTCGCAGTAGTTTTGGCTTTGATATCTACCCAAATCAGCTCATCTGTCGATGTCGCCTCGGGAACGAAATTTCCGGATCCTGTAGGAATCTCTCCCATCCAATCCCAATAAGCGTCCGTACCGGATGCAGGAGATGAAGAGACTGAAGCTCTCAGCCATTTATCTGAGTTGTCGGGATAGGTAGCTGCGAGTTTATAGAAAGTACATTCAAAGTCAGCTACATCCGTTCCTCCACAATTGAGATCAATGGAAGACTCAGATGTATTTACTTTTAGCAAAAAGCCGTGAGTTTCGCCTTTTGCAAGGCCATACTGAAGCGAATCGATGTAGGTTATCTGATCGTCATCGATTGGCGTGGGGCGCATGTTGTAACGGTCAGAAGCTAAAAGAGTAGTGGTTTGAGAGGCGCTATCGGTTGGTTTAGCGAAAAAGCCCATCAGGCTTGGACCGAATGCCCAGGCAGTTGTTCCAAGAAGTATTACCGAGATTAGTACGTATTTTGCCCAGTTTTTCATTCTATCCCCCGATTACTGAAGATCCTGCACACAATTTCCACTAATTGAACTCGATGACCAAACAATGAAGGTGCAAACATCCACATCAGCCGAACCTGTACTCATAACGTGAGCTGTACCGCCTTCCCATTCGACCGCCGCAGGCCAAGTAACCGTTCGTGTGGTTGAATCCTGAATGAGTCTAACTGAAAAACTTTGGCCGCCATTGGTTGGGACGTTTGAAAACGTGAATGTGGTATTTGCCGAAAGAGTCTTAGTGAAATAGTTTCCAGTAGCAAGATCAATCGCTGAAGCTCCGATAGTTGCAACATCATTACCTTTGATTCTCTCAGCGACTTCCAGTGCTGCTCCTGTGATCGTAACTTTTCCAGATCCGTTCGGAGCGATGTCCACATCTCCATTCGAGACCGAAACCAAGGAATTACTATTAACGTCAAGATCGCCTCCTAGCTGGGGGGTCGTATCTGAAACGATGTCTTGCCAACGCCCGTCAAGTTCGCTGACAACCACTCGTTTGGTTTCAGTAGCTGAAGTATCTACAATGGCGAACTCATCATCAGTGGCAAAGCCGGCTGAGGTGAGCGCCGTAAGCGCTGAAATCTTTTGATCCGCTGCCCACACCGTGAAGGGGATTAATATGGCTAAGCCCCCAATGATCCATTTTTTCATATCGTTCCCCTATTCAAGTAAGATTTTGTCTCCGTCTTCTTTCAGTATCCAACCCCCACTCTCCGTGAGTGGTCCGTCACCGTAAGAAATTGCTGCCGTATTCCACTTAGCTTGCAGATATGCTTCGACTGTTCTCCGATCGGTGTCATCAATCCGGCTATCGTAAACAATGATTTCTCCGATCGTTGCGTTTGCAGGCAAGGTCTCGTCATGCCAGACACCGACATTGATATCGGCGAAATCGTTGGGGATGATCGCGTCTCCCGCACTCTCAATGACTCCATCGATCCACGTTCTCGAATCACCACTTCCCGCTTCTGTCATTGTCACTGTGTGAATGTGCCAAGAGGTATCGTCTGCATTCGATGAAGAGGTCACTTGCGCGCTGTTCACGGCGAACCTAAGCTGCCTGTTATTCCCCGCTACCCGCCAATCCCATCTCGTGCCTGATCCGCCGGTTCCTGCCAAAGATGAGCGAGATGAAATTGGAATCCCAGTATCGGAGTTGATTCGCGCAACCCAAATCATTGTCCAGTCATCTGCGGTTGATGAAGTCGAATTGTTACTGAGATACTCAGTATTAGCGTGATCAAAATCGATGGTGTTTAAAGAGTTTTGCGTAACAAGTCCGCTCTCAGGACCGTTGTTGGCATCTAAAATTGTTAAATGGTTATCGTTTCCTGATTTATCGTCCCACGCAGTGACTTCTGAAGTACCTGTAATCGTGTCAGTGTCGGAAGCATCCCACCAACCTAAAAGACCGCTCACTGTTTGAGGAGTTTCTAAAGTGGTTTGAGCACCCGTCCCTCCATTCGCTCCATAAAGAATCGATCTAGTTCCTCTACGGAAATGAGCAAAGGCATCGGAATACAGCCAAGCCAGGATGAAAAGGGTGAGAAGTGCAGTACAAAACCAAAATCGCGGGGTTGTTGGATTCTGTTTCACGTTTGATCCTGCCATGCACTTTCCCCTTTAAAAAACTAGTCTTGCAAAACGCCGATTACGACTGTGATGTCGTCAGTCGCGGCATAGGTCGGAGTTCCGAGTGTTTGAAGTTGGCAATAAAGAGAATTCCCTGAAACGATCGTAAAGAGCTGTCCTACGTTTGGAACAACTGCGACACTCGATCCGCCAATGTCGACGTAATTAGCTGCGGGAATATCAACCACCGCAACAATGTTTGCTGCATCCGCATCTGAAATGTTGAGAGCAGCGTTGTCAGCTGTCGCCGTGAATGAAGCTTGGAAACAAATGAGCTTTAGGTTTGCACTTTGCTCCGCCTCATCAATCACTTTGACTGTGGCAATCACTCCTGTTTTGAGAGATGCCACTGCATTTGCAAAAGTCATCATCCCGCCAACAGCATCGTTGGCTGAATAAGCGCCCGCTGTGATGGTTGGTTTGACCGCAATGTTTCTTGAAAGCGTTCTGACTACTGTTTCCGCATGAGCAACCTGTGCTATCGGCGCAATAGGTACAACAGTTGTTACCTGAGCGGCAGAAGCAGTGAAAAGCGCAAGCGCTAATAGAGTCTTAAATTTCATTTTCATAAGTACCCCGCATCCGTGATAGATCGAATATTTAAAATATCCTAACAATGTTAATAAAAATATACTATTCTTTTAAGTATTTTGGGGAATCAAAAACCAACTTCTGACTTATTTATTTTGGGTATCGATCCTGGACTCGGCGGGGCATTAGCTTTATTTAACTTAAATAGTCAGAGACTAGAAGTTGCGACCGACATGCCCATTACCGCTTCAACTCGAAGAAAGCGCTCGAAGGAAATAGATATAGACGCGGTGCTTCAGTTTCTTTCACTCTATGAAAACCAAATTGTTTTAGCCGTGGTGGAAAAAGTGGGCGCAGCTCCCACCGACGGCGTGGTCGGCGCATTCTCTTTTGGCTTCGGAACGGGATTGATCCACGCTTGCCTTCACTTTCACAAGATTCCCATCGTGCCCGCAGTTCCTAGTGTGTGGAAACCCTCGATGGGGCTTAGTTCTGACAAAGATGAATCCAGAGCGCTTGCCACGAAAAAATTCCCAGAGCGCAGACACTGCTTCTTACGCAAAAAAGACCACGGAAGAGCTGAGGCTGCTCTTTTAACTCGTGTGGGAATTAGTTTAGCGAGATCTTTTATTGCGCGAGGCCGCAATCTTTAAGGAATTTGTGTAACTCTACGTCATAAAGCTTCAGAAGCTCAGCTAGCTCCACCACGTCTACACGACGCTCGCGGCTTTCAATTTTGGAGACATAGGTTCTCATGCGCTTGAGCTTGGAAGAGGCCACTTCCTGACTCAGTGGGGTTGCCTCCCTGGCCTCTCTTAGCAATTTGACTAGCTTTTTGTATTTCGGAGTATGAACCGATTTGGGCATGTAATGCGTATCGTAAAATATATCTTATCCCCTCCCCAAAATCGGGAGGAGGTGTTATTTCATACGGAATGAAAACTCGGAAAAAACAAAAAGTCGGCAAGCTCATCAGAGCCATAAGGATGGAGAACAACCGCAGCCAAGTCTATATCGCCAAAATTTTGAAATGCTCTCAATCACATGTCTCTAAAATTGAATCTGGAAATGAAGTGATTTCACTCGATGAGTGGGCTGCACTCGCCAAACACTTTAACGTTCCTTTTGCTCAGATTGCGCCGCTAGTGAATTCAGCTTGAGCGCATAGAACTCAAGATACTTATCAAGTTCGATTTGCCGCTTTCTAATGCGTGTCGTTATATTTCGATCATAAAATTTCTTAGGCGGCGGCTCGCATTTAGGATTCCAATCAGCGTCCGTCAGGAAGAATCCGTAATGTTTCGCAATGCGTAAGATTGCTCTTATTGCGTCATGAGGAATCAGCCCGTCGGTGCCACCCTCACTGTGACGCACTCGCCAAAGAGCCATCTTGGTCTTGCTGATTTTGTAGCCATGGCGACGAAGGAGGCCGTGAAGTTCCAACATCCCCCCAAATCGTTTGAACACCCTATTTGCCTGACAGCGCTGCATTAGCCTCATGAGTTGCTTTCACCATAGCACAGACGGTGCGTGTTCAGGGTAGAGGAATTTTATAAGTGGTTGATACTAAATGATAATTCGTATTCTGTTCAGGGTGTTCATAGTTGAGGGTGCCTCTGTTCAGGGTAGAGAAAATGAGATAAATATACGATATCATTTAAGAATATTCATTTTGTTCAGGGTGTTCAGGGTAAATGGGGGTTAAGTTCCTGTGAAAATAAAGAATGGATATGAAAATTATTGGTCAGGTAATAATTAATTAAATGGAGGGGGTAAAAATTGCTGTGTGAATTGACAATATACTATGAACACTATGAACAGTAGTACTATATATTAATAATAATATAATAATAATAGATAGTTATAAGAAAATTTCAAGATTTTCAACCCTGAACACAACCCTGAACAAAACAGCTTTTACTATGAACAACTATGAACAAGGGCGATCGATCCAGTTTGGTTAATTTTCAGCGTGAACGACAAGCGTGACCTTCCCATCGCCAAGATTTAATATGACCTTGCGTGTCTACGGTAAAATCAGTTTTGCAAGTGTAAGTAGTGCTACTTCCAATAAAAGTACCATATTGGGGATTCCTATGGTTTTGAACGCTGCCTATGGTTGAAGAACCGGTTGTTTGAAAATACGTTATTATTCGATCGCCGTTTTGTTTGGTGTATGTGCTTGTCGGAGCGCCCCATTTCTCCACTAACTTATCAGATGGTTTACCCACCCAGCTCTTGAGAATCGATTCATATTTCCCGGCTGTTGCGCATGAGGTTATAACAAGGGAAAAGAATATCAAAAATTTAACAGGCATTTCAATTCCTTACCAATTCACTATACCAAATGTGTAATACACAATGCAATGAGTTAAATAGTTGTGGTTGCAAAAAGAAGAATGTTAAGATTAGTTAACGTTTTATGGCGGAGATCACAGCAATTAAAGTACAGAGTGTTATCGATGGCATTATCACAGGGAAAACCCTTAAGAATGCCATGGAAGATGAGGGTGTTTCTCCTCCGCTTTTCTTTCGATACCTCAAAGAACACCCTTCCGCCGAAGAGGCGTACAATCTCGCTCAACAAGCTCGGTCGGAGATTATTGTTGATGAGATCCTTGAGATTGCAGATACAGAGGCTGATCCACAACGTGCTCGAGTACGAGTCGAAGCTCGCAAGTGGTACGCGAGTAAAATGATCCCGAAGAAGTATGGCGATAGGATCGATCTCAACGTATCTGGCACTGTTGATATCAATGCTGCACTGCTTGAAGCAAAGCAGAGAGTGCTACCTGCTAGCTACCAAGTAATTGATGAAGACGCAGAAGCTATTGAACACACTAAACAAATAGAAGATTCCACAACAGATAACGGATCTGTTGCAAAGGATGCCGAAGAAAAATCACTCAGTGAAAACGAGGAGTTAGAGAAATGAACTCAAAAGTACCCGGGGGGTGGGTGGGGTACCCCCGAGATCGCCGCCGCCGTCTAACATTTACGGTACCTTTGAAAATTATTTTTTGTGGGATTGAAAATAAAACCGACTTTTTAAATAAGGAATAACTCATGAACCGAACCTGGGAAGAGGAAGCCGCCTTTACGAGACAGATGATTAAGCTTTGCAACCAAGACAAGCTTTTAAACACTAAACAGGCTGCACAAGAGGAGCAAACGACCAAAACTTTAGAAACATTCATCGGACGTCTCTACGGTGGGAAAGTAACAATCAAAGTGGAGTTTGATGGAAAATGGCTAAGTTAGATGAATGGCTAGAGAAGCAAGAGAAGTTGTGTGAAGAAGCGACTGGTGGGCTTTATGAAAAGTTAGCTGAAGCCGAGCATAACCAGTGGTGGGATTGGAGTATTGATATCGCCAGCAAAGAAAAACTTTCTAAAGAAAGAATAGAACACTGGGAGACAAACTGTTGGAAGCCATATAAAGAATTGACTGAACAACTTAAAGATCTTGACCGTAGAGAGGTTGAGCGAATTTGGCCACACATTGAAAAATTCATCGTCTCCCTCCCACAAGCCCTAAAGATCATCCGAAAGATTAAGGAGGCTTTGGAGTTTTATGAAAAAGGGAGTCATTTATGGGCTGAGTCGGAGCAGGCACCTCCTGGTGTAAACGTTGGTGAAACTATTGGTCACTACGCCCGCCAAGCCTTAAAGGACATTGAAGAGGTTTTGCAATGAAACCTTGCCCCTTCTGCGCCGAAAAAGCTCCAGAACTTCAAGAGATCACTTTGACTCATGCCAACAAGTCCACCGAGTATCTCTATAAATACTTATGCAGAAATTGTCGTGCAGAGGGACCCGTGGCCGATGTACCTAAAGAAGCGCAAGACGCTTGGAATGAGAGGGTGAGTTGATGGCAACAAAACACAAATTCAAAAAAATAAAATACGAAGTGAAAGAAAGGGTGCATCCCGGATCTTGTGTTCCGATACAAGTTTACCAAGGGGGTGCAAGTTGCTCGGTTTGCGGGAAAGAATATTTCATGGAGAGTGCGTATAATCCTGAACGAGTCTCTGACTCTGAATTAAGATCTACGATGAATATGGCTTTTAGAAGAGCTGAAAACTTAGAATGTAATGGCCGAACCTAAATATTCTCCGAAAGATGAACAAAAGCTCATGACGGAAATCTGGGATACACAGATTTCAGAGAATCCTTTGCAGTTCGTGAAATTTGTTTTTCCTTGGGGGAAAGAGAACACGCCACTTCATAACTTTAAAGAGCCTCGTTCTTGGCAAATGCAAGAGCTGGAGAAAATCCACCAACACATCAATGACAACAAGAATAGAATGAGAAATGGTCAAGATCCTTTGGTTTATAAGTCTGCAACCTCAAGTGGTCGAGGAACCGGAAAGTCGGCACTGACTGCATGGCTAAATCTCTGGATGATCAGTTGTAACTTAGGATCGACATCTATTACGACCGCCAATACAGAACAACAGTTGAAATCAAGGACATGGGCGGAGTTAGGGAAATGGCACACGCTTGCGATCAATAATCATTGGTTTGATAAGTCGGCACTGAGCTTAAAACCGTCGCAATGGTTTTCGGATGCGCTGAAAAATCAATTGAAGATTGATGATACTTATTACTATTCCCAGGCTCAATTATGGTCGGAAGAAAACCCGGACGCATTTGCGGGGGTTCATAATGAGAAAGGAGTGCTTGTTATTTTCGATGAGGCTTCCGGTATTCCGAAACCCATATGGACAGTGACTGAAGGGTTTTTTACGGAACCCGTTTTGCATCGCTATCATTTTTGTTGGTCGAATCCTCGTAGAAACACGGGCGCGTTTTTTGAATGTTTTCATCGTGACCGAAAGTTTTGGTACCTTCGCAAACTCGACTCAAGGACTGTAGAAGGAACTGACAAATCCGTCTTAAATCAGATCATTGAAAAACACGGTGAAGATTCCGATGAAGCGCGGATTGAGGTAAAGGGAGATTTCCCAAGACAAGGGGATAAGCAGTTTATTTCGAGAGACATAATTCAGGGCGCCGTGGATCGAGAACTGATTGATGAACGTTGGGCGCCGCTGATGATGGGAGTGGACCCGGCTCGCTATGGTGATGACAGCTCAGTAATTTATTTTCGCCAAGGTCGTAATGGTCGAGTGATTCCTCCAGTGGAGATGAAGCACGCGGACAATATGGAGCTTGCGAATAAATGTGCGGAGTTGATTCAAAAGTACAATCCGGATGCGGTTTGTATTGATGCGGGAAATGGAACTGGAGTGATAGATCGGTTAAGGGAGCTAAACTACAAAGTTCACGAAGTTTGGTTTGGAGCAAAGAGTGCGGAACCGGAATGGGCAAATAAGCGAACGGAGATGTGGGCTCGGATGCGAGAGTGGTTAAAGGGGGCTTGTATTGATCCAGGACCTGATGGAGTTTTAGTGGATGATTTAGCAGGACCGGAGTACAAGTTTCGCGGATCTTCTGATTCGATCATGCTTGAATCGAAAGAGGAGATGAAAAAGCGAGGATTCGCCTCTCCTGATTTCGGAGATGCTCTGGCTTGCACTTTTGCGGTTCGAGTGGCATCTAAGAGTCTAAAGGCATCAAGACGTAGGAACCGAGGAAGAGTTCCATCAACTGATAAATACGATCCTTTCAATCACAGGGGCTTTGGATGAGTGAAGGTATTACTGCTGAAAAACTAAAGGAAGCGAAAAGAATTTTAGAGGAGTCTCAACGAGTTGAGGTCGCTGATTGTGGGCACGAATTTTTAAACCCCCCTCACCACCCGGGACAGTCAGTCTATCGTGATCCAGTTAAAAGAGAGTTTATTTGCGCTAATTGTTTGAATGACCGATATCCGGGCGCACTTTCCGATTGGTATGAGAATATTAAATAAACTGTATTTAATTAGTCTGATATGATATGTAGTCCGCAATGAGATATTTTCTGGCCCTTCTACTCCTATCCACCCCTTCATTGGCTGCGACCGATTCATTTTCCCTATCTCAGCCCGATAAACAAAAACACTTTTATGGGGCTTCGGCTGGGACTCTAGTAGGATCTTTGGTGGTGAAGGAAGTAGGCGCAACTACTCTGGAATCGATCCTCATCACCAGTGCAGCGGTCATGACAGCAGGTTTGGTGAAGGAAGCGACTGACTCCCGGTTTTCGGGAGGAGATATGGCCGCAAATGGCCTCGGTGTTATGGCGGGTAGCGTCGCGGCTGCGATCGTCATCGAAATCTAAAAACTAAAACACTCAAACATATCCTTACTTTTTCCCTCGTCTATATCTTTGCATTTGCCAAATTGTTAAGATAAATTAATATTTGATACGTCTATTTTGAGGGGAACTAAGAGATGCCGGGACTTTTTAGTAAGCCAAAAATTGAAGCGCCTCCAGCTCCGCCGCCTCCGCCAAGTGTAGATCCTGAAATTGCAGGACGACAAAAAGCGGAAGAAACGGCGAGGGAATTGGAAAAGGCAGCGAAAGCGGAACGCAAAACTCGAGGCAGGGCTTCAACTGTTTTGACGGGTGGATCGGGATTGACTGACGAACCTAATCTTGCGCAACGAACTTTATTAGGAGCATAGCGTTTTGGGTAATATCGCTCATGACATCATTCGAGATTTCGGAAGACTCCGCTCTCAAAGGGGAAACTGGGAATCTCATTGGAGAGAAATCTCTGAGCGAATAGTTCCAAACGATTCTCAAATTTTTCAATCCAATACTCATTTTAAGAATCAAGGCGAGAAAAAAACTTCCCTGCTTTTCGATTCTACAGGACAAGTGGCTTTGGGTCGTTTCACTGCCATTCTTGATTCTCTTCTAACACCCGTGAATCAGACCTGGCACAGACTCAGAGCCACTGATCCCAATCTGAATAAAATTCGCGAAGTGGGTGTTTACTTCGACGAAATTACACGAATCTTATTCAATCATCGTTACACACCTAAAGCGAACTTCGCTGGACAAAACCAACAAGTTTATCAAAGCACCGGTGCTTACGGCACGGGCGGAAACTTCATCGACGAACTCAGTGTAGAGCCTGGGATTCGCTATAAGTTTTGTCATTTGAACGAATTGTTCTTAAGAGAAAATCATCAAGGCGTAGTGGACACCGTTTATCGATATTTCGGTTTGACTGCGCGACAAGCTTTTCAGAAATGGGGAGATAAGCTCCCGGATAGGATCAAGTCAAAACTTGGTACCGACCCGGATTGCGAGTTTTATTTCATTCATTGCGTAACACCTCGGCAAGACCGAGATATCAGTCGATTAGACTTTAAGGGGATGAAATACGCCTCTTACTACGTGGCGGAAGAGGGGCAGGTGCTGCTATCGGAAGGTGGTTACCGTACCTTCCCCTACGCTATTTCACGTTACTATCCTGATTTGGCTTATGGTCGTTCACCGGCTATGGACGTGTTACCTGCGATTAAAACTTTGAACGAAGAGAAAAAGACACTTCTTAAGCAAGGTCATCGAGCCTTGGATCCCATCCTTCTTGCGCACGATGATGGCGTTTTAGATGAGGATCTTGTTGCCGGAAAAATTAACTTCGGTGGAGTCGATGCAAACGGGCGGCCACTTGTTCATGCGCTTCCTACAGGGAACATCGCAATCGGAAAAGATTTGATGGACGATGAAAGAGCAGTCATCAACGATGCGTTTCTAGTCACTCTTTTCCAAATCTTGGTTGAAACACCAACAATGACTGCGACTGAAGTTTTAGAGCGAACAAGAGAAAAAGGAATGTTGATCGCACCTGCAATGGGTCGGCAGCGATCTGAGTATTTGGGGTCGATGATCGAAAGAGAGCTTGATGTACTAGACAATCAAAATCTTCTCCCCCCACCTCCTCCAGTTTTAGTTGAGGCTCAAGGCGAATACGAAGTGGTTTACGATTCACCACTCTCAAGAGCGCAACGAGCGGAAGAAGCAGCGGGGCTCATGCGCTCAGTGGAATCTACTTTAAATATTGTGAATGTAACTCAAGATCCTGCACCGCTTGATCACTATGATTGGGATGTCATTGTTCCAGAGATCAATGCGATCAATGGGGTCCCTGCGAAATGGATGAAAGATATAGCAGCGGTTGAAGAGATTCGAGCGCAAAGAGCGGAAGCACAACAAGTTCAACAAATGACTGATGCGGCACCTGGAGCAGCTGCACTCATAAATGCGGGAGCGAAAGCGAACGCCGGATAAAAGCGATTTAGGGAATTTATGGCGAAACAAAATCCTGTCGAGGCGAGCAAGACTTATTTGAAGTCTCGTCAAACTGCGTATCAGCAAACGTTTTTGGCTGAGAGTTCTGCGGTCAAAGCAGTTCTTAAAGACTTGGAGAAATTTTGCAGAGCAAACGAAACTACGTTTAATGCGGACCCTCGTTTGCACGCACTATTGGAAGGACGCAGAGAAGTTTATCTGCGGATAAAGAATCATTTGGAAATGAGTTTTGATTCTTTATGGAGAAAGCTAGGGGAAAAATAAGGAGCATAAGCGATGAGCGAACCAACACCTACACCAGAACCAACACCAACACCTGATCCAGCGCCGACGCCGGATCCAACACCTACACCAGATCCCGCACCCACACCCACACCGGATGCAGGGGTCCCGGGAGCGGGAAGTGATCCTGGGACTCCGCCAGCTTGGACGGATGCGCTGAGTGACGATCATAAAGGGTTTGTGCAAAATAAAGGGTTTCAAGATGTGAATTCAGTTTTGGATTCGTATCGAAATCTTGAGAAGCACCTCGGTGAAAAAGAACACATCGTAAAGTTACCGAAGACCGATGATGATCCAGCTTGGGAAGAGGTTCATCAACGGCTTGGGAAGCCCGAAAAAGCTGAGGATTACGAAATCAAAATGCCTGAAACGGGGGGCGATGAGAATTTCGCAAATTGGGCAAAAGGAGCATTTCATGAAGCGAACCTTTCTCAGAAGCAGGCTGAGAAGGTGGTTGAGAAATGGACTGACTACATCAATGGTCAGAATGAAGCCGCTCAACAGAAGCTGGAGCAAGAGGGCACGGTTGCAGCTCAGGCGCTGAAGAAAGAATGGGGAGCAGCTTTCGAGCAAAATACCAATATGGTTGACGTAGCTGCTAAGAAATTAGGGATGGACGAATCTCAGCTTCTTCAGCTCAGGCAGGTCATGGGGCCTGAGAAGTCTATGAAATTCATGCACAATATTGCTACAAAACTGGGCGAAGACAACTTTGTGAGCGGGGACGGGAATAACCGAGGATTTGGGGTGATGACTCCGGAAGCAGCTCGAAGTCGAATTCAAGCGCTCAGATCAGATTCAAAATTTGTGGAGCGCTTTACTCAGGGGGATACACAAGCAAAAGAGGAAATGAGTCGGTTACACAAGATGGCGTACCCGAGTGAGTAATTGTTAATTTTATTTAACATTTCGTTTGACTTCAGATAGTAGTCGAGCGAATAATAATAGTATCGACAACTTTAATACATAAAGCCGATTGACTTGGCGAGAAGAGTTCGCCTCCCCGGCCCAGGGATTAAACAGCGGGTATGAAACGGCCCTGGTTTGGGAATCAGACAAGCCTTTCGAAAACGTTAACTTTGACGATTTTTGGGAGGACGAAAAATGTCTGTCAATATTCCAAATCATTTTTCGCAAGAATACGCGACAAATGTGCAACTTCTGTTGCAACAAAAAGGGTCGAGACTCCGTGGCGCTGTCATGGAAGGTTCTCATAAAGGTGAGCAGGCTTCGCCTGTTGATCAAATCGGTAAAATCGAAATGCAAGAAGTCACTACTCGTTTCGGAGCAATGGGACGAGTGGATGCGGCAACAGATCGAAGATGGTGTTTACCCACTGACTTCGAATTGCCTCAGCTGATCGATTCTTTCGATAAACTCAAGATGATCACTGACGTTGAATCATCTTATGTTCAAAACGCTGTTCAAGCGGCTGGACGACAATACGATAACAGCATTATCAGTGCATTCTTCGGAACTGCGAAAACTGGGAAGACTGGAAGTACATCAACTACTTTCCCGGCTGCTCAGCAAGTTGCAGTTAACCACGGATCATCTGGTAACGTTGGTGCGACGGTTAAGAAGCTAAGAGAAGCGAAAAAGATTCTCATGGCAGCTGACGTCGATATCGATGCGGATCCAATTTACGCTGCTGTTACAGCGAAACAGCACGATGATCTTTTGGCGGAAGCGCAAGTTATCTCAACTGATTTCAACGACCGACCGGTCTTGACTGAAGGAAAGATCATTCGATTCTTGGGAATCAACCTCATCCACACTGAACTACTCGACGTAGACGGAAGTTCTTACCGACGTATGCCGGTTTGGGCGAAAAGTGGAATGCACTTGGGTGTTTGGAATGACATCAAAGCTAACGTTTCTATCCGAAACGATCTTTCTAGCTTGCCATTCCAGGCGGTTGTTTCCATGAGTTGTGGCGCTACACGACTCGAAGAAGAAAAAATCGTTGAAATCAAGTGTGCTGAGTAAGGATAGGGAGGATTAAAAAATGGCTGTAGAAGACAGAAAATCAGGACCCTTAACGAATCGGGACGCTGACCCGAGAGTTAAGGTCAATTCGCAGGTAATGCAAGGTTCGTTAAGATCTGCTGTCGGTACGATGGAATCCGTCGCATTAGACAGTATCGGATCAACTTATCGTTTCTTCGAGGTTCCTTCGAATGCTTTAGTGAAAGATCTAAAGATTTATTCGGATGATCAAGGAGCGACGACCATTGCTGATTTCGGTATTTATCAAACTACCGAGAACGGTGGTGCGGTAGTTGATGCTGATTTTTTCGCGAGTGCCTTGTCGTTGAAAGACGGCGCATTAAGCGCTGTTGATATCACGCACGAGTCAGGCGTTTTTGGATTGGAAGATGCTGAGAAGCCCCTTTGGGAAGCTCTTGGTTTAAGTGAAGATCCGAAAATCATGTACGATGTTGTCGCAACGCTAACAGCGGCTGTTGACACAGGTGGGACTAACACTTTGAAAATGTCTTACGTGATCTAAATCGCTAGGGGGGCTCTAGGTGACTAGGACCCCCCGCTCCGAAAGGGAAATGAAATGGCAGATAGAATTTATGGATTAGATAGGGGAGACACTGAATTTTCAGTTAGTGAAGATTCTTCGTCTCCAACAAAAGATGTCGAAGTCGTTGTTGACCTGGATGTCAACCTTGAAAAAAGCGAGGTGCTTCAACTTTTAGATATGATAAAGAATCATATCGTAAAGGGAAACTGGCCGCCTGCTTGATAACTCTTTTAAGGAGGCGGACTAATGGCGACGAGTAAAGTAGAGATTTGTAATCGCGCACTTCAGATTTTAGGTGCATCGTCTATTAGTTCACTTACGGAGAATTCCGAAAACGCACGTCAATGCAATTTGGCGTATGAACCTGTCAAAAAAGCTGAGTTAAGAAAACACAATTGGAGTTTTGCAATTGAGCGGGCCTCGCTCGCTGCGGACGCTACTGCGCCTGCATTTGGACGATCAAACGCATTTGAGCTGCCGAGTGATTGTCTGAAGGTTCTTTCGCCATATCCTGAAGACAATACGAACGACAGAGATTGGATTATTGAGAAGCGCAAGATTCTAACTGATGAAAGCGCTCCTCTTCAAATCCGGTACATCTATGATGTAACCGATCCAAATCAATTCGATGCTTTGTTTGCCGAATCTCTGGCCGCAAAGATGGCTTTAGAGATGAGCGAGGCTTTGACTCAATCGAATTCCAAAAAAGAGTTTTCTGCGAATAAACATTACAAAGACGCAATTCGCGAAGCCAAAATGGCAAACGCAATTGAGAGAGTTCCACAAGATGGACCTGAAGATAAATGGATAACGGCGAGGACGTAAAGATATGCCAAAAGTATCACCTCTCCAAAGTAACTTCAACGGCGGGGAGTTTAGCCCAGAGGTTCGTGGCCGAGTTGATTCGGAACGATATCGTACGGCGCTAAAGTCGTGTCTGAATTATTTCCCACTTATCCAGGGGGCCCTCACTCGTAGACCCGGTACTAAATTTGTCGCAAGAACAAAAACCCCCACTAAAAAATCAAGAAATCTTGAATTTGAGTTTTCCACTGAGCAAGCCTATATCATTGAGACGGGTGATCAATATTTCAGATTCTTTCGAAACAACGCTCAAATCCTAGAGACTGCTCAAAACATTACAGGAGTGACTCAAGCGAATCCAGCTGTCGTTACCATCACGGGTCACGGTTATTCCAATGGAGATGAAGTTTATATTTCAGGTGTCGTGGGGATGACGGAACTAAACGGGAAGAACTTTCTCGTTGCAAACGTCACTGCAAATACTTTTGAGCTTCAA
Source organism: Planctomycetota bacterium (assembly GCA_028280485.1). Lineage (GTDB taxonomy): Bacteria > Planctomycetota > UBA8108 > UBA8108 > JACQVS01 > JANQLS01. The sequence continues at coordinate 33,356 of JANQLS010000195.1, forward strand.
GACCAAGACGGAAACAACATTGATTCTACTTCTTACACCGCTTATTCCTCTGGTGGGACAGCGGCAAAAGTTTACGAGATTTCTTCTCCTTATTTAGAGGCTGATCTTTTTGCCATTAAAATTACTCAAAGTTCTGATGTCTTGTATCTCACCCATCCAAGCTACGCGCCAAGAAAACTCACTCGAACAGGCCACACTTCTTGGACGCTGACAGAGATTGATTTTTTAGATGGTCCTTTTTTAACAACAAATGCAACTTCAACAACGCTTGCACTATCGGGCACTTCAGGATCAGTAACCGTTACTGCTTCAGCGACCACGGGAATTAATGGTGGAGATGGATTTCAATCCACAGACGTAGGTCGGTTGATTCGATTCCGAGATCCGGCAAACAACTGGACTTGGCTTGAAATCACAGCCTATTCAAGTACGACTAGTGTCACAGCAACTGTTCGAGGGGCAAACGCCTCGGCAGGGACAGCGACGACGGCGTGGAGATTAGGTGTTTGGTCCGCAACATCGGGGTATCCTGCGGCTGTTACTTTTCACGAAGATCGACTTTCATTCGCGGGCCCCACTGACAATCCTCTTCGATTAGATCTTTCGAAATCAGGTGATTATGAAAACTTTGAACCGACTTCGGCTGCGGGCGCGGTTTCGGATGATAATGCGATGGGCTTTACCCTTAACGGAGAAAAAAATAACGCCATTAGGTGGATCAAGTCAGATGAGAAGGGCCTTATCGCGGGAACTTATGGGCGTGAATGGATCATCCGTCCGTCATCTCAGTCGGAGGCAATGACTCCAACTAACATCACAGCGAAACCTTCAACCTCATACGGAAGCTCAAACGTTGAGCCAGTGAGTATCGGAAAAGGAATTTTATTTGTCCAAAGATCCGGCAAGCGCGCGCGAGAGCTGAATTACTTTTTCGATGTCGATGGATTCAGAGCGACCGATCTAACTATCCTGGCAAGTCATATTTCAGGAACGGGATTCGCTGAAATCGCATACCAAAAAGAACCTCATTCAGTTGCTTGGTGTGTGCGAAACGACGGTGTTCTGGCCGGAATGAGTTATGAGCGAGATTTAGATGCGCTTCGCGTGGGATGGCATCGGCACATTTTAGGGGGCACAAGCGACGCTGCTGGGTCAGATGCGGTTGTGGAAAGTGTGGCTGTCATCCCCGCAAGCGATGGGAGTCGAGAGGAAGTTTGGCTCTCAGTGAAACGATATGTGAACGGATCTGTCGTTCGTCACGTTGAGTACATGAACAAATTTTTCGAAGATACAGATGAACAGCGAGACGGATACTTCGTTGATTGCGGATTGAGCTATGATGCTCCGGTAACGATAAGTGGTGCTACTGCGGCTGATCCAGTGGTAATCACTTCTACCGCACATGGATTCAGTGATGGTGATGAGGTTTTAATTTCAGGAATTTCTGGAATGACAAATCTCAACGGAAATCGCTACACAGTTAATAACTCAACTGCGAATACTTACGAACTCCAAGAAAATGGAACAGATGTCGATGGGAGTGCTTTCTCAGCTTACATCTCGGGTGGTGAAGCTAGAAAATATGTTTCGACAATTTCTGGATTAGATCACTTAGAAGGCGAAACAGTATCCATTTGTGGAGACGGAGCTGCTCAACCGGATAAGACCGTATCAAGCGGATCGATCACTTTAGAGACAAGCGCTACTACAGTTCATGTTGGTTACGGGTATATGAGCCGTGGACAGATGCTTCGGGTGGAAGCGGGATCTGCGATTGGTACAGCATTAGGTAAAACTCGTCGTACACACCGAGTAGGTTTCTTGCTTCACCGATCACTGGGCTTAAGCGTGGGGATGAGTTTTGATGATCTTACGCCTGTCATTTTTTCTAAGACGGGACCTTTAGGTAAAACGGCAGATCTTTACTCTGGGATCATATCGACTTCGATAAACGCAAATTACGACTATGAAAATGAAATCGCTTGGGAGCAATCGCAACCGCTTCCAAGTACAATCTTGGCAGTGATGCCGCAAATGGTGACACAGGATAGGTAATGTTAGAGGTGGTAGATTTTAAAAAAGAACATTTCAGAGCGCTGGATCACAGCGAAGCTACCACGTTCTTTGATCCGTTCATCAAGGACGAACATTTAGAGCTAATGGAAAACTCTCCATACTCTCGTTCTTTCATAAACAAAGATGGAAAAGTGGTTGCGTGTTGCGGGCTCATCGTTCAGTGGGAAAATCGCGCTGAAGCTTGGGCAATGCTGAGCAAGACGTGTCGACACGACATCGTTTCTTTACATAGATGGGTCGATCAAATGATGGAAGCAGCTCCTATCCGGAGGATTGAAGCTCCGGTAGTGGCTAACTACAGACCAGGGATCAGGTGGGTAGAGATGCTTGGCTTTAAAAAAGAGAGCGACAGACTGAGGGCTTATTTCCCTAACGGGGCTGACGCGATCATGTATGCGAGGGTGAAATAATGCCTCCTGCGGTGATAGCTGGAATTGCGATAGCTGGGGCGGCGATAGGGGCAATAGGTGCCATTCGCCAAGGACAGGCTGCTCAAGCGGCGGCGGAGTTTAATGCCAAGGTAGCTGAGAACAATGCTTCAAGTGCAAAGCTTCAAGCTAAGGAAGAAGAAAGACGACATCGCATTGTCGCGCGAAAACGTATCGGCGCGACTCGAGCGGCTATAGGTGCATCTGGCATTAGCTTGGAGGGATCTCCACTGGATGTGTTGGAAGAGAATGCTGCGAACGCAGAACTTGATGCGTTGACGATTCGACATGCGGGCGAGGTTGCAAATATTGACTTCCTAAATCGAGCGAGAGTGGAAAGGTTCAAAGGTCGTCAAGCAAAAACAAATTCATTTTTCAATGCAGGTTCAACATTACTACTTGGGGGTGCTTCAGCGCTGAGTGGATTAAGCAGCGGTGGAAAACTTCCTTCCGGGGCGGGAGCATAGTATGCCTAAACTTCCAGGATTAGAGCTTCAGTCAAAAGTAGCGGGACCAAGCCAAACGGTTAGAGTTTCGGCTTCCGATATTACTGGCGGAAACGGGTTGCAGAACTTTGGCAACGCTGTTCAGCAAACTGCCGGGATACTCCAAAAGCGAGCTGAGCAAGATGAAGTTTCAAGATTAAACGCTCAGTTGTCTTCGGCTCAAGCAAGTTTTACGACTCACTTCCAGGACTCTTTTGCGAAAGCGGATCCGAACGACAGAAAGCTCGCCGAGAGATTGGTGAATGATTTTAGAGATCATTTATCCAAAATGGGCAATGAGGTTTCCACTCAAGCCGGGAAACAATTTTTCGAACGAACCGCAGCGGGGATGCTCAATAACTTCGCACGGTCTGCCGCTTCTTCGCAAGCCGAACTTGCAGGCTTAAGTGCGAAACAAAACTATATTCAGGCTCAGAATTCCCTAACAAGCTCTCTCATAAATGATCCAAGCGCTTTTGAATTAGCAGCTGAAATGCACGATTCATCAATCGAGTCCTTGGTTCAAACAGGTCTTCCTAGAAAGGCCGCGATCGCTCTTAAGCAAGAAGGGAAAACAGAACTCGCAAAGGCTGCGATTCGAGGGTGGATCAAGCTTCAACCGAACCAAACTACTGCCGAACTAAACGAAGGCAGATGGGATGGACTGATTGATGGGGATCTAAAGAAACAACTCTTAGGGGAAGCCAAACAAGAGCTTCGAGCAAGAGAGGTTGAAGCAAAATTAAGGGATTCTGAAGCTGAGCGGGTTTTAAAAGAACAGCAACTTGAGACTCAAAATGAGTTTATTGAGCGGCTAGCAAATAACCAACTCTCAGCTAAAGACATCATTGAATCTAATCTTTCACCTTTTGGGAGCGGATCAAAGAGTCAGTTTCTAAAACTTTTGGATTCAAAGATTGCTGGAACCGGCAGAAAGAATCCAGCCGTTTTCAATGACTTAGTTCAAAGAGCTTTTTTGCCCGACGATGACCCAAGCAAGATTGTTGATGAGAATGACCTTATTGAGCATCTCAATAGTGGTGCGATTGATTTTAAACAGTTCAAAGAACTTCGAGCCGAAGTCCAGGGGCTAAGATCTGACGAAGGAAAAACAGAGAAGAGACTCAAGGATCAGCTCCTTAGAACAGCAAAAGCTCAACTCGTTAAAGGCGGACCATTCCAGCTTCCTGATCCAAAGGGTGAAGAGCTTCTTCTTCAATACCAACTTTGGTTTTTTAACGAATACAAACAACAGCGAAAAGCCGGAAAGAGCGCTCAAGATCTCCTGGACGTAAACAGCAAGGACTATCTTGGGAAACACATCCATTCTTTCAAGCGATCTCAACGTGAAATCCTAAGAAGCGCAATCAAAAGAGATGGAGCTGCATCCGGATCACCGAACGCTAAGCCTGTACCTAAGCGAAAAGAAGGTGAATCCATGAGCGATTTTTTAAAGAGGACTAAGTAGGAATGGAACCCACTGGACTACAAGATAAAAGAAAACTTCTAGAAGGCGGTTTCTCCGCTGACGAAGTAGCTCAGTGGGAAACGGAGCAAAGAAACCGTTTGAGCCAAGGTGGATTCTCGACTATCGAGATTGACAAATATTTTGGCACCACCGAGCCCGATACGGCTCCGATTCAAGCAATGATTCAGAGTAATCTTGCCAACGCGAAAGCCAACTCTGAAGGGCAAGTTGAGCAAGCAGATTCATTCATGAGCGCAATCGAGGCGGGACTTGAGATGTCAGTGGCTGGACTCCTGACAACGGGTAAGCCTGATACTTTGCTACCAGAGAACGCTCCACTTCACCACGCTATTGCCGCTCAACTCGGCACTCTGGCCGGAGACGCTGCTTTCATGGTTGCAGGAGCGCTCGAGGGTGGAGCAACAGGTGCAGCCGTTGGTTCACTGTTTCCTGGCGCAGGAACCGCTGTAGGTGGTGTGGTCGGAGCAGGAGCGGGAGCCTTTGCGCTGCCGACAGCGATGCGTGAAGTCTTGATGGATTATTACGAGCGCGGTGAGATGGTTGATTTTGCTGATTTCTGGGAGAGGTCATCTGCCATTCTAATCTCCACATTGAAAAGCGGTGTTCTCGGCGGAGCTACTGCGGGAGTTGGTGGAGCTGTGGGGAAAGCTGTCGCTAAGCCTTTAGCTGGAAAAGCCATTCAATCGTTTGCAGTTCCTGCAACTCAAAGAGCATCTGAAGTGGCAACTATGGTTTCTCTCGGCAGTGCTATCGAAGGTGAAGTTCCAAGTGCCAATGATTTCGTAGAAGCTGGAATCATGGTTGGCGGACTTGCTGGAGCGGGTCTCGCTGCTAGAAAAATCAGAAACGTTTATAAAAAGAATGGAATTAAGCCCGCTGACGTAGCGCTTGAGGCTCAAAGAAATCCTGTAATGAAACAGGAAGTTTTGTCTAAAAATATTCAAGTCCCAAAAGAGCTAAATAAGGGGGAAGCCCAGGCCAAGATTTTAAGTAAGGTAGGAGAAAAAGGGACTACAGTTAAATCCTCGGTCAAAAACGCTCCCAAAGAACTTTATACGAATTTTGTAGATAAGTTTGATCCAATCAAGCGAGCTACTGAAGTTCTAGCAGATCCCAAGAAACTCGCAACTGATACAAATCCGTATCGATTGGCTCGGATGGCGAATGATTTTCCAGCCAAGGTGAAGCACTTTATTGAGCGATCACCTCTTGAATTTAAGACTCTTGCTGAAACCGGAAAGAGTTTTAAGAAGATTGTAGATCCATTCAAAAAAGATTTTGAAGGATTTAAATCTTACTTGATCGCGAAAAGAGCACTAGAGGTCGAGAAGACAGGAAGAAAATCTGGTTTCGATGTTGAAGCATCGAAAGTTCTTCTAAAAGAAGGTAAAGCGAAATACGATGTTGCAGCTAGAGAACTTGTCGAGTTTCAGAACTCAGTTCTTAAATACGCTAAAGACTCTGGAGTAATTGGCGCAAAAGATTTTTCCAACATGGTGGAAGCTGGAAAAGCTTATCTCCCATTCACTCGGATATTAGAGGAAGGTGGACTTGCAAAAGGAAAAGCTTCCCCTGTTAAGGCTCTTAAGGGATCTGAGTCAAAGATCCAAGATCCTTTCACTTCTATTCTAGAGAACACAGAATTACTCATTAAGCTTTCCGAAACAAATCGCGCGAAGAGAGCTTTTGTCGATTTGGCGCAAAAGAACAAAGAAGTTAGCTTAATCGAGCAAGTCAAATCTAAAGATTCTCAACTCAGCAAAGATATTCTATCGGATTCATTGAACGTTAAGAACGCGCGAATTGCAGAATTTGATGTGATGATTGACGGGAAGAAGCAGACCTACCGGACTGAAGCGAATTTAGCTGAAGCGGTAAAGAGAATTGATGGTGATCCTGTCACTTCTAATCTCGTGATGAAGCTTGCTAAGAACGTCTCAACTGTGAAGAAAATCGGTATCACTCTTACTCCTGATTTCATCGTTAGAAACGTTTTTCGAGATCAGCTGACGGCGGGAACTTTCTCTAAAGGGAAAGTAATTCCTTTTGTAGATATAGCATCTTCAGTTGGAAATATATTTAGGCAAGATAAGGTCTATTTCAATTGGTTAAAATCTGGAGGGGCGAATGGATCCTTCATTGAACTCAATAAAAACTATCTAGAGCGAAACGTCTTCAAGCTAAATAAGGACGCCGGAAACTTTATTGACCGTACGTGGAATGTAGTCAGAAAGCCGGTAGACTACTTGGTTGCTGCGGGTCAGATAGCAGAGAACGCAACTCGCTTGGCTGAATTTAAAAACGTGTCCAAAGGAAAAGCAAGCGGATCAAAAATTTTCGAAGGTGGGTTTGCCTCAAGAGAAGCAACAATCGATTTCCAGCGTATTGGTGCGAAAATGTCGGCGTACAACGCAATCACCGCTTTTCAAAACGTTTCTATTCAAGGTCTTGATCGAACTGTTCGAGCGATAAAAGACAATCCGATGGGGGTTACGGTTAAAGGACTAACCTACATCACGGCACCTTCTGTTTTACTTTGGTGGGCAAATAAGGACGATGTTAGGTACCAGCAACGACCACGGTGGGAGAAGGATCTTTTTTGGCATTTACCTCTAGATGATTGGCAAGAGATTAAAGAAGATGAAGTCGGTGACTATCCAGAGCAGCTAGTACGTCGGGTTGGGGATAAGTTTCAGGCTAATAAAGGAGAAGTTTTACGATTTCCTAAACCGCAAGAACTGGGGATATTATTTGGTTCGGTACCAGAAAGAATACTAGAAAGTTTCTTCACTGAAAATCCAAACGCACTAAAAGACTTCGAACGAACTGTTGGGGAGCTTGTTACTCCTTCAATTATTCCGGACCTAGCTCGCGCCCCAATGGAGCAGTTCTTCAATAAAAATATTTTCACCGACAGGCCAATTATTCCTTATCCGCTACAAGGATTGTCGCCAGAATACCAATACAAGCCATATACAAGCGAAACAGCAAAGATGATCGGAAACTTAATCGGAGCAGTTCCGGCGGCGGACAACAACTCGTTCAGATCTCCTCTCATGGTTGAGCACTATATTCGCAGTTGGTCGGGGAGTCTTGGCGGATACATTCTTCAAGGCTTGGACCTAGCTTGGGAGAAATCGGGAGTTACTCCCCCTACGATTAAACCTGTTTCGACATTGGCTGATATTCCATTTATCAAAGCGTTTGCGGTTCGAAATCCAACGGCTCAAGCACAGTCTATTCAGGATTTCTACGAAGAGTATGAAAAAGCAAAACGTGCTGTAAGTGACTTTAAACACTTACAAAGCACGGCCCAGGTGGAACTACTTGGAGAGCTGATTTCTGAACCAGAATTCGAGGAGTCTGTTGCGGCATTTGCTGCTCTCGAGGGAGTGAAGAAAACTCTTACGAACATCAACGCCACTATTCAAAAAACTTACAAGAATCCGGATTTTAGCGCCGAAGAACAGCGGCAAATTATCGACGCGTCTTACTACCAAATGATTGAAGCCGCAAAGATGGGGAATTCGATGGTCCGGGAAATGAGAAAGTCACTAAAGGAGAGTAGAAAATGACGGTATCAAATCAAACGAATAGATACGAATACGCTGGGAACGGAGTCACAACAGCATTCGCTTTTAGCTCCACGTTTTTGGCTGAAGGGGATTTGAAAGTCATTTTGAGAGTGGATTCAACGGGAGTTGAAACGACTCAGACTCTCACTACACATTACACCGTGTCAGGTGGAGATGGAGCGAATGGTACGGTCACGATGCTGACCGCTCCGGCAAGTGGCGAAACTCTTATTATCTATAATGACCCCGACATCACTCAGGGCGTGGATTTACAAGAGAACAACGCGACTTCTGAAGAAGTGAGAGAGAGGGCTCTTGATCGAACAGCATATATTGCACGAAGACTCAAAGACAGAGTAGATAGAGCAGTTCAGCTATCTGAAGGTTTTGAAGATTCGTTCGACACAACATTACCGGCAGTATTGACTGCGGACAAGACGATCGCGATCAATGAAGCAGGAGATGGGTTGACGTTGGGGCCATCTGCTTCAGATGTGGAGAGCGCAGGAGCAAATGCAACGGCGGCAGCAGCAAGCGCGGCGGCAGCGGCTGCCAGCGCATCGGCTGCGGCAACAAGTGAATCTAATGCGGCAACAAGTGAAGCGAGTGCTGCGGCGGCAGCGGCATCGATTGTTGCTGAGAATATGGCAATCGCAGCGTCAGTTGCAGCAAGCGCTCTTACTGTGAATCTAAAACAGAGCGATGGTTCAACCGATCCAACATCGGGAAGCCCGGTTAAAATTCTCATGCGTCACCAAACGCTTGCAAATGGGACTCCTGCTACGATTGACTACACAGTAGCAACCTCGATTACAGTTCCAAGTGGAGCAACTCTTGGCGGAGCTGACGGTATTGAGAGGCATTTGTTTCTTTACGCTATTTACGATGGGACAAACAGAGAGCTAGCAATTTCAGGGGTTGACACTTGGGACGAGGGAGAGCTGCACAATACCACTATCCTGAACACAAGTTCAGACGATGAATCTGTTCTTTACTCGACCACAGCCAGAACAAACTGCGCGATTAAAAAAATTGGTCGGATCACCTCTACTCAAGCAACTGCCGGAACTTGGGCAACAGCGCCAAGTGGGCTTTCAAAACACCCTTTCTTTGAAAAAGAGCTTGAGTTTCAAACCC
>JANQLS010000055.1 GCA_028280485.1 Planctomycetota bacterium
GCGTCGCTCCACTAAAAATAGGCTAAAAGCCTATTTTTGTGATTTGCGTGATCCCACGCAAATATAATTAGTTCCTGTTATTCAACAGGAACTAATTAGTAGTGTTCATTACGTGAGTTTTTCCGGGCTCATTCAAACTTAATTTAGCTTCAAAGTGGTTTTCAGCCGTGAAGACGATTCAAGCCATAGTCCCCGTTATCGTTCTCTGTGTGGCCAGTGTATTGGTTTACCAAGTTTTCCGTACGGCTTCGTTGTTTTTGAAAGTCGATGATAATACTGAAAAAATCGGTCAACACGAACAGCGCTTGGTCACCGTTGAAGAGCAAAACGTAAGCCAAGAGACCAAGCTCACTGAACACAAGGAAAAGATAGAAGAACATTCCCAGAGCATTCGAGAGAACCTTAAAGAGATCAGCGATCAAAAAGAAAACTTAGGGAAGCTTGCCACTCATCTGAAGAAGCTCGAAACGGAACTCGAACAGATGCAAAACGATTCTTCGACGAAGAAGGAAGCTATCGAAGCCCTGCGAGATCAAATTCAATCCTTTAAGAAACTCTACGATCAGCAGGCTGAGGAAAATCGTAAGTTAAAGAAAGATCTCGAAGAGTTGATTCAAAAGGATGCCGAGGTCGAGCTTCGATTACGCGCCTTAGAAAAACTGCTACAAGGGAAGGGGCCTCAGCCGTTTATGGAGTTTTTGGAGGCACAGGCGGAATCCTAAAAAATAACTTAACTAGCCCGAAGCGCTAGCGAGGGGTCAGCTGAATAAAGGATGGACCCCTCGCTAGCGCTTCGGGCTAGTTAAGTTATTTTAGAGTCTATTTAAATTAAACCAACCCAAACAACTCCCGCGTTGTCCTCTCGCACAACTCCCCAAATTCTTCCCTATCGATCCCGTGGAGATCAGCTAAGTAATCTCGCGTATGAACCATGAATGCGGGTTCATTACGTTTACCTCGTTTGGGTTGAGGCGACATAAAGGGAGCATCGGTTTCTAAAAGCAGACGTTCGGGGGGAACGACTTTAGCGGCTTCTTGAAGTTCAGTCGCTTTGGGATAAGTGACATTTCCCGCAAACGAAACGTGATAACCGAGAGCCAGGGCGCGCTTCGCTTCATCGGGACCTCCTCCGAAGCAATGGAAAACGCCTTGCGGGTTAGTGTCTCGTTCTTCTAAAAGAGCCAAGTGGTCGTGGAGAGCATCGCGAACATGATAAATCACGGGGAGTTCCAGCTCGTCAGCAAGATCGAGTTGGGTGTGAAGCCTTTCCCGCTGAATTTCTTTGGTGACGTCTTTCCAGTAGTAATCCAAGCCGATTTCTCCGATCGCAACGAAGTGTTCCTTTTTATCTCGCGCCAACTGACAAACGTCCTGAAGTTCCTTTTCGGGATCAGGGACGTGGCTTGCGGGATGGAGCCCGACAGTGGCATAAAAATTAGGATCTTGGGCGGCTAAATTCATAGAGGCGACCGAAGTTTCTAAATCGATGCCGATCATGATCATGCCAGTGACGCCGGCTTCTTTGGACCGTTGGATGACTTCAGCTCGGTCCTTATCGAATTTGTTGAAATAGAGGTGACTGTGGGAGTCGATCATCTTAATTACCTTTAAGTTATTATGTCGTTTTAAATCAAAATCAGGTGGGGATCGTGATCTTATAAATGGTTTGTGATTGAGAATACATAAACTATTTTCAGCGGGTTTCAATAATCAATTGAAGAAATATAATTTGAGTGCGTAAATCAGAACAAGATTATTAGATTCAATCGCTTAATTATTTTCCATCAATTCAAGGACTTTAATCGGATGGCCTCAGACGAAAATCCATTTCACTCTGAAATTCCCGGGATTGATCTGAAGGGGGAAGAACGCTTCAGTGGCAAAGTTCTGGCTGACTGGGCCTTTGATGGGGAGCACATCTTGTCGAATGTCTTACTCGAAGTTTCTGAAGGTGAGATCACTACTTTACAAAGCGAGGTTGATGTCGATTATCTTAACTCGAAAAAACTTTTGAGGGTGAGCGCCATTCTTCCTGGTTTTTTTAATGCTCACTGTCATCTCGATCTTTCTGGCATCAATGCATTAGGGGGCATGGATGACTTTAAATATGAATTTACTGATGGGTTTACTGAGTGGTTGGAAATCGTTCGAGGTTACCGTCCACAGGAATCTCCCAAGGAATTAAAAAATGCAGTTCGGTTGGGATTAAGCCAATTGGCTCAATCTGGAACTACAGGGATTGTTGATTTTTCCGCTGATGCCATTTCACTCTCTGAGCTTGAATCCAGTGCCTTTAACGGAATAATTTTAAAGGAGCTGATTGGGTGGAGTTCCCCTCGGGATCGTGAAGCAATAAATTCAGCACGGGATTGGATCGAAGCGAACTCGAAAAACCTTCCGGCTCATATTCAATTAGGACTAGCTCCCCACGCTCCTTATTCCACCTCGAAGTTTTTGTTGGAAGAATCGGTTTCTCAGTTTCCGAATTACCTTCAGTCGATTCACCTTTGTGAAGACCCAGGTGAGAGAGAACTCTTAGAGCGAGGAGAAGGTCCGTTCAAGGAATTCCTCAATCGACTAGGGCTGGAAGTACGGTTAGATCAAATTCCTCAAGAAAGCCCTGTCGAATATTTAGATCGTTTAGGATTACTCACTCCCCGAACTCTTCTTGTTCATTGTAATGATTTAAATGAGAGAGATTTGGATTTGATCGCTGATAGTGGGGCTAACATAGTGTTTTGTCCCAATACTCATTTCTATTTTGATAGGCCTGCCCATCCCCTTCCTATGATTTTGGATCGAGGAATCCCGGTAGGTTTGGGGACAGATTCTTCCGCGAGTATTTCTGGAGGGCTGTTGTCTATGTACGAAGAGCTTCATCAAGTCAGGAATTTTTTCCCTGATATCGATCCCAAAATCTTATTTAAGTTAAGTGTAGGAGGCTTGTTGGGAGAATATTGGAGGCCTCCTCATTGCCTTAAAGTCGGTCAAATTGCGAATATTTCCCTTTGGCACCATACGGATGATAAACCATCAGATTTTATTTCATTACCTGCTTATTGTTTCTTAACCGTATCCCAAGGCCGTTGTCTTTATAAACATCCTGATATAACTGATTAATTGTTGAGGAAAGCTCCGAAACTGTACGATGAGTAAATGAGGGGAGGCATATTGTCAGAGCCCCATGATTTACAGTATTCTAATTGGTTCCTGTTTGTGTCCTTCGAATTCAATTCACAGAATCATTCTTTAAATCGTCAACGATTTCGCGTGGAGACCTCGTCATGAAAAAACTATGGATCCTCACTGTCGCCTTGATGCTCTCAGGCGTCGTCAGTGCCAACGATAAATGCCCCGTCAGTGGTCAGGCTGCTAAAGCCGACGTTTTTGTTTTTGAGAAGGTCAACACCTGCTGCAAAAACTGCCAAGCCAGTTTGGCCAAGAAACTTAAAATCTCGGCCGATCCCGGAAAATGCCCCGTCAGTGGTCAACCTGCCAAGGCTGAGCAATTTCTCATTCAGGGGAATAAGGTCGTCAACTTCTGTTGTGGAAATTGTCGGAAGAAGTTTGCTGAGTCCAAAAAACTCAACCAAAAACTCAGTCTCGGCAAAACCACTAAATGCCCCTTGAGTGGAAATGCGGGTAAAGAAGATGTGTTCCTCATCAAGAAGGTTAACTTTTGTTGCAACAACTGCAAAGGCAAGTACGCCAAAGATAAAGGGCTCACAGTAGCTTACAATCTTCCTGTCAAAGCTAAAGCCAAGCCCCAACCCAAGCCCGTAAAAAAGGCGGCTCCCAAGACGAAATTGGTTTGCCCCTTCAGTGGAAAGCCCGCAGTTGAAGGTCAGTGGATTCTTTCTGAAAACAAGAAAGTGGGCTTCTGCTGTGGTAACTGTAAGAAGAACTACACCATTCAAAAAGAAAACCGCTTGAGCGATGCTCAGAAGAAAGGTGGTTGGGCCGTTCTCTTTAACGGTAAGAATTTGGAAGGTTTCCAAAAGCCCACCCGCGATGGCAAGTGGAGCGTTCAGGATGGCCGCCTCGTCGGTACTGCCGGTAAGGGCGTTATCGCTACCAAAGGTAAGTACAAAAACTTTGAACTCACCTTAGATGTGAAGATTCAGGACACCGGCGACAAGCGCGGTAATAGTGGGATCTTCATTCGCAGTAAAGCCTTGGATGGATTACGTGGTCGTTGGCCCGACGGTTTAGAGGTTCAAGTCGACAACGGCGATCCTAATTTCTGGACCGGTGCAATTTGGAAAACAAAAGCCGCTAAAAAGGTGGCCACCAAAGATGGCGAATGGCTTTCGATGAAGATTCAAGCCATCGACAGCCTCATTCGAGTTTGGGTGAACGGTAAAGTCGTCACCACCCATCTCGATGGCAGTGATCCCGTCGAAGGCCCGATATCCCTTCAAGTTCACCACGACACCGATGTCGTCGAGTTCAAGAACATCAAAGTGCGTCAATTGAGCGGAGCTTGATCTTCCACTCGAACCTGTTGACCACCTGAGGAATATGGGTTATAAGCTACTTCCCACTTATAAGAAAATAGAGCGGGTGTAGCTCAGTGATAGAGCATTGGCTTCCCAAGCCAAGGGTCGAGGGTTTGAGTCCCTTCACCCGCTCCAGCCGAAATAATGGTCGCAGCTATCGGCTGCTCCATCGCGAATGCAGGCTTTGCCTGCTCGCTCCCATAACACAATAAAAAAGGCCTGCGTGCGCAGGCCTTTTTTATTGGTGTAAGCTTTTCCCGCCCAGCGAAAACGCGAATTCAACGAACTCCCGTTAACTAACCCGAAGGGTGAGCGAGGGGACTCAACGTTTTGAATTCCCATAGGGCTTAAATCTACGGAAAGTCAGGCTTCTGAATTCAGCTATATCTTTTTACAATTGCCGATGTAGTACCGCCCTTACAGGGCTCAATTGTCTATTACCTTTAACCCAGGGCGTCGCTTCGCTTTGCCCTGGGCTATAAAGTTTCGGGCCTTCAGCCCTTGTTTTTTTTTCTAAGGTTAGCAATAGATATGGGGGTGGTTGATTCTTTATCTAGGAATCCGCACTCGGAGAGTGCGGACTACCTTGCGGGCTACTTCAATCCTTCAAAACTGCGGTATTATTGATCGCAAAATTCCAGACCTTGTACATGTAGAAGAAGTAGCAGAGTCCCAAGGTGATGATGGATAAGAAGAACCACAGGATGATGTGCCCGAGTTGGCTGAAGGCATCTAAATCGCACCATAGGCCGTAGCGCTGACCATCGATCACCACTTCGGAACGGTTGATGATGAATTTTGCGAAGGAGTAAGGAAAGAAAAAGGCAGCGAATCCCAGGGTGAAGAGGGTCAGAAAGAACCACAAGATTCCATGGCCTAGAATATCTAAAAAATTGACTTCGGCTCTGAGTTGCATGAGTGGACCTCCAGTGAAGATTTCTGTAATTCAAATTTTATGATTTGGGTTCGACGAGTATTTTGAGTCGTGAATTTTGCCCGAAATTAACCAGTTTCTCTATAAGTTCTTAATGTAGCCAAATTCGCCAGGATTTAGACGCGATCCGATTCAAAGTTTTCTATCCCTGAATTTCAGAGTTCAACGGGTCCAAAGCCTGGCGTCTTTCGCTACTAGGTTTTGTCTTCCCTCCGCTTCTGTTATGATCCTATTCCAAAAATGAGCCCCAGATTCGTAGCCGGCTCATACCTTTGGCCCTTAACCCTGAATTCGTGAATCTCGATCCCGAATGGATCCCACCGGAAACTCTTCACCTAAGATCTCAGCTTGCATTATCTCTTTTAACGAAGAGCGAAACATTCGCGACTGTATCGAGTCCGTCAGCTGGTGCGACGAGGTCGTCGTGGTCGATTCCTTCAGCCAGGATGCCACAGCGGAGATCGCTAAGGAATTAGGGGCTAAGGTCGTTCAAGCCTCTTGGCCGGGACACGTCGCCCAGAAGAATCGAGCCGTCGACGAAGCCTCGAACGAATGGATTCTCTCCTTAGATAGCGATGAACGGGTGACGCCGGAGTTACGCAAAAGCATCGAAAGCGTGATGCAGGCGGGGCCCTCCTACGACGGATACTACATTTCTCGAAAGCTCTACTACGCCGGTCAGTGGCTCGATTATGGGGGGTGGTTTCCCGAGTGGCGCCTACGGCTGTTTAAAAAGGAAAAGGGGCATTGGACGGGGGTCGATCCTCACGATACCGTCGAAGTTCAGGGTACCACTACCCGCATTGAACCGGGTGGCAACGGCGAAGAAGCTGCCGTGATCTTGCATTACTCCTTCAAAGATTTTTCCCATCAGCTCAAGGTCCTCGACCGCTACACCGGGATTCAATCGGGGGAACTCTACCAACGCGGCCGCCGCAGTCGGTTCATCGATTTAACTTTGCGACCCTCCTGGCGATTCATTTGGACTTACTTCCTTCGAGGGGGTTTTCTCGATGGTCTCGCCGGATTCCACATGGCGGTGAATCACTCCTACGCGGCTTACATGAAGTACGCGCGCATTTGGGAGCACCAAGAAGGTCTTTGCTCCGTTCCTGAAAAAGAGAACTTGGTTCCTGAGGCAGATGCCCCAAAAACAGATGGGACTCCAAAAACGGATGAGGATGGAAAATGAGTGGGAAAGTCCCCGGAAAGATCCTCCCCGTAGGCCCGTTAAAACCTCAAGGCGATCCGACGACGGTTTCGGTCATCATCGTCAATTGGAACGCTAAAGAAACCATCCTTGCTTGTTTGGATTCCGTCGAAGAGACGCAGAAAGAATTAGAGCCCAAGGGAATTGAGCTCGAGATCTTTATCGTCGACAATGCTTCAACTGATGGCAGCGTCGAAGCGATACGAGAACAATACCCTCACCTCGATCTTCAAGCCAACAAGCGAAACGCCGGCTTCGCCGCCGCGAACAACCAAGCCTTTAAAAAATGCACTGGGCGTTGGGTTTTACTTTTAAATCCCGACACCGTCCTCAATGCCGATGCCATCGTCGGCATGGTGGATCATTTAAAAGAAAATGAAGATGTGGGAGCGGTCGGAGTCAGTTTAGTCGACCAAAAAGGAAAGACGCAAAACGCTCACGATAACTTCCCTTCAGTGCTTACCGAACTTTTCAGCAAGCACGTCCTTCGTCTGGTGATGCCTTGGCGCTTTCCCTCTAAGCGCTTTCAAAGTAAGAAGCCTTTCGATTCTCAAGTCATCATCGGTGCCTGCTTGATGTTGAAAGCCGAAGTCTTGTGGCGAGTCGATGGCTTCGACGAAGAATTCTTCCTCTTCGTGGAAGAAGCCGATCTCTGCCGTCGCATTTGGAATGCGGGTTTCCGCGTGGTGATGTTACCTCAATATCAAATTGTTCACGGTTTGCATCCATCAAAAGCAAAGGCTCCGACTTGGGCATCGCTTGAAGGGTATCGTTCAACGGCTTTGTTTGTGGCTAAACATGGTAGCCCTGGATTGGCAAAGTTCTTTCAGATTCTTAGAGGAACAAAACTCTGCTTGATCAATGTCCCTTTAAGTGTTTTGGGCGTTGCGTTAACGCTGGGATTGGATAAACGGTATATTCGTAGGCTTAAAATTCGTTCGCGGTTGTCTTACTGGTATTTGAAGGGATGCCCGAAGTCGTGGGGAATGCGGACGGTGAGTCCGATTATTGGATTTGAAAGAGAATTAGAGTCTCCTCAATCCACAGGTGAAGCACCCTCTTTTGATGGGGGGCATGCTCTCCTCCCTGAAGGAGCGACTCAAGATTTCTCGAACTATCTTAGGGATCCTGGTGTTTATTGGAGTAAACAGAAACAACAAGCAGAAAAAATAGTTTATACACAATTGCTTCATGATGAAGCCTTGGGGGGTGAATCTCGCTGTTCTATTTTTGAAGTACAATGGGAGGAGCCTCTTGATTTGATTTGGAACTCTCACGATTCAAAAAATCAAAAACGTGGCAGTCTGCAAATGATTGCGGTGCGCTATGAACTGAAGAACGAAGATCCATCTGAGCTCCCAAAAGGAATTCATGAGTTTGAATTGGCGATAGAGCTTCACGATAAAGGACATCCATTCTTGAAACCATTAGGAGCGAGCACTCGTGAGCTGTCATCGGACGGAAGCCATGGTGATTATCGCGTTTTCTACTACCTTCCCCCTGAATTTAAAGTCTTTGAAGACTTCCACACCATCAAAGACCTCCTCCTCTCCGACAAAACCGAACTAAGAAACTCCTATCGCGGTGCCCGCCGTTGGCCTGGCATGCCCGTTCAAGCGGCTCGTTACGCTCAACCCGCTGAGATCCCCTTGGAGCAACAAGAGGAGCCCGCATGACTCTGAAAGTTTTACATCTCTTCAGCAATCACAAAGTCACGGGCCCGGCCGAGCTCGCCTTGGATACTTCGCGTTTTATCGAACGTGGAGATGAGGACCATCCAGAAGGATCGATCGAAGGTTACTTCCTTTCGAGTGCGCATCCCTCGGATCCCACCTGGCTCGACGATCTCGCGAAAGAGCGTAACTCTCGAAAAGTAACGGTCGATGGATTACGCCTCGGGAAGCACTTCAATCCCTTTCGAGCCTTCTTAGATTCCAAAAAATTGACTCAAGAGCTGAAGCGCGGTGACTACGATCTTCTTCATTGTCATTTACCGAACGATCACATGATCGCGGGGATGGCGAGATCACGTTTGCCGAAAGACAAGCGGCCACCCATCGTGAGAACCCTCTACGATGGTGTCACTCCCAAGTGGAATTGGCGGCAGCGTAAAACGCTCATCAAAAATACCGATGCTCTGGTTTGTTTTTCTTCGAAGGTACGAGACGAGCTACTCCAAGAAGAAGGCATGAAGCAGATCGAGATTTTTAAGCTCGATCCCCCCATCGACACCGATCGTTTCAACAACCTCGATCCCGAGCCGCGAAGAAAAGGGCGTGAGACTTACGGGATCGATACCGATACCTTCACCGTTGGTATCGTGGCCCGGATGCAAACGCACCGTCGATTCGAATACGTCTTACAGGCCGTGAAATTGGCCGCTGAGAAAATTCCCAACTTCCGCTTTGTGATCATCGGAAGAGGGACGAATCAAGAAACCGTGGCGAAACAACCTGTCAAAGAGATGGGGCTCAGCGATGTCGTCATCTTTTCAGGCTATATTTCGGGCGATTCTTACGTTGAAACTCTGCGAAGTTTAGATGCGAAGCTTTTTGTCGTTCCCGGTTCGGATGGAACCTGTCGAGCGGTTCGTGAAGCGCTTTCAGCGGGAATCCCGGTCATCGCCGCTGATCGTGGGATGCTCGGGGAGTTAGTTCGAGACGGTCACACTGGAAAAGTGATCGAAGATACCAGCGAGAATTTAGCTCAAGCGATGATCGAATTGGCCGAGAACCGCGAGATGTTAAAATCATACTCGGCTGCCAGTCGCCAGGACGCCCTCGATCGTTTTAGCTATTCGAAGTATATTGGCGACTTGTTGAGCATCTACGATCGGGTTTTAACTCATTCGAGTTAGATAAATCCTGTAGCGCCACCCCTTGCGGGTGGCTGTCCCAAAAATTTAATCAGGTGACTCAATTTATTTTGGTTAATTATGGAAAGGCCTGGGACAAGCCCAGGCGCTACAGGATGATAATTCATTTTAAAAGGAGATCCCCCCTTGAAGAACCAGCTGGATTTTTGGCCCCAGCATTCTGAAACTCCTGATCCTGATCTCACCTTGAAAGCCATCGAGGCTCATACCGAGGCGATCAGCAAGGGAAAAGGTGTCCTTAAAAATGAACATAAGACAGCGATTACTAAGGTTGAAGTCGACGGGAAACTTTTAATCGTCAAGCAATACCGCGATATGGGTGTGCGGCTTTGGCTGAAGGGGCTCTTCGCCTTACCTCCTGCACGTAAAAGCTATCGAGCGGCTCAAGAGATGGCGAAGCGGGGGATTCCCGCTCCTAAAAATGTGGGCTTAGCCGAGAGCGTCCGTTGGGGCTTGCCCTACGAATCCTGGCTGGTGGTCGAGGGCTTAAGGGATGCCACCGAAATGGATCTCTACATGAGCCAACAGTATAAGGGTGGGGGAGATCGATACCATCGCAGGCGCTTCGGGGCTTCGTTTGCCAAAGCTATTAACGCTCTGGTGGAAAGCGGCATTCGTCACGGCGATTTAAAAACCTGTAATATTCTCGTTCAAGAAGTGGGGGACGGCTGGAAGTTCACCTTTATCGATCTCGATGATGTCGAAATTCGCCCTCCGGGAACTCCCATGAGCTACGACGAATGGGTGTTGCTTCTCGGGCAGCTCAATCCCTCGACTCTTAAAGACCTTCCCTGGACCGACCGTCTTCTCTTTTTAGATCAGCTCCCCCCTGTTTCATCTTTCGATCGCCGCCGACTCGCCGCCGATGTTCAGGAATTGAGCCGAAAACGTCGACGTTGCCATTTCAGTGTCGATGGTGTTGTTGAAACCGATTTTGTGTAATCTCAGGCATTTAGGGTTAAAATCAGTTTCTATCCGTAGCTAAATTCGCCAGAATTTGGGGCGATACGCTTCAAAGTTTTAAGTCTATGAATTTCAGAGTTCAACGGGTCCAATGCCTGGCGGCTTTGGCTACGAGACGACTTTGGTTAGGATAGAAATGAAAAGAAAAATCCAGCGGGAGAACATCGATTGATCCACCTCTGTGAGGATATCCAACGAAGAGAAAGGGAGATCTTAGCTCCCTACGCCGTTCAGAGTTCTGAAACGGGGAAACGGAAATATCCCGAGAACCCATCTCTGTACCGCACTCCTTTTCAGCGCGACCGTGATCGCATCATTCACTCCGCGGCCTTCAGGAGGCTCGAGTACAAAACTCAAGTGTTTGTGAATCACGAAGGGGATCATTACCGAACGCGGTTGACGCACACCTTGGAGGTCGCTCAAATCTCAAGATCGATCGCCCGGGCTCTAGGTCTCAATGAAGATCTCGTTGAAGCCATCGCGTTATCTCACGACTTGGGACACCCTCCCTTCGGACATGCGGGTGAAGATGCCTTAGACGAATTGATGCAAGGAAGTGGGGGCTTCAACCACAACCGTCAAAGCTTGCGGGTGGTCGATGAACTCGAACATAAGTACCCGGAATACGTGGGATTGAACCTCTCCTGGGAAATTCGGGAATCGATCGCCAAGCACGGGAAAATCGGCCCCGGTATCGATGTCGATGAGGAATTTAAGCCAGACTGGTGCCCCAATCTCGAAGCTCAACTGGCAGATTTAGCCGATTCCTTAGCCTACAACTCTCACGATATCGATGATGGCTTGAGAGCCAACTTCATCGGTCATAAAGATTTGAAGCAGGTCCAAATTTGGGCCGAGATCGAAGAGGAAGTTCGAAAAGAGTACAATGTCAAAGTCTCGGATCGAACCTTCACTGCCCGCATGGTTTCACGGTTGATCGATCGCCAAGTGAAAGATTTGTTGGAGTCGACCCTGGCTCGTTTAGAGGTCAACAACATTCATTCTATTGGAGATGTTAGAAAGCACGGTGCCTTGTTAGTGGGGTATTCTCCTGAGATGGAAAAGCTCATGGGAGAATTGATGAGCTTTCTCTCGGAGCGCCTTTACCAACACTACCGAACGCTAAAAGCTGGAGAGCGAGCCAAGCGATTTATTGCGCGTATATTTGAAGAGTACCGAAGAGAGCCCAAGCAACTACCTCCTGATCATCTACAAAGAGCGGAATCGGAAGGAGTCGACCGCGCGATCTGTGACTACATCGCGGGGATGACCGATCGATACTGTCAGGATGAATTCAAACGTCTTTTCCACCCCTTTGAGAGGATGTGATAAACACTGTGGACGGAGCCCAACCCGAAGAGAAAATCGAATCCTCTTCAGTCAATTCTTCTTCAGAAGAAACATCACGTCACAGAAATGATGACTCGATGCCTTCCAGTTCGAGGGAGGCGCCCGTTATGGGGCGTGACCTTCGAGGTTACCATCGGTCGAGTCCCGATGAGATTAACACTCGCACCACTTTGTATGTCGTCCGAGGCCTCTTTTTCCTGGCCGCTGCGGGCATCGGTTACTACGCCAGTGTCATCTTTTTAGGTGAAAGCGAGCTCTTAACTTGTCTGATCACCGGATGTGGTATCGGGCTCGGGGTGATCATCGGAGAAGTTTTCTTTTCCAAGGCTCCCGTAAGAACTTTAGCCGCCATTCTGTTCGGCTTGATTATGGGTTTGGCGATCTCCCTGTTCTTTCAGCCGGTGGTGGCTCTCATCGTCAAGAGCATGGCTCCTGAAGGGCAAAATCTATCGGATCTAATCGGTTTTCTGCAGCTCATCACGACGGTCTTGTTTTGCTACTTCGGGGTGACCGTTCTCCTTCAGACCAAAGACGAATTTAAATTTATCATCCCGTATGTCGAGTTTCGCAAGGACTTACGAGGGCACATGCCATTGGTTCTCGATACTTCGAGCATCATCGATGGGCGCATCACGTCACTGTTAAACACTCAAGTACTCGATCACCGTTTGGTCGTTCCTCGCTACGCACTCAATGAGCTTCAGCTGATCGCCGATTCCCAAGACAAATCTCGTCGTGAACGTGGGCGACGAGGGCTCAACGTTCTGCATGACCTTCAACACCGCATGGGCTTAGAGATCCTGGAAAGAGATTTACCTTCGGGCTCAGAAGTGGATGCTGCGTTGGTTGAACTCACCAATGAACTTCGAGGAAAACTTTTAACTACAGATTTTAATCTTCAAAAGCGGGCTGAAGTTCAGGGGATTCCGGTGATCAATCTTCACGATTTAGCTACCGCCTTAAAACCCATGGTCGTCGCCGGAGAATCGATCCGGGTTGAATTGATTCGCGAAGGTGATGATGACGGTCAAGCGGTGGGATTCTTAACTGACGGAACCATGGTCGTCGTCGAGAATTCGAGTCGGCAGATCGGGAAAGAGGTGAATGTGGAGGTGACCAGCGCCACCCAAACCCCGGTGGGTAAAATGGTGTTTGGGCGCTTGGCTCGCAATCCCAATCGCCGGGCTCGGCGGCCGCGCAAATCGAGATCTTCCGGTGGAGCATCGGCATGAGTGGGTCTTCGCCTTTGAGAAATGTAGGGGCTGTCTTGCCGGCGGCCGGGTCGGGAACTCGATTCGGCGGGAAGAAGCAATTGTTAAAATTGCAGGGAAAGCCCTTATTGCTTCATGCGGTTGAAAGTTTTGCTCTCTCGGAATCCGTTGGGGCGGTAGTGATCGCGACTCCCCCCGAGGATATCGAAGCCGTTGAAGCATGGATCGATCCGCTTAGGAGTCAATTCTCAATTCACTTCGCTGTCGTACAGGGTGGAGCTCGTCGTCAGGATAGTGTCCTTAACGGATTGAAAGCTTTGCCTCAAGAAGAAGGTATCGAGTACGCGTTAGTTCACGATGCCGCGCGACCTTTGATCGTTCCTGAAGACATCGCTAAGTTAGTTTCAGCAATTGAAAATACGGGAGCGGCAGTTTTGGGTTTTCCTTCGACGGATAGCGTTCAGCAATCGGACCTCGCTTCAGCCTCGGAGGACTCTCCTAAAGTTCACACCACATTAGACCGCGATGCAGTTTGGCTCGTTCAAACCCCTCAGGGTGCAATACTCAAAAACCTCATCGAAGCCATCGAAGATGCGAATCAAGCCGGGTTTGCCGGAACGGATGAAACGAGCTTCCTCACCCGAAAAGGTTACTCTGTTGAGCTCGTAGAAGGTCCCCGCGAAAACATTAAAATTACTTACCCCGGTGACCTTGCATTAGCTGAGTTTTTGCTTTCACAGCGTAAATAAGTTGGGTTAGTCTGAATATTCAAATAGCCTTGGATTCCAATCCAATAGAAATCCAATCTTAACTAGCCCGAAGCGCTAGCGAGGGGTTCTCCCTCGCTAGCGCTTCGGGCTAGTTAAGTAGGCACCCCTAAAAAATAATCGTCGCGGAGTGGCACGACTGCATTTGCTCCACAAGAATTCGACAGACTCTTACAATCTTGATGCTTGACCCTCGGCCTCAATAGGTTTATCCTGTCGTCAATTCTGGAATCTTATAATTAGATCAATTCCAGAATTTTCACTTTGTTTCCGAAAAAACACGCTGAAAAACGCAAAAAACCGAGTGAAAACAAGAGAAACTGTAGAAAAGCAGTAAATAGAATTGAAGGGATTACTGAAGAGAAGTCGGAAGAGAAACGCCTAAAAATTAAAATAGGCGGAAGAGAGAAACTTCCCTGCCCCTTTCCTTTCCATGCATGGTACTCGATTAAGTTTTTTAATCTTGAGCCCGCCACTCACCCGGAAAGATTAGGCTTCTTCAGCATCAATCCATCTTTTGAGTTTCGAGAATACCAACTTAGCCTCGCGCTGAATTGACTTATGTTCCGCATCCGTTGAGCGTTTTAGCTCTCGACGCATTCGGTATGTTCAGAGTTTTCTCTCTGACTTTAACATTGTTCAATCACGAGGAGACTTTAGGGCAAATTGCCACAGTAGGGTCTCTTCAGGTTTTGCGATGAGTCAGATTTTTCTAAGAGTGGGTGAATGAGTCGATTTGATTGATTCGCTGTGTTTGATTGATTCGCTGTGGTGTTTCTGACATTGAGTTTGGAACACTTAAGGCTGGAAAGCGTAATTCCAGAGATCGGAAGAATAAATAATAGTTTTTGGGAGCGAAGCGGATTAGCTCTCAAAAGTTATCGAATAACGGATCTGAATTCACTTAAATCAGGATTGCCTGAGATCAAGGGGGATTCAGTCGACCGCTCAAGGTGTGTCCTCAGTTTCTTGGGAAGAATTGTTTAGGGATAAATAGAGGCACGCTTGAGCAAGTGAAGAAAGAGATCGAAAAAGTTCACGGACGAAACTTAGCTTGAAGGCCGGTCTCATAAAAGTCCTTCAAGCTTGGAGTCTTTTTCGATTGGGTTCAGGGGTCAAAAAAGAAGCTTCTGAAGAGATGTTAAAAAGAACAGGAGGAGCCATGAACCAGACGTTCAGGCCTAACTCAAAATCAGTAATGGAAATTATGTCGAAGAAGAGTTTAAGAAAATTAAGCTTGGGGCTGCTTTCGGTCCTGGTGCTGGGGTTCGCTGTCACTTCCTTACAAGCACAAACGAGCATCACCACCAAGCGAGCAAGTGTAACATTTAGCGGTAATTTAAATATCGGGGTGGTTTACCGAAATGAAGATTTCTTCGGTGCCACTAAAGGAGAAGGGGGGTTCACTCCCGGAAATCCTCCTAATGGGACGACCAATATTTTTGAATCTTTTGATAACACAACCCAAATTGGATCCACCCCAGCTTCGGATCACGATGAATTGTACTTAGATCCCAACCTCTCTCTTCGCTTCGATATCGATGTCGAAGATATGGTTAAAGGAGTTGTCGAGCTTCGTACCCCTTTCCACAATCAGGATGCAGGTGGTAAGAACAGCCAAGCCACTTTTACTTCCGGTTCAACCACGAGTCGTTTCAGTGACCGTACCTTGGAAGTGAAGCAAGTCTACGCAGAAATCGGAAACTTCTTCTGGGAAGGCTTCAGTATGCGAGCTGGTATCCAAGATTTTAAAAAGGACCTTCGTGGCAATGGTAACAGCTTCGTCATCGATGTTTCAGGAAGTGAGAATCCCTTTGACGGAGCGGAGACTTTTAACAGTAACCCTGGTGGTGGTCGATGGGCTGCCAGTTCGGGCTTTGCAGACTCTTTGGAAGCTGCCGGTGGACTGATCACTCAAACTTTCGGTACTTCAAGCGATAGTCCGACTCCTCTTTTACGCTTTGACGCATGGGCATTCTCCATTGATCAACGCTACCGATCTTCAGGTTTGAATGGTCCAAAAGATAAATATTTCTTGGGTGTCTCCGGTGACCTTCACTTCGGAAAAGATGGTCAGTATGGAAAACTCATGCTGATGGTTTTCGATCTCATGAACGGAACCAACTCGCATCTGCTCACCGCGGGTGGCGGTATTCATCTCTTCCCGTTAGGAAGTAGCAATGACCGAGTCGTTGTTTGGGAAGTTTTTGCTGAAGCCTATGGTCAAGGTGGAGAGTACGCCAGTAACCACACTGCGGGTGGTGATGATGTCGATTTAAAAGAAGGTTTCGCTGCACACGGTGGAACTAAAATTTCTATCCCTATCGATATCGACGAAAACCGTCAATTGCGACCCTATCTTGAGGGTAGTTACGTTGAGGTGAGCGGTGATTCGGATTACACCGACAAGACCAGCCAAAATTTCGTTTCACTCGAAAACAATAACCGTACCTTGATCGTTGAAAACGGATACTACGGTTACGACGTCGATACCAACTACCGCGGAGTGCGAGTAGCTGCCGGTTTTGATTATCAAATCAGCAACAATATTGGTGCTATTCACTTTGAAGTTCTTTACGCCTTCTTCGAGTGGCAAGACAATGGCGGAGGAAGAATTTCCGGTGGGTCAACCGAAAGTGAAAAGTTGGGTGATGAGCTGGATATCACGATCCAATGGATCTATTCCTCATCCCTCCAAATGGGAATCCGAAGTGGTTGGCTTCTCGATTCCAAGGGCTTGGGACAAAAGAGCGACATCCATATGACCCTGTTTGAGGTGGGATTGACCTTCTGAGAAGATCTCCCATGACTCAAGCAATTTGATTAAGAAAAAGCGCCGCCAAAAAGCGGCGCTTTTTTTTAGTTGTCGTCCCGCTCCGCGGGGCGTCTCCTTCCTACGATAACCGTCGTCAATATTCAGGATTTGGCCTGATCGAGAATCCTGGCCTTTCGAGTGTCCGACTCATCCAAAGTTCCCTCTGAAATCTCGATTCAAGCTTTCTCGTATCCCAGCATCATTTTTGAATTCTTTAAATCGCCTCTCGGAGAGGTTGTGAATTTTTAGATTCCTATGGAATCAATATTCATAACAAAGATTTAAGCACCAATATTAATAAGCCCGGAGCGTAAGCGACGGGATAGCGCTAAAGTATTTCGTGGGTAGGAATTGAATGCTTGAGTTATCCCTAAAGACGTACCGATGCGGATTCATCGCGATGACGTATCCCGTCGCTTACGCTCCGGGCTTACTAATGTATTTCGCAAAAATTCACAACCTCGGAGCGGGGCGAAGACTTTAGATTCGGAAAATTGAATTGTGCTCATTCCTTCTCCTGGGTTAAAAGAAGCGTGCACATGAATCCAAACAATTGAGGAACGCCCTATTTATGAACGCAGCGAATCTGAGAATCGGCATCGGGTACGACAACCACCGCCTGGCGGATGGGCTCCCCTTGATGGTGGGGGGAGTCGAGATCCCTTCGGATAAGGGGGCGGAGGCTCACAGCGATGGTGATGTTTTGCTTCACTCCCTGGTGGATGCTTTACTCGGGGCGATTGCTGAGGGGGATATCGGTACTCATTTTTCAGACAGAGACCCTCAGTGGAAAGGGCAGGATAGTCGCTTCTTTCTCGAAAAAACTGCCGAAATGGTCGCCGGCCGAGGATATTCCATCGTCAACCTCGACTCTGTCATTATTCTAGAGCAAATTAGGATCGGCGATCGCAAGTTATCCATTCGGAAGAAAATACAAGAGATCTTGAAGCCCTGGTTCGATTTACCTCTCGAGGCGATCAGCGTGAAGGCGAAGACCAATGAAAAGGTGGATGCCATCGGGGAAGGGCGAGCGATCGGAGCTCAGGCCATCGTGTTGCTGAATAAAAAGTAGCTCGTAAATTCCCAGGCTCTCACTCCCTAGGCTTTAGCGAGGGATCCCCAATTGGAGTAGGGTGAATATTCCACCTCGACATTTTTTCTGAAATCCCCACTCGAATTCCATTCAATGAGCTTTTCCGTTGCTTGTTTTTGACTAGAAATCCCGTCATTTTAGTTAGGCTTTGCTGGCCTTAGTAACTCCTTTTATTTCCTCAGATTGAGGCGCTTTTTTTTGCTTGAAAGGGTGGATGCCCCCTGTATAATCCCCCTCTTCGCTATCAAGCACCTCACCCTAAATAACTCCTTCCAAAGTAATACTATCGAGGTAGTTCGATCTGGGAACCTGGAGCTTGACCCTCAATACTCTATAACCGTCATTTATTTACGGTTGGCAATTAAGATTGAGAGGGGAAATGGCGACAACTAAAGAATATATCTTCTTGAAGATACGGAAATTCATGCTGGCGTAGCTCAACGGCAGAGCTCTGGTTTTGTAAACCAGAGGTTGTGGGTTCGAATCCCACCGCCAGCTTATAAAGAGGCTCCATTCTTTCGAAAAAGGCTTATTCCCCTTAATTAAGTTGGAGCTTTGAGAAGCCCATTGGCTTCGCCCCAAGAAAATTCTTGGGCAGGTACCTAAGTGGCCAAAGGGGACGGGCTGTAAACCCGTTGCGCAAGCTTCAGAGGTTCGAATCCTCTCCTGCCCAGTCAGTATTTGATGGTGTTGAAAAATTCCTAAGAATTTTTCAACACTCGCCCAAGCACCGCGGAGCGGTGCCGGGCTCCAAGAGGCGATAGCCTCTTGGGCGCGCCTAAGCGTGCGGAACAGTATTGATGGTGTTAAAAAATGCCTAAGCATTTTTTAACACTCGCCCAAGAGCCGCGGAGCGGCTCCGGGCTCCAAAGAGCGTTGCTCTTTGGGGGGTGCCTAAGCACCCGAAGCGGTATTTATGGTGTTAAAAAATACCTAAGCATTTTTTATCACTCGCCCAAGCACCGCGTTGCGGTGCCGGGCTCCAAAGGGTTCTGCCACTTGAGCGCGCATAAGCGCGCGAACGAATGAGTTTAGTGTTGATAGAGGCTTTTGGTCATTCTTGGATACACGCTCAGAGTGCTGATAGCAGAATTCAGCCTCAAGTGGTTCGCGACTGTGCGTAAACAATGATTAAATAAGCCTTTAAGTGCTGGTTATCTACAAGGGTAGATTTTCCTCCCTCTCAGATGGTGGGGAATCACGCTTTGAATCAGCTCTCGTTCAGGCGGTAATCTTCGAAGGCATTAGCGAAAGCTACACCTTCTTACTTCTTTAAAATAAATCTCGCTTTGCGGGGTAAGGTGTTGAGCCTGATCCATGGGGTTCAACCCAAAATGAGCGGGCGTAGCTCAGCGGTAGAGCTCCAGCCTTCCAAGCTGGTTGTCGTCGGTTCGAATCCGATCGCCCGCTCCAATGCTTGATATCTAGCTCTTGATCGTAGCCTGAATTGAGAAATTCTTGGTTCTCAAGATTAAATTGATGCTTTTGAGGCCGAGGCCCAAGGGTGGCCTTGGGTCCAGTGAGTCCGCGAAGGATTTCCTCCCGATGAGAGGAAATCTAGAATAAGTCGAAGACTCGCCGAACTTCCTGTAAGGATGTTGGCTGAAACTGCCGAAAAGTTAGCTGGATGGAGAGCTTGAATTTTGAGTTTTCCCGAGCTGCTGTGGCTCAGTCGGTAGAGCACATCCTTGGTAAGGATGAGGTCACGGGTTCGATTCCCGTCAGCAGCTCCAATTTAAAAATATCCCCCCTTGAAGGTTTGGAGCACTCAACTGAGAGTGATTTTTACTCACTCTTTGGCAACCAAATTTAAGCCTGTGGGGTACTCAAAGATCTCGGAAACCGGGAAGGTCAGACTTTTTCTCAGTTTCTTTGAATTTTTACTGCTTTTTTCAAGCGATCTTTGATCAAAGCATATATAAAGTCTGGTTCGAAATCGGCCTGGAGGACGTTAGGAACTCCGAGCCAGCTGCGATTTTCTTCGAGATGGATCAGTGGGATTGAATTTGGATCTCAATGGCAAATCGATGATCCCGCGGCATTTTACCGTTCGATGATTTTGTTTGTTATCTGGCACCCTGAGGTCTTCCAAGAGGCTTTTATCCAACGAGGGTAGCCGCATAGAAGTATTTAAGATCAGTCGAAGAAGACTAGATCAAGTGTTTGTAGGAGATTAGATCTCATGGCGAAGGATAAGTTTGAACGAACTAAGCCTCACGTCAACATCGGCACCATCGGTCACGTCGACCATGGAAAAACCACTCTGACTGCTGCTATTACTGCTGTATTGGCAAGTCAACAAGATGGAGTGGCCTTCCGTTCATTCGACTCGATCGATAAAGCGCCTGAAGAGCGTGAGCGCGGAATTACCATTAATACATCCCACGTTGAGTACGAAACTGAAATTCGTCACTATGCTCACGTCGACTGTCCCGGTCACGCTGACTATGTGAAGAACATGGTAACCGGAGCCGCCCAAATGGACGGTGCTATCTTGGTTGTAAGTGCCGCTGACGGCCCCATGCCTCAAACTCGTGAACACATCCTCTTGGCTCGCCAAGTGGGTGTTCCTCGTTTGGTTGTTTTCCTCAACAAAGTTGACATGGTCGATGATGAAGAGCTTCTCGAGCTCGTCGAACTTGAAGTGCGTGAACTTCTCAGTACTTACGAGTTCCCTGGCGATGACATTCCTGTCATTCCTGGTTCAGCTCTTAAAGCTCTCGAAAATCCAGATGTCGCCGACGTAGCTCAGCCCATCTTGGACCTCATGAAGGCTTGTGATGAGTACATTCCTGAGCCCGAACGACAAACTGACAAAGATTTCCTCATGCCTATCGAGGATGTTTTCTCGATCAAGGGTCGTGGAACTGTCGGTACCGGTCGTATCGAGCGTGGAATCATCAAGGTCGGTGAAGAAGTCGATATCGTCGGTTTGAAAGACGAAATCGGTAAAACCACCGTTACTGGTGTTGAAATGTTCAACAAGCTTCTCGATGAAGGTATGGCTGGTGATAACGTCGGTTGTCTTCTTCGTGGAGTCGATAAAAAAGAATTGCTTCGCGGTCAAGTACTCGCTAAGCCTGGTTCGATCACCCCTCACACGAACTTCAAAGCTCAGGTCTACGTCCTGACTAAAGAAGAGGGTGGCCGATCAACTCCATTCTTCTCAGGATACCGTCCTCAGTTCTTCTTCCGAACAACTGACGTGACTGGCGCTGCTACTCTTTTGGGTGGTGCTGAAATGTGTATGCCTGGTGATAATGTTGAGATCGAAGTTGAACTCATCACTCCTATCGCTATGGAGAAAGAGCTTCGTTTCGCTATCCGCGAAGGTGGACGTACTGTTGGTGCTGGTGTTGTCATCGACATCGTCAAGTAAGTCGACTCTCAAGGATCCCCTGAGTTTCGTTTAGGGGTTTCTGATAGTTTTCGATCTTAATTCGTTCCCGAATATTTCGTAAGCACGGGGTAGGATTCCTACCCCGTGCTCTCTGTACTTACAGGGCGGCCGTGATTTCTAAAAAAAAGAAGTTACGGCCCTCGAAAAATCGCCCGAGATTTGGACCGGATTTAATCCTAAGTCTCGGGAGCTGAGAGTTCGGGAATTGATTCTTTATCCGATAAAAGATTCGTTAAGCTGAATTTGATGCAGGTCAGTAGCTCAATTTGGCAGAGCAACGGATTCCAAATCCGTAGGTTGGGGGTTCAAGTCCCTCCTGACCTGCCATTCCTCATCGGCATTTAACTGGTGACAGAATTTTTATCGGGTATTATCTCTACATTTCAAGGGCTCAAGCTCCTTTCTCAGAGCACCGACCTAAAGAGTGGGTGGAAGTCGTGGTGACTGTATCTGTTTTTAGGAATGGTGGTGCCTTCGAGCTGGCTCGCGAATCAAACATTCAACATTCCATTTACGTCAAAAAACTTGTTTTCAGGTGAAACATGTTCGACTGGAGAATTTATAAAGAAGGTCAAGGTATCTGGGCCCGTAACTCTGTAGCGGCGTTCATCGGTATCATGGCAGTATGGTCTTCAATCAGCTATTTTGAATGGTTGACAGATCCGGCTAATGACGCCATCGAGTCGTCTCTCTTTAACACTGTTTTAAGTGTTTACTCGTGGCCGTTCGACTACCGGTTGGTCATTGTTGGCCCTTACCTTCTCGCTCTTTTGTATTTCGGTGTCTGGCAATACAATCACGCTAAATGGGCGGACTTCCTCATCGACACTGAGGCTGAGATGAAAAATAGAGTCACTTGGCCAAGTCAAAAAGAGCAATGGAGCGCATCGGTGGTAGTGATCATTGCTGTCGCTATCTTGGGAGGCTATGTTCTCCTTTCCGATTCCGTACTCGGCGTATTCTTTAATTACGCCGTTTATAG
Organism: Planctomycetota bacterium; assembly: GCA_028280485.1. Taxonomy (GTDB): domain Bacteria; phylum Planctomycetota; class UBA8108; order UBA8108; family JACQVS01; genus JANQLS01. The sequence continues at coordinate 22,100 of JANQLS010000055.1, forward strand.
CTGGTTTTAATCTTTGTGAGAGGGGAACGATAAATGGCCAAGGAATGGTACGTCCTTAGGGTTCAAGCGGGGCGTGAAGATACCGTTAGAAATACCCTCATGAAGAAAATCCAGCTTTCTGGATTGGAGGAGTTTGTTCCGACCGTTCTCGTTCCGACCGAGCGAGTGTCTGAGGTTCGCGGCGGTAAGAAACGTTATCGTGAAAACAAGCTCTACCCTGGCTATATCATCGTCGAAATGGATTTAACCGACGAAGTCTGGTTCCTTATCAAAGACACCTCGGGCATCGGTGATTTCGTAGGCTCCTACCAAAAGCCCGTGCCCTTATCTCCTACCGAAGTTAAAAATCTTCTCAAGACCCTTGAGGGTAAGGAAGAGGCTCCTGAAGTCAAAATCGATTTCAACGTTGGCGACGGTGTGAAGATCAAAGAAGGTCCATTCGAGAACTTCGATGGTACTGTCGAAGAAACTTTCCCCACCAAAGGAACAGTTCGCGTTATCGTTACGATTTTCGGTCGAGCCACGCCCGTCGATTTGGAGTACTGGCAGGTAGAAAAGATCTGACTTTGATGGTGTGGAAAAATTCCTAAGAATTTTTCCACACTCGCCGAAGCAACACTTCGTGTTGCCGGCTCCGAAGGGCTGCGCCCTTCGAGCTCACACTAAGTTCGCATAGTAGTCGTCTCGCTCCGCGGGGCGTCTTCTGTCGATGGCAAATACTTACGATCTTCAGCGCTTGCCTAATCGAGTATTCAATCTTCTCGATCAGCCTATTTCCTTTGAAAAGGCCTCGGAAATCTTGTTTTAAGGTTTCTCGCATCCCCAATAACAAGCCTAACTTGCTTAAAATCGCCTCGCGGAGCGAGACGACTACTAATGTCCCGCTCGGCGGGACGTCTCCTCACGACGGGAATCACCTTCGATATTCAAGATGTAGCTATCCAAGCCATTCGTTCAGCCGACTCCTCTGAAGCTTCCTCAGAAACCTCGCTTCAAGCCTTCTCGTATCCCTGCATCATTTTTGAATTCTTAAAATCGCCTCGCGGAGCGAGACGACTACTATATTCCCATAAAATGCCCCTCCCCAAGCAGCTCTCTCAGTCGTCCATCGGCCCGAAATCAAAAGAATTCACTTTTTTTACGAACTTGCGAGAAAGCTTCTTGATTCTGCCCCATCAATCTGAGAGATTAGCCGCCTGTTTTTGCATTTAACTTCACTTTGGATAAGCCTCTCTCGACCCAAAATGCTGCTTAGTTTTGGGCCGAACCCGAACGTTAATCGGGTCTTCCGGTGCGCACATTTGGCGTCAGCTCGGGAAGGGGTAATCGCTTATTCACCCGACTTTTACGAGGACTAAGGTCATGCCTCCAGAAGTAATAGGAAAAGTAAAACTCCAGATTCCTGGAGGACAAGCCACTCCCGCTCCTCCCGTTGGTCCGGCACTCGGTCAACACGGAGTGAACATCGGTGAATTCGTTCAAAAGTTTAACGACGCTACTAAGCAACACCAAGGCTTGGTCATTCCCGTTGAGCTGACTGTCTACGCTGATCGTAAGTTTGACTTTATCCTCAAGTCACCTCCTGCTTCTGTTCTCATCAAGAAAGCAGTCGGTTTAGCGAAGGGAGCCAACAATCCTTCTCGCGAAGTTGTTGGTGAAATCACTCGCGCTCAAATGGAAGACATCGCCAACCAAAAGATGGAAGACCTCAATGCTAAAGATATGGATGGTGCGGTGAACATGATCGCCGGTACTGCCCGAAGCATGGGAGTCAAAGTTGCCGAAGAGTAATTCGGTAATTAAATAAGAATTGGTCGAGTAAGTTTTGCTGGCACCATTTTCATTCGAGAGAACGGTGTCGATAAAACTTGCCTTGGAGTTAATACTCCTGGTCTTCGTTCTTCGTGGAACGAAGATATCGTTACCACTGCGGCTTCACGATTGAACTTTTCTCAATTTAAATGGAATTGAATGAGTTCAGAAGCAACGCGGTGGGAGAGAGCCTTTCAACACCGTTGAAAGTTTTTCGAAGGTCCGCATATGGCAAAAAAAAGCAAGAAATACCGAAGGTCGAAGGAGAAACTAACCTCCCAAGACCCGCTCCCCCTTGCTGACGCCGTCGACGTTCTCAAGAAATTTGAGAGCGCGAAGTTCGACGAAACCGTCGAATTGGCTGTGCAACTGGGGATCGACCCCCGCCAAGCGAACCAATTGGTTCGTGGCGCGTATTCGCTCCCTAACGGGATCGGAAAGACGGTTCGGGTGATCGCTTTTGCCGAAGGAGAGGCTGCCGAGCAAGCCAAAGCTAATGGTGCAATCGAAGTTGGCGGGGAAGAACTCGCTAAAAAGATCACCGACGGCTGGCTTGATTTCGATGTCGCCGTGGCGCATCCCGGAATGATGCGACACGTCGGTAAACTCGGTAGAGTCCTCGGTCCTCACGGCAAGATGCCCTCACCAAAGTCCGGTACAGTTACTGACGATGTCGGTGGTGTAGTCGGTGAATTCGTGGCGGGAAAGATCGAGTTCCGTAATGATGACTCGGGTAATCTCCACGTAGTCGTTGGGAAGAAGTCCTTCTCCAATGACAAACTCGTCGAGAATATCCAGGTTTTTATGGACCATCTTACTTCGCTTAAGCCTCAGACCTCCAAAGGGGTTTTCCTGAAAAAGGCTAGCATCGCTTGCACGATGAGCCCAGGTGTCCCTGTGAAGCTGAGTTCATAGGAGGGAGGTGAACAAGTGTCCAAGATGCTCAATAACCTGATTATCCGAGATCTCGAAGATTACCTGGGGGATGCCGAAGGCTTCGTCCTCGTTAATCCTGAGGGACTCGACTCTGGGTTGACTTTTGATTTTCGTAAAAAACTGCGAGAGTCAGGAGTAACTGTCAAAATCATCAACAATCGACTCGCTAAGCGAGTGATCCGCGAAAAGATCGGCCTCAATGGTGATGCCGATGCTAACGCAACTTTCGACGAACTCTTCAGAGGCCAAACGGCCATTCTGACGAGTGGAGCCGAAGGTTCTGATGGCGTGATCGCTTCTGCGAAAGCAGTCTCAGGCTGGCTCAAGAAAAATAAGAAGAAGGTCGCCATCAAAGGTGGGCTTCTCGAGGGTCAGCTTCTGAATCAAGCCGATGTCGAAGGCTTGGCCGACATTCCCGATACTCAGGCTCTTTACGGCCAAATCGCAGGATTGTTCCAAGCTCCAGTTCGAAACTTGGCAACTGCAACCCAACAAATTATCACGAAGGTGGTTTACGCTCTTCAAGCTATCAAAGAAAAGAAAGAGCAAGAAGGATAGTAAGCCCTTTAGTGAGAAAGATCTCTTTGAGATCTTTTCCGTTACGATCGTTAACCGTTTAAGAATTTAAATCATTAAGTTAGTGCTCGCAGTCGCGAACGCGAGCCACCCTCCCAGACGAACTGGCAGGGTGGAGCGAGCTGAGCAGGAGGTTTCAAACCGATGTCTGAAGCTCAATCAGAAAAAGTCACTCAGGTCCTCGATAATATCAAGACCTTCAACGTTTTAGAACTCGTCGAGCTCGTTAAAGCTTTCGAAGATGAATTTGGTGTTTCAGCCGCTGCACCCGCAGTTGCTGTAGCCGCTGGTCCCGCTGCTGGTCCTGCCGAAGCCGAAGAAAAAACTTCGTTCGACGTCATCCTCAAAGATCCCGGTGGACAAAAGATCCAGGTTATCAAAGAGATCCGCGGAATCACTTCCTTGGGCCTCAAAGAAGCCAAGGCTCTCGCCGACGGAGCACCCGCTCCAGTCAAAGAAGGTGTCACCCAAGACGAAGCCAACGAGATCAAAGAAAAACTCGAAGCCGTTGGCGCTTCTATCGAGATCAAATAATCCAATTCCCTTTGAATTCGGATTTTTCGCTTAGTTCTGCGGATTCTCTCAGAGTTTAGCGTATAAAGCACACCCCGTTACCCGAGTGAGGATCGAAATCGAGCCTTTCTCAGGTGACGGGTGTGGTCTTTTAATGGCAGGTGACTCAGGGATTCCCTTAGATCTCTGGGCTCGGCTTGCTTTATATCTCGAAGAACCGGCTGAATTTTTCTTTCGGCGACCTCCGTTTGAGGTTATAACTTGCCTTTTGTTAGTAAGTTAAGGCTGAACGCTGAAACTGAGAACAATTGCATTCAAATGAAGTACTGATGTTTCAATCAGGGGGATTCGAACAGCTGTTAGTAGTTTTGAGATTCTTCAAATCCAAAACGTGTATTCGTTGTTCCGCTCGTGTGTGGCGGTCGCACTCACGATTCTTTTTTATCTACCCACATTTCCCCTTCAAAATTCACTCGTCTCTTCCGCAGCCTCCCGAAGCGATTGGTCGTAGCGAGTATCTAACCGCCAACCCAACGTCGTGATCGATGAAGTGTTTTAAAAGCGCTTTGTTGTTCGCCCCGATTACGTCTACTGCACTGAAAAAAAAAGTATTTTTTTTGGTGATTTTATCTCCGCCTTCAAGCGGATTAACCTGCACTCAATTCGGGAGGGTCCCGTCACATGCCCTTGACCGTCCGTACCTTCGGAAAGTTTAAGGAACAAGTTGAAGTTCCCAATTTGATGGAACTCCAATTGGCTTCCTACAGCCGCTTCTTGCAAGCGGATGTCCACTATACCGATCGTGAAAACTTTGGTCTCGAAGCTCTCTTAAGAGAGATCTTCCCCATCCAAAGCTACGATGGAAAACATTCATTAGAATACCTAGGTTACGAACTTGGCCGTCCACGTTACACCATGGACGAATGCCGTAAGTTGCGTTTGACCTACGGAATGCCGTTTAAAATTCGCGTCTTGCTCGAAAAGGGCGAAGAGCGAATCGAAGAAGAAGTTTACCTCGGTGAAGTCCCCATCATGGTCGGTGGGGGAGAATTCATCATCAACGGTGCTGAACGTGTGATCGTAAGTCAGCTTCACCGTTCTCCCGGAGTCGACTTCGCTGAAGAAATTCATACCAGTGAGAAGCAACTTCACTCCTGCCGGATTATCCCCGAGCGTGGAAGTTGGATCGAACTCAATGTTACGAAGAAAGATGCGCTTTCTATTCGTATCGATCAAAGTGGTAAGTTCCCTGCCACTTGTTTCCTTCGTGCGATGGGCGAAGAATTCTCGACGAATCGATCGCTTTTAGAACTCTTCTACAAAGTGAAAGAAGTCACTTGTAGAGGTGTCAACTGGATCGATAAGGTCAAAGGCAAGATCTTGGCCGAAGATATCGTCGATGAATCCGACAGTACTCAGCTCTTAGAGTGCGGTGAGGTCATCACCGAAAGTTTCTGTCGTGACTTGCTCAACGATGAAGCCAAATTAAAAGTCGGCGGGAAAGATCGTAAGATTCGTTTTCTCGCTGAAGTGGAAGATCCCCTGATCGTTAACACTCTTCGAGAAGACCTCTCTAAGAGTCACGAAGATGCCTTGATTCGCATCTACCAACGCCTGCGACCGGGTAACCCTTCTCAACTCCAAAAAGCTAAAGAGCTCTTCCACGAGAAGTTCAAAAATTCAAATAAATACCGCCTCGGCAAAGTCGGACGTTTCCGTATTAATCGTAAGTTTAATCAGAACATCCCCGAGACCGAAATGGTTCTCCATGCCGAAGACGTGGTCAACTGTATCAAGCAGATCTTCAATCTCCGCAGTGGAGATGGAATCGTCGACGATATCGACCACTTGGGTAACCGTCGTGTACGTACGATCGAAGAGTTGGCGAGCGAAGAACTCCGTAAGGGATTCCTCAAGCTCAAGCGAACCGTTCAAGAGCGTATGAGCATCATGGAGCTCGAAGCGATCACGCCTCGAAGTGTGATCAACTCGAAAACGATCTCCAGCGCCATCGAATTCTTCTTCGGTCGGGGTGAACTCTCTCAGGTCGTTGACCAAACGAACCCTCTTTCACAATTAACTCACGAACGCCGCCTCTCCGCTCTCGGTCCTGGTGGTCTTAATCGAAAACGTGCAGGTTTCGAGGTTCGTGATGTTCATATTTCTCACTACGGTCGTATCTGTCCGATCGAAACGCCTGAAGGTACGAATATCGGTCTCATCTCCTCCTTGGGAGTTTTTGCGAAGATCGATGAGTACGGTTTCCTCGTCACTCCCTACCGTGTCGTCAAGAACGGTAAGGTTCTCGATGAAGTCGTTTACCTTCGTGCGGATGAAGAAGAGGAAGCTTGGCTTGCTCCTGCAGATACCAAGACCGAAAAGAATGGAAAACTCGTCGACAAGCAAATCTTGGCTCGTTGGCGCGGTGACTTCAAATTCGTTCCTCCCAAAGACATCGAGTACATGGATGTCTCACCCAAGCAAATGGTGGGAGTCTCTGCGAGTTTGATCCCCTTCTTAGAACACGACGATGCAAACCGTGCGTTGATGGGATCGAACATGCAACGCCAGGCCGTGCCTCTGATTAAAACCGATGTCCCCTTGGTGGGAACCGGTATGGAAGAGCACGTAGCCAAGTATAGCGGCATGACCCTCACCGCTGAAGAAGCCGGTGAAGTCACGCAGGTCGATGCTCAACAAGTCACGATCAACGAAACCGTTTATCCTCTGCGTAAGTTCCAAATGCTCAACGAGCGAACTTGCCTGAATCAACGCCCCATCGTCAAGTTGGGTGAGCAAGTTGAAAAAGGTCAAGTGATCGCTGATGGAGCGGCCACCGACGATGGAGTTTTAGCTCTCGGGCGTAACATCTTAGTCGCCTTCCAAAGTTGGGATGGTTACAACTTTGAGGATGCGATCGTCGTGAGTGAAAAGCTCGTTAAGGAAGACGCCTACACTTCGATCCACCTCAATGAATTTGAAATTGAGATGCGCGAAACGAAGCTGGGACGGGAAGAATTCACTCGTGAAATTCCCAACGTTTCAGAACGGATGCTTCGCAATTTGGATGAGCGTGGTGTCGTACGAATCGGAACGCGCGTCAAGCCCAGCGACATCATGGTGGGTAAAGTTGTTCCTAAGTCGAAAAGCGAACTTTCTCCTGAAGAAAAACTTCTCCACGCGATCTTCGGTCGTGCGGGTGAAGATGTTAAGAATGATTCTCTCGAAGTTCCCTCGGGAGTCGACGGAGTGGTCATCGGGGCTTACTGTTTCTCCCGTCGTTCAAATTCAAGCGACGAAGATCGTAAGAAGATCAAAAAAGAGATCTCCGATGCCGAAGAGGCCTACGCCACCAAAACTCGCCTTCAAATTGAACGCTTGTTAGAAGCAGTCAAGAAGGTCTTAGGCAAGGCTCCTCTAGGTTCAGACGGTAAGGCCATGAAGGTCGAGAGTCTTCTCGAACACGAGAGTGTCTCCTCCATCAAAATGGAATTCCGTTTGGAAGCTCTCTCTGAAGGTCTTAACAAACGTAAAGCTCAGCAACTCAAAGACACGCTTCGCTTGCACTTCAGCAAATTGGAATCGCTTGAGGATCAAAAGCAACGCGTGATCAACCGCTTGACTCGCGGTGACGAGTTGCCTCCTGGCGTCTTGGAGATGGTGAAGGTTTTGGTTGCTACGAAGCGAAACCTCTCTGTCGGTGACAAGATGGCAGGGCGACACGGTAACAAGGGTGTGATCGCGAAGATCCTTCCCGAAGAAGACATGCCTTTCTTGGAAGACGGAACTCCCGTCGAGATGATTCTCAATCCTCTAGGTGTGCCTTCTCGTATGAACCTCGGTCAAATTCTTGAGACCCACCTCGGTTGGGCCGCGAAGAAGCTCGGCTTCCGCGCCGTCACTCCCGTCTTTGACGGTTGTAGTGAAAGCGAGTTGATCCAGATCATGTCAGAAGCTGGATTGCCCACCGATGGTAAGTCGATGCTCTACGATGGCCGTACGGGCGAACTCTTCGAACAGAAGGTTACCGTCGGTTACATCTACATGTTGAAACTCCATCACTTGGTCGACGATAAGATCCACGCAAGAGCGACGGGTCCGTACTCCTTGATTACCCAGCAACCTTTGGGTGGTAAGGCGCGTTTCGGTGGCCAGAGATTTGGAGAGATGGAGGTCTGGGCGTTGGAAGCCTACGGTGCAGCCAATGTTCTCCAAGAGCTCTTGACCGTCAAATCGGATGATGTCGATGGCCGAGCGAAGATTTACGAATCGATGGTCAAGGGAACCAATACCTTGGAACCCGGAACCCCGGTTTCGTTCGACGTCTTGTGCCACGAGATCAAGGGCCTCGGCCTCAACCTCGAGTTACAAAAGAAGCGAAGTTTGCCCGAGTAAGCAGCGCCTCTATTTATTTTGTTGAAACAAGGCCTTGGGGCCATGCTTCAACCGTTCCGGTAGTTCAATGAACTACCTTCACTCCGCAAACAAAGACCTGCGGTCTTAGTTTGCGGCCTGCTTGATCCCAAGCAGGCTTAGTTTCTGGTAACAGAAACCATTTACGGAAAACAAGCTGGGTCAGCCAGATGGAGGAACTTCAAACGGGTTGAAGTTCACTCGCAAGCTGACTCAGCCCGACCTGTCCAAACAAGGGGTGAAGCATGAGCTTCCCCAATCTGCTTCATTAGAAGCAAGTGTTCGTTGAAGCAGAATCCTGGTTCGGGTTTCGTCGACCGCGAAACTCAGAACAAACAATCGGGAGACATCCATGGTCGAAGCAATTTACGAAAAAATTAATGACTTCGGTTCGGTTCATATTCGTTTGGCCTCACCGAATGACATCCTCTCCTGGTCTTACGGAGAGATCAAAAAACCAGAAACCATCAACTACCGTACTTACCGTCCGGAAAAAGATGGTCTCTTCTGCGAGCGTATTTTCGGTCCTGAACGCGACTGGGAATGCTTTTGTGGAAAGTACAAAGGTATCAAGCACCGCGGAATCATCTGTGACCGCTGCGGGGTGAAAGTCACTCACTCTCGCGTCCGTCGTCAGCGAATGGGGCACATCAACTTAGCTGCTCCCATCGTTCACATTTGGTTCTTCAAAGCGATGCCTTCCCGTTTAGGTAATCTTCTCGCGATGAAAACTTCATCGCTTGAAAGAATTATCTACTACCAAGACTACGTCGTCATCGATCCCGGCGATACTCCTTTGAAAGAGAAGCAACTTCTCACTGAAGAAGAGTACCGCGTCTGTCGCGATCGTTACGGTGAGTCTTTCGAAGCCGATATGGGAGCTGACGCTGTCCGCAAGCTCATCAACCGCATCGATTTAGAAAAACTCGTCGAAGAAATTCGCGCTGAATTGGCAACGACCAAGTCTAAGCAAAAAACTAAAGACCTCATCAAACGCTTGAAGATCGTCAAAGCGATCATCGACAGCGGCAATAAAGCCGAGTGGATGATCCTCGATGTCGTTCCGGTTATTCCCCCGGATCTTCGTCCTTTGGTCTTGCTCGAAAGTGGAAACTTTGCGACCTCAGACTTGAACGATCTCTACCGTCGTTTGATCAACCGAAACAACCGTTTGAAAAAGCTGCTCGATCTCAACGCTCCGGACGTGATTATCCGGAATGAGAAGCGAATGTTGCAGCACTCAGTTGATGCCCTCTTCGATAACAACCGTTGTCGCAGACCGGTATTGGGTTCGAACAACCGTCCCTTGAAATCTTTGACCGATATGATCAAAGGTAAGCAAGGTCGTTTCCGTGAGAACCTCCTCGGTAAGCGTGTTGACTACAGTGCTCGTTCAGTGATCGCAGTCGGTCCTGAGTTGAAACTCCATCAATGTGGTCTGCCTAAGAAGATCGCTTTGGAACTCTACCAGCCTTTTATTATCAGAAGGCTGAAGGAACTCGGTCACGCCGATACCATCAAGAGCGCTAAGAAGATGCTCGAACGTAAGGATGAAGAAGTTTGGGATATCCTCGACGAAGTCATCCACGAGCATCCCGTGCTTCTCAACCGTGCACCCACTCTTCACCGTGTGGGTATCCAGGCGTTTGAGCCTGTCTTGATCGAAGGTAACGCTATCCTCATTCACCCCTTGGTGTGTGAAGGTTTCAATGCTGACTTCGACGGTGACCAAATGGCGGTCCACTTGCCCTTGTCGATTGAGGCTCAAGTGGAAGCAACCATGTTGATGCTTTCAACCAACAACGTGTTCTCGCCCGCAAACGGTCGCCCGATTATTGCGCCTTCTCAAGATATCGTTCTCGGTTGTTACTATCTCACTTATGAACCCGCTGAGCCCGAAGACGAAGAGAACCTCGCTGTTTACGGTTCTCCCATGGAAGTCTTCCAAGCTCACGGTGCCGGGAAAGTTCGATTCCACAGTGAAGTGCGCGTTCGTCTTCCCGACGACACTCAGTTCCTCACTCGTAACGGAGTCGAAAATCAAGATGTCCCCGTCTACCGAACGACGGTCGGACGTCTCTATTTCAACGACATCCTCCCCGAGGGTATGCAGTTCTACAACATGGCTATGAGTAAAAGTAACTTGAGCCGTGTGATTCACGATTGCTACCAATTGCTCGGTAGAAAATCGACGCTGACTCTCTTGGATGATCTTAAAGAACTCGGTTTTAAACACGCGACGATTTCGGGTATCTCTTTCGCGAAGAACGACCTCACTGTTCCTGGCGATAAGGAAGAGATCCTCGAACGTATCCAAGGGGAAGTCGACAAGGTTGAAGAACAATACCAGAAGGGTGTTATCACCGAGGGTGAGCGTTACAACCAAATCATCGACCTTTGGACGAATGCGACCGAAGCGATCGGTGAGCAAATGATCGACGCTTTGAAAAGAGATATTCGCCCCGAAGAAGTCCTCGAGTATGTGAATCCCATTTTCATGATGGTCGACTCCGGTGCTCGTGGTAGTTCTACTCAGATTCGTCAGCTCGCTGGTATGCGGGGATTGATGGCGAAACCTTCGGGTCGAATTATCGAAACGCCAATTAAGGCGAGTTTCCGTGAAGGGCTGAAAGTACTCGAATACTTCTCCTCCACTCACGGTGCTCGTAAGGGTTTGGCGGATACAGCATTGAAAACTGCTGACTCCGGTTACCTCACTCGTAAGTTGGCTGACGTCGCCCAAAACGTGGTCGTCAATGAAGATGACTGTGGAACCCTCAACGGTATCACCAAGAGTGTGATCTACAAGGGGGACCGAGTGGAGATTCCATTGTGGAAAAACATCACCGGTCGTACCGCACGTGACCGTATCGTCGATGTGATCACCGACGAAGTGATCGTTGAAGAAAATCAAATGATCACCGAAGAGGTCGCAAAACGAATCGAATCACTCGGTCACGAAAAAGTACGGGTGCGTTCACCTCTGACTTGTGAAACGGCTCTCGGTGTTTGTGCGAAGTGTTACGGAATGGACCTCTCGACCGGACGTGCGGTAGAAGAGGGATTGGCGGTCGGAATTATCGCCGCTCAATCGATTGGTGAGCCGGGTACTCAGTTGACAATGCGTACTTTCCACATCGGTGGTATCGCATCGAAGCGAGTGGAAGACACCAAGATTCAAACCGCCGCTGAGGGATTTGTTAAATTCCACAACTTGCGCGTCGTAACGAACCCTGAAAAGAAAGAAGTGGTTCTTAACCGAAACGGTGAAATCGCCGTCGAGGATGACAAGGGACGTGAAATTGAACGTCACCAAGTTCCTACGGGTGCGATTCTCCACGTCGCCGATGGCGAAGAGATCAAAGGCACGACCGTCCTCTTGGAATGGGAACCTCACATGATTCCTATTCTGGCGGAAAAAGCCGGAGTCATCGAGTACGACGACATCATCGAAGGTGCGACAATGAAGATCGAGACCGATCCCAAGTCGAAACTTCTCCGTCGCCAGATCATCGAGCACAAGGGTGAGCTTCATCCCCAGATTATCGTCAGCGATGAAAAAGGGGACCGCCTCGGGGTTTATCCCATTCCTGAGAAAGCCTATATCGAAGTGGAACAAGGCCAGACCGTTTCTGCGGGAACCTTGTTGGCTAAGACTCCTCGAGAGGTGAGTGGTACCCAGGACATCACCGGTGGTCTACCTCGGGTGACCGAGATTTTCGAAGTTCGTCGTCCTAAAGATCCGGCCGTTATCGCCGAGATCGATGGAGATGTCGAATTCGGTGAGAAAAAGCGTGGTAAGTCGACCATCATCGTCAAAAACGAATCTGGCATGGAAGTCGATCACCTCATTCCTCACGGAAAGCACTTCCGAGTCCACAAGGGCGACACGGTCAAAGCCGGGGAACCCCTGGTCGACGGACCTCTGATTCCTAAGGATATCCTGAGAATCAGTGGTGAGGAAGCCGTACAGAACTATCTCCTGAGAGAGGTTCAAAATGTTTATCGGTCCCAAAATGTGACCATCGACGATAAGCATATCGAGACGATCATCAGTCAGATGTTGAGGAATGTTCAGGTCTTAGATTCGGGTGATACCGAACTCTTGCCCGGAACGGTCATCGATAAGTTCCGCTTCCGCAACATCAACCAACAGACTTTGGCTGAAGGTAAGAAGCCGGCGACCTCAGAGGCCCTCCTCTTGGGAATCACCAAAGCTTCTTTACACTCTGAAAGTTTTATTTCGGCGGCAAGTTTCCAAGAGACCACTAAGGTCTTGACTGAGGCTGCGCTATCCGGTAAAACCGACAACCTTTTCGGCTTGAAAGAGAACGTCATCTTAGGGCACCTGGTCCCTGCGGGAACTGGGTTTAAGGCCTATCAAGACAAAGCAGTTAAGAAATTGGGTGAACCCATTGAGGAGCCCAAACCTGAACCTGTTCCTGAAGAGCCACCTCAGAGTCTCGACCCACTTTCGGCTCTCGCTCGAGCTGCAAGCCAGAGTCAGCCTGAAAATCCGAATCCAACGATGCCAACTCCGCCTTCCCTTTAATGGGGGGTGAGAGTGGTCAGTCCAAAATGTGTAGCTCTTAAGACTTGTTGTCTTGTGAGTTACACATTTTGGAATACTTAGAATTCAATATTTTGACAGCCCGTCGCTTTGAGTACGTCCAACGGCGGAAGTCACTTAAGCACGGCTTAGTTTCTACTAAAAGAAACTGTCACTGAGAGTTAATAAAGATGCCAACGATCAACCAACTCGTCCGTAAAGGACGTAAGAAGGTCAAACGTAAAAGTAAGTCTCCCGTATTGGATAAATGTCCTCAGCGACGGGGTGTCTGTCTTCAAGTGAAGACTATGACTCCTAAGAAGCCCAACTCGGCGCTTCGAAAAATCGCTCGTGTGCGTTTAACCAACGGAAAAGAGATCACCGCTTACATCGGGGGTGAAGGTCACAATCTCCAGGAACACTCCATCGTCCTCGTAAGAGGTGGTCGTGTGCGTGATTTACCTGGTGTGCGTTATCACATCGTCCGTGGAACATTGGATACCTCGGGTGTCGAGCCTCGTAAGCAAGCGCGTTCTAAATACGGAAGAAAACGAAGCTAAGCTTCGCAGTGTTTTCGAAGAACGCTCCAAGCAACACTTTGTGTTGCGTCGCTTCCACAGTGTTTTTGAGGAGCGCTCCAAGCAACGCTTCGCATTGCGTCGCTTCCTAAAGGGCGGCCAGTGATTTCGAAGATCGCTCCAAGTAGTGCTTCGCACTACGTCGCTCCCTAAAGGGCGGCTCTGCCGCTCCTGATTTTAGAGATTTCGATGACTCGTTTTAAGCATCACTTCTCTTGCACATAATTTTCGAAGAACGCTCCAAGCGACACCTTGTGTTGCGTCGCTTCCTAAAGGGCGGCTATGCCGCGCTTTACCTTCAGAGTTTTTAGTACGATTGAAGGGTGCTTCAAGCAGTGCGATATTCCCTGAAGGGTGTTTTGCCACTTTTCGGCTTTAGATTAGTGGCCGTAATTTTGAAGAGGCGCTTTAAAAAATACGTCTCTTGCGACTATTAAGAAAAATAAGACAGAGCAAACATGAGTTTGTTCATTTTAGAAAACCGAGTGAGGTTGAGTAATGTCGACCCACTCGATGAAACTCCCAACATTGGGCTATAGAAATACATGCCAAAGTTTAGAAAGCGCGGCAAGAAGGCCGAAAATAAGACCAAATTCAAGTTTAAGTCGACCGAAAGATTTCTTCGTGGCGACCCTAAGTTCGATAATTTGGTTCTCGCTAAGCTCATCAACAAGGTGATGCTTCAAGGTAAAAAATCAACGGCGATCAACGTTGTTTACGACTGCATGGACCTCCTCGGAAAACGCATCAAAGATCAAGAACCTTTAGATGTCGTCATGACCGCGATCAACAACGTCAAGCCTCAAATCGAAGTTCGTTCAAAGAGAGTCGGTGGTGCGACCTATCAAGTTCCTATGGAAGTGAACAAGAAGCGCCAACTCACTCTTTCTATCCGAACGATCGTCGAAAACGCTCGCGGTAAAAAGGGCAAGCCTATGGCTCAACGCTTGGCTGACGAACTCAACGACGCCTATAACAAACAAGGCGCTTCGATCACCTGGCGTGAAAACGTCCATAAGATGGCTGAAGCGAATAAATTGTTCGCACACTTCGCTTGGTAGAAGTTGCAGTGCAACTTCTACTGTCGTCTTGGAAGAGACGCTCCATGTAGTGCTTCGCACTACGTCGCTTCCACAGTGTTCTAGAAGAGCGCTCCAAGCAATGCTTCGCATTGCGTCGCTTCCTAAAGGAGGCTCTGCCGCTTAGCTTCTAAGTGACGATTCTATTAAATTTAAATGAAGTTGAGCCGGTGAGTTCTTTACCTGAGTTCGCTTCATGAATGAAACTTCTTTCATTCAATAAAATTACAATCCGCCGTAGATGAGAATTCTCAGCTGCGGCGGTTTTCGTATCAGGATTGAGAACCTGTTTACCTTGGAATTGGCGCAGATTCTCTCCCTCGATGTTTTTCATCTAGTTAAAACGTTCTTTCGGCATCAAAGAGCGGTTTCGAGTTTAAAGCTGACTGACCATGGCGAAGTCCAAAGGTTCTCCATCCAATAAAAAAGGACAGGTGAGGTCCTATACCTCCAAGCTCCGAAACATCGGCATCATCGCTCATATCGATGCGGGGAAGACCACCGTGAGTGAACGGATTCTCTATTACTCCGGGAAAGAGCATCGCATCGGAGCGGTCGATGAGGGGACTGCAACGATGGATTGGCGTCCCGAAGAACAAGAGCGTGGAATTACGATCACTTCGGCCGCAACTTCATTGAACTGGGGCGAGTACCGAATCAACCTTATCGACACCCCTGGGCACGTTGATTTCACGGCTGAGGTCGAGCGATCTTTACGCGTCTTGGATGGAGCTGTCGGTATCTTTTGCGGGGTGGGTGGAGTTGAAGCTCAATCGGAAACGGTGTGGCGACAAGCTAATCGGTACCAAGTTCCGCGAATTGCATTCGTTAATAAGCTCGATCGAACGGGGGCTGATTTTTATCGAGTGATCGAATCGATGAGAGAACGCCTTAACGCCAATCCTGTGCCTGTTCAGATTCCTTTTGGTATCGAAAAGGAATTTCAGGGGACCGTCGATCTCATCGAGATGAAGCTCATCCGTTACGATGAAGCCTCTCAGGGTTCTGATTTGATTTACGAAGAGGTTCCTGAAGAGTTGGCTGAAGATGCGGCGAAGTGGCGTGAATTTATGATCGAGACGGCCGCTGAGTTTGATGACGACCTCCTCAACTCTTATCTGGAAGATGGTGACGTTTCACCTGAAGCCATTCGTTCTGCCTTGAGGGCGGGAACTCTAAGTCAAAAAATACAACCTCTTCTTTGTGGAACGGCTCTTAAGAACAAAGGGGTTCAGCCTCTTTTAGATGCCGTTTGTAGTTACCTTCCTGCGCCCGAAGATATCGAGATCGTCGAAGGTCTTCATCCTAGATCTGAGGATGGGATTACTCGTAAGCTCGTTCCAGATGAATATTTTTCTGCATTGGCTTTTAAAAGTGATGTCGATTCCCACGGTACCTTGACCTACCTGCGGATTTATAGCGGTGTTTTAAAAGCTGGTGGGCAAGTTTTGAATGTCACGCAAAATGAAAGAGAGCGAATTCAGAAGCTCTTTTTAATGCACTCCAATGAGCGAACTCAGCTGGAAGAAGCACAGGCTGGTGACATTGTGGGGGTCGTCGGGCTGAGAACAACTGCGACTGGAGACACGCTTTCCGATACGAAACATCCCATCTTGTTTGAGGCTCTCCGATTTCCTGAGACGGTTATCGCTATGGCGATCGAGCCGCGAAGTATTGCGGATCGAGATAAGTTGCTCGAAGCCATTGAGCTTCTGGGGAAGGATGATCCCACTTTCCGTTCCCAGCTCGATGAAGATACCGGGCAATTGGTGGTATCGGGAATGGGGGAGTTGCACCTTGAGGTCATCAAAGGAAGACTCCTACGCGAATTCAAGGTCGACGCGCGTGTAGGTAAGCCGAGAGTTGCTTACCGAGAGACCCTGCAGGGTGAAGGGCGTGGATCTGCCGTCTTTGAAAAATTAGTCGGTCAGAAAAATCATTACGCACAAATTGTGGTTCAAGTCAGTCACGATGATGACCTAGAAGGTACGGAAGTCGTCAATAAGCTCAGCAAAGAAACCGTTCCCTTGGAGTATCACCCAGATATCGAAGAAGGAGTGAGGGGGGCGATCGAATCGGGTGGATCGTACGGTTTCCCCTTAATTCACGTGCGGGCTGAGATTGTCGATGGTGATTTCAGGCAGGGTGATGGATCGAGCGTAGCCTATGCGACGGCTGCGAGTCAGGCTCTCTCGGATGCGATCAGCAAATTGAGCACTGTCATCCTTGAGCCCATCATGCGGTTTGAAGTGCAAGTGCCAGAAGAATATTACGGCTCGGTCGTCAATGACTTTAACAAGCGAAGAGCAGTGGTGGGGGAAACGGATTTGGCGGGAGACATTCGTCTCGTCCGGGGAACTGTGCCTTTGGCTGAGGTTTTTGGGTACACGACCGTGCTGCGTTCGTTGACCCAAGGCCGGGCTTCCATCAGCATGGAACCCGAAACTTACGCTCAAGTTCCTCCGGATGTGCAGGCGAAGTTTGAGTATTGAGAGAGGGTTTGGCGTTCAATTTCCAACGTTTAACGTCTAATTATTTGTTCTCGCCTCCGAAGATTTTAAACGCGGTTCACGTCAGGGAAGCCCGAAGCTTTAGCGAGGGATCGGGTGAGAATTGATCCCTGGATTCTCTATTTGTTTTGGGCTGAAAGTCGCGATAGGGCTTGTTCGGAGGAGCGCTCTCGCGAGTCTTAGAGCGGTAAGGCGCTTTCTCCTATGGTTATAATTCTGATCCCGTCGCTTACGCTCCGGGCTTACTAAGAGAATAATTTAGTTTTATTTATCCGCTCGACGCTTTAAGCATTAAAACGCTTCGTGCCGAGGGAAAACTCTAAAAATGGGCGTCTTTTGTTCTCATTTGAACGTTGAACGTTGAGCGTTGAACATTCATTTGCCGTCTCTTTAAAAATGTTCGAATAAAGAGTTTTTTCTCATTTGACACCCATCTTTAGTTACGTATAATACCAACCTTTACCCCCAATTCAGAGGGCTTAGGAGTCAACCTTATCTCCTTTTAAATAAGGGATTTAGGAAGATTTTACCGGCCCTTAAGAAGCCAGTTTCAAAAGAACTGCCCGTTCTTGAGTTGGTAGGTAAAAGATAAGTTGATGTCGGGATCAGACTTCAATGCACCTCTTCAGGCCCTCAGGGTTAGAAGAAAAGTGAGTTTTAGAACCATCTCGGCGGGTTAGGTCGCTTCTCTAAGTGTCTAATCCTATTGTTCTTAGGCAATTTGAGTCCGAACTGAGTCCAGGACGGCCTTGAAGGCGACAGGAATTCAAATTCTCGTCATCGCTTTGAGGTCCTTTGGCCGGGGGGAGGCTTCTCGCGTCTGGTGAACGTATTTCATTCAGATAACCCTGCCTAAGTGATCCAGACGTTCAAGCTGTCGGAAGTTTGAAGTCTTCTTAAGGAAACTAACTGTCGCTAAAGGATTCGCGTCGATGCAAGCTCCCAAGATAAGAATTCGCATGGAAGCCTTCGACCACCAGATTCTGGATGGTGCTGCAGCTCGTATTGTCGAGACTGCCAAGAAAACCGGCGCAAAGGTCATCGGTCCGGTACCTTTGCCGACCAGGATTGAGCGTTATACGGTCAATCGTTCCCCTCACGTCAATAAGAAGTCACGGGAACAATTCGAAATTCGGACTCACAAGCGCATCATCGACATCGCCGAACCCACGGGTAAGACGATGGATGCTCTAAAAAAGACAGATATCCCTGCAGGTGTTTACTTGCACATGAAGGCCTGATTGAGCAAATCGCTCGGTCGGCTTTTTTTATTTTTACTGGAGCTTGAACCGTTAATCGCAAAAAGTGCTCTTCGAGAGAAGGGTTCCTGCGAAAGAATGGTGATCACAAGATTGCCCGACGATTCAAGGTTTTACGCAAAGAACATTTAGCTTGAGCTCAGGTCCCTGTCATGGGTGTAAGTTTTGTAAAAGCTCAAAGATTGGCTTTAGTCGGTCGCAAAGTTGGAATGACCCAAGTCTTCGATGATGAAGAAAATGTCATTCCCGTGACCGTGATTCAGGTCGGTCCTTGTACAGTCCTTCAAGTTAAGTCTGCAGATGGCGCTGATGGTTACAGCTCTCTCCAGATTGGCTTCAACGACGTAGCTAAGAATGTTAAAAAGCCTCAACAGGGGCTTTTTAACAAGATCGGCGTTGCCGCTCAAAAAACAATCAAAGAAATTCCCGCAGTCGAACCTTCTCAAATTGGCCGCGTGCCTTTGAGGAGTGAGGTTGGTGGTACCGTCGAGTACGCTGATCTGGTCGCCGGAGAAAACATGATTGAGACTCCGGTCTCAAAAACTAAAAAAGTGGTTCGCATCGTTGCCGAAGCCAAGGCTGTTGAAGCTGAAGAAGCCGAAGCCGCTGAAGAAGGCGACGAAGGAGCTGAAGAAGCTCAAAGCGGATCCGCTTTGAATCCCCGAATCTTGGTTAAAGATTCGAGTGGTGCCGTCAAGGGAGAGTACGCTCTTCCTGCCGGTTCTTCGATCGAAGTTTCTGAGGGACAAACCGTTTCGGATGGCGAAATCGTCGCCTTCGTGACTCCCGAAGAAGGATCGGTTGAAGA
This sequence comes from Planctomycetota bacterium, assembly GCA_028280485.1. Lineage (GTDB taxonomy): Bacteria > Planctomycetota > UBA8108 > UBA8108 > JACQVS01 > JANQLS01. The sequence goes on from JANQLS010000055.1 coordinate 41,133, forward strand.
GATCGCTCCCGGAATGCAACTCACAGTCGACCTGTTCAAAGAAGTTGATAAAGTCGATGTCAGTGGTTTGACCAAGGGACGTGGATTCCAAGGTACGGTCAAGCGACATGGTTGGGGGACTGGTGACAAAAGTCACGGTTCTAAAAACGTGCGTATGGTCGGTACTACTGGAATGGGTACAGACCCCGGACGCGTTTGGAAAGGCCAAGCGATGCCCGGCCATATGGGTCAATCTCGTCGTAAGATTCGAGCACTCAAAGTCATCAAAGTTGACTCCTCTCGAAACTTGCTTCTCGTCAAGGGCTCAGTCCCTGGCGCCGACGGTGACCTGGTGATCGTCCAAGAAAGCTTTTGTAAATAAGCTGTACTTTGTTCTTTATGTTGAAACCAGCTCCTTCGGAGCCCGTTTCAACCGTTCCAGCAAATCGAAGATTTGCTTTCACTCCGCTAAACGTAGGCTCTACGAGCCAACGTTTGCGGTCGAGTTGATCCCAACTCGACTGAGTTCCTGTTTAATGAACAGGAACTCACAAGTCGATACGGCCCAGCACATTATAAGTTTTAAGTTTAAGCAGCGATTTTAAGGCGAGGTCTACTCCCTTCCTCCCGTTCGAAGAGAATCGGAAAAGGAGCGAGAAGGCCGCCGAGTCGAGTGAATCATGAGCGAAAACGTTATTGAAATAGCAGTCCAAAACTCTGGTGGCAGCGAAGTCGAAAAAGTAGCTGTCGACCTCAGTGAATTTGACAAGTGTAAACGACGGCAACTGCTGAAAGATGCAGTCGTGATGTACTTGGCCAACAAGCGCGTCGGAACTCACGACACAAAAACTCGAGCTGAGATTCGCGGATCCCAAAAGAAGCCTTGGCGACAAAAAGGTACGGGACGCGCTCGTGCGGGTAGTCGCAAATCTCCCATTTGGAGAGGTGGAGGAGTCGCTTTTGGACCCCACCCCCGAGACTACCGTCAAAGCCTCAATAAAAAAGCGAAACGCCAAGCATTGCGCTCCGCTCTCTTCTCCAAGCTGAAAGACGGCGAAGTCAAAATCGTCGACTCGCTTTCGCAAGATTCCCCCAAGACCAGCGTATTTAATAATCTGCTGAAGTCTTTAAAGATCGAAGGATCTTGCCTTGTTGGGGTTTCCGAATACAACCAGAACCTCTACTTATCTTCTCGCAACATCCCAAGAGTCAAGTTGGTTCCTGTCTCTGAGTTTAATGCCTACGATGTCTTGGCTGCCAAGACAGTTCTCTTGACCCGAGAGTCTTTAGAGATTCTTCAAAGTCGAGGAGGAGATGATAACTGATGGCTATCCTAAACGAATTTTCCATTCTCAAGCGCCCTATCTTGACTGAAAAGACCACGGCGATGATCGAATTCCTCAACGCTTACTGCTTTGAGGTTGCACCTACTGCTAACAAAATTCAGATCAAAAAAGCTGTTGAGTCTCATTTTGAAGTCAAAGTCGTCAAGATCAGTACTCGCTGGAAAAAAGGTAAGTACAGAAGGCGCGGTGCCTCCGTAGGAAAAACTTCCGCTTATAAAGAGGCAGTCGTAACCCTCGCTAAGGGTGACAGCATCGACGTTTATTGATCGGATTGAACAATGGGAATTAAAAAATATAAGCCAACGAGTGACGGTCGACGACACGGAAGTAGTCTCGATTGGTCCGAGATCACAACGAAGAAGCCTGAAAAGTCGCTCCTCGTTAAGATCAAAAAGACCGGTGGTAGAAACAACCTCGGTCGAATCACCGCCCGCCATCGTGGTGGGGGTCACAAACCTAAGTATCGAATCATCGACTTCCGTAGGAACAAAGACAATGTTCCTGCCAAGGTCGCGACCATCGAATACGATCCTAACCGAACGGCCAATATCGCCTTGCTTCACTACGCTGATGGTGAAAAGAGATACATCTTGGCTCCCAAGGATCTCGAAGTTGGCCAACAAGTGTTTTCTGGTGAGAAGGTTGAACCCAAATCAGGGAACTGCATGCCTTTGAAAAGTATTCCTACCGGATTACCAATTCACAATATCGAAATGCGACCTGGTCAAGGTGGCCTTTGCGTTCGTAGTGCTGGCGTCAATGCTCAGTTGATGGCTAAAGACGGTAATTATGCGACCGTTTCTATGCCCTCTGGTGAGATTCGTCTCTTCCATATCAACTGTCGCGCTACGATCGGACAGGTGGGTAACCTCGATCATCAAAATGTAAAAATCGGTAAGGCTGGTAGAAAACGTTGGATGGGGCGCCGTCCCATCGTTCGTGGTACCGTCATGAACCCTGTTGCTCACCCCATGGGTGGTGGTGAGGGTAAGAGCTCCGGTGGACGTCACCCTTGTGGTCCTACTGGTGTTCTTTCCAAAGGTGGTAAAACTCGTAACCGACGGAAGTTGTCTAACAAGCACATCGTCCGTCGCCGTAAGAAGAAATAATTGATCTATGGGACGTTCCCTAAAAAAAGGCCCTTACGTGGACCCCAAGCTCGTTAAGAAAGTTATCGATCAAGGGGACTCCGGCTCGCCGATCAAGACCTGGTCTCGGGCATGTACAATCATTCCCGAGTTTATCTCTAAGACTTTCCTCGTTCACAACGGGAAAGACTTCAGAAAAGTTTATGTCACCGAAAATATGGTCGGACATAAACTTGGCGAATTTTCTCCCACGAGAAATTACCGAGGTCACGGCGGCGGCAAGAAGAAGTAAGAACGCTTGGTTCAGTTTTCAGTTCTCATTATGAGCCGGTTTTCATTATGAGGGTGAGCTGAGGCCGTTCTTTAGATATAGCTCCATCGCTTTCAAGTTACCTGACTCAATCCGATTTGAATCGGAGGGGTGAGTTGAAAGTTTTAGATTCGACACAGGAAGGTGCGATCGATGGCTAATCGATCCAACAAAAACAGCGACAAACCACAAGAGTTCCATGCGAGTCATCGCTATGCCAGAATTTCTGCTCGCAAGGCTCGTCTGGTCGTAGATCTCATCCGTGGTTCTTCAGTGGAAAACGCCCTTCGTGAATTGGATATCTGCAAGAAAAGAGCAGGACCCATGGTGCGGAAGGTACTGAGATCTGCATGTGCGAACGCGACACAAAAAGAAGGCTTAGATGCCTCGAACTTGGTGGTTTCGACCGCCGTCGTCGACGAAGGTCCAACCATGAAGCGTTGGCGTCCCCGTTCGATGGGTCGTGCGTTTCCAATCATGAAACGAACTTGCCATATCAAAGTGGCGGTGAGTGAACCCTCAAAAGCTTAAGGATAAGAGAGATCCATGGGACAGAAAGTACACCCCACTGGATTCCGGATTGGGATCACCGAAAACTGGCGCTCCCGCTGGTACAGCAAGAAAAAAGATTTCGGGCGACTGCTCATCGAAGATCATCGCCTGAGAGAATTCATCAAACGCGAATATGAGTTTGCCGGAATTCCTGAGATCGAAATCGAACGTGATTTTGAACACGTCAAGATTTTCCTCCACACGGCTCGTCCCGGAGTGATCATCGGACGTAAAGGAGCTCGCGTCGATAAACTCAAAGAAGATCTTCAAGCCATCTGTGGCCAAGAAGTGAAGCTTGAGATTCGCGAGATTCAAACTCCCGAAATCAATTCACAACTGATCGCTGAAAGTGTTGCGCAACAATTGATCCGTCGCGCCGCTTTCCGTCGTGTTATGAAGCAAGCTATCAAAAACGCAAGAGACAAGGGTGTCGAAGGCATCCGTGTCCAAGTTTCTGGTCGCTTGGGTGGGGCAGAAATGGCTCGCCGAGAGAGTTTCAGTGAAGGTAAAATTCCTCTCCAAACTCTCCAAGCCAACATTAAATATGGTTTCAGCGAGGCTCGTACTACTTACGGTATTATCGGAGTCAAATGCTGGGTATATCACGGTCCCTATAAGCACGAGGAGGGTTCGATCCATGGCGCTCATGCCAAAAAGGGTTAGACACCGAAAGCATCAACGGGGTCGTCTCAAAGGAAAAGCTAGTCGTGGAAACTTTGTCGTCCACGGCCAATACGGCTTGCAATCGTTGGAGAGAGGCTGGATCAGTGCTCAACAGATCGAAGCTGGTCGTATCACCTCCAGTCAATTCCTCCGTGGTGAAGGTAAGGTCTACATTCGCATCTTCCCCGACAAACCCGTCAGTGCTCGCCCCCTGGAGAGCCGGATGGGTAAAGGTAAAGGTGAACCCGATTATTGGGCCGCGGTCGTAAAACCCGGCACGATCTTATTTGAAATCGGTGGTGGAGTTCCTTTAGACCTCGCTAAGCAATGCTTCAACCGTATCGCACACAAAATGCCTGTTAAGTGCCGCTTGGTTGCCAGGCGCCAAGAGGTTTAATCTTTCTGAGAGTTACGAATCATGAAGATCAATGAAATTCGGGATCTTCCCGACGAAGATATCAAAGGCGCGATCATTAAAACGCGCGGCGAAATCTTCAAAATGAACTTCCAAGCTAAGGGTGCCGGAATCGAAAATTCCGGTTTGTACAAAACCCTTAGAAGGGATGTAGCTCGCATGTTTACCGTTCTTAAAGAACGCGCTGAGTCCGGTCAGACTGTCGTCGCTCCTCAAGGTGCACCACAAGAAGCCGATTCGGGTAGTGAGTAAGAACAGTAACGAAGCAGTCACACAGTAACAAAATCATTCATAACAAAGAGTCGAAGCGAACAGTCCAAGGCAGAAACTCTTTGTTAGTTTAGGAACTTTGTAGAATGGCGTCGGACGCACAACAAAACAAAACCGGCCGCAAGACCGTAGAAGGTGTAGTTAAGAGCGACAAGATGGATAAAACCATCTCCGTAGTCGTCGAACGTCTCGTGATGCACCCTCGATACAAAAAATACGTCAAGAAACAGACGAATTTAAAAGCCCACGACGAAAATAACGTGGCTCGTGAAGGTGACCGAGTTCGAATTACCGAAACTCGTCCCTTGTCTAAGTTAAAGCGTTGGCGTTTGCTCGATGTGGTTAAAAAGGCCGACTAATCCATCCCATTAGAACTGGATTGACGGCGGGCCGGCGGAGTCGCCCCGAGTTCGATCTTTGGGGAAACTCAACTGAGCGGCCTGGCTCAAGGCTGGCTGGAGGTTTAATAATGATTCAAATGCAGACCATGCTCGATGTGGCTGACAACACTGGAGTGAAACAAGTTCAGTGTATTAAGGTCCTCGGCGGAACAAAAAAATACTACGCTCACCTTGGCGACATCATCGTGTGTGCAGTCAAGAAAGCAATTCCCACTAGCGATATCAAAGCCGGTGCGGTCGTCAAAGGTGTTATCGTTCGGACGCGGCATCCCATCCGACGTCGAGACGGCTCTTATGTCCGTTTCGATAAGAACGCTGTCGTTATTCTCGACGGTGACGGGAATCCTCGAGGAACTCGTATCTTTGGTGCGGTCGCTCGTGAATTGCGTCAGAAGAATTTCATGAAGATCATTTCGTTAGCTCCGGAGGTGGTCTGAACATGTATTTAAAAAGAGGCGATAATGTCGTCGTCATCAGTGGCGTCGGAAAAGGCAAGGACAGCGGAAAAGTTCTCAAAGTCTTGGAAGACACCAATCAAGTCATCGTTCAAGGTTTGAACATGCGTTTTAAGCACATGAAACGAAGCCAAAAGAATCCCCAAGGTGGACGGGTTCAAAAAGAGGCTCCCATTCATGCTTCTCGAGTCGCATTGGTCGACCCCAAAACGAATGAGCCCACTCGCGTGGGATTTCGTTATGAAGGCGAAGGTAAGGAACGTAAAAAGATACGTTATTCTAAAAAATCTGGTGAACCGATTTGATTTCGGTTTCTAAAGACTTCTCCCTATCCCTCTCCGTATCCTTTCTAAGGCCAAACATTTAAAAACTGAGTGAACTGCAGACGGTAAATCATGGCTCGTCTCAAAGAAAAATACGAAAGCGAAGTCGTTCCCAAGTTAATGGAACGCTTCGATTACAAAAACAAGCTTGAAGTTCCCAAGATCGAAAAGATCACTCTCTCGATGGGAGTTGGGAAAGTCATCGAAAATAGCAAGCGCCTCGATAAGGCTGCGAAAGATATGGCTCGCGTCTCTGGGCAACAGCCTCTGATCACGAAAGCGAAGAAATCCGTTTCAGGTTTCCGTTTGCGTGAAGGGATGAATATCGGCTGTAAGGTGACTCTCAGAGGAAGTCGTATGTACGAATTCTTCGATCGCCTGATCAGTGTCGTTATCCCTCGTATTCGTGACTTCCGTGGTCTCTCCCCAAAGGCTTTCGACGGCCGAGGAAACTATTCGATGGGATTGACCGAACAAATTGTATTTCCCGAAATCAGCATCGACGATGTCGAGTTCGTGCAGGGGATGAACGTGACTCTGACGATCAGAAATTCTTCTGACGAAGAATCAATGGCTTTGATGGAGTTCTTTGGATTCCCCTTTAGGAGGTAATTACCGTGGCCAAGACTTCTTGGATTAACAAACAACTCGCTCCGGCTAAGTTTTCGACTCGACGTTACAATCGTTGTCAACTTTGTGGCCGAAGACGCGGTTACTATCGCAAGTTTCAAATTTGTAGAATTTGCTTCAGAGAGCTCGCCCTTAAGGGTCAGATCCCTGGGGTGAAGAAAGCTTCTTGGTAAGTATTAACCGAATTTCCTTTAGGTGGTGATCCGACGCTTCACATTCGTAAGAAGTCGATCCCAAACCCAAGGAATTCTATTGGAGACCGAATCGCCATGTGCATGACGGACCCTATCGCTGATCTACTGACTCGTATGCGAAATGCTTTACGCATCGAGGCTAAAACAGTAGTCGCACCCTACTCAAAACTTAAAAACAATATCCTTACTGTTCTCAAAGACAGTGGTTACATCAACGACTTCACGTCAGAGATGCAGGATGGTCACGCCGTATTAAAGATCGATCTCAAATACGGTCCCGATGACGAATTCGTCATCCAACACATCCAACGCGTTTCCAAGCCCGGTTGCAGGGTTTACCGCGGTGTCAACGACCTGCCCACCCCCCTCAACGGGTTAGGAATCGCAGTCGTATCTACTCCTAAGGGAGTTATGACCCACGCCGAAGCCAAAGCTCAAAAGGTTGGCGGCGAAATTATTTGTGAAGTTTGGTAATCCTTCATCTAAAGATTGAGAGATTCATCCCGTGTCTAGGATCGGAAAACAACCCGTCGTCGTCGATGCCGCAATTAAAGTGGACCTGAAAGGTGGTACCTTGAACGTTCAAGGACCCAAAGGAAAACTTTCCCAAACATTCAGGGAAGAAGTCAGCATCGCTTGGGACGAAGCAGCAAAACAAATTCAAGTAACGCGAAATGGGGAAACCCCATTCCATCGCGCTTACCACGGTACCAGCCGAGCTCTGATCGCTAACATGATCAAGGGTGTCAAAGATGGTTTCTCTCGAAACCTCGACATCGTCGGAGTGGGCTACAATGCCAAGCTTCAAGGCAAGAAGATCATTCTTGCGATCGGTTTTTGCCACCCGGTAGAAATTCCGATTCCCGAAGGGCTCGAAGTTGAATGCCCCAAACCCGTTCGCATCGAAATTAAAGGTGCTGACAAACAGTTGGTAGGGGAATTTGCAGCTCAAATTCGCCGTATCCGGAAACCTGAGCCTTACAAAGGTAAGGGAATCAAATACGAAAACGAACATATCATCCGTAAGGCTGGTAAGTCCTTCGGCGCCTGATTCGATCAAGTTGAACCGAAGCTCCTTCGGAGTTCGGCTTAACCGCTTTGGCAAATCTTCGATTTGCCTTCGCTCCGCGAACATAGGTTCTTTGAACCTAAGCTCGCGGCCGAGTTGAAATCAACTCGGCACAGTGTTTTTTATGTTTAAACAAGGCCGTGCGGACTTGTTTAAACTCGCTTCGACAAATCTTTGATTTGCCTTCGCTCCACGAACGTCGGCTCTATGAGCCAACGCCCGCGGCCGAGCTGAGACCAGCTCGACTTCGTTCCTTCAGAACGAGAGCTGGATTTTATAAGTTGAGTCAAGCTACTACTGAGTTTGGTTCCAACTGTTAGTAAAAAATAAACTATGCCTTTTGGCATTATTCTTGGCGGGTTGCGACCTTCGCTCCGTTAAAGACGCGAGTTTAAACTCGTTAACAAGATTCATTCAGTTTTGTAAGTATCATGGATTTACAAAAAGCAAAAAGAGCTCGCTACGTTCGTCGGAAACAGCATGTTCGAAATTCTGTTTCTGGAACCAGTGACAAGCCAAGATTGTCGGTCCACCGAAGCAATAAGCATATCTCTTGTCAGCTCATCGATGATGAAGCCGGTAAGACCTTAGCTGCGGTATCGACTCAACAAAAATCAGTCAGCGCAGAGATTTCTGGCGACGGTAAAATTCCCCAAGCCACCAAGGCGGGAGCAAAACTCGTTGGACAACTCATCGCTGAGAAAGCCAAAGAAGCCGGGATCACCAGTGTGGTCTTCGATCGTAATGGTTACAAATACCACGGTCGAGTCGCTGAATTGGCGAGCGCTGCTCGTGAGGGCGGCCTCAAATTCTAAGAGTATTAAAAAGTACTATTACTTTTTCGGTATCAATCAAAGATTTGAGGGATTGAATTCTTCAAATCATAAGCGAGGGCCTCAGCCTGATGTCGAATGGCTAAGGTAAAGCAGAAAAGCGAACGTTAATCGCAAAACCCTGTCGGCCCGTTAAGTGTAAAGATCGCGTTCCCAAGTCGTTTGAACGGCCTTGTGGACGCAAGGAGAGATTGACCTTTGTCAGACGAAAAAGAAAACCAACAACCTGAATCCGAAGCACCCGAAGCGGCTGCCGCTCCAGAAGAAGCTAAGAAAGAGGCTGAAGCCCCTCAAGCTGAATCCACGGAAGCTAAAGCGGAATCATCATCTGAGGGTGGTGACGCTAAGGAAGCGAAAGCTGATTCTGGTAAATCCGAATCAGAGAAGCCAAAAGGGCGCTCTTCCGAGCCCCCTCGCGTTCGTGGACGTCCTAGCCAACAAGGTCGCGGTGGACGCGGTCAAGGTGGTGGCCGAGGTAAAGATGGCGGCGGCCGTGGCGGTAAAGACGGCGGAAAAGATGGTGGTGGAGGCCGAGGTGGTCGCGGTGGAAAACGCGGTGACCGAGATGCCGATGCTCAACCTTCTGAAGCTCCATTAGAAGAACGCGTACTCAAAATCAACCGTTGTGCTACGGTGGTCAAAGGTGGACGCCGGTTCAGCTTTAGTGCTTTGGTCATCGTCGGTGATCGTAAGGGAAAAGTTGGCGTCGGTTTCGGAAAAGCCAACGAAGTTCCTCCCACAGTTGAGAAGGCTGTCAAAGATGCTAAAAAGAGCTTCTTTAATGTGCCTATCGCCAACGGAACGATTCCTCATGAGGTCGTCGGAGTTTACCGAGGCTCTCGAGTGGTTCTCCTTCCCGCTCAACCGGGTACAGGAATCATCGCCGGTGCGGTCGTACGTGCTATGGCCGAGTGCAGTGGAATCCAAAATATTCTTACAAAATCTTTCGGAAGTAATAATCCCATCAACCTCGCAAAAGCAGCAGCTTCAGCTCTTCAACAATTGCGAAGTCGCGAAGAGGTGATGAGATTGAGAGGAGTGACCCTATGAATGTAACAGAAGCCGTTCAAGGTGGTGCTCCCCGAAAAGATCGCAAACGTGTCGGTCGAGGGATCGGTAGCGGAAAAGGTAAAACCTGTGGCCGCGGTCACAACGGTGCAAAGTCACGTTCCGGTTGGAGTAACCGATACGGTTACGAAGGCGGGCAAATGTCTCTTACCCGTCGTTTACCTAAGCGTGGTTTCAGTAACGCCAAGTTCAAAATTCGTTACGACGTCGTCAACCTCGCACAACTCGAAGAAGCTTTTGCTGACGGCGATACCGTTTCACTCGAAACTGCCAAAGAAAAGCTGAACCTCAAGTCACGGCACGGTTATCTAAAAATCTTAGGGAGTGGAGATCTCACCAAGAAGCTCACCTTGAGTGTTCACGGTATTTCAGCTTCCGCTAGGGCTAAGGTGGAATCAGCTGGTGGTTCGATCACCTTACTCCACGCCGGCCCCAAGCAAACCGAGCGTAAAAAGCCTAAGAATTCATAAGAGCTTTATCGCAACAAGAACTGTAGCCGATAAACTCTTTTCTCTATCTTCTGGCCTCTGGGCCCTCGTTCCGGTAATCTCGGTGAGATTTCTCGGAGCGAGGGCCCAAGTGGTCTGAGGGTCAAATTTTCTCCAAGAGTATTTCTCGCTTAGTTTTTCGAGAAATGATCTTCTTTTTTTCAGATAAAACGTCTTCGTAGAGCCGACTGTGAGTTCTGATTCGAACGAGAATGAATGAACTCTTCTTCCTAAAAAGTAGCTCAAAGTAGCTGAGTTTTAGGGAGGAAACTACTGCGAGCTTCGTTTGTTCTGAGATTAAGAGGATAAGATTTTTTGGAAAACTCCCGAAGATATTAAAAGCTGTTTCAAAGCTCCTGCGAAGGCCCATTTTATACTCCTTATAGAGCTCATTCAGAGGCCGGCTCAACCAGGGGTTTCGAAACCGCTTTTAGGTCAATTACGGCGGATTGACTCTTTTGTATGATGGACTTACCAGATTGAAGTCAGCTGGATCACCGCTTAAGCGGAGATTCGTCAACTTCGATACGCATTGAGAGAATGTGGTGAGGGGATCGCCGAGCCCTCTATGTTCATTCTCGCCACCAGCACATTTCCGGGAAGGTTCTCCGGATGACCGCGATCATCAAAACCATCCAAGACATTCTGAAGATCCCTGAACTTCGCAAGCGGATCTTTTTAACCTTTAGTCTCCTGTTCGTAGCTCGCCTCGGATTCCAAATTTACTTACCTGGTATCAACGTCGATGCTATCGATAATGCGGGAAGTTCAGGTGATTTAAAGGAATGGCTTAAATTTACGGCTACCCTCACGGGTGGATCCTTCAACATGCCAGTGGTGTTCTCTTTAGGAATTATGCCCTATATCACCGCTTCTATTATTTTCAGCCTTCTAGTCAAGGTGTTCCCTCGACTGGATGCACTTTCGAAAGAAGGTGAACAAGGGCGAAAGGTCATCAACCGTTATACGCGTTACGCGACGGTCTTGATCTGCTTGGTTCAAGGAACCATGCTCGCCGTTAGCTTTGCCGGAAGTGAAGGACCTGACGGTCTTAGTTACATCATTGACGAAAATAGCGCATTCCTCATCGGTTTCATGCAGGTGCTCGTCTTAACCGCGGGAAGTCTTTTCATGATGTGGTTAGGAGAAAAGATCACTGAAGGTGGAATCGGAAACGGTGCTTCACTTCTCATTATGGTGGGAATTATCGCCGCGATCCCCAACGCCTTCGTCAGTCTCTATGAAGGATTTCGATTGGCCGATGCTGACACTAAGCCCTTCGAGGTCGTCAAGATCTTGATGTTGGTCTTGTTGTACTTCGCAGTGGTCGCAGGAGTCGTCTTCATCACGAAAGGTCAACGTCGAATTCCAGTTCAAGTTCAACGTTCGGTTCGGGGTCGTCGACAATTTGGTGGCCAACGATCCTACATGCCATTCAAGGTGAATCCCGCAGGCGTGATGCCCATCATTTTCGCTCAATCCTTGGTGATTCTTCCCACCGGAGTTTTGGGTTACATGGGCAACAACTTGGGATTACCTGGGTTCCTTTCCAACGGACTCAATTTCATCTCCGATATCTTACAACCGGGTCAGTTCTTCTACTTGGTGACTTATATCATCATGATTTTCTTCTTCACCTATTTCTGGACGAGTCTCATGTTCAATCCCGTTGAGATCGCCAGCAACATGAAGGAGAACGGAAGCTTTATTCCTGGTATCCGTCCCGGAAAGCGAACGGCAGAGTATCTCGGCAAAATCATGAAGCGCATCACTTTGGCCGGAGCCGCATTCCTGGCTCTGATCGCCTTGGTACCTCAGCTCGTCAACTCGATGCTCAATGTTGATTTCATGATCGCAACTCTCTTAGGTGGAACTGGAATCTTGATTGTGGTCGGAGTCGCCTTGGATCTCGTCGACAAGATCGAATCCCAAATGTTGGTTCGCCAGTATGAAGGATTCACGGGTGGCTCGGATGCACCACCCAAGAAGGGGAGCTAAGAGAGGGACTGTGATCGAACTCAAGTCGCGTCGAGAGATCGGCATCATGAGGGAAGCAGGCCGATTGGTGGCTCTCGCCCACCAAAAGGTGAGGGAGTTCCTGAAACCTGGCCTGAAAACCATCGAAATCGATCTCATGATTCGAGATTTTGTCCTCGAGAACAAAGGCACTCTCCTCTTCTTCAATTACCAAGGATTCCCCGCTCATTCTTGTATTTCTATCAATGAAGAAGTGGTTCACGGAATTCCTTCTGAAGAGAGAATCCTCAATGATGGCGATATCGTCAGTGTCGACATCGGAGTGGGAAAAGATGGTTTCTGCGGCGACAGTGCTTGGACCTACGGTGTAGGTTCAATCAATCAAGAAGCCCAAGATTTACTCACTCACTGTGAAGCCGCCCTTTTCAAGGGGATCGAGCAAATGGTGGTGGGAAACCGCATCTCTGATATCAGCCGAGCTATTCAAGATTACTCTGAAGACCTCGGTTACGGAGTTGTAAAGAAATTTGTGGGTCACGGTATTGGGCGGAGGATGCACGAAGCACCCCAAGTCCCCAATTACTGCGACAAAAAAAGCTTCCTTCAAGAAGATCCTGTCCTCCAAGAAGGGATGGTTCTCGCGGTAGAGCCGATGCTCAATGTAGGCACTGAAGACGTAGAGACCCTCAGTGATAAATGGACGGTGATCACGAAGGATAAGAAACTCTCAGCTCACTTTGAACACACCATCGCGGTCACCTCGGATGGGCCTCAGGTTTTGACCGTAACTTAGAAGCCAATTCTAAGAAGTCGGAGTTCACGAGCAGGCTGAGTTTAAGAGAGTGGGGGCCTATAAAGTTGTAGGGCTGAATGGGATACACCTTCTTTCGGGAAGGATTAACGATGATGGATGGCCTTGAAGACAATCGATGAATGACGATAGAAGCCCAAATCCCTCGGATGGGAGGTGATTTTGGGGGGAGGCGATAGAGTGAGAGGGTCCTGCCACACTTTTTCCCGCCTAAGCTGCCATTTTTTAAAAAATAAAAATTTTAAAAAAGGCTTAATTTGTCTCAAAAATTCTCTTTGTATTAGGCATTTACCTTCGATATAATCCCGGTTTTCGCATTTTTTCAAGGCGGGAAAGAACTGCCTTAAGTTAAGCATTTTAAAAGATTTGTGATAATCCTTTAGAAAGTCATTAAAACGGGCTTTCGTCGTTTGGATCACAATTCTTTTTTCATTCGTTCCTCTTAGAGTGATGGAACCGCTATGAAAGTTAGAGCCTCTGTTCGTCGCATCTGCGAGAACTGCAAAATTATCAAAAGAAAAGGTGTCGTTCGAGTCATCTGTACCAACCCACGCCATAAGCAACGGCAACGGTAAGTTTGGGTGATGATGAGTTACAACTTCACTTTAATTAAGAATTGATTGGGACTAAGGAGTCAGTATGCCCCGTCTAGTCGGAGTCGATATTCCTAACGAAAAGATCGTCGAAATCTCATTGACATATATCTTGGGGATCGGCCGCTATCGTTCTAAAGAAATCCTTCGTGAAGCTGGAATCGAAGGAACTGTTCGTACTCGTGATCTCAGTGAAGATGATCTGAGTAGAATCAGTAATATTATCGAGGAACGATACGAAACTGAAGGTCAGCTCAGAAGAGCTATTACTCAAAACATCAGCCGACTCAAAGACATCGGTTGTTACCGTGGACTTCGTCACCGTAAGGGACTTCCTTGCCGAGGACAGAGAACGAAAACGAACTCTCGTACTCGTAAGGGACCCCGAAAAGTTGTGGCCACGAAGAAGAGTGTAAAGGCCCTTCGGTAACAGTGCCCTTTGGTAACTGGGCCCTTTGGTAACTGGGCCCTTTGGTAACAGTGCCCTTCGGTTATTGGGCTCTTCGATAGTCTGACTAATTTATAGTCCCTCATTTGTAGAATTAACCTAGGTGAATAAGGTAAAGATTTCACATGGCACCTGGCGGTAAGAAGAAGAAAGTTAAAAAGAACGTCTCCCGTGGGATCGTTTTTATTAAAGCAACTTTTAATAATACGACGATCACCGTGGCTGACAAAAACGGCAACACTCTCTGTTGGGATACCGGTGGATCCATCGGCTACAAGGGGAGTAGAAAAAGTACTCCTTTCGCCGCACAACGTGCTGGTGAAAGTTGCGCCGCCAAGGTACGCAAAATGGGGATGAAAGAAGTCGAAATCAGAGTTAAAGGACCGGGAGCAGGTCGAGAGTCTGCCATTCGTGCCTTCCAGAACTCTGGCATGGAAATCAAGGCCATCGAAGATGTGACCCCCCTGCCTCACAACGGCTGTCGAGCTAAGAAACGCCGACGAGTCTAATCAAGACGACTCACTACATTTTCCCTTGAGAGAGCACTTTCATTGAGAAAGTTTGGGGCGTTGAATCGTCTCGCGGCTGCTTCTCTCAAAGGACCGAAAAATACAATTTGAAGGAACAAAAAGGAGCCCGTGAAAGTTTGGCCCTTGGAGTTCTTACTCTCTTTTAATTAGATCAACAAAATTTTAATTCCTTAAGTGGAGTTTCCTCGTTATGGCGAGATACACAAACGCCAAATGTAAACTTTGTCGCCGAGAAGGTGAACGCTTGTACCTACGCGGTGCACGATGTCACAGTCCAAAATGTGCCATCGCTCGTCGTCCTCACCCTCCGGGCGCCCAAAGTTTTCGCCGTAAGCGCCTTTCCGATTACGGACTTCAGCTTCGTGAGAAGCAGAAAGCAAAAAGAATTTTCGGAGTTTTAGAGCGACAATTCCGTCGTTACTACTCCATCGCCTCCCGTAAAAAGGGGAACAAAGGTGATAACTTGATGACCGTTCTCGAGTCCCGCTTAGACAATGTCGTCTTCTTGGCTGGATTTGCAGAATCTCGCAATCACGCTCGTCAGGTGATTCGCCACGGTCACATCACCGTCAACGGGAAGAAGGTTTCTATTCCTTCATTCTTGGTGAAGCCCGAAATGGTGGTTGGAGCCGTTCAAAAAGATAAAAGCAAAAAGCTCATCGAGAATAGCCTCGAATTGGCTAAGGGTGAAATTGTCCCTCCTTGGCTCGCCTGCGATCCCAAGGTGATGGAAGTTAAAGTACTCAAACTTCCCCAAGCTGACGAATTTTCATTCCCGATTCAGTCGAATCTCATCGTCGAGCTCTTGGCGAAATAAAGCTGCTGCCTGAAAGTAGGTTTTCTCCTCGGGTCAGCTCGACTTTTCCGGGCAAAGAAAGCTGCTTTTAAGCTAGCCTGAAAATACAAAAGTGGCCAGTTGATACTGGGTGGGATTCCTGTCATAGTGCAGGTATCTCAAATTGAAATTTGATTCCATGGCAACTAAGACGGCCGGAAGTTTGAAGTTTAAAGTGAGGTCGGTCTCCACTTCTATTTTCCGCCGCGACTTGCCAACCCCGCCAGATTGGGAAGACTTGAGAGGGTCTCAACTCTCGACGAGTGTTCTCATTGGCTCAGAAGATTACAATTAGGAGGATTTTGATGCGTATTCGGTGGAGAGACTTCGAGATCCCCAGCTCCGTAACCTGTGACCAGGATACGAGAACCGACGAATACGGTAAGTTCATCATCGAGCCTTTTGAACGTGGTTTCGGAGTAACGGTGGGCAATAGCCTCCGTCGAATCCTGCTTTCATCACTCGAGGGTGCAGCAGTCACCAGCGTTAAGATCGAAGGAGTTCAACACGAATTCTCTACGCTCACCGGTGTTTATGAGGATGTCACGAATATCATTCTCAACCTGAAGAGCCTGAGACTCAAAATCGATACCGCAAGTGATGCGGTATTAGAAATTTTCAAAGATAAAAAGGGCGATGTCACAGCGGCCGATATCCAAGCTCCCGAGGGAGTGGAAGTACTCGATCCCGATTTCCACATCGCTACTCTAACTCAAGATATTCCCTTCCGAGTTGAGCTCCGAGCCACCAAAGGGCGTGGATACCTCACCGCGGAAGAAAACTCCAAAGGTGATAATGAGATCGGTCTGATTTGGGTCGATTCTTCATTCTCTCCTGTCACGAGGGTCCGTTATAAGACGGAAGATACTCGTGTGGGTCAGCTCACGAACTACGACCGGCTGATCATGGAGATCTGGACGGATGGAACCATTCAGCCTGAATTGGCATTGGTGGAAGCAGCGAAGATTCTTCGCAAGCACCTCAATCCGTTCATTCAGTATACGGATATCGGCTTTAGGCGTTCAGAAGGAACCGCACTGAGCGCTCCTGAAGAAATTCCCGTTCAAGTGGATGAAGGCCCCAGCCAAGAAGAGATCCAAAAGAAGTTTGGTCTCAATATCTCGGCCCTCGGTCTTTCTGTTCGAGCCTACAACTGCCTCGAAGCCGAAAACATTCAAACAGTGGGTGATTTGGTCGCCCGCACCGAAGACGACATGCTCAAAGTGAGAAACTTTGGGAAGACCTCTTTGGACGAAATTCGTGAAAAACTCACGGACTTAGGATTGAAGCTCGGAATGCCTGTCCCGGCTATGCCTGGCGTTGGAATTCCTGGTATCGCTCCTCAGCCTGCACCTGCACCCCATCCTGCTGCAGCCCCGGCACCAGGCCCCGCTCCTACTGGAGCAGGACCGACACCGGCCCCAGAGAATGGTCAACCAGGTCCTGGCCCTGGTCCCGGAATCAATCCGAACTGAATTGATTAATTAAAATCAGGCCCTTCGGGGCTGATTTTAATCGTTCTGGCAAATCACCGATTTGCCTTCACTCCGCTAAACATAGGGGCAAAGACCCTATGTTCGTCGCAGAGTTGGTTCCAACTCTGCGTTGGATTCATTGATTGGATCTGGTGGAGCAAAGTTTTGAATTTGAACTCATTTTCGGGTCAGCCTATTGGCCCGATTGTTAAGGAAGCTGATCGATGAGACATCGAGTACGTGGTCGCAAGCTGAATCGAAGTTCGGCGCACCGAAAAGCCCTTTTGAGGAACCTGGCCCGGAGCCTTTTCCTCCAATACGGTGAAAAAAACCATATCATCACCACTCGCGAAAAGGCGAAATTCGTTCAGCCTTTCGCTGAGAAATTGATCACCTTGTCGAAGAATAAAACTCTTCACAACTACCGTCGTGGGATCAAGCTCCTCGGTGATGAGGATATGGTCAATAAGCTGTTTGAGACCATCGGTCCTGCTTATCAAGATCGTCCAGGTGGTTACACTCGTATCTTAAATTTCCAACGCCATCGCCTCGGAGATCGCGCCAGCCAGGTTCTGCTTGGCTTTGTCGGAGATACTCCTGCACCCGAGTCTGCTGAAGCTGAAGTCGAAGCCGCAGTCGCCGACACCGGAGATAGTGAATCCTGAGACTGAGACGATGATCAGGGTTGAGATCTCTCGGCCTTGAGTTCAGCGAATAGAATCACAGCGAAGATAATAAAATGCCCTATTTGAGTTTTTAGGCTCAGATAGGGCTTTTTTTATGCGGTTTTGAAGAGAGATCTCATCGCCAGGGAAGCCCGAAGCTTTAGCGAGGGATCGGGCGAAAATTGAACTCTGAATTATCTAGATATTTTGGGCTGTTAGACGAGGTATACCTGTTCGGAGGAACGCTCGTGCGGGTGGGGTGCTTTCGAGTATGGTTATGATTCCGATCCTTCGCTAAAGCTTCGGGCTTCCCTGGTGTGAGCTGTAATGCTGTATGTTGTTTAATATTATAGGTTTGGGTTGACCTTGGTTCTAGATGAGGGCCAGGAACTGCCTGGGCTTCATTTCGAATAAATCGGGGTTGATTCTCGTCTGATAAAGTGCCGAGAAATCCACTCAGGTCTGGACCTCACTCAATCGATAGAACATCATGAGAGAATTGTCGATTCTTTCAAAGAGTCTCTCCCTCAATATTAGGATCAGAATCATGATTAATTTGAAGTCATTCATCGTTTTGCTCACCTTCGGTGTTCTGTTTTCAGGGCTGCCTCTTCCTGGCCAAGAGGAGAAATCAAAGGATTCAGGCACGAAAAAGGAAGAAAACCCCAAGAAGGACGAGGAAAAGAAGTCTGAGCCGAAGCTTTCAGAGGGAGTCTTGGCGAGAGTCAATGGCTATGACATTCGCTTTGATGATTACACTCGATTTCTCTTGGCTCTCTACGGAAAGACCAAGCTCAAAGATCTCATCGATCGAATCTTGGTGGAGCAAGAGGCTCAAAAGTTAGAGGTCGTCGTCCCTCACGATGAGATTTCAAAGGCAGTCGATGCTCAAATCTCACAAGTGGTCTCTGTTCTTTTTAAAGGGGATCGAAGTAAATTTGAGAAGACCTATTTAAAGACTCAAGGGATGACGCTTGAGGAGTACCGTGACTTCATCGCCCAAAAGAAAGCCTACGATCTTTTGTACGAACGATGTATCAAAAAGAACCGGGCTAAGGGAGAAGCTCCTAAGAAGGCTTTGATGAAGTTGTTTACTCAGAAATACGGCGAAGATGGGGTTCAGTATGAGCTTCGTCACATCTTGGTTTCGACACGTAAAAAAACAGGTCAAGCGAAGGCTCCGCTAACAGAAGCTCAGGCATTAGCTCGCGCTGAACAAATTGCGAAGGAAGCTCGTGAAGGAGCTGATTTTGTGGGCTTGGTTCGAAAGTATTCCGATGATTCACTTTCGCGTCGACGCGATGGCAAAGTAAGAAGATACCGAAAGACTCTCTACGGTAAGAAGTTTCATGCTTACCTAGAGAAGCTTTCTAACGAAGATGCGATCAGTTCTCCAGTTAGATCGTCGAGGGGCTTTCATGTCATTCAATTGATTGATAAAAAGGTGACTTCCTACGAGGATAAGAAGAAGGAGCTCACTGATCTCTACCTCAATAATCCACCTACTGAAGCTGAGCGCCAAGCCTTCATTTCTCGTTTGAGAAAAGAGGGTAAGATCATTCAGGCGCAATAGTAGTCGGCTCACCTCCGGGCTTATTAATAAGGGTGCTTATATCTTTGTTATGAATTTTGATTCCATAGGAATCTAATAATTCACAGCCTCTCCGTGAACCATAATTTGAATAGGTTTTGATGGATTGAGCTTATTAACGGCATTCGTTAACTAGCCCGAAGCGCTAGCGAGGGGAAAACGAACGTTCAACGTTCAACGCTCAACATCGAATTAAAAACATATCTATAGCCCCAAACACGGTTCACGCCAGGGAAGCCCGAAGCTTTAGCGAGGGATCGGGCGAAAATTGAATCTCGAAATTTATATATGTTTCGGGCTGTTAGACGCGCTGGCATATTTCGGGGAAGCGCTCGCGCGAGTCCTTGGGCGGTAGAGCGCTTTCTCGTATGGCTAGAATCTTGATCCCTCGCTAAAGCTTCGGGCTTCCTGGGTGCTAATTGCCTTTGAGCCAGCCTACGTACAGAGAGGAATTTCCATTAAAAGCGCTCCCGCCAATAGACTGACGGCTTTTGCTACTGAGATGCTGCTAAACCTGCCTTCCTATTTTTCCGATAATAGTGTAGTTGTCGATCGCCTCGTAGGCGAATTCACCCTCTCATTGCAGTTTGAACTACGAAATCGGATGGATTGATGTCGCGCCTCGCTTATCTCACCTTCGCTTTCATCCTCGCGTTAAATTTAAGCGCTTGTCAGCGCTACAGCCTTCAGCGTCCATCCATGGTGCCTCCTCTTGATTTTTCGGGCCAGCTTGAGGTGTTGAAGCCCTCAAAGCCCGCGACCCGATTTAAGGTTGAGCTCAAAGAACAAACGGAAGAATACTCCATTTTCAAATTTGAGTTTGAGTCGACGGAAAAGTTCATCGGTGAACTTTCAGCGGGGGGCAGTGCCCATCAGTTGAATCTCGTCCAGGGTGAGTACTACCAGGCGAGTTCCGCTTCCCCAGAAACACCGGCTCCACTTCTTCAAATCGCCCCCATCTTAGGTGGGGCACTCAATGATTACTTCGTCTCTCGCCTCTTTGCTGAATGGGCGGCGGAGGAAGGTTTTTCAAGTTTCTTCCTCTACCAGAAGGGAGTCATTTTAGAAGCGAGTGTCACCGCCGAAGACATGCAAAAAATGTTGGTGAGGACGACTCATGAAAACGTTCAAGCGATTGAAGCCTTAGCCCAAAGGGCTGAGGTCGATGCTCAATCCTTAGCTTGCTTCGGAGTAAGTTTGGGGGCGATTAAGAACATTTTGTTATTAGCGGCAATGCCCAACATGAAGGGAGGGGTGTTCTGCTTGGCTGGCGGCGACTTGCCCCGAATCTTTAAATTGTCGCGAGAGATGATGGTTGAAGAATACTTCATTCGTCGCGCTGAAGCAGAGGGTTCTAACAGAAAAATAATTCAAGCAGACTTAGATCAACATCTTAAATTAGATCCCTTGGATGTCGCAGAATATATCGGCAGTGAACGAGCTCTTCTCTACGTGGGTACCCTGGATGATAAGGTTCATTACTTAAGTGGTCTCGCACTTTATCAAGCATTGGGTCGACCCGAATTACAAATCCTTCCCCTCGGCCATTACACCGGTATCATCATGGTGCCTAAGGTTGCGAATGAGGGTTTTCGATGGTTAAAAAAACGATTTAAGGATCCATCTTAGGAGGTTCCTTTGAAGCTAAACCTTTTAATCTATTTAAAGCTGATTTTAATTCCTCTGGTGGGGGCTCTCGGCTGTGTCTATCCTTCCCCTCCCATCGAATGGGAGAAATGGAAGCACACCTTCCCTGAGCACAGTTCAATCCCCATTGAAACTAAGATTCAAAAGATCGAGGAGCACCTTGTTTCGCGACATTTGAGCCCTGAAGGTTTGCTGATTTACCGCCGATACGATGAGCCGTTTGATGCTGAAAACCCCCGTTCTTACGGCAATTTAGCCGATGTTCCCATCTGGAGTGGGGCTCTTCTTGCTGCAGTTTCTTTTAAGTATGCACAGACTCACGCGCCCGAAGATTTAAAGCTAGTTCATCGCGTTTTGGATGGCTTGGCCTTACTAGATGATGTCACTGGAAAGCCCGGTCTCTTAGCCCGTTCTTGCGCACCTACTCAAGAGCCTTTCGAGCATGAACAAGCTCGTCACGAAGCTCGAGCGGGAGCCCCGCCTTACGAAAAATATCGGTATCGGGGCGATGTAAGTAAGGACCAATACTTTGGCGTTTTATTCGGTTATAGCGTGCTGATAACGGCGATCGATCCTGAATGGAAAGAGTTTCAAGAGTTAAAACAAAGAGCGGCTCCATATGTTAAAAGCATCGCGGATCATATTTGGTCGAACGATCTCTGCATTACAGATATCGATGGAGAGGTGACGACTTTTGGAGAGCTCAGCGGGTACATGTTCGGCATTCCTATCGGACCGAATGCTTCATTGAGTTTACTTTCGCAAAAAGTGGCTTATGCCTATACAGGTGAAGAGGAGTATCAAGACCGATACTTAACTCTCGTGAAGGAAAAATATCCAGAAGCCACTTGGCTCAATAAGTTTCAAATTTTTGGTCGTACGAATCACAGTAACGATGTGATGGCGACGATGGGCTTGTATTCATTGAAGCATCTCGAGGACGATGATCGTCTGATCGCCATTTATCAAAAAAGTTACCGACGTTTATGGAAGCTGGTTCTCCACGAAGGAAATTTATTCTTCAATGGTGCCTACCACGCCATATGTTCTGAGCCTTTTCCTGAAGCTGTACGAGACGATCTTAAATACTCTTTAGAGCTCTTCCCTGATGACTTAAAGATGGTGGAAGTTGATTGGCGCGAACATCCAAAGATCACGCCCGGACTCTTTAACGAGCGAAAAGGAAAACTTAGGAATACTCACGCCTTGCCCTTGCATATGAGGAAGATCAGTTCTTTCATTTGGAAGTCATCTCCCTTCGCCGTGCTTGGAAATGAGGGAGAGAAAGGTGGGAGAACTGTCTCGGGTGTCGATTTTTTATTAGCGTATTGGCTCTTTCGCCATCACGGCTTAATTCCTTCCCCAAATCTTAAGTAGTCGATTGCTTCATCGGTAGGAGGCAGTCCATCCCTCTCGATGCCCATTTGTTTATCTTATAGAGTAGCTTGATCTATGGGTGATCAGGGAAAGCCCGTAGTTGGACTTATAATGGGTTTACTTTGATTGAATTAGATTGGAGGGTGAAGAGATTTTTTCCTTTGGGTTACTAATCCTCAAAGCTAATCGAATTACGTCGACTGCCTTTACCTTTTTCCCTTTTAGATTCTTTGGATTCTTTTCGGGTGTGGTCATTAAGTCTTTTTATTTTTTAATGTTATGATTGCGGCGTAGATCTTCTTTGAGCGCCCGCACCAACATTGCAGAAGTCTTGATCCACGTTGGAGTCCAAGGGAAATTTCCTCAGAATTTGAGGGAGAAGAGTGGGTATTTCCGACACAAATCAACTTTTTTTCAATTCTTTAGAAAATATGGGGGTAAACCTGAAAATCGCAGTTCAATTTTTTAGTGGCATGGATATAATCTGAGAGGTTGGTAGGGTCTAAAAATACTTCTGGCTATTCTATTCTCTATAATTGTTCTGCATCGGTAGTGAATACTTTCGAATGCAACCTCTTTTTGCGAAGCTATGAGGAGCTTCAAAAGAGGTTAAGTGAATTGAATTTAGCTAAGAACGTGGTCTGAAGAATCCTTAAATACAGTTCATTGAAGCTTAAATAGCAGATATTTGATTCAATTCGCCATATTTATAGGCGCGATTGTTTGGTGCTATTTGTTAACTTTTCCCTGTTTATCCAATTTTGGTTGATACAAGGTAGAGAGTTAACATTTTTCTCTGTTGAGCTTGATCTGTCAAAAAAGAGGGTAGCCAAATTGAAGCCTGGGTAGGAAGATCAGGTTTCAAGGATCGCTGAGATTGATGAAATTTCAGCCCGGTTGAATGGTTGACTGAGATTTAATCATAAATATCAGTTAGCTGGCCTCTGAGACCATTAGAATTTAGATTCAGTTGGTGGTAGTTGGAGCTCTGAGTTTTATAGATCTACTTATCCGTTCCGGGGTGGATTTGGAAAAAGCAGGGTTCGATTGGTAGCTGTTTGAGGGAATTAAGCCCTTAAATGCCCACTTTGAGATGTGAGATTTTAAGTGGATTTAACTAAAAATCTTCTTATACCCCCTTGCATTGTGGCTTCAAACATGCCAACCTGGACACTTTGAAGCTTGTCTTGAAGGGGAATTGCACTAGGCTTTTTACGAGGGCTTTTTACGGATGCTTTTCGGGAAAGCTTATAGAGGCTACTTCAAACGATCTTTATCGTTGAAGTCCCTTTACAGTTGGTGACACGAGGGTTTTCAAAACAAGTTTCTAAGCGATGCCAAAGTGGCTATTCGGTTTTTTTGTTAGTTCTAAGAACTTCAAACTCAATTTATGTTGAGTGTTTTTAGAAAACTGTTGGCGCTCCAGTTGATAACTTAAAGCTGAAAACTTTGGTGTCCACGTGGGTCGAACTATCAATGTTCACTGTCAACGTTGATCGCTAAATACTAAAAATTGTTTTATTCGAAACACTGTACCGATCGTGAATGATCTTTGTTTGTGAGAAAGTTCATTGATCGTACGGAGAGTGTAGAGCCTAAACTTTCAAGTTTTGCTTTCAATAGAAAGCATGCGCTTGAAGGTGGGCTTCTTGGCTGTTCGGCCATCGAATGAAATTCACAAGAATGAATATGCTCTTCGGTTAAAAGTTGATTTTAATATCAGCTTTTTACGCAACCCGAAGGGGAATGATTCTTGGGGTGAGCGGCGGGTATTTTGGTTGTTTGGAAATGAAGTCTTAAGTTCAGACTTCTCAATTTAGATTTCATGGACGATCACCAAATTCTTAGGGCCAGTTAAACGGATTGAAGACAGGGAGTCCTCGGGGGACGAACTGTTGACAATTCAGAATGACTGATCTTGAAGAATTCTTTCTCAGAAAGTCTTTTTTAAAATCATGAGTTCAAGCTGGTTTTGGGAAGAAATTAACGAGCTATCCACAATCACAATCTTCTAATCGAAGATCCGTCTTCTGTTTCGAAGATAAAAGAAAGAACGCGCAAGTTTCTTGTCGGTATCTCTGTAGGAGGTGCCCTGACTGGTCTATTGGGTGTGTCATTTCAAGTCATTCACACTTGGGAATGGTTTTGTCTTCAAACCTCTCGAGGAGGAGAGATGAAACAAATGAGGTTTTTGGGTTTTTATTGCCTTGGGCTGCTAGCTCTTGCGCTGATCGGTTCACCCCGCTCAGCAAATGCTAATGAGCTTAGCTTGCCTGCTACAAGTACGGCCTTCCTTGGTCGAACGATCGATCTTGATCTCACTTTGACTGCTACTGATGTACTTCAAGGTGTTCAAGCGATCGCCGATTGGGATGCTGCTGTCCTACAAGGAGTGAATATCGCTCCTGCTACTGGTGCCGGAGAAGCTTTGGAAGAAGCTGATACGGTTGTTTCACAAATCGACAATGGTTACTTTATCTTAGCTGCCGTTATGGATACGGATCCGTTTGATGAAGGTTCTCCTGAGGAGATCCCCGTCGGATCGCACCGCATCGCTACGGTTAGCTTCCAAGGTGTCACTGAAGAATCTTCAACTGACATCAACTTTGTAGACGATACCTACAGCACCACTGAACTCGGTCCTGAACTCAGCAACTTAGTTGTTGTGGACAGCCTTTCAGAAGGTGTTGCTGAAGGTCTCATGCTCTCTGGTGGTACTGTCAATGTACTCGGAATTCCTCCAGGAACTTTGAGTGTGGCCAGTGCTGTTAGTCCTGCTCCTGAACAAGCAGACATCGCTCCTGCAGAAGAAGCTGTAACTACCCATGTTCTATTGGATAGTTCAGGTGAAGCTGTTCAAGCTTACGTCATCGCCGTTCAACACGACGACGCCGTAGTTAGCTTGGTTGGTGCAAGTCTCGGTGGTACAGACGCAGCTGCCAATGGCGCTGAATTTGTCTTTATCGACGATAGCTTCGCTAACGGTGCTTTGATCGCTGTTGTTATGGACTACGATCCTCCCTTCGATGATCAATCTGTTTCAGGTACCGCTGGTGCTGAAGCTTCTGTAGCTTCGCTCAGTTATGTCCTGAACGGTGAACGTAATCGAACCAATTGCGATGTCGATCCTGCTGAGCCAGGTGACGATATCGTAACTACCGTTTCACTCGTTGACGGTGTCTTTGGCGATCCCGCCCAAGAAAACATCATCGTTATCGCTGGTCAGTCCAAAAACCCTGAACTCGTTTCAGGTACTTTGACTTTCCCAGCTTACATTTGTCCTCCTACTGGTTTCCTCTCCAAAGCTTTCGCAGCTGGTGGTGAGTTGGTCAGAGTGGACCGTGGCGCTGATGGATCCTTCACCTCTGACGGTGGTTCTTTTGTCTATCTTCCCGATGGTTTCGGCGAATTAGTTCCTGACGTTGCTGGTGCTCCTGCTCCTATCGAAGCAGGTATCGGCGAAGTTTTCCCCGTATGCTTCTATTACACTTCACCTCTGGCTGATAACCCTGACGGTATCGACCAAGGTCCTGGTGGAAACTTCTTCGACGGCGCTGACGACGACGATCCTCAGGCAGTCTCGATGGCTGCTGCCTACGATGCAGGTCTCTCATGCTTGGGAACCTACTCCATCGATGGCACAGTCACACAAGCTGTCGGTGGTGCTGGTGGAGCCGAATTCGTTAACGTATCTTGTGAAGATACCGATGACGGTGGTTCGATCGTAATCGCTATTCAAGTCGAGCTCACACCTTCAAACGACGGTGGAACTCTTCCTCCTACTTCAGACTGGCTCAAGCTGATCGCTGTTGACTTCACCGTCAATGACAGTGCCGCTTGTGGCGAGCCTGCACAAATCCGCTTCCAAGACGGAGTTGACGGTGGACAAAACGTTGGTATTAACAACGTCTTCGCTATCAACAACTTCTCAGTTCCCGCCGAGAACACTGTTTCTGCAGTTATCAACCTCGGTAGTGAACCTGTCTTTGTCCGCGGTGATGCTAACTATGACGGCTTGATCGATATCGCTGACTCAGTCGCTATCATCAGTAGTTTGTTCCTCAGTGGAGTTCACCAATTCGAACTTCCTTGTGAAGACGCTGCTGACGTCAACGACGATGCTCGAGTCGACTTGGCCGATAGTATCTACGAACTCAACTATCTGTTCAAATCTGGCGCTGCTCCTCTCTATCCCTTCCCGGATGCTGATACTGATCCTACGGAAGACGAGTTGGATTGTGTTGCTGGACGTGCATGTAACTGATAGCTGTTTTGACTCCGAGAGGGTTTTAGGTCGAAGCCATGGTTCTTAAAAATATGCCTTGGTCACTTCGATCTAAGCTCTCCCGGGTGATTTTCCCGGTTAAAACTGATCTTCAGTCTTAGCCGGGAAGTCACTCGGATTTTTTGTGTATATCGAGTTCTTCCCCAGGCTTATTAATACTTAAAGGCTTTGGAAGAATCGGTCAGGAACGTGAGAGCTTCTCGCTGCTTCTGAAAAGCTCTTTAAGCATTGGGTCTGCTTTTTTAAATTCTTTTGAGGTTTTTCCGCACTTTAGGGTCTTGCTTAGGAATACCAATGAATTTGAAAGCACTTGAGAGAGAGGTATTTAACTTTTAAATAACTTTCACATATTTTTTGGCGAGTTTGATACACTACGTGCGCCTAAATTTTTCCTTTCTTACTGGGTCATAAGTTTTTTCAAACCATTTATATAATTCGAGCGAAAGCACGGATTGAGCTCGTCAAAACCGAGGGTCTCTCGAGAGGCGTCAGGCCGAAGTGGATAGCGGCTGATCGCGCTCTTGCAGCCTTTGTCGAGGATCATAAGCTGATTCCGTCTGGGATTTTTCCTGGGTCCAGTGGAGTGTTCTCGTTGGCGTGGGGGTCGTCTTCTCACAGCGGCGTGTAGTCGTTTGAGTCGACAAAGTCTCATGACAGACAAAGGTTTCGGGAGGAGAGTTCTCGGTGGCAGCGAGTGCCTGACTTGTATTGGGGAATTCTATTTGAACGCCCAAGAATTCCACCGCGAGTCGGAAGGCAGAGTTATCTTCAGCCCTGCTTTCGTAAAAATTTTGCGTGTTTCTTTCTATAGTAGATTTCACCCCTAAGGGTGAGTGGTTTTTACGTGGTCCTTCGCCTTGGAAAGGTTCCGAGGCTCATACTGTCTGGTCTTTATCCCCAAGAATTTTGAGGAGAGATTAGGCTTTATGAGGGGTCAGCTCCGGATAAGGGTTCATAAAATGGTCTCTTCCTTTTCCGGGGTGGTTAGAGAGGAGTCAATTCAATCCCGAGCCAGATTCCAGAATAAGAACTGGTAGATGGCATAAGGAGGAAAAGAATGAAACGATTCGTTTTTCTTACGCTTGCATTAGCGAGCATCGTGTTCTGTGGCGCGAATCTTAACGCCCAGGACGATAGGTTTACTCTCGATGTCATTTCAACTGACGTCGAAAACGGTGGAGTAGTTACCGGCGCACCCGGTGCAACCGTCACCGTACATCTTCAAGTTCAACTCACAACTACCGAGGCTGGTGTTGCTGGTGTCGTGCTTCCTTTGGGAGGCGAAGGTGCTGACGTTTCTTTCGTCACTCCTGGTTGTGATTCTACTTGTGCTAATGGTCTTTACTGGGAAGGCGCCAACAACCTCTTCTTCTACAGCTTAGAAGGACGAGACACTGTCGATCCTACCTTCGAGAACACCGCTGGTGCACTCGCTGGTGCTGGTCCTCAAGGCGCTGGTATGATTCTTGGTCTCACCACCAATATCATCACCGCTTTCTCATACCCTGCTGGAACTTTCACCGTTGCTGACATCGACGTCGAAGTCACCATTCCTACCGGTGAAGATCCTGAAACCGTCACCATCGATGTCAAAAATGGTCTCAAAGGTTCTGGTGTACCCCAAAACTTGACCATCACCTTTAACTCTGGTAGTGAATCTGCCAATGTTAACGGTTTGACTTTTGACGTTGTCCAAACTCCTCCAGAGCTTTATCTCTCGATGAACGCTCCTGGCGCTGTTGATGGTAACCTCACTATTCCTTCTCCTTTAGGAGAATCTGGTGAAGGAACTGTATACGTCATGCTCGACTCACGCTTAGATGGCGAAGAGGGTGTTGCTGGTTTCCAAATTTCTCTTGGTTACAGCGATGAAATCGACGTCACTTCAGCTTGTGTCGCTGACCAAGTCTTCGAAGTTAATCCTTCATTGGGTGGACAACAATGTCCTCAATCACTTCAGTGGACCGACGAAAACAACGCCGTTGATCCTGGTCTGATTTTCGAATCAGAAGATCCTGATTGTGAACTCGAAGTGGGTGCCGCTCAAGGTAAAGGTATCTCTGGTGGAGCAATCCTCTCAGGTATTCCTCCTGGAGCAGGTGAATTCCTTCCTGGAAACACCGATGGCCCAATCCGTCTCTTGAAGATTGACATCGCTCAATCTACTCCTTTCGAAAATGCAGACGATGCTGACCAAGTGGGAACTTTCACTTGGAAAGATTGTATCAAAGGTCTTGGTGTAGCTGCTAAAACGAAGCTCACCGTTGAAGGACAATCTTTGGATGCACTCGAAAGAACTGGAATGACGATTACTTTCACTCCTGTAAGTACTGCTGATTTCCAACGTGGAGACTCTAACTCAGACGGTATGGTCGACTTGTCAGACGCCATGCACATCATCGACTACCAATTCTTTGGTGGCGACGCTCCTGCATGTTCTGACGCTGCTGACTCCAACGATGATGAAAAAATCAACATCGCTGACGTCGTTCACGTAATCAGTGTTCTTCACAGAGGACTCGCTCCTGTAGCTCCTGGTCTCGACTGTGGAACCGACGACGACTCAACTGCTGAGTCTTGTCCTCCTGGTTCAACTCAATGTGAATAATAATTCACTCTCGTTGAGACTTTGAGTTAGCTTTTTGAGCCAACTCTCTGGAATCCCTCACCCTTAATTCTTAGGGGTGAGGGATTTTTTTTGCCAAAAAATAGGCCTTTCCCTCAGAATCCCCCTTCCTAAAATCGTTAAAATTGGGTAAAAATGGAGTGTGGTTGTTCTTTCTGGGTCTGCCTTTATAGGCATTTTTAAGGCGAATTAAAGTTGCTCTCGAGACGAGCACCCCTCGAGCTCTCAGGTTTAATTTCGTGTTAAAAGTTGTTCTTGAAGGCTTTATCGAACTTTAAATGGGTCGACGTTTCTTATTTAGTTAGCACAACATAGTCGTTCAATCATCGTGTGGGTATGTATGTTTTGTACCCCTCTGTTTTTTGCTACCTAAATTTAGGATCTTTGACTTGTTGGGTCGTTTTATACATGTTTCAGAGACGCGGCAGTTTCTGAATATAGTGTTCTCTTGCGCGACGCTAGCCTGTATAGGGTGACATTGCTCGTTTAAGTTCTTGGTCTTTTGCGTTTCGTGTTGGGTCGAGACTTTTTGTCGTTACTGTTTCGATGATAAGAAGTCTTATTCCTCGTTCCTTCAGCTTGGATGTAACGGTCATTTCTTTAGTAAGTGAAGCCATTAGTTGCGTAGTGGTTCTACCTGAACGAGCAAGCTAAATAGGAACCTTCAGGAGGATAAAATGAAACAACGGTTTTTGGGTCTTTTTGCATTTGTTTTCTTAATCGCATTGGCGATGCCGACCTATGGTCAGGATGATCGCTTTACGATTGATATCATTTCACCCGATGTAGATAACGGTGGAACCATCACTGGTGCCCCTGGTTCTACTGTCACGGTGAATATCCAGGTTACCCTGACTACTACTGTAGCAGGAGTAGCTGGGGTTGTTGTCCCTGTTGGTGTAAGTGGTCCTGCAGTCGTTCAAGACGTTGTCTGTGATTCTACTTGTGCTAACAATCAATACTGGGAAGGTGCGAATAACATCTTCTTCTATAGTATCGATAATGTCGATGCTGCATTCGAAAATACTGAAGGACCATTGGCCGGTAGTGGTCCTCAAGGTGGCGGAATGATCGTTGGCTTAACGACCAACATCATCACCGGTTTCGTGTATCCCGAGGGTACGTTTACTGTTTTAGATTTCCCCATCGAAGTCACCATCCCTGAGGGTGATGACCCTGTCGCTATCGACTTGACAACTAAAGATGGTTTGAAGGGTGTTGGTGTACCTCAGAGTCTCACCGTTACCTTCCAATCCACTAGTCAATCAGCTAACGTCAATGGTTTGAGCTTCAATGCTGTGAAGCAGCCCCCAGATCTTCGTCTTTCAATGAACGCAGCTGATGCTATTGAGGGAGAAGATGGTCTTCCTTTGCTTGAGATCCCTGCTCGACCTGGCGTTGCCGGAACTGGCACTCTCTTCGTCATGCTCAACTCTGCTTTGGATCAAGATGAAGGTATCGCTGGATTCCAAGCTTCACTTTCATACACTAATGCAGTCGATGTCGACTCAGTTTGTGTTGCAGATCAAGTTTTCGAAATCAATCCTTCATTGGGTGGACAAAAATGTCCTCAATCACTTCAGTGGACCGACGAGAATAATGCCGTCGATCCTGATTTTCTTTTCGAATTAGATGATCCTGAATGTGAACTCGAGCTTGGAGCCCCCCAAGGTAAAGGTATCTCTGGTGGAGCGATCCTCTCAGGTATTCCTCCTGGAGCCGGTGAATTCCTTCCTGGAAACACTGAAGGTCCCATCCAACTCTTGAAGATCGATGTTCGTCAATCATCACCTTTTGCAGAAGATGGTGATGAAACCGAACAAGTCGGTTCATTCAGTTGGTTAAACTGTCTCAAAGGTCTCGGCGTTGCTGCCAAGACTAAGCTGACAGTTAAAGGTCAATCTTTGGATCCTCTCTCAGCTACTGGTATGAGCGTCCGCTTTGTTAAAGTCGTGCAATCTGACTTTATTCGTGGTGATGCTAATGCTGACGGTATCTGTGACTTGAGTGATGTTCTCCACATCATCGATTACCAATTCTTGGGTGGCGAAGCCCCTGGTTGTCCTGACGCTGCTGACGCCAATGATGATGAAAAAATCAACATCGCTGATCCTGTCACGATCATCACCTCTAAGTTCCGCAACGGTCCTCCTCTGCTTCCTGAGGTCTGTGGAACTGATGATGATTCAAATTCTGAAACTTGTCCTCCTGCTACCACCAGTTGTCCCTAAGGATCGCTCGTGTGAGTAATTTCAAGTCTCTTAAATTCTAAAAACTTGAGATTGGATGACATTTTGAACCGCCTAGGATTTCTTACTGAAGTCTTAGGCGGTTTTTTTATGAGTTGAGCAAAACTCGGCTCGAACGACGTTTTTTTACAAGATCTTTAAGTATTTATTTCGCGTACGGCATGGATAATGTTCCTATACGCAGGTTCAATTTTCGTCTACAATTGAAGCAACATTTGAGGTCTGAGATTCTTCGATAATCATTCATTCAGTCAGCGAATTCAATCAGCGAATTCAATCATTGGCTGGGGCTCGTTCCGAGTTTCTATCGATTGATTTATTGAAGATACTTCTTTAGCTCTATCCTTCTAAGTAACAAGGGATCACATTTGCCAAAACGGTAAGTGTTGGCAATCAAGGCGACAAGAAAGATTGAAACATTCAAGTTTCAAACTTTAGATTGGTGCATCCCTAATGTTGAACAAATTCAGGATAGATGAACGGGGTGAGCCAGTTACAAGAGCGGGTGTATCTTATGAAACGAGAATTAAAAAAATCTTTCTCTTTCCACTTATCAATTCTCTCCATTGTTTTCATTTGGGCATGTAGTTTTTCAACTGCTAATGAAATTCGGCTGCCAGCTACCACCACGGCCTTTCTAGGTCGGACCATCGATCTTGATGTACAAATCATCACGGAAGAGGTGGTTCAAGGTTTTCAAATCATCGCCGATTGGGATGGTGCCGTTTTACAAGGCATCAATATTGACGCTGCAAGTGGTGCTGGAGAAGTCTTAGAAGAAGCTGACACCATCGTTTCCCAAATCGATTCAGATTACTTTATCGTGGCCGTGGTGATGGACACCGATCCGTTCGACGAAGGATCGCCAGAGGAAATTCCCGTAGGAACCCATCGAGTCGCCACAGTGAGTGTGCAAGGTCTTGCTGAAGATTCTTCCACCGACATCACGTTTCGCGATGACACTTACGGTACTTCAGAGCTCGGGCCCAAGCTGAGTAATCTTTTAGTTATCAATAGCTTGGCGTATGGTGAATCAGAAGGATTAATCCTAACGAGTGGAACGGTGAATGTCTTGGGAGTTCCGCCGGGAAAACTAAGAGTCGAAGACTTTACTAGTCATAAAGCTTTTGAGGACGCCCCTGAGCAGCCAGTGGCAGTTAAAGTCATGTTGGATAGTTCGGGAGAAGAAGTTCAAGCTTATGTTCTCGCTGTCCAGCACGATGAAGCCATCGTTAGTTTGCTCGGTGCTAGTCTTGATGGCACCGATGCTGCAGCGAACAGCGCTGAATTTGTATTTATCGATGATAGTTTTCAAAACGGTGCGCTTATCGCGGTCGTTATGGATTATGACCCTCCCTTCGATGATCAAAACGTCTCAGGAACGGCAGATAGTGAAGCTACGCTTGCAACTCTCACCTATCAATTAGATGTTCCAAGAAATAGCACTAATTGTGGAGTTGAACCTCCGGCACGTGGTGAGGATATTGTTACTAATGTAACTCTGGTGGATGGAGTCTTCGGGGATCCGGCTCAAGAAAATATTATTGTTATTGCAGGTTTATCGAAAAATCCTGAGTTGGTTGCTGGGACTCTTACCTTTCCCGCACCGGGTTGCCCCCCAACTGGATTTATCTCCAAAGCATTCGCTGCTGGAGGAGATTTAGTTCGAGTTGATCGAGGCGCCGATGGTTCTTTTACCTTTGACAATGGTCAGTTCGTCTATAGACGAGATGCCTTTGATAATTTTGTTCCCGATTCCTCTGGAGCTCCCGCGCCTCTAGAAGCTGGAGTCGGCGAAGCCTTCCCCGTGAACTTCTACTACACCTCTCCCTTAGCCGACAATCCTGGTGGTGTCGACCAAGGCCCTGGTGGAAACTTCCACGATGGTGCCGATGACGATGATCCTCAGGCGGTGTCGATGGCAGCCGCTTACGATCGAGGACTTTCTTGTTTGGGAACCTACTCGGTTGAAGGAACGGTCACTCAAGCTGTCGGAGGCCCCGGTGGCGCTGAGTTTGTCAACGTATCTTGTGAAGATACCGACAATGGAGGATCGATCGTTATTGCTATTCAGGTCGAACTCACTCCTTCCAATGGCGGAGGAACTCTTCCACCCACTTCGGATTGGTTGAAATTGGTTGCTGTTGATTTCACTGTGAATGAAAACGCAGCCTGTGGCCAGCCAGCTCAAATTCGCTTCCAGGATGGAGTTGACGGTGGTCAAAACGTAGGTATTAACAACGTCTTCGCAATCAACAACTTCTCAGTTCCCGCTGAAAATACAGCTCCTGCCATCATCAACATCGGTCGAGAACCCGTCTTTATTCGCGGTGATGCCAACTATGACGGTTGGATCGATATCGCTGACTCGGTGGCGATCATCAGTAGCTTGTTCTTAACGGGGGTTCACAAGTTTGAATTACCCTGTAAGGATTCAGCCGATGTGAACGACGACGCCAGGATCGACCTTGCTGATAGTATCTTTGAGTTGAATTATCTATTTAAATCAGGTCGAGCTCCGCTCTATCCATTCCCGGAAGCGGATACCGATCCTACGGATGATGAGCTCGATTGTATCGGCGGTCGAGCTTGTGACTAAGGGAAGGTGGATAAAGATGAAGAAACTAAAGTTATTAGCTTTATCGTGTGCATTTCTGCTGTTCGCAAGTGCTTTTCAGCTTCAGGCACAGGATGATCGGTTTACTCTCGATGTCATTTCACCCGACGTTGAAAACGGGGGAACGGTAACTGGAGCACCTGGTTCTGTAGTGACCGTGCATCTTCAAGTTCAACTGACGACGACCGAAGCCGGCGTTGCTGGCGTTGTACTTCCATTGGGGGGAGAAGGCGCTGACATCTCTTTCGTCACTCCGGGTTGCGATTCCACTTGTGCAAATGGTCTTTATTGGGAAGGCGCCAACAATCTCTTCTTCTATAGCTTAGAAGGAAGGGATACGGTTGATCCTACTTTTGAAAACACTGCCGGTGCTTTGGCCGGTGCGGGTCCTCAAGGTGCGGGAATGATTCTTGGTCTCACCACCAATATCATTACCGCTTTCTCCTATCCCGCGGGAACTTTCACCGTGGCTGACATCGACGTTGAAGTCACCGTTCCTACCGGGGAAGATCCTGAAACGGTCACCATCGATGTTAAAAATGGTCTCAAAGGTTCGGGTGTACCCCAAAACTTAACCATCACCTTTAACTCGGGTAGTGAATCTGCCAATGTCAACGGTCTTACTTTTGACGTTGTCCAAACTCCTCCCGAAGTTCACTTATCGATGAATGCTCCAGGAGCCGTTGAAGGGGATGATGGCCTTCCTCATCTTTCAATTCCAAGTCCTCTTGGTGAACTGAGTATGGGTACCGTCTATGTCATGCTCGATTCACGTTTAGAAAGTGATGAAGGAGTCGCTGGTTTTCAAATGTCTTTAAGTTACAGTGATGAGATTGACGTCACTTCAGCTTGTGTTGCTGACCAAGTCTTTGAAGTGAATCCTTCACTGGGTGGGGCGCAATGTCCTTCTTCACTTCAATGGACGGATGAAAATAACGCCGTCAATCCTGAATTGATCTTCGAATCCGATGATCCTGACTGTGATCTCGAAGTGGGTGCTGCTCAGGGTAAAGGGATCTCGGGGGGTGCAATTCTCTCAGGTATTCCTCCTGGAGCCGGAGAATTCCTGCCTGCGGATACTGGAGGACCCATTCAGTTCGTAGAGATCAACATCCGACAGTCAACTCCATTTGATAATGCCGATGGTGACACCCAAGTCGGGACCTTCTCGTGGAAGAATTGTATAAAAGGCCTCGGAGTGCGAGCCAAAACAAAACTTACAGTCGAAGGGCAGTCGCTTCTTCCTCTGAGTGCCACTGGAATGACGGTTGAGTTCATCGCATTCGATGGCGGATTTGGATTTAAGCGTGGTGACTCCAACAGTGATGGAACGGTTGATTTAAGTGATGCGATGCACATCATCGACTATCAATTCTTTGGTGGGGATGCGCCGGCCTGTCGTGATGCGGCTGACTCCAATGACGATGAACGAATTAATATCGCCGATGTTGTTCATCTCGTTAACGTGCTTCACCGGGGACTGCCAGCAATTGCTCCAGGATTAGAATGCGGGACAGATGATGATTCTACTCCAGAATCATGTCCCAACGATTCAACTCCTTGTGAATCATAAAATCCAGGCTTTCAAGTAAAATTGGCCTAGGGAGCTTTCATCGGCTCCCTAGGCCAATTTTTTTGCCCCTTTGATAACATAATAAAATTCCGGTTTAATAGAAGTGGGTTGGAACGTATATAAAAATTAGGGGTTGGCGCGATGCTGCATGCCTTAAGCAAGCCGATATTTATTCTGATTCTTTGTGCTTTGATTTTTGAAGAGCCAAAAGTTGTGGCTCAAGATGATCGTTTCACGATTGATCTCATTTCATCTGAAGTCGAAAACGGGGGAGCGTTTATTGGACTTCCCGGTACTCGAGTTAGCATCCCTTTTCAAATCCAATTAACTACTACGGTACCTGGATTATTCGGGTTGACTCTTCCTCTTGGTGGCAGAGGCGCAAACATATCTTTTATCACTCAAGAGAACTGTGGGGCGGTTTGTGCAGACGCTCTCTTCAGGGGAGGGGATCCCTTTTTTTTCTTATATTATATTGATGGTCGGAATCGGATAGATCCCAATTATGTGAATACCACGGGTGCACTAGCGGGAACAGGGGCTCAGGGGCCTGGAGTCGTATTGGCTTTTTCGACCGATCTCATAATCAAAATGGTTACTTATCCTGCCGGTACCTTTACGGTTGGTCAATTCACGGCTGAAGTCACGATGCCTGATTTAGGATCGAGGGATACAGTCTCTATCGATCTAAAAAATGGGCTGAGTAGAGGTTCACGAAATCCTCAAAACCTAACAGTGAGCTTTGATTTCGCTTCCTTCTCCGCCACCGTGAACGAGTTCACCTTTGATGTCGTATCAGGTTTTCCCAAGTTCGTTCGTGGGGACTCCGACCATGACGGCCGAGTCGAGATGAGTGACATCACTCACCTGATAGAATACTTATACTTGGGCAAGGGTGAACCTCAGTGTCAAGCCGCGGCGGATTCCAACGATGATAATCATATTGATATCTCTGACATTCTTCACCTGATCGGGATTATGTATTTAGGCTACCCGACCTACGCACCAGGTTTAAATTGTGGGACGGATAATAAGACGACCAGAAAGTCGTGCTTAAAGGGTAAAGCTTCTTGTGAATCATGAGGGCGTGAGTTTTTGGGTCTAAGGGAAAAAATGAGCAACGGATTCTTAAACAACATACTAATCAGTAGCCAAATTCGTCAGAATTTGGACGAGAAGAACTGTGAAGGTTGGTGAAACTCAAAGGCTGGCGCCTTTGGCTACTTGAATTTCGTTGATTGCTAGGAGTTCGTCTTAGAGCAGGAGATTTATATTTTGAACACTAAAAATGTGAGTCCACTTATTGCTTTAACTCTGACGATCACTGTTTTGATGGGCTCCGGTTTATCCGCTCAGGATGACCGGTTCACTCTGGATGTGATTTCACCCGATGTCGAAAACGGGGGAGTAATAAGAGGCGTGGCTGGCTCAGTGGTGACCGTGCATCTGCAAGTTCAACTCACGACCACTGAAGCTGGCTTGGTTGGTGTTGTACTTCCCTTGGGGGGAGAAGGTGCTGACATTTCTTTCGTCACTCCGGGTTGTGATTCCACTTGTGCCAATGAGCTTTACTGGCGAGGCGTCAACAACTTCTTCTGGTATAACTTAGAAGGACGAGACACCGTTGATCCCACCTTTGAGAACACCACTGGTGCATTAGCTGGTGCGGGTCCACAAGGAGCCGGAATGAGTTTCTTTTTCGGCACCAATATCATCACCGGTTTTTCATACCCTGCCGGGACATTCACTATCATTGATATCGATGTTGAAGTCACAATTCCTACCGGTGTAGATCCTGAAACTGTCACCATCGATCTCAAAAATGGGATCAAAGGAGTGGGACAACCCCAAGATCTAACTATTACTTCCTTAATTAACCCTGACATTCAGTCGGCCGTTGTGAATGGATTAACTTTCGAGGTCTCCAACGCTCCCCCCGAGATTCTTTTCAAGCGAGGTGATTCAAATAATGACGGCGCTGTTGATATCAGTGATGCGATCCACGTTTTAAGATACTTGTTCCTTGGGGATGATGAGCTTCACTGCCAAGACGCTTCAGATTCTAACGACGATGAGCTCATTGATATCTCTGATGCTCTTCATCTTTTAGGAGTCTTACATCTGGGTAAGCCCGCGATTCCACCCGGATTGAATTGTGGTACGGATGACGATGTTCAATTTGAGGATTGTCCTGAAGGTTCTTCAGAGTGCGGTTCGTAGCCAAATTCGCCAGAATTTGGGTGAGGTAACTTTAAAGCTGGTTACATCCAAAGGCTGGCGCCTTTGGCTACAATCTGTATTTATAATGTACAGTTTTGAAACGCCGCCCGTTCTGATTGTGGATTAATAATGCACCTTTGGCTCACAGCCTCGCGGACAAACGGGGGAGACGAGACCGCTCTTTCGCCAAAATCCTTCCCAGGAGCCTAAATACGCCCTCCAAGCCTCGATTCTTCCCCTCATTTACGTAAATCCTTAAAAATCTTAAGAAAACTACCCAATAAAGCGGCCGATTTTGCCGCTCGGCCCAATTTTTGCCCCTAATGAGGTGAGGAGTTCTCTGTTTCGACTTCCAACAGTCTGATTCAGGGCTTCAAAAGCAGTCTTCAAAGGACTTACAGAAGCTTCGTTCGGGCCGTAGAAATGGGATCGAATTTCTGAGAAACTCTTCCTTCGATCTCTGAATCTATTCGTATCCATCTCGTGATTTCGGGTGCAAAATAGATAGAAATTCGACTTGTCGTGGCGGCCAAGTTTCAATTGAAATTTGCCTTTCACCACGAGTCGAGCTGGGTTCGTCGCCAATGGAAACCCTAAACGTGATTTATCACCGGAACCCTACCGACAGGTAGAGCTTGAGTAGCTGAGCTTTTGTTCAAATCAGCTGCTTCAGCCGGGGTTCAATTCTGAGAACATGTCTCGATTTTGTATAGATTCCTATACACGTGAGAGTCGGATGTGTATTCAGGCTGAATCCTGGCTTTTACTTGTCGGCTTTCGACGTTTTCCCTTCGAGGAACATAATGCACAAGCTTAGCTTAAAAAACCTATCGTTCCCTTCCATCAGCGCTTCTCAAGGCCTCAGGTCTTCTCAAGAAAAGGCAAAGGCTTGGTCTTGGGCGGGTTTGATGCTCTTGTCGATCTTCGTCTTCAGTGGTTGTGACAACTCCACTAAAGTGAGACAGACCTTTCCTTTAGATGGTGAAGAAGATGTTCGAGCGAACACGCAGATTCTGATTCGCTTCGACACCGCCTTTGGAACTGAAGATGACACGAGTAATGAGCATCTATCACAGCACATCACAGTGGCCGGTTCGCTCACCCCTGCGGGTTATCCCGGTACTTTCACCGTGCAATCGTATGATGAAGCGCTCAGTGCCGCTCAAGCTGTCGCAGTCCTCGACGGAAGTGATGATGATCCACCGAGTGTACCAACCTTTCCTCTGCCTCAAGATCCCGATGAAGAACCTCCCGCGATCGATACGGTCGTCTTCACCTTAGCCTCCTCTGAAGGCTTTAAGCAGGGCGAGGTTATCACCGTGTCCGTGAGTCATGATTTGAAAGTTGCGGGAAGTTTTATTAAGTCCCATCAATTCACCTTCCAAGTTCTCGTTCCCTTGCCGACTCAAGGAGACTTGAGCAGCTTGCGCGTGATCTCTACCGACCCACGTAACCATCGTATTCTCGGAACGACCCGACCTCGTATGGCGGCTAAGTTTTCGGAAGCGGTATCACGAAATAACCTCGCGAACAATGTTTCGATCAGGGGCGAGATCTCAGGTCGACACTCGAACTTAGAAATTCTTTTTACTGAACTTTCAGGTGACAACGTCCTTGAAGCTGCAGCTCGTCTGTCAACGGATGATCGATTCGTTCCCGGCGAATGGGTGACGGTGACTTTTAACGATGAAATCGTCGCTGCTTCGGGGGGAGAAAACGCCGCCCATCTCTCACCTTACTCTTTCAGGTTCCAAGCCACTCCCGGTGCCTTGAATTTAGAACTCGAAAACGGACCTTGGGCTTCAGTTCTCAATCGACCCACTGGCGTGACGGCCACCGATATCCAAGCAGCTGACTTTCTTCCCGACAACGACTCTATGGAGATCGCGGTTTTGGGTAAAGAAGCGGATGGTCGAGATGTCATCGAGCTTTACGCTTTTCTCGCCGAACAGTGGAATCGCTTCGGACAATTGGTCCTCAATGAAGCGGATGCTCAGGTGGTTTCGATCAAGGGAATCGTAGCTGGCGATTTCGTTGGATCGGATGATTACGAAACGGATGGGACGGTTGATTTAGCGGTCATCCTAGAAGGGACGGCTGGCAGTCATATCCGTTTTTATACTTTCAGCTTGTCGGAAGCCCCTCGAGAAAATGCAGATCTAAGAGTGGTACTCCCTGCGTACGAAATCGATCGTATCTATTCTGTCGATTTAGACAGTAATGGTCATCGCGATCTCATCATCACGCACAATACGAATACTTACACTCCTCCCGAAGATCCTGATGCTGCTCAAGTTCCTGATCTTCCCGGACTGCCGTCGACGACCAGCACTGGCCCAACCAGCACGGGTTATCTCACGGTACTTCAAAAGCGTCTGACTACCCCTGATTTAACGAACATCGATCTTTCTGATTTAGATTCTTTAATTCCCAAGTTGGGATTCGAGCTCGTCGAAAATCCTCTTTTGCTTCCACGTCGACCCGAACGAGTGGAGTTCGGAGATTTGGATAACGACGGTAAACTCGATGTTGTCGTCGAGTCTCAAGTCGGCTTACATATTTACCGAAACGCTGGTACCCGTGAAGATCGATTCCAGTTCCAATTCGCAGCCGAAATCATCGCCCCCGAGGGTGGATCCACTCTGTGGAGACCCGACACTTGGGGACTCGGAGATATCGATGCTGACCGTGACCTCGATCTGGTCGGTTGGGAGAACTCTCAAGCGCATATCTTAGTCAATACGGTCTTCCCGATCCCTGAGGCGACGGATGACAATCCGGATGCTGCCGATGAACCTCGCGGAATCATCTTTGATTCCCTCGAGCTTCAAAGGTTAAACACCCTCGATCTGCCTCGTTCAGCTACTGAAAGCGATAATCCTCAGATTCGAGATTTTGATGGAGATAGCCGACTCGATGTCTTAGTTGCTGACCGTGATGGTGACTTCCATATCTTCATGGGTGGAGACACCGGCGAAGATGATAATCCCTTCCAGTTCGAACGTTTCGTTCCTCCTGGAGGCACCGTGAGTCAAGCTGCATTCCAATCTCAAGCAGCGGGGAATCTCCTCCGTTCGGCGGTGATCGACTTGGATCAAGATCGCGGTCTCGACCTCGTTCTCATCACAGTGCCCGAAGAAGATTCTCTGATCAGAACTTCATCCCTTGAAACCTTCCAATCGATGGAAGTAGGAGAGGTCGCGATCGGAAACCAATTCTTTGCATTAGGTATTTGTGAAACAGAAAACGCACCCCAAACTCCAATCGATTGTGCGGAAGCCCAAATTCAAACTTACGATGGTTCAGAATTTACTGTGCCGATCGTAGGAACGACACAACAGGATGCAGCGGGCTACACCCTTTCACTCGCTTACGATTCCGACCTTCTTTCTTTCGACGGTTTCAATCTTCCCCCGAATCTAATTTCTGGTGCAGAGATCTCCACTTGCTTCACGAACAATTCAGGAGATGGAGACTGCGAGGGCTTCGTAAGGATCGAAGTGACTCTTACTACAACCTCTCAGGGTAGCCAAACGGCCTTGAGCCCGGGTGTCAATGTTTACTTGGGCGAAGCGGTCTTCTCTGGTCGCGAGGTCTCCAGTACAGCCACTGCTACACTCAGACTTGTTAATAACGTGGTTGTGGGTGAAGACGAAGTCGTTGGAAATCTTCTCACTGTGCCCGATGGGCAAGCCAGTAGCGTCGAACCCGTCAGTATTCTCGACACGATGGTCGAAGCGATCATCCATCCTCCACTGCTCGAAATGGCGAGTTGTGAAGTCGTCGAAATTCGCGAAAGTGATTTTGTCGGTCGAGTGAACTGGGACGTCTCTGAGATTCCTGGAGTTGAAATCGATCACTTCCGAATTAACGTAGGAGGAATCCTACACAACAATATCAGTCCTGATTTGCGCACCTTTGAGTTTACCCGTAGTGGCACTGGAACTTTCAGTGTGACTGTCTTTGCTTACGACTCTAATGGTAGCCGCCTCGATCTTGTGAGTTGTAGTGGTGGAGTTAGAATTGACATTTTAAGACCTCAAGTCTTATGTGTCGCTCACGCCGACTCCAATGAGATCAGTTGGAATCTGAGTACTTCTGTCGACAAATTCATCGTGTTTAAAAATGGTGAGCCGATTCGAACCTTAGCGGGAACGGCAGTCGAGTACGTCGACCGTAACCCCTCGGAGTTCGGAGGAGATCTCTACGAAGTTCAAGGCATCATCGATGTCGATAATGGCGCTTCGATCGAAGGACCCAAGGGAACCTGTTCTCAAGGAGTCATCGGAGATAACGATCCCGATGTGACTCTCGCTCCGGCAGGTTTAACCATGACCTTGCGACCACGCAGTGCCGTGACGTCTCCCAATGTCTTGGAATTAGCCTGGATCAACGGTGAAGGTTACGACACTCTCGATTTAGAAATTCTTCGCGAAGGTCCTGCCGGAATGGAAGTGATTCTAACCGAATCCCTCAACGGTACGGTCTTCGGCTACCTCTATGAAGGTGAGCACTCTTACGGTGCTGAGCCCGGTCGCTACGCCTTCCGTTTGACCGGGCATCGAGGTGGTGTTTCGAGTGATACTATCACTTCAGCCAATGTCTCGGTCGCCGTACCGGGTTTAGAAAACTTGTCGTTCACTTGTGATCGATCAGGAGACGATTCCATCTTCCTCTTCTGGACGTCTTTGTGGTCAGGATACTCTCACTTAGAGTTGACGGCCTCAAATGCCGAAACGGATGAGGTTCTCGTTCAAGAGTTCTTGGATCTCTCGCGTCGATCCCATGCGTTTAACAGTTTACCCTTCGCTAATGAATATGAGTTCTCGATCCGTGGGGTTTATCAGGGCTACCTTCCGGATGCGATCGCCAGTTCTGGCCAAGCTCAAGTTTGTAGCTTGTCGCTTCGGCCTGCACTCCGCTTGAGCGATCTCGAAACCGGAGTCGGTTTGCAAAAATCAGTCGTGATTCCCATCCATGCTGATCTTCCAGCGAAGGCTTCAGGATTCAGTTTTACTTTGGAATTGCCTGACTTTGTCAACCTCTCGATCGACCTCGATAATCCCGAAGCTACGGTTCTCTTGAACGATACTCTCGTTGAGAACAACGCTCGATTCGATACCTTGGAGATCTTAGATGGCAGTACTGAAGACTCTCGCCGACTTTCCGTCGCTGTGAGTGGAACCGAATTTACTCCACGTGAAAACAATGTGATCGCCTGGGTGATCGCCTCGATCGACTGGCAGACTCATGGATTTGAACTGTGGGGAACTCACAGTTTGAGCTTAGTCAACACTTCTTCAGTGACCTTCTTCCCTGCGAGAGAGGGCGAAGCCCCATTCACGACCGTCGACGTGGCGGTTGGAGATGATGCGAACAGCACGCTCTTTGTTCGCAAGCGTTACCTCGCCGTTGACGATATCGCGGTGGCTGCAGATACCCAAGGTGAACCCGAGCCAGTGACCGTTCGGGTCCGTGGAACTTTTGATAATCCTTCTAACAATCCCGATGACACGGAGGGATATCGAATTCTCTCTTACACTGCGAGTGTCAGCTTCAATCCTGATGAGTTAGAACTCTTGCCGATCACTTCAGAGGATCAATCCGAGATCGTCGGCTTCGGTGAAGGAATCTTACAGTTCCCCACCGGTGAAGAGTTCGAAGAAGCACGAGACTCTGGTGAAGTGAGTTTAATCTGGTTGGGATTTGACCTCGGTGTTAATCCTGAAGACACGCAATTGAAGTTCATCGGGCACGGAATCAACATGTCCTTTGCGGTCTTCAAGTTTAAGCCCTTGGTATCTGGTAATGTCGCCGGACGTTCTCTCTCAGTTAATTTTATTCCAGAAACTGAGATCAATGGTTCTTCGGTGTTGACCACTCGTGTTCCCAGTGACTTAGATCCTTTGATCACCTACTTTGATGGATCCGTCAGTGTTCTGCCTCTGGCCGATGCGCCAGTGGTCAGCGGTCTCGATCCTCAAATGGGACCGATTACCGGCGGAGCTCAAGTTACCTTGACAGGATCGAATCTCTTAGACGAAGTCGTCGAGAATACTGATTTAGAAATCAGCCTCAAGCGCGAGGACTCTCAAGGTAACGTCGTCTCGATTCCTGTACCTTACACCGATATTCTCGAACGTCACGAAGACCGAATCGTCTTTGTCGTTCCTCCGGCTGGTGAAGATTTCTATCTGCCTAGTCTCCCCGCCATCACCTTCGATGTCGAGCTGAAGACTCCCGGTGGCCAGTCGGGTATCGAGCAAGCCTTTACTTACGAAAACCTCTTCCTCAGTACGGTTTCAAAAACTGAAGGAGTTGCAGCGGGGGGTGAATCGATGTTCATCACCGGAACCGGAATCGCGAATGACGCGGTGGTTTCGTTCCGCGTCGGTGAAGGAGAAGACTCTCAGATCTTCACCGTAACTGAATATCTCGAACGCGATCCCATCGGTCGACGAGTCGAGTTCTTAACTCCTGCGATGCCGGTTCCTGGAGGATCCTTGGCGACGATCATCGTCGATGTTCCCGAGTTAAATCCACGCGAGTTAGGTATCGAGTTCCGTATTCAAAGTGAAGGCGTGATTCGATCCTTATCTCCCGATAATGGACCGGTGACCGGTGGTACTGAGATTGTTGTTTCCGTCGGTGGATTTGATTCCTTAGCAGACGCACAAGTCTTTGTCGGCGAAAATGAAGCGACTATCACCGATAGAACAGGAGAGACGATTACAATCGAGACTCCTTCAGCCGGTGAACCGGGGGTGGTCTCGGTTCGAGTGATCGCGGATGGTGACGATGTGATCCTCCCCGATGCCTTCACTTACATTCCCGTCTTAGAACCTCAAGTCGTATCGATCGAACCCGGTGTCGGACACCTTTCCGG
Source organism: Planctomycetota bacterium (assembly GCA_028280485.1). Classification (GTDB taxonomy): domain Bacteria; phylum Planctomycetota; class UBA8108; order UBA8108; family JACQVS01; genus JANQLS01. Next base: position 85,622 of record JANQLS010000055.1, read on the forward strand.
CGGTGAGGTCGTCACGATCACTCTCATCGACTTCAACTTTGGAACCGAAAACTATGGTGTTCGTTTTGGCGAAGTCGAAGCTCAAACCATTATCGAAGGCCAAGAACCAGGAACCATCGAAGTTACCGTTCCTCCTGGTGCTTCAAACGGATTGGTGAATGTTGAAGTTCGCCGCGGTGCCTTGATCGCTACCTTAGAAAATGGTTTCCGTTATCGAAACTCGATGATCACCAGTATCACTCCCGACGCCGGACCCAACGGTGGAGGGACGACGGTCACTCTCGAAGTGGATGACTTCGGATCGTTTACCGAAGCTCCCACTGTCACCTTTGACGGTATCGAAGGTGTCGTGACTTCATTCGCTGGTATTCCTGATACGACTCAAGCGACGATCGAGGTGACCACTCCTCGTCACTGTGCTGCCGGAGCCGTCGACGTCACCGTCAGTGCGAATGGATTTAGCCACACACTTTCAGGTGCCTATACCTTTGATTTGACCGGCGAGTTGGATCTTTTAGAAGTCACCACTCCCGAAGGATTCAGTGGTTGCGGTAACGACCAAATCTTGATTCGAACTTCAGGAATCTGTGATTCAGCCGTGATTCGACTCAACGGTGAGGTCGTCCCCTCCGAAACCGTTTCCCAAGTCGATGATTTCACTCTGGAAGTGATCGCCGATCAAGTGGCTGAAGACGTCGACTCCTTGACTCTCGAAGTCAGCTTAGACGGTGTCGTCTTCGTCACCTGGGAAACTCCAATCCCAGTAGCTCCGATGTTTATCCGCGGAGATGTCGATGGTAGTGGAGAATTAGATGTCACGGACAGTGGTGTCTTAGCCAGTTTCCTCAACGGTGGCTTGCCGCCAATCTCCTACTACGATGCCTTAGACGTCAACGACGACGGACAGATCGACGCGGGTGATTTGACCTATCTCAATGTTCACCTTTTCCTCGGAGGAGAGGCTCCTCTGGCACCTTTCCCCGCAGCGGGAATCGATCCTACTCCTGAAGACCTTCTGCCACGCTGCGTGAACTGAGATGTCCATCGAACAAACATTTGATCAACCTTGGGCTTCGGAAGAGCCGGTCGATTCCGGTTCTTCCGAAGCTTCTTTCGCGAGGATCTGGCTGACGAAGGAGCTTCTACCCGTTTCTGGAGGAGAAGTAGGCTTTTTGATCCTTTTTGCCACGATAACCCTCCACATGTGGATCGCCCTGTTGGGACCCAATTCAGAAGGACATCTCTTCCGCTGCGGAGTTTTGGGGGAAGCCTTCGGATTGAGTTTCATTCTGGTGGCTCCGATGCTCTCCATTTATGCCGGATTTCGCTCCCAGCGTCGGAATCGAGACGCTCTTTTTCCCTATATCACGATCATCGGAGGGGGGATTATGAGCATGGTCACCGTCTTTGCGTGCATTTTGGCGCTGATGTCTTAGCCCGGAGCTTTGAAATCCTCCGAAATTCATTAATAAGCTCGGAGTGGCTGTGAATTTTTATCAAACTTAGTTAGAGTCGGATTCCAATCTATTAGAACTAAGGCCTTAACGAGCCCGAAGCGCTAGCGAGGGGCCCATTCTTAAATATGCTGGCCCCTCGCTAGCGCTTCGGGCTCGTTAGAGGGATTTTGCTAAAAATTCACAATCTCGGAGCGTCAGCGACGGGATGCGTCAGCGCATTGAACAAACGGTCCACATTTTTTCGATATCTAAGGCATTTAGTTTCCACCCACAAAACACTTTAGCAATATCCCGTCGCTTACGCTCCGGGCTTATTACTATTTTGCTTGAGTCCTGAAGGTGGATCTTAGATCGATTGGAATCTAAAAATCTACAGCGTCTGAGGGGTCTACGGTGGTCTTGGAGGACGAAACTCTACTTGAAATTTCGGTTCAATCACCGATATTCATTCAGGGGCGGTCAGCTTCCGCATTTTGCCGAATTTCGGGTAAATACTCATCTTAAGCAATTTTATTGACACCTTTTCGAATGCAATGGTAGCATTTGCTCCCTGGTATTTGGTCACCATCGTTTTAGACTAACCCTCAAGAGTCCTATAGCGGGTACTATCCTATTTAATGGGGCCTGTTTAAGAGGCAATGACTAGAAGAGACAGTACCTAGTAGAAAGTATGGTTTAGTCTAAATCTGTCTGAACGTTTAGACTGATTTAGAACCCTGTCCTGTAACCTGATACCGGCATATCAACCTGTCAATTTCCCAGAAGATCAGCTAGCAAAGAAAGAACGAGTTCATAACTACTCGTTATCAATCCGTGAAATTAGCGATAGTAAGCGACATCCACGCCAACTTGGCTGCTCTCGAAGCTGTCTTAGAAGACATCGAGGGTGAGAAGGTAGATAAGATCTACTGCCTTGGCGATGTGATCGGATACGGGCCTGATCCCCGAGAATGCTTAGAGCTAGCTTTAGATTTTCCGATCAATCTTTTAGGGAATCATGAAGAAGCCGTGCTCGTCGGGGCCATCGGATTTAATCCTAAAGCCAAAGCGGCCATCGATTGGACCCGAGACCAACTCAACCTCGAATCTGAACCCATCGAAAAAAACCGTGAATTTTGGAATTTTTTGGGCAGGCTGAAAAGAAGTCATTTAGAGGGAGACTTCCTCTTCGTTCACGGTTCCCCCCGCGACCCCACCCGTGAATATATATTTAGTCAGGATTACCAAGACAGAAAGAAGATGGACGACATCTTTGCCTGTCCTCCTGGGGTCGACTGGAGAGTTTGTTTTACGGGTCATACCCATTTTCCGGGGATTTTCAGCCAAGAGAATCCTTACAAGTTTAATGATCCCGCCTCACTCTCCAACAAGTTCAGTCTCCGGGGGCTCGCCAATCGAATCATCATCAACGTGGGTTCGGTGGGACAGCCTCGAGACAATGATAATCGAGCTTCTTACGTGATCCTGGAAGAAGCAGACGTTCGCTTTAAACGAATCGATTACGACATAGGACGAACTGTCGATCGATTCAAAGATTGCCCACAATTACCCGAATACTTGGCTCGCCGCCTCGAAGAAGGAAAGTGATTCTTCGATGAAATCCCGTCCTGGACTCGCCATCGCATTATGCGCTGGGATTTTCCTACTCTATTTAATTGCCAACCAGGAAAAAAACAAACCTGGTGACGGTACGCAAAGCCCCGGTAACCCCACTCAGAACTCCACTCAAGGTGGAGGGCAAGTGAATACGATTGGGCAACCGAACTCCTCTACGACTCCCAATGGGAATACGAACACGAATCAACAGACGACTCCGCCTGTTGAGCTTCGTCCTGCCCATCCTGATTTCTCGACTCAATTGACCGTAGCCTCCACCGAGGAGACGGGGTCCGATGATGCACCTAAGGATCTCATCGCCCTCACAGCGGATGGTAAAGGAGTCACCGAAGTCAAACTCCCCAATTACAACTCACAAGAGAGTACACTTTGGGGGAAGGACAGTGAGAAAGATCGCCGCCTCAGCCTACACTCGAAGGTCGATGGCATGCCTCAGATGCTGAGCATGCGGATTGAGTTACTGAAAAGTTCAGTTGCGGTACCCAATGCACTCAATCAATTGCCAGAACTCGACAAAGAAAATTGGGAAAAGGTTTCTGGCGATGACTTGGGTTGGACGATCAAAAACTCCATCGACGAGTTAGGGAAAAGAAGTGCTACTGGGGTTGAAATCCTTCAGGAAGTTAAGAAGGTCCCCGGCCAGAATCATCTCAACATCAAATTGACCCTCACCAATAGAGGTGCGGCTGCTCGTGATGTGATCTATCGATTGAATGGTCCGCTGGGTCTTCACACCGAAACGACTCAAGGGCCAGGATCGGATCTACTCTACTTCTGGGGAACGGATGCGGATGTTACGGATGGGCGTGCCGCAGAGATTTTTGTCGACGAGGTCAGTGACCTCGATCAAAAGCTTGGCTCTGGATCTTCGGCAAATCCGGTTCTCGTCGGACTCTCAAATAACTACTTCGCTGCGATTCTGATGGCAGTGGATAAAGACGGGAACGCTTCGAATCACTTAAGGTCCGTTCATCTTCAGTCCATTGTTGATTCGGGGGTCGTTAGAAAACTTGCTGTGACTGAATATCCCGGTCGGGAATTCATAGATCTCAATCAACAAGAGCTTTTCGACCTCAGAGAAAAGGCTTATCGTACCGCTGCGGCTAGCGTCGCCTCGCGAACGATCAACCTCGCTCCCGGAGCCAGTGTCGATCATCACTACCGGCTCTACTTAGGATCAAGGGATAGTGACACTCTCAACGGTTATGTTGGATTCAATCTTTCAGAAACCAATTACTTCGGTTGGTTCACCGTGGTCGTCAACCTCTTCATGGGTATTCTTTCAGCGATCTACGTTGTCCTACCCAGTTGGGGTCTTTGTATCGTCATCTTGACTCTTATCGTGAGAACTTGCCTCCATCCGATCAACCGAAAGCAGCAGTTAGGGATGGCGCGTTTTCAGAAGAAAATGCAGAAAGTTCAGCCGATCATTAAGGAGATCCAAGAGAAGCACAAAGGCGACCGCATGAAGACGCACCAAGAGATGCAGCGCGTCTTCAAAGAAAACGACGTCAATCAATTCCAAATGATGGGGGGTTGTTTGATGATCTTCTTGCAACTACCGATTTGGATCGGATTGATTCGAACGTTCCAGTATTCCCTGGAACTCCGCCACGAAGCCTTCTTATGGATTCCTGACCTTACTGCACCCGACCGAACCTTCGATTTAGGCTCCCCGGTCTTCTTCATCGGGAGCTTTATCAATATCCTCCCGATCATCTACGTCGTCTTGATGCTGATCAACCAAAAGCTTCAACCGAAAGCCACCGATCCTCAGATGGCTCAGACCCAGAGGATGATGAGCTTTATGATGATCGCCTTCGGATTTATCTTCTATAGTTTCGCCTCCGGCTTGTTGATCTACTTCATCGTCAGTGCCCTCTACGGAATTGTCGAGAGCCGGATGATCAAGCGCATCATTGCGAAGGAGGATGCCGAACGAGAGGCCGGCGGGGGAACGGTCGAAGTGATCACGCCCACAAACTCTCCCCAAGACTCTGGGAACGGGGGAATGTACAGTTCCTCGATGGTCGGCAAGCGCAAGAAGCCTACCAAGGCTGAGCGTCAAAAAGCGAAGGGCATGCCGAAGATGTAAGAGTTATGAACTCCACCATCGTCGCCATCTCAACTCCGCCGGGCGCCGGATCTCAAGCTGTTCTTAGAGTCAGCGGCCCCGGTACTCGCAAGCTCATCGAACACCACCAACACTCTGATTCTCCCTTTCAGCCTGAGGCTTTCGGACAGTCTCATGTTCTCTTCTCATTGGGAGAAACCACCCGACCCTTACCTACAAGAGTTGTTTCTTTTTTAGCTCCCCGCTCCTACACTGGGGAAGATTTAGTCGAGATAGCGGTGCCGGGTTCCCCGGCGCTTTTGGGTGTTTTGCTGAGGCGATTCCTCTCACAAACTCCCCTCGGCTCCTTCGATATCGAACCCGCTCAAGCAGGGGAATTTACTCTTCGTGCCTTTCGAAATGGCAAGATCGACTTGGATCAAGCCGAGGCAGTAGGGCGTTTGATCCACGCGTCGGGGGAAGCCGAAGCAAAGGCCGCCTACCGCCAAATTTCGGGAGCCTTAGGTCAAAAGCTCCAAGAGATTGAATCTCCGATCTTAGAAGCCTTGGCTCTCATCGAAGTGGGCCTCGATTTCCCCGATGAAGAGCTCCCCGAGATCGATCCTCGTCTGGTGATCGAACCCCTAAAGAGGGCTCAAGTGGCATTGAAGGAACTCTCTGAGCACGCCAAACTGCGGCTTCCCGATCGGGGCACACTGAGGATTGTTCTTCTAGGTTTACCTAATGCCGGGAAATCGAGCCTACTCAATGCCTTAGTTGACCGACCCGCAGCCTTGGTTTCTCCCATCGAAGGTACGACGATCGACCCGGTTCGGGCCTACAGCCGTTGGAAAGACCGACAATTGGAGTGGGTGGATCTCGCCGGTTTAGAGGGTGCGACCTGGAAAATCCAGGGGATGGATCCCGATTTTAAACCTCAAGAGTTCGCTTTTACTCCTGGAACTTTCGAGGGGCAACTCGAGGCGCTCAAAGCGATCAGCCGATTGGGAGAAAAGGAGCTCGAGAGTGCCGATCTCATTCTTTGGATCTCTCCTTTAGGCGAAACGCACCCAGCCGAAGAAGAAGAGATCACCAAGCTTCAACAACGATTTTCGGGGCGATGGGTAAGGATTATTTCGAAGGCCGACCTCCTTTCGGTTTCACAAAAAGAGGCTTTTCAAGCGGATTCTAATTACCTCGCTGTCGTGTCGGCTCAAACCGGTGAAGGCCTTGAAAGCCTACTAAATCGTGTTCTGGAGTTCTTCGACCGCCGAATGGACCAGCATGGATTCGATTATTCTGAAGAGACTTTCCTCCTATCCCCTTTCCAGCAGGTCCAGCTTCAGTTCGCCGTTCAGGCTTTAGATCAAGCCCTCGAGCTCATCGAAATCGGAATGGGTAGGGAGCTGATGGCCGTCGATTTACGGGAGGCTCTCGCTTCTTTGGCTCCATTGACGGGGAAAGAAGTCTCCGAAAGGGTACTGGGGACGATCTTCGGGCAGTTCTGTATCGGCAAGTGACGAGAGCTAAATCCTGATTCTTATGGTAAATAGAACGAATTTCAGTTCCTGGGGAAGCTTGCCCCCAGCATCATGTAGTGATAATATATTCGTCGGTTCCTAACTTTATATTTCGAGCACGATTCCACGAGACCCATCCATCAACTGGTAGCTGGGAAGCTCAGGATCTGGGCGTGGACCTCGGATATGGGAATTGACTGAAGTTTCCTTGTGGAGAGACAGAAAACTTCAAGCTGCTAATTAGTTCTGTTGAGAGAGTTGAAAGCCAGACTTCACCATGCGTTGCCCCTATTGCCGAGCCGATGACGACCAGGTCATGGATTCAAGAGCCGCTACGGATGGGACATCGATCCGTCGCCGGCGGCGCTGTAAAGCGTGCGGGCGAAGATTCACAACTTACGAACGTCACGAGTTGAAATCTCGTATGGTGGTGAAGAAGAACGGTACATGCGCCGCTTATTCCCGGGATAAGGTCTTGCAGGGAATGATCACAGCGTGTGAAAAAAGAAAACACATCACTCTCGATCAATTGACTCAGGCGATAGAGGAGATCGAAGCTGAACTGTTCGATTCCCAAGATTGTGAAGTGCCAACTCAATTGATCGGTGAGAAAGTCAGTGAATTTTTGCAGGGAGTCGATGAAGTAGCTTACGTGCGCTTCACCTCGGTCTATCGAGAATTTGCTGATGTTCAAGCGTTTTTAGAAACCTTGAAACCTCTTCTCCAAAAGAATGGAGCGAAGCCTCCAGTAGAGGAAGAGGTAGAGAACGAAGAACACGATACCGAGTGTTCAACGAAGTGAAGAGAATCGGTGATTATTGAAGGCGTGACACCTCGCTAACTTCTGAGGTGGTCTTCAGGGCGTCTAGGCCTCGTGTGCTATGCATTTAAAAAAACTCGAGTTACTCGGCTTTAAATCATTTGTCGACAAAACAGAGCTGCTGTTCGAAAAGGGATTGACCGGAGTGGTCGGCCCGAATGGCTGCGGTAAATCTAATGTTGTCGATGCCTTCAAGTGGATCCTCGGTGAGCAATCCGCTAAGGGATTACGTGGGTCGGAGATGAAGGATGTCATCTTCAACGGCACGCAGTCTCGCAAGCCCGGTGGATTCGCGGAAGTGACAGTGACTTTCGATAACGAGGACCGTTTCTTCGATCTCGATTTTAGTGAAGTGGCTTTCACCCGTCGCCTCTTCCGTTCCGGGGAGAGTGAATATCTGATCAATCAGCAACGTTGTCGACTTCGCGACATCAAAAATATGCTGATGGATACCGGGATTGGTGCCTCTTCTTATTCGATCTTTGAACAAGGAAAGATCGATGTCTTGTTGCAAGCGAATCCCCAAGATCGACGTATCATCTTTGAAGAAGCAGCCGGTATTTCAAAATACCGAGCGCGTAAGGCTGAGAGCTTGCGTGCGCTCAAACGAGTCGAGGACAACTTAGCTCGACTGGGCGATGTCATCTCTGAACTCGAAAAACGAGAACGCCGAGTCAAGAGTCAAGCGAGTAAAGCTCGAAGATACCGAGAGCATTCCGAGCGTCTCAAGGATCTTAAGGTTCGTATCGCCATCGACGAGTTTTCGGGCTCGATGACCGAAAGGGCTGAACTTACTTTTCAAAAGTACCGCTTAGATCTTGAAATTGAAAATACCAAAAATCTTTTAGAGCGCTTACGTAAAGGCTTAGAAGTTCAATCGAACGATCGCCAGGCTAAGAGTGAAGGTTTGCGCGCCATTCGATCTCGCCTCACTGAAATTCGAAGTCGTTGTGAACGCTTAGAGGAAAGCATTTCACATAACCGAAGACGACTCGATGAATTTCACTTAGAGCTCAATCGAAAAGGCGATTCCAAGGTCGAGGTGTCGGCCTCGATCGACGACTCTCGTACTCTCCTTGATGAAGAGCGACGGGAAGTTGAAGCCTTAGCGGTTGAGGTGGAGCAAAAGAGAAGTTCTCTCGCCGAGGAAGAAGCGGGTTTGAAAGCGATCCGCGAAGAGCACCATGAACTGCGGGCTCAACTCGATGTTCAGAAACAAGAATTAGTCTCTAAACTCGACGAACACTCCAAGGTTAAAAACCAACAAGTTCAAGTCGATACCGAGATCGCTAGTTTGCAATCAAGGGGCGACCGTCTCCAGGCTCAATTGACTACGGCCAAGGGAGAGTTGAGTGAGCTGACGACGAAAGAGTCCGAGCTCACCTCGGCGTTGGAAACTCAACAAAGTGAAAAAGATCAACTCGAAACGGAAAGAGTCGATCTCACCGGAAAGTTAGAAGCTCTCGAAGACCAACATGAGGAAACTCGGGCTCGAATCAGTGAGCTGAGTCAAGATCGTCGCGGTGTGAGTTCTCGATTGGAACTCCTTCAACATTTAGAAGAGACGCTTGAAGGTCTTTCTCAAGGCGTGGTCGAAATTCTTGAAGCAGAGGGGGATCGCCCCGGGGTTCATGATATTTTAGCGCGTTTGATCGAAGTGGATCGCCCCTACGCCTTAGCTTTGGAAGCCGTATTGGGTAATCGAGCCCAAGCTTTGGTGACTGAAGACGAGGAAGGCGCCATCGATCTTTTAGAGATTGCTAAAAACTCCGGTTCAGGAGCGTTGGAGCTTCTTCCTCTCGATCGAGTCGGACCCAGTCAGCCGATGAGTTTAGAGCCCGTTTCGGGAGTCTTAGGCTACCTGAGAGATTTTATCAAGGTTCCCAAGCCGTACGCTTCGCTCATGGATCGCTTGCTCGATGGTGTTGTCCTGGTCGAAGATATGAACCAAGCCGTTGAGCTTTGTCGTAACGGCGTGGGGAATTTCCGCATCGTCACTCAAAGCGGAGAGATCTTGGAGCCCAATGGTTCATTAGCCATTCCGGGTGAGATTTCTACGGGGCTTATCTCTCGCCGCAGTGAAATTCAAGAACTTGAAGCTCGAATCCAAGAACTCGAGATCAAGATCACTGAGGAAACTTCACATCGAGATGATCTCGCCTCAAATAGCCTCGAGGTCGAAGAGAAACTTGAAGCTCTCAATTTAACGCGAGAAGAAATCTCTTCGAAAATTGTTTCGATTCAAGGGCAAGTTGAACAGGTGGAGGTCGATCGAGATCGCTTAGCGAGAAGCGTTGAAGTGACAGAATCAGAACTCACTGAGATTTTCGAGATCCGTTCTCAACTCGAAGAGCAACGAACGACTTTAGAAACTCAATCGGTCGAGTTAGAAGTGCTCAAAGAGAATTTAGAAGCGGATATTCAAGATTTAGAATCGAAGATTCAAGATCATGGGCAAGAGGTTCAAGCCAGTGCCGACCGAGTCACAACAGCTCGCGTGGGTTTAACCGAAGGCTTAAAACGCGAAGAAGATTTGCGTCGTGGTTTATCTCAACTTGAACGATCCCTACAAGAAAAAGAACGACAGTTAGAAACATTAGAAGAAGAGATCGAAGATCTCCAGGATCGTAGAGAGCAGACTCAAGAAGATCTCGTCAAGGCTGAAGAAGAAGTCGTCACCGTTCGAGAAGAGCAAGAAGCTTGTGCTCAAGATTCTCAAAAGGCGGAAGAAGAAGATGCTGAACTCGCTGAGATTGAAGAAGGATTTCGTGCTGAGATTGACCGACTGAATACAAAGGTCACCGAAAAAATCTCGGAACGAGGACAGATCAGTCTCAACGATCAAAAGGCCGTGCTCAATCGAGAATCGATTCTGGGTAAAATTTCTGAGGAATACGATTTTAATCTGATTGAAATGATAGAGCGGCTGAATCAGCCAGAAGAAAAAAAGAAAGCTCCCGAGCTTGAAGGAGAGGTTTTGGATTCGGAAGAGTCGACAGATGGTGACTCTGAAGCTTCTGAGCCTAGCCTTCTCGAAGCCATCTCCGCTCAAAGCGATAGTTCTCAAGCCAATTCTTCTCAAGAAGGGGAGGCTGAAGGAGGAGAGAGTGTGGAGGCTCCTACTTTGTTAGTGACGCCTCAGGCCGAAGGTGAAAATCTCGAATCCCAACCGGAACAAAACTCAGAAGAGACTGCCGTTGCCATCCCGGAGTCGCCTTCAGATGAAGAAGTCGAAGAGGAGGAGGAAGAGGATTTAAGTTTTGAAGGACGACTTCGAAAATTCATTCGCGGGCAAGAAGAAGCGTGGGATTATGAAGAAGCCGTTCAGGAAGCTAAAGAACTCAGCAATAAAATTCGTAATTTAGGTAATGTTAATTTAGACGCCTTAGACGAGTTGGATGAAATAGTCGATCGTCTGAGTTTCCAAGTTGAACAGCGAGATGATCTCGAAAAAGCAGAACGAGATCTACTGCGTATCATCGAAGAGATTAATAAAACTTGCCGAGAGCGCTTTGAACAAACCTTCGACGAAGTTCAGAAGAACTTCCGAGAACTTTTTGTTAAGTGTTTCGGTGGAGGAAAAGCAGAACTCGTCATCGAAGAAAATTCCGATCCTCTCGAAGGTGGAATCGATATCGTCGCTCGTCCTCCTGGCAAAAAGTTAACCTCCTTGAGCCTCATGTCGGGTGGTGAGAAGACGATGACCACCATCGCCTTGATGTTTGCGATCTTCCGAGCTCGACCTAGCCCCTTCTGTATCTTGGATGAGGTCGATGCGCCCTTGGATGAAGCCAATGTGAGAAGGTTTGTTGTTCTCGTTAAGGACTTCCTCCATCAATCTCAATTTATTGTGATCACTCACAACAAGATCACCATGGCAGTTGCCGACCGTCTCTACGGTGTAACGATGCAGGAAAAGGGTGTTTCTAAACCCGTTTCAGTTGAGTTTGAAACCTACGATCCGAATAATCCCCAAGCTGCCATGTCGACCGCCGACATCGACAAAGCTCCTTATAGCGAGGACCCCGCACCGGTGGGTGAGGAGTGAATTTGTAGCTTTGCAGCCGACCTTTTAAAAGTTTATCTGGTTACTCGACACAAGCAGTCCTCGCCAAGAAAAGTTTTAATGTCGAAGGGGACATTTTTATTACCCCAAGCCAAGTTGGAGTATTAAATCTCACCCTGACCGGGCAAGGTTTGAGGGGTGATTCGATTTAGAATGATAAAATATAGTTCAACACTTTTCGCAGAAGTAATTGGCTTTAGATCGTTTTAGCATTGAGTTCAAGTTGATGATTGCGGTTCCACCAAGGGCTGAAAGCCCGCAATAACCTAGCCCAGGGCAGAGCGAAGTGTCGCCCTGGGTTAAGAAGTGCGATGATGCTAAGCCCTGTAAGGGCGGCAATAAAACATTAGTTAGCTGGATGTAATTAAATATATATCGGCTTCTAGAACCGGAGCCTAGAGCTAATTAGCGCTGTCCCACACGCTCCATTCTTAAGTTCGGAGCTCGCTGAACGCTCGCGTGAGGAATCCGCGTCCCGCCGCTTCTTCCTCACACTCCTTCTCGGCGGTCCCATCCTGCCTAAATAGGGGTAGAGCTGGTTACTGGGCACAAACTTTCCTCGCCAAGGAAAGTCTTAATGTCGAAGGGAGCATTTTTTATGATCCCAAGGCAAGTTGGGGACATATTCCATCCCTACTTATTTCGCCCTCCTAATGAAATTGATCCTCGTAGAAATCCGGGAAGAAACGCTGAGCTTCGTAAAGATTATGACTCTGACAAAGAGCCCTTAAGTTTTCTGGGTCATTCGATCCTCCCAGAGCCCAGGGAATCACATGATCAATTTGAAGGTGAGTTCGTTGACAACAACGTCTCCCTGTATCGGATTGATATTCACATTGATAGTTTGCTCTTTGAAGAACAACCTCCCTCGTTTTGTCTGGAATATAACGAGATCTTACTTTCGGTTTACTCGGTTTTACTTTCTTGACTGGCTTTGTCTTAGGAGAGACTTTTTTCTTCTCTTGCCTCTTCCTCCTTCGTTCGAGTTTTCTTTGAGGATCTTTTTTATCCAACGCGAGCTCTAAGGCTTTATCGATGACCTCTTCTAAATTGCCTTGAGGGTTATCGACTCCCAAGATTTCAGCTAAGCGCTCAATCTTCCCTTTAAATCCCTCACCCGCAGAGAATCTAAAATTATAGATTTCTTCCTGAGCGGGCTCTACTTCACTCTTCTTCTCGATTGATGTAACTTCAACATCTAAAGA
>JANQLS010000059.1 GCA_028280485.1 Planctomycetota bacterium
TTTATGACCACAGGAAAAAAGAGCTAATAGTTTAGGATTGAAAAATTACGGGGAAGAGGTGAGGATTTTAAAAAATTCACAGCCTCTCTGCGTGCGGCCATCCTCAGTATCATCAAGTAACAATTGATTTATTGATTTGCCTAAAGGGGTCACCCGTTCAAGCCTTCTTTAGTTTCAAAGCAAGATTTTCGAATCTAAAAATAGCCCCGTAAAGAGGCTGTGAATTATTATCAAGCTTAGCTAGAGCCGGATTCCAATCTAGTAGAACTAAGGCCTTAACTAGCCCGAAGCGCTAGCGAGGGGTCTATTCTTAAATAAGCTGACCCCTCGCTAGCGCTTCGGGCTAGTTAAGTTGGAGGTCTTAAAAAATTCACAATCGCGGAGCGAGACGACTACTCCTTAAAAACTCAACTGGCCGATTTGTTTTCCCCTCGGTCACCAAATCCACCAGCATCTCACCTAAGACCATCGCAAACTTATAACCATGACCTGAAAGTCCCGTGACTACTGCGGCAGGATTTTTGAAAGGCATGCGATCCACAATAAAGTGAGTGTCTGAAGTCATCGTATAAAAGCAAATTTGATAGTCGATTAGATCTTGAGTCGCGTGAGGAACAACTTCTTTGAGAAAGCCTTCGACTTTAGTTTTCTGGCCTTGATCTACCGCTCGGTCGATGGCAAGTGGATCCTCGACAATTTCGCCTCCACTGTGCTCAGCCACCTTCAATCCCATGGTATCTTCTTGAGGAAAGCCGTAGAACATGGCTTCATCCATTTCAAAGAAGAATCCTGGGCAATTTTGTTCGATGGTATAAGCAGTTCTCGTTGTCGGGTACCAGAAGAGAAGCTGCTTCAGTAAATAAAGAGGAGGCAGCTTATCACCAAAGAGTTGGCTCGACCAAGCCCCTAAGGTAACGATAAGTTTATCTGCTTCGTAAGTAGAGCGATCCGTCTTCACCCACCAACGACCCGATTTTTCTTGAACTTCGAGGATGGTCTCTTCAGTAGCCAAAGAACAGCCTAATTCTTGGGCTTGCCTCAATAGGGTTTCAACGCAACGCTCCACTCTAAGAAAGCCCGCTCTTTTTTCGTAAACCCCGATCCAATGAGATTCATAATTAAATTGAGGAAATCGCTTCTTAAGTTCGGAAGCTGAATATTCTTCAATTTCAAGGTCATGTTCTCGTGCGGTTTCGATGACCCCAGGCACAACGAATCCATCGGGAATTCCAACCTCCAAAAGACCCGTCTCTTCGTAAAGCTTCTCCCCGGTGTCCCGTTCCAATTGCTCCCAACGTTCATAGGATTCTCTTAGCAGTGGAACATAATCAGGGTGTTCAAAGTAAGCCATGCGAATCATTCGCGACAATCCGTGACTACTTCCCAGATTGTGGGGCGGAGCAAATCGATCGATAGCTAAAGCTTTTATCCCTCTTTTAGCAAGAGAGTAAAGCGCGGCGCTTCCGACGCCTCCAGCTCCAAGGACGATGGTGTCGTAGTGATTAGAGTTTTTTAGAGACATTGACGCATTCCTACCTCCGATCCCTCGCTAAAGCTTCGGGCTTGATGGTTTGGTGATTTCATTATGGGCTTTTTGATTAATCACGAAATTAAACCAGCCAAAACTTTGGCTTAAAATTCAGTTTATACCCTCCAAGCCCAAAGCTTTAGCTAGGGATAGAAGTCCAAATTACTTAAAAGCGCATTCCCATTTTAGACGTAGCGCTAGCAGGGAAACAAATGAATCAAGGCGATTCGTTTGCTTAGTTTTAAACGGCAGACTCGTACATTTTGGTTTAGCACGACTCGCGGAGCGAGCCTACTACTAAAAATCCTCTTGAGTTTTGAATAAGATCAGCTCAAATAAAGCTAAGCCTCAATAATAATCCAATCCCCGTAAAATCAATATTCAAACCCGTGGGCTTTCCGCGCTTCTATTCATTCGAATGATTTCTTCATCAAATAAAGTTCGACTTTCCATCATCTTTTTATTGGGCTTACTCGCCTCTGGTATCGCTGGCTATTCCTATTACACATTCAAAGTAAAAGAATGGAAAGCATTAGAAGATCTTCGCTCTGACAAGCCCTTAGTACGCTTGGAAGCTGGTGAATATTTAGTTTCGGTGCAATCTTCAGCCGCGATTGAGTATTGGAAAGATTTGGTTATTTCCCAAGCTGAGGAAGATGAACCTAAGAACTCTAACCTCTACGATGTATGGGTTCTTAATTTTATTTCACAAATAGAACCTGAAGGTGTGCAGGCCATTACAGAATTAATACATTCAAAAAACAAAGAGCTTTTTACTTGGTTCCTTGAAGAAGTCGAACAATCAAAAATTGATCCAACAATAATTATTCCTGAGCTTATCAAGGTCTTTAAATATTCTAAAAACCTTACCAAAGATGAAAAGTTCGACAATTTATTACATGAAATAGTTTACTTGGATTGCAAAAACCCGCTCACCTTTAAACTCTTATTAGATTTAAAAAATAAGAATATAGATGACTTAGATCAGATGTTCATACATAGATACTTAAAAAGGATGTTAGAAGAAAACATCTCTGTTTCACTTCAAAACATAGAAGAATTCTTAGACAGCGATGTTGGAGACTTGCAATACGCAGCATTGGATTATTTGACTACTACTGATGATTTTAACTTTTCGAGTCAAGCTTCCAAGAAAACACTCCTAAGAATCCTTCAGTTAATAAATTCAAATGATTATGATATACAAATTCAAACCATTGCATTTTTATTAAAATTTTCTAAAGAGTCTATCAGTCATTTCGATAAAGAATTTTCTACAAGCCTTAAGAAAATCGACCTCGAGGAACAGCTCGTTCTATCAGAGATTTATAGCCATTTAGGACATCAATCGAAGAGAACCCTTTTGCAGAATATTTTTGAAGACACGTCAGAGTTAAAAATTCTTAAGTTCGATAATTTCTTCGAACCAAATTTAAACGTTCCTACAAATCAATACGATCCTCCTTTTACTCACGTCCCCATTAAAGATCCGTGGGATCATAATGCATTGTTCGCAAATTTTTTCCCAACATTCTTAAGTAAAAACGACCCTCAAATTCAGGAAACAATTTTCGATATTCTTTCAAACCCAAACATTAACCACAGGCATTCCTATACCTTTTTTAAATGGTTATCATACTCGAAAAATCACTCCATAAGGTCGGCGGGAATTCGACTACTAAAAAGATTCAATCAGGAGTATCCAGGGATTCGGAAAGTCATTGTAGAGCGTCAAAATTACCCATTACAATTGCTTAAGGACATTGAACAGAAATATCGATCCTCTAAAAAGTTTAACGATAAAATCGTTGATTTAATTACATCCACACTCGAAACAAATCAATATTTAGAAAAACCCAAAGAGCCTGTTTTAAAATTCCTCAACAAACTTACCATCATTCACGATCCAAAATTTCAACCAACTTTAAATCAATGTTTAAACTGGATTAAAGAAACTCACCTCTACTTTCAAGGCCCTCCAAAGTCAAATACATTTATTGTTCGCCTATTCGAAGTCTGTGATAACCGCTTACCAGATGAATTGATTCAATTAGTTCTAGATTCCTATGACATTGAGCTTCATTCAAGAATAGACCTATTACTGAGCCTGGGTTATGAAAGCCCAAAAACAATAGATTATTTAAATCAATTGAGAGAAAGCATAAGAACTGATAAGCACGCCTTTAATTTTGCTTATTGGTGGATAAAGAAAGGTCAAATCCCTGCTCTGGAAAAAGAACAGATGGTTAAGCAGCTCATAAAAAGCTATTTATTTATTATTACGGATCAAGCACAACACTACCCCAAACCAGAAGATCAAAAACCCAAGCTATCATTTGCCAAGGAAATTATTCACATTTTTGAACTTATGAGTTCCCCGAGTATAGTTGAAAGGCGATCTTACAGATACTTACTAGCTTTTGAATCACTAAGCGATTTACTTATCAGCTTTGGTGTGGAGATTGAAGATTTTATACATGAGAGTCTAAACAAACAATCAGAACCAAATGAACTAACCACTATTTATCTTCGATTTTTATTGCACTACAATTGCCTCAAGCCCGAGGAATTACAGAAAATAGCTGATCTTATTGATTCAGAGGAAATTTCTCTTTCTTTTGTTTTTGAAATTCTTAAATCTCATAAATCTTTAGGACTTTCGACTTCGACTGTAAAAGGTGAACTGTTAAAAATACTCAAAAATTATAGTTCTAGCCTTCAACATCTCATCATTGATCAATCTTCAAAAATATTAAAAGACAAGACCTTCATTTATCCTCATCTGAGACAATTGTTAAAATCCAATGAAACAGATTTACAAATGTTAGCCATCCAGCATTTAACTCAAAGTAAAACTGATCATCCTGAAATCGTTCGTATGATGGAGCAAATACTTAGGGTTCAAATTTTAGCCCCAGGAAACCAGTCAGGCTTCAACTACCCCCAATCATTCTTAGATCACTTAGCTCCTTATAAAGAAAATGCTCATAGTTGTGCCGAACTTATCTGGCAGCATTTAAAAAATACCGATGTCCTCAAATTTGGCGATGATGAACTCACGCTCTTAGATACGCTCATCAAAATGGGAACTCATAATTCACAGGCAACTCAGCTCTTAATTCATCTGATGAATCAAAGCAATGGAATCAGTCATGAAGATCTGTATTACTTTATATCTGAGTTTCCTACCCCCCCAAATGAACTGCTTCCCACTATTCTCACTAAAGTTAAGAAGATATCAAAGTATCCAAATGCAGCCCGTTATCAGTATCTATTTGATATTCTTGAGCTTTATGGACATCAAGCTAAGGATGCCTTACCCCACCTAGAGCTCATTTACAGAGAACAAACGAGTTACTTCTACATAGAACAGATGATGAACACGATGAATCTAATTAAGAATTCAATAGCTCAGTATAAATCCAAAAGGTAGGGTGCGCACGTTGTGTGCCGTTTTTTTAAGGTCAACACATTTCAGTCTGTATAAAATTCACTTCGTACGACTCGCGGAGCGAGCCTATCACTAAAAAACCTCTTTAATTTTGAATAAGATTAACTCAAATGAGTCTAAGCCTACCATCATTCCGATCAAATAATTCAGACAGTGAATTAAATCGACTTTCGTAGTCGTGGGTACTCGACAATTAGTACGATAAATGAGCTTATCCTCTAAGAAATTTCACTTTACGACACTCATCCTACTAGGCTTCATCGCCCTCGGTATCGCTGGATACTCGTACTACACCTACAAGCTAAAGGAATGGGAGGCTCTTGAGGATCTTCGATCAGACAACCCGATCACTCGCCTCGAAGCTGCAGAGTATTTGGTCTCGATTCAGTCCGCGACAGCAGTTGAGTATTGGAAGGAGTTGTTAATTGCTCATGCCCCAGATATCGAAGAAAAGTCATTCTATTCCTTCCCCTTAGATGAATGGATCTTCAAGTTTCTTACAAAAATTGAACCTGAGGGAAAGTCCGCTTTATCAGAGTTAATCCACAACCCAAACAAAGCAGTATCCTTATGGGTAATTGAAAATTTAGATAGTGGTAATTCGGATTCAAAATTTGTCACCCAGGAGATTATCAAACTCTTCATAAACTCAAACCATTTCTCCGATGAAGAGAAATTCGATGAGCTCCTAGAAGCCTTGACTTCTGTCGACGAAAATTACGTTGAAACGACTACGCTCCTAACTTCTCTATTAAAAAAGGAGCTAAGTGAAGAAGAACTCGACATAATTACAGTCACCCTAGTCTCAATATATGAAACCAATGCAATAATACCTACCAATCACTTGAGCGAGTTCTTAAAAATAAACGATGATTATTCTCAGTATCACACTCTTAATTATTTAATCGAACACAACAACGAATCTCACGCTCGCAATGCAACAAAACAGTTAATATCAAAAATCATTCAATTGGCAGCCTCGAAAGATAACGATGTTCAGAACATTGCATTAAACGTTCTCACAAAACATTCAAAAACATTCATCAAATCGTTCGACGCTCAACTCTCAGCATTAATTAAGAAATTAAGCCAAGAAGCATTGCATAGAATCTCCAATCTCTTTCCTTTCATGGGCCTTCAGTCAAAAACTCAGCTTCTTCAAAGTCTTTTCAATTCAACAGATCCAAACGAAATTTTAATTATGGATAATTTCTTTACAGAAGAAAAATTGGAATCCATAAGTGAAGTGAAATCAGATTTTTATCTCGACTCGATTAGATCTAACCCTGAAAACTCACCTCTATATTTCACCTTTTTCCCTTACCTCTTAAATCAAGCGGATGAAGAGATCTCTTCGAAGATCTACTCAATGCTCACTCATGAGAAAATTGATAAGTTTAAAGTGTACACCTTTTTCAAATGGCTTACTTATTCATCAGATTCAAATTTAAAATCATTTGGGACTCAATTTTTAAAACGATTTGAAAACTCACACCCCGATGTAGAGAAAATTATACTTAGCAATATCAACGCGCCATTGCTGAAGCTTAAAAGGCTCGAAGCTTCTTATCAAGAATACAAATTTTTTGACGAGACCATTTATGCCCTAATCGATCAAGCCTTCGAAGCAGATGATTACATTTATTCGGAGACAAATGACTTAGTGGGATTTCTAAACACCTCAACACTAGTTCAAGATGATAAATTCAAACCAACATTAAACCAGTGCTTCATATGGAGCCTTTCATCTTTTAACACTTACAATGATCCCCAAGATAACAACTCATTCCTTGTAAGACTCTTTGAGATTTCGCACCTTCATTACGAGAACAAACTAATCTTTGAGTATATAAATAAAGCCGATTTAGACGCACCTCGATTTGTAAACTTCTTATTGACTAACAATTTTAATACTCCAGAAGTCGCCGAACATTTAAAAAAGAGGTGCGCCAATCCGAACACTAACACTTCAATATTTGGCAGTTTTAGCTTTGCCTATTGGTGGCTTAAAAACGGGCAGCCTCAAAAATCTAAGAAAGCAGCCATAAAACACCCCAGGTTTTACGGGTATCCTCACTTTAAAACCGAACATATTCCGCACTACATCATCCCAAAAAATAAGAATGACAAGATTCAGCTTTCACGAGAACTCATTACGTTCACAGATGAGCTATTAAAATACTTTAAGGAAGATTATCGATGGTGGGGATACCACAAAATTCATAGCAATATATCTAAATTAATCCAAAATTTCGGGCTTCCTATTGAAGAAGTGATTCATGAGCAACTATCGAAACAAGATAAGCCTAATGCAATTGCCACATTCTGCCTAAGTTATCTCCATCATCACAAAAAGTTAAGAGCTTATGAGATCATCAAATTCAAGCGATTCCTCAAAGAACCAAAAGTTAATTATAGCTTCCTGATTGAAGCTCTGAATTCATTCAATTCACTACAAACTAGCAGGCATGATATGCAAGAATTTGTATTAACGCATATTAAAGATCTACATAGTGAAGCCCAAAGTGACGTCATTAAACTTAGCAAAAAAACATTTAATAACAACTCGTTCTTATTTCCCTATCTGGAACAATTGATTTCTTCCCAAAATTCTGAACTTCGTGCTATAGGAATATGGCACTTAAAAGAAAATAAAAACTATCAAGATCAATGTATTAAATCCCTTTGGGAACATAACAAAGTTCAGCTTCAGACAAAAGAATATCATCTATATGAAGATAATTACCCTTCCTTAAGTGAAGAACCGAGCCTGACAGATTCATTGATTTACTTTAAAGGAAAAGCCAAGAACTCTGCCCAATTGATTTGGGAGACAATTGAACAGAATCAAAACTTAGCTTTGTTAGAAGATCAACTATTGCTTTTTAAAACGTTGATCCAAATGGGAACCCATCAATCACAAATCATAAACTTATTAAAAGAAAAACTAAAATCCAACGGGCCAATAGATTATTGGGATCTCCACGACATTATATCCACTTTCCCTCAGCCGCCCACTGAACTGATACCTCTATTGATTCATCATATTTCAACTGAGGTAGACGTCGGCTACAATTACTACGTGTTGTCCAGCCTTGATCTATACGGAAAAGATGCTCAAGCTGCAATTCCTCGATTAGAAGAAATTCTAAGCAAACAAACAGATTATTATCCAATCATGTGGGTATTGAATACTTTGAGCATCGCTCAAGGCATTCAAGCGATACCCCAAAATAGAGATCTTTAGTAGCAGGCTCGGCTCCCGAGCCGTGCCTCCTTGAACAATTCATACCGTTTTCTCCTCCAATTAATCCTTAATCGCATTGAAGCCACTCAGTTATTTTCATTGGATTAGGATTTAAATCGACTTTGCTTCGCACGGCTCGAAGGTCGAGCCTGCTACTAAACAGCTACCCTCAAGATCTTATTATCGTAATTGTTTTAAAAAGACGGCACACAGCGTGTGCCTACTACCTTTTTTTTCCCAATAAAATGGCTTAAGCTTTAGGGCTGATTTAAGTCTTTCTGTTCTAAATGAAAACGAAGAAATACCTCAACCAAACTGATGCATAAAAACAAGATCTCAGCTCTACTCTTCTTTAGCTTACTGATTTCATTCGGTACTTTTACTATTGCCGATGAATCCCCCACCAAACCTGAAGCCATTCACGGTGAAAACATTCCCAAGATTCCGGCCGACCTCTGGAAGAAGCAACGCCGCTATCAAGATATTATTGGGGCTGGATTCAGGGATTGGAGTCCTGACGGAAAGAGTATCCTGATTGGAACTCGCCATGGGAACTTAACCCAGCTTCACGCTGTATCGAGACCTGGCGCAAAACCTAAGCTCCTCACGAAGAGTAACGAACCGACGACCAGTGGTTTTTTCCTTCCCGATGGTCGCATCATCTTTAGAAGAGCTCACGGAGGTAACGAACACTACCAAGTCTTCGTGCTAGATCCGAAAACGGATAAAGAAGAACTCCTCACCGATGGGAAGTCGCGCCACCTCCTTTCAAAGCCCCATCCCGATGGCAAACGCATCGTCTTTACTTCCACCCGAAGGAACGGCCGCGATGCTGATATTTACTTACAAGAAGCTAAAGTTGGCGCTCCCGCTAAAACCATCTATACCGTTGGACCTGGTGAACTTTGGTTTTTAGCGGATTGGACGACCGATGGTAAAAAAGCCATCATCGCTCGTTATGTTTCAAGAAATGAAAGCTACGCCAAAATCCTTGATCTTGAAACGCTTAAAACGACGGGCATTCCATCAGAAAAAGATTCTTCTCGGGAGATGGGCCGTGAAAAAATTTATCGTTCGGGCTACCAGTTCGGCCCCGATGGAAATACCGTTTATTTCTTGAGCGATGCTAAAGGTGAGTTTCGTGAACTGGCTCAAGTCAATCTCACGACGAAAAAAACTCAGTGGATCAGTCAGGGAATCAATTGGGATGTAGAAAGCTTACAATTTACTGAAGATCGAAAGACGGCTGTTTTCTCCGTGAATGTCGATGGCTATTCCAGCTTGTACAAAGTCGATATCCAGGCGATCGAAGTCCAAAAAGAAAAATCATCTAATCTTCTACCCTTCAAAAAAATCCCACTCCCTCCCAGCCTCATCGCATCACTCAATTTTTCTCAAGATGGAAAACGCTTAGGCCTCAGTCTCGGTCGACCTACGAGTCCGGCGGAAGCCTATGAACTGGATTTAGCCACCAACAAACTCACCCGTTGGACATTCAGTGAACGTGCAGGCTTCAATGAGGATGATTTCGTCAATCCCGACCTCTTCCGTTACACGACTTTCGATAAACGTGAAGTGGCCGCGTTCCTCTTCCGTCCCCATGGTCCGAAAGAAAAACTACCTGTCATCATCACCATTCACGGTGGCCCCGAAAGCCAATACCGACCTTGGTTTTCGGCCACTCGCCAAATGTATGTGAATGAACTGGGAATCGCAGTGATTGCCCCCAACGTGAGAGGCTCTACGGGTTACGGTAAAACATTCAGTCTTCTCGATAACGGCATGAAGCGCGAAGATAGCGTCAAAGATATCGGCGAACTTCTCAATTGGATTGCTACGACAGGGAAGGAACGCTTTAACCTCGACCCGACTCGCGTAGCTGTTTCGGGAGGATCTTACGGCGGTTATATGGTTTTGGCTTCTTTGATTCATTTCGGAGACAAATTAAAAGCCGGGGTCGATAACGTCGGCATCAGCGACTTCATCACCTTCTTAGAAAATACGAGTGCTTACCGCCGAGATCTGAGAAGAGCGGAATACGGCGATGAACGCATCCCGGAGATGCGTGCCCACTTCAAAAAGATTTCACCACTGAGGCAAATGCACAAGCTGCGCTCAGCCTTGTTCCTGTGTCATGGAGAAAACGACCCGCGAGTTCCCTATAGTGAAGCGCTTCAAATCGTAGAAAAAGCCAAAGCTACGGGGCAACCCGTTTGGACTTTCTTTGCTAAAAATGAAGGTCACGGTTTTAGACGAAAAGAAAATGCTGACTATCAATTGGCCGTTAAAACTCTGTTCTTTAAAGAGTTCCTCTTAGGGCCTAAAAAAGAGACATCTTCAAATTCTACCAATTCTTCTAAAAAGATCGCTCAAGTGATTCAAACTCGAAACCAAGCCATCAACAAAGCCAGCCTCCAAGGTGAACTGAAGAAACCCAAAGTCCCAGCGATTTTAAAATTCGACAAACTCACCCCTGTCGATCACATCGTCATCGAAAGTGAAAACGGCCAACCCGATGGCACTCCTTTTCTGATCGAAGTTTCATTCTCAGCCGACTTCTGGCAGGCGATCTACGAGGGACGGACGGGAAAGACAAAAAGCATCCACAGCTTTCAACCCGTTAGTATCAGCGGAATCCGAATTCGCTTCCAACAAAGTGAGAAGCCTATAAAAATCAATAAGATCGAAGCTCACAATCTTTTAAACTCTGAGCAAATTCAAAGCTACCAAGATTACTTACACCGCTATCGCTCGCAAGATGCTTCTCCTTCTCTCGCCGAACTCTTAGATAAATGGGTTCAAGAAGTCCCCTACTTCGGAGATGCCCGAAGGTTGCGAGGACGAGTCTTTGAAGACTTGCGAGAACACCAGAAGGCCTTGGACGATTACGATTGTTCAGTCGCCTTAGAACCTGGGCGAGGAGTCGATCAACTCTTTCGGGGAAATGTCCTTTTTAAATTAGAGAAGTTTAAAGAGTCCGTTGCGGCCTACGACATATACACCAAAGGAAATAAACGGCGTTCCGCCTCTTGTTGGCAACGAGGATTAGCTTGGTATTACTTAGGATTGTTTAAGGAAGGTAAAGAACAATTCGAAGGCTATCACTCAGTCGATGACTTAGATATCGAAAACGGAATCTGGCGTTACTTGTGTATCGCTGAAGCCAAAGATTTAGACGAAGCAAAGAAAACGTTTCTCCCCTACCCAACTAAGGTGCGACCTCCTTTTCCAACCCTCCATAAGCTCTATGCCGGAAATGGCGAGCCCGAAGAAGTCATCAAAGAAGCTAAGGATCGCGCAAGC
The DNA here is from genome assembly GCA_028280485.1 of Planctomycetota bacterium. Taxonomy (GTDB): domain Bacteria; phylum Planctomycetota; class UBA8108; order UBA8108; family JACQVS01; genus JANQLS01. The sequence goes on from JANQLS010000059.1 coordinate 11,530, forward strand.
TCAAAGGAATCTCTCAATCGGAATCTCTTCTACGGACACTACTACATAGCTAAATACTATGAAGTCATTCGAGAGTTTGAAAAAGCGAATAAAGAAATCGATATCGCGCTAAAGCACAAAATCCCTCACTTCATGTGGGATTGCGCGAAGATTGATAAGGGGAGGATTGTGAAGCGGCTGAAGTGATGTTGGATTAAATCAATCGAACATCTCTTAACTATCCCGAAGCGCTAGCGAGGGGAAGAATCCCCTCGCTAGCGCTTCGGGCTAGTTAACAAATTTCTCAGTTTTTTATAACCTCATAGGGATGGCGCCGAAGAGACAGTTACAGGTAAATCCGTCCGCCCCTCAAATCCGCTCCCAATAAGTAAACCTTTTAGGAATCGCCACCGGACCTCTCCGATAAACAATCGGTGGGTTGAGATCCCAACCACGGGGCTCCTTCAATCCTAAATGCATGAGCGCAATTCTTGCGGCGTACTCGGGATCGTTGTGGAAGAAATCTAAGCAGTAGGCAGGAACACTTCGAGACAAGTCTTTAAGAATTTCTAAGTGCCCCTTCATGCGTTCTTCGGTGATCTTCTCTTCGTCAATATATGAAAACGCTAATGATTGTTGAAGGCGGAAAAAAGTTTTCCTAAAGGCAGAGGGAGCGTTCACGTACTGACGAGAAACATTTTCCATCGCGCTGACAGCGGCTTCGGCTGAAGCTATTGAATCTTCGGCTTCTAACTCGGGAGCATCCGACAAGCCTAAAAGTGAAGTGGGATAGAATTCAGGAATCGATTCTGAAGCGCCAAAGATCCCGACTTCATGATCAACACACTTAAGGTAGAGTGTCCGTTCAGGAATCACTTCCCAGCCCATTTCTTCCATCTGAGATAAAGTCTCTTGAATGGGTTCACTTTGGCCAAAGAGAAAGATCTGTTGAGTTTCCTCCTCGCTGACGAGCTGAGCCAATGCTCCACGAACTGGGGTTAAGTCGGAAGTGGGCAAGAGCACATCGAAGACTTTCTTAAATGTGCCTCGAACGGCTTCTTTGAAGTATTCCAACTCCGTACTGGGAACGACAAGTAAGATATCGAGCGCCCCCGCCTCTTCTGTCAGTTTCACAGAAACTCCATTCGAACTGATCCGATGAGTTTTAACCGTTTTCTTTCCCCTTTGAATCGACTCCAGTAAATAAGAAACGCCTTCTGCGTTCCCTCGCGCCAGGGGCAAGCAGGAGGTGCTCGTTTCTCGAATCTCAATTTTTATAATCACCTCTGGAGGCTCAGCGTGCAGGATCGGGCGGTCACTGAGCAAAGCCTGAGCGCAATTTCGCAAAAACTTTGGAGTTTGTGATTCTTCGGATTCAAATCGCAGATGGAGCTGAGGTAATCGGAGCTCTTCTGCATGGAGAGTAGAGGCTGGATTCATCGTACTTTATTGTACTTTCGGGGGTCTGTTCACTTCGTTTTCTTCACAATTTCGAAGGCAAAGCTGCGCTTGAGTGAGGTGGTACTCCAAGTAGCTTTATAGGAGGGATGAGAAGCCTTCGAACAGATTATTGAAGCGATCCTACCACAGAATCCTCAGATTCAAATCCTAGGAATTTCTACTGTACCAAGCTTGGACATTAGAAGATTTCAGTGTTCTGTACGGGAAAATGATTCGATCCTAATAGAAGAATCTGGGTTAAGTTTCGAGGCAATCATGGGAAGTTCTGATAGAATCTCAGGCTAAAATTCAAAATGCTACAAACAAGAATCAATCCGTCGAGAGTTCAACAACAACCGTCGAAATCACCACTTAAAACGACGACTGAGTGTCAAAACACGACCTTAGATCAATCCAAAATCGTGGAACGGGATCCCGAAACGAAGCCCACAAAAGATAAAACGCGCCAGCTCGCCCTTCCGTTAAGAGTCCTCTTAATCGGCTTGGGAACTGTTTTTTTGGTGTTAGGTTTGTTAGGAGTCTTGTTACCCGTCCTTCCCACCACTCCCTTCGCCCTTTTAGCGGCAGCGTGTTACGCCCGATCTTCGGAATCGCTCTACCAAAGATTGTTAGCTAATCGTTGGTTGGGCCCTAGTATTATGCATTGGCGAGCCACTCGCAGTGTTCCTCGAAAAGCAAAGATCACCGCTGTGTCTTTAGTGATCATCAGCTTTACCTTCTCGATCGTCTGGGCGACCGACAATCCTTGGATTCGAGCTATACTCGGTTTAGTGGGATTAGCGTTGACCGGTTTTTTGCTTTCGATTCGAACGACGGAATCGTTGAGGGACGAGGAAGAAGAATCGTAACTGATTTCTTATCTCGAATCACCACCATCCCCGCCTACTGCCTTGATTCTATCCCTTAACTAGCCCGAAGCGCTAGCGAGGGAAAGAATCCTCTCGCTAGCGCTTCGGGCTAGTTAATAAGTTTGTTCAAAACCAGGCGGTTGGCTACGCGATTATCTCATTCACAATCCGAGCGGGCTCTACTCCAGTTAATCTTTGATCGAGCCCTTGGAACTTATAGGTGAAGCGCTCGTGATCGATACCCAGTCGCTCGAGAATCGTGGCGTTGAGATCACGGATATGAACTCCATCACGAACGATGTTATAGCAATAATCATCGGTTTCGCCGTGTTCGTAACCTGCCTTAATTCCAGCACCAGCTAACCACACGGTAAACGCACGACCGTGATGGTCGCGTCCATGATTGTCCTTGGTCAATCTTCCTTGAGAGTAGATCGTTCGTCCGAACTCACCCCCACAGACCACTAAGGTATCTTCTAATAGACCCCGTTGCTTGAGATCCAAAACCAAACCCGCACACGCGGCGTCGATATCTTCACACTGATAACGAAGCAGCTTGGGTAGGTTTCCATGTTGATCCCAACCACGGTGGAACAACTGAACGTAGCGTACGCCGCGCTCGAGCATCCGACGAGCAACGATACAATTCGAGGCGAAGGTACCAGGTTTACGTGAATGTTTGCCGTAGAGTTCAAACGTGGATTCTGATTCCGTTTTGAGATCCATCAACTCAGGAACGGAAGTCTGCATGCGATACGCCATTTCATACTGAGAAATACGCGTTTGCGTTTCGGGGTCCCCGAAAGTCTTGAACTCTTCTTGATTCAGCTGAGCCAAGCTATCTAAAAGTCGCCGGCGATCCTGAGGATCGACACCATTAGGATTCGTAAGATAGAGAACCGGATTCTTTCCACTTCTAAATCGAACCCCCTGGTGCTTCGAAGGCAAGAATCCGCTTCCCCAAAGTCGAGAGTACAAAGCTTGGCTTTGACCTCGCCCTTTAGAAATCATGGTGACGTAGGCCGGTAGATCCTCGTTCAAAGAGCCCAAACCATAACTGAGCCAAGCTCCCATACAGGGTTTACCCAGTTGCTGAGTTCCAGTGTTGATATAAGTAATCGCAGGGTCGTGATTGATCGCTTCCGTGTTGACCGTTTTGATGATCGAAATTTCATCGACGATCTTATTTGCGATATTCGGCAAGAGCTCACTCACGTAAGTACCGTGCTGGCCGTAGCGTTTAAAATCAAACATCGGAGCGACACAGGGGAATGACTTCTGCCCGCTGGTCATCCCCGTCAAGCGCTGCCCGTTACGAATAGAATCGGGAAGCTCTTTACCGTGAATTTTCCTCACAGCGGGTTTGAAATCAAAAGTATCTATACTCGAAGGTCCCCCCGAGAAGAAAAGCCAAATCACGCGCTTGGCTTTCGGAGCGAAATGAGGCAAGCCCATCTCATTAGCTCCAGCGTGAGGAACAATTTTCGTCTTGGGCTCAGCTTGGATCTCGTTCTTAAATAGTAAAGATGCTAAAGCTGCAGCTCCCAGGCCACGCGTACTGTCACCCAGAAGTTGACGACGGGTCATTTGAAGTTGGCGTTCAGTGATCGGATCCATGGTCTTAACCTCGGGTTAGTGTCGCATCAAGATTCAGTAATAAACTTCCGACTTGAGTCCAAGCCGCGTGTTCCTCAGCAGGAAGGCTTTCGTCCCTCTTGCTTTCTCCTACCGTAATCAGCTCTTTGGCCTTTTCGGGAGATTTTTTATAAGTCTCGCGTTGACTGCTTATAAAGTCTTTTAAAACTTTTAATCCGTAAGCTGTCGGCGTACGCCCTGTCGCCAATCGATAAGCGAAGGTGAGTTTTTTCTCATCGCTGTCTCCACCCGTAAGAAGGATTCTTTGAGCGAAGGCGCGTGAAGCTTCCACAAACTGCACGTCGTTGAGCGTTACCAAGGCTTGAAGTGGGGTGTTTGTTCGCTGACGTTGAACGGTACATTTTTCACGAGTCGGTGCATCGAAAATCATCATCGCCGGCATGGGAGCGGATCGCTTCCAGTAGATGTACATGCTCTTACGATAAAGCTTTTCGCCCTTGTCTTGTCGGAATCGAACGTTTCCACTCAGACTCACTTCGTTCCAGAGTCCTGGAGGTTGATAAGGCTTCACCCCTGGTCCTCCGACTTTGTCAACGAGCAGCCCGCTGACCTTCAAAGCATTGTCGCGGATAAACTCACCTTGAAGGCGGAAACGAGGCCCTCTAGCTAAAAGCTGATTACCGGGATCGTGTTCCCAAAGCTTTTTCGAAATCTTCGAGCTCTGGCGATAGGTCGCCGACATCACCATTTGCTTCAAGGTTCTTTTGATATCCCAACCGTTCTTAACGAAGTCGGTTGCCAACCAATCTAAGAGTTGGGGATGGCTGGGCCACTCTCCCTGTGAACCGAAATCTTGAACGGTTTTAACGATTCCAGTGCCGAAGAGAATTTGCCAGTAACGATTGACCGCAACCCGTGAAGTTAAGGGATGATCGTCTTGAACCATCCACTTGGCGAGGCCCAATCGATTCTTCGCCAAGCCCTTTGCCATGGGAGGCAAGAAGGCGGGAGTTTCGGGGTTAACCGGTTGATCTTTAAGAGGTGAATCATAAGAACCTCGATTGAGAATGTAAGTCATCCGAGGCTTAGGCACATCTCTCATCACCATCACAGAACCGATGGGCTTCGAGAGTTGCGAGATTCGATTATTGAGGCTGGCTTTCTCTTTATTGATGCCGATGTAAGTTTTATCGATGCTGTTGAGGTAATGTGACTTCAACGTTTCGACTTGATCCGGCTTTCGCTCCTTGGGATCGAGGGCCAAGATCGGGGAAATCACATCGTTCCCCGCTAAGGATTTCACTTCAGCGGCGGAAAGCTTACGCGGATAAATTCTTACGTCATCTAAACGACCTCGGAGCTTAGACCCAGGATTTCGGCTTCCCAAGTACAAAGGAACTTTGGTTCGGATCGAATTCTTAAGTTGGTTTTGTTCAATCTTCCAGGGCTCTTCTTTACCGTCGATATAGATCTTGATGCCTTTTGCATCACTCGATCCATCGTAAGTCATAAAGATGTGAGTCCAGGTCTTAGACTTGATCTCTTTGTTGGTGACCACTTTGATTGCATCCGTCGGCCACTTTGAAATGATATGAACTGCTATCTTTCCACCGTTATTCAATAGGTCGTAACCGCGGTGACCACCGTTATCATCCATTCGAGCTAAAAAAGCTCCACTCTGCTTAGCATTGTCCTGATAAACCCAGGCACCAAAAGAGAAGGAGTCGGTTCTCTCGAAATCACCGATTTGCCCACAATCGATAAAGTTGCCTCCATCGAATTGGAAAGCGCCGGCAAGCTTCCCATCGGCCCATTTAACCTTGCCTTTAATACTTCCGTTGAGTTTCTTATCGATCTCATTCTTAGTCTTGCGTCCCTTTTTTTCATTGAGATCAAAGTGAGCAACGAGACCAGCTGGAGCTTGGATCTTCTTCCCTTTAACTTTGGAAGCTGCCTTTTGAGTCCAAGCATCAAAGGCGGGCTGAACGGAAGTGAGGTGCTGTTTTAATCGTTGATCTAAACCCTGAAGTTGGCCACGAATCTTTTTAATTTCAGATTCAGCTTCCCGGTTGGGAATTGAAATTTTTGGGTCAGCATTTCCGTTACGAGTTTGCATTCCACGATCAGCGGACTGATTAAAGAACGCATAAAACTGATAGTATTCCTTTTGCGAAAAAGGATCGTATTTGTGACTGTGACACTGGGCGCACTCAAACGACATCCCGAGCCAAACGTTGGCGGTAGTTTTCACGCGATCGACGATATATTCCACTCGGTACTCTTCATCGATCGCTCCCCCTTCATCGGTCGTTCCGTGATTTCGGTTGAAACCACTCGCGATCTGTTGATCTATCGTCGCATTGGGGATTTGATCACCGGCGATTTGTTCGACAGTAAAATCTTTGAACGATTTGTTTTCGTTGTAAGCGCGAATCGTCCAATCTCTCCAGTGCCACATTTCACGAGGACCGTCAGCGTGGTAAACGCTGGTATCACCGTAGCGCCCTGCATCCATCCAAGCCAAAGCCATGCGCTCCCCGAAAGAACTGTTCTTTAAGAGGCGGTCGACGACCTTTTCGTAGGCATTCGGACTCTGATCGTTGACGAAGGCATCGATCTCTTCAAGAGTCGGAGGTAAGCCGGTGAAGTCAAAAGTCACTCTTCGGATCAGCTCTTCACGAGTCGCTTCAGGTGAAGGCTTTAAGCTCTCTTTCTCTAATCGAGCTAGGATGAAGGAATCGATTGGATTCTTCGGCCATCCTTCAAACTTTACATCGGGAACTTTAGGAGCTACGGGAGTGACAAAAGACCAGTGCCCTTGCCATTTAGCTCCTTGAGCAATCCAGTTCTTTAAAACGCTCTTTTGTTTTGCAGAAAGTGGCTTCTTAAATCCTGGCGGAGGCATGACCTCATCGGGGTCGGTAGAACTGATGCGCTTCCAGACTTCACTGGCATCTAAATCCCCCGCCTTGATCACATGGCGACCTTTGTGTTTTCCCAAGGCAACCGATTCCAAATCTAATCGAAGACCCGCCTTCCGATGCTTTTTGTCGGGGCCATGACAGGCGAAACAATGGTCCGAAAGAAGCGGACGGATATCCCGACTGAACTGCACTTGAGACTCTTCGTCAGAATGGAGACTCGTAGACCCCATTCCCATCAAGAGTGATCCCATGAGCAATGAGAATAGATTCGTTCGAATGGAACGCATGAAGTAAACCTTCCCGGTAATGAATTTGAAGCGCGTATCTTGAGCGTGGATCTCAGGACCTCTTCACGGAGAGATGAGATCTAGGGGAGAAATGCTCGCCCTAAGCGAATTTCACTAAACCCGTATTTTACATGTAGAAAGGTCGGTTTGTGAACAGGGAATGGGAGGGTTATTTGATGCTGCGAAGCTTAAAATTACAGAAGCAGCCTTTTCCACTGTCTATGAAGAGGCTTAAAAGAGGGGCAGGAATGGCGCTTCCCTCAGTATCAGAAGCACTTACCGTTAGAACGATCTCTTCTTGAAGTTGGTCTTCTGTTCCCCATCTTAAAGTGTACTTGCCGTTTTCATGAAGAATCTCAAAAAAGAAAGGAGAGTTCTCATCCATTCGTCCGGAGAAGGATTTGCTAGATTGGCTTCGTTTCCACTCTGAATAATTCTGATCGCATTGAGTTTGAAAAGCTTTGGCGTCGAAATGAAATTCTTCTTTCGCCTTACCCGCGGTGGGTTCCAACACGACTTCTAACCCACGGTTTCGATCCACCTGAAGTTTTAAACCCATTTTTACAGGAAGTGTGTCATTGTCGGATTCTTCGGGGATAAAGAAACCCGTCAATCCCCAATTTTCTTTCGGTAAGATCGTAGATTTAGAACCAAAGCCGAGGGGGCAATTCCCACTTAACTGTGGATTTTTACCTTTTTCATGTTTAAACGACCAATTACTTCCTTTAGTTCGCATCCCCCAACCCACTAATGAGGGAGCAAAACGAAGACCTTTTAGGTCAAAAAGATCATTAAAAGTAGCCTGCTCTCCAAACCAAGAAAATCCTTTCTCACTAAACCAATGCTCCACCACTTTTTTCCGCACTGAAGTCCCATCCGAAACGGTGACTTCAAACTGGCGAATGAATGGCAAGCGAGGCTTTTTCTCAGGGATCATAAACTTGGCTTGAGCTTGATCTGCAGTGCTCAGGATTGTTCCTTCCTGCAATCCTTTCCAGGTGTAAACCAAATCTCCCTGGGGGGTATCCTGATCTTGAACTGGGACTGATAGAGAGATTTCGTCTTTGACCTGAACCTCTTTAAATTCCAAGGGAACGGTGGTTAATACCGGTGGATCATCGATAGCTTGAATTTTGAGAGGAAGCTTAATAGCCCAACCCGGATGGTTCTCATCGCCTGCGATTTCCCCTTCTACATTCACCGTGTACTCTTGACGGGCCTCGGGTAGATCAAAACGGATCCCTAAGGCACCGCTCTGACTTATGTCAAGAGAATGCTGATCCGTAGCGTTCGCTTTCCATCGAATTTCGAGTGGCTTAGCGTCTTTTTTCTTAACCTCTTCTTCTTGGGAGGCCAAAAGTTCTTCTAAGGAAATGGAAACAGTTTGTCGTTCGGAGAGCGAAATCGAAGTTAAATCCAAATCAAACGTTAAAGCTTGAAGTGGAACATTCGGTTGAGAAGCGAGTGCTTCTTCTAATTTAAACTCAAGCTCGATGGGAGATGATTTTGTTGCTACAGCCGAGTCCGTAGATCCGATTAATAGTTGAACACTTTTCTTTCTGAAGACTTTTTGGGGTACGGGATTTTGCTGGGTAAGTTTTTCACCATTATTTTCAGGATCTTTATCATCATCTTTATTGTCGTCTTTTGATCCTATTTTGGAATTTTCATTCCCGCCGGTCTTGCCCGTATTGCCTTCGACGAGTTTGTCTTTTTGATTGTTCTCTTTATCCTGATTCCCTTTTCCGGCCGAGCTTCCATTTTGAGCTGTATTTTGATTCTCAGTATTCGAATCCGGTTCTTTTGGCCCCGGATCGCTAAAGATAATCGTTGCCACTAAGATCATCACTGCAACTAATCCCGTGACGCCTAAAAGAGGCATGAGCTTGGACTTTCCCCCGTTAGCACAGGAACGAGTGTCCAACTCTTGAAGAGTGCGATCACACCGTTGAATGAGTTCTTCGTAAGTACGGGGGCGTTTATCGCGATCGTAAGCCAACATCTCGGTGACTAACTTACAAACCGGACCGGGAACAGAGGAATCAGCATGACTAGGCTTCGGAGTATAAGAAGCGCTCTTTCGAGTGATGATCTCTCTTAACGTACTTCCCGCATAAGCGACCTGACCGGTTACGGAATGATAAATCACACAACCAAGACCATAGATATCCGCTCGGTGATCCACCCCGTCAGGATCATCGAATTGCTCTGGAGCCATCGTCGATGGCGTTCCGAAGACCTGTCCCTGTTGTGTGATATTTGGGTTGCTCGGATCGCTCTCTGTTGAACGCGCTAAACCCAAATCAGCAAGCTTAACTTCGAATGGAAACTCAGAGACTTTGTTCGTTGAGCGTTTCAGTAAAACGTTTTCGGGTTTGACATCCCGGTGAATAATGTTGGATTCATGAGCGTGAGCTAAGGCAAGTGCCACATCTCGACAGAGCTGAATAGCTTGGTTCGGAGTGAGTTTACCGTGCTCTTCAATTCTTTCTTGAAGATTCGGACCATCGATGAACTCCATCACGATGAAACTTTGCCCATCGTGAGTAGTACCCGCTTGGTAACAACCCACAATATTCGCGTGGGTCATCCCCGCGAGAATTTTAGCCTCACGTTGAAAACGCTTCGCGAAGGCTTCTCCCTTTTGAGAGATGTCTCCCAAGACCTTGACGGCGACCTCGCGATCGAGAAAGGTTTGTTTTCCCTTATAAACAACCCCCATACCTCCACGACCGATTTCTCCTGTGATCGTCACATCGGGAATCTGAGGGTATTCTTCAAAGTCTAAAAATTGAGTGTGGTCACTGTCACTCATACGGCTCTGTTACTGATTCCTTTTGAATAATTAATGCTTGCTTTGGATGGCCACCCACAAGGGGTGGCTCTACAAGCTTGCATTTGAAGGGGTTGGGCTTGCCCTAGCCCGATTCCCTAAATGCTTGTCTTAATTAAAAAAACAAATTCAATTTCCATCCCGTCGCTCACGCTCCGGGCTAGTTAATGGATTTCACATCACCTTGAAAGCGCATCGAGCTAATTAAATGAGTTAACTAGCCCGGAGCGTAAGCGACGGGATGAATCTATTAGAGATACCTTAATCCTTATCCAACTTCTCCACTTGAAGAATCAACTCTTCAGCGGAAGGACGATCCTCGATACTCGTTCCGACGTACGCCCATCGTATTCTCCCACTTTCATCCAGGATGATGGTAGTTGGAATTGCTAAATCTGATCGAATACCCCATTTTTCGACCAAAGCTAAGTCAGGATCGTAAAGCATACGATAGGGAGGCTTCGTTCCAGTTTCTCCGAAACTATTACTATAAGCCTCTAAAAACGCGTCCACTCCCCCTTCAGGTCCAGGATAAACCACGTAGACCTTCGTGTTCAATGCGTCGAGTTTTTGAAAGGCTTTGGATTTCGCGTAAGCTTTAGTTTGACTTGCGCAATAAACACAAACCTGGCCGGCGAACCCTCGTAGGATCACCATGATGACTTTGTTCTTACCGTGGTGCGATTTTAAATCGACTGAACTCCCATCCGCGGCTTGAAATTGAGTCCAAGGAAGTTGCTTCCCCTCGAGCTCACGGGATTTCGAATCATCGCGACGATCCTTCTTAGCCACGGGGATGTACTTACTTCCAGGGATATTTACGGGACGGTAACTCACCCCTTCTTCGTAAGCTTTGACGTAATACTTAAGCTTTTCTTCTTCGACCACCGTCCAGGGCTGAGCTTTCGCTGGCACTCGGATGACGACACCTTTTTCGGGATCAGAATTAGGTGAAGGCATTTTTACCACTTCGGAAGTGGCTCCCCCGATTTCGGCTAACCAAGTACGAGCGACATCATCCATCCCCACTTCGTCGGCGAGACTCGCTGGGGACCATTGACCGCGATGGACTCCTGCAGGTTTGATGTTATCAAATCCCATCGGTTGGATGCTTCCGTTGATCCACACCGACCAATCGTCGCTGAGGCGGCCTCGCTCTACACTTCCAGTTGCTAGTGGCTCCCCTTCTCCTCCCCACAGCATTACCGGGCCCTGAGGCTCACCTTGAATATAATCGGCTTCTAACCTGCGATTTCCGTTTCGGTGGAAGCTTACCCAGCGCCCGACTTTTTGGCTTCGATATAAAAACCCACTCCGCTTGGTCTTTCCATCTGGCCATTTTTCTTCAACCAGCTCATAGCCCGCCGGTAAGGCGTAAACCTTTTGGCTTTCGGTTCCATTCGAAGTCCAAGACTTCCAAACACCGGCTTTGACTCCATCGATATAGTAACCTTGATTTTTTTTCTGACCGTTGGGGTGATAGTAAGTCCAATGATGGACCAACCGGCCATCACGGAAGTCTCCCTCTTCAATCTTCTTTCCTTCACGCGACCAATAAGTCCAATAGCCAGTTTCTCGACCGTCATGAAAACGCCCTCGAGCTTTGGGAACACCGTCTCCATACCAATACTCCCAAAATCCCCATCGTCGTTTCTTTTGGAAATGACCGGTCATCTCTTTATTGGCGTTCTTGAACCAATAGATCCATTCACCTTCTTGAACGTCGTCAGCATAGCTTCCCCGAGCCTTAGATTGACCTGTTTGGTAATTATAATTCCAAACCCCTTTTTGTAGTCCCATGATGGTCAAAGGACCTTCTTTTTTAACTTGCCCGTTGGGATAGTTTTCAGTGTGGTGCAAGAGGTTACAACTCGAAGTTGAAACTGTAAGACTCAATAGAGCGAAGAGAGTTAAGATCCAGCGCATGCCAGGTTCCTTTTGTTCAATGAAGAAAAGTCAATCCGGGATTTTCTTAAATTTTAAATTTTTTCATATCCCTTGTGTGGACTGAAATCACTATTTTTTGAGGAATCCCCAAGTGAGCTTAGCGTTCTATCCAGGAGATACGTTATAGTGAAATACTATATCTCAATCAGTATTTCCACTTTATAAGATACTAATGAAAATCGTGGTCATCACCGGACGGGTCAGTTCGGGAGATCGCTGATTTTTTTTCATTTCGTAAAAATATGAAGGCATTCATATTTTATGCGACCGGTTTTGGGGAAGCAGTACGTTAGATTCCGTACATCACTTCCATTACCTTCAACAGGTACACACTATTTGACGAATCGTTAGGGGTTCGATGACTTCCAACTACAAATAGTGATTTCATTTACTCTTTCTTGGGTTGTATCAAAAATGAAACAGCTTTCTTTATGTGTTCTATTGGCAACAACACTATTGGTGACGGGTGGGTGCCTTCTTAATAAAAATCAAAGCATTATTGTTCGATCATCGGCTCGAATCGCCTCACAACACAACCATCGAGGTATGGTTCAAGTAGAAAAAGGAGTAGCTCAAGGAGATCTCAACGTGGACCTCCCCCTCGCTCTCCCCAATTCTGAAACCGACCTTGGCTTCCTCACCCTAAGTTCTTGGGCGAATTTAAACCTCCAAGACGACACGGGAAAAGCTTGGTTCCCTCAAGGTCAAGGAGGGAAGTTCAGTGAAATCGATCTCACCGCACAGTACTCCCCCAATCTCAGCGAATTCGGAATCCCAGTGAACGCGGCCGTAGGGGTTCTCGCTTACATCCTTCCCAATGGATCCGATTTCCCCAACGGAGTTCGTGGTTCAACCACCGAATTCTTTATGATGATCTCTAAGCCTCTCTTCGAACAGGAAATCTATAGCTTCACTCCTTCGATTCGCATGGATTACGATCCCGACGAAGTGGATGGATTTTACTTTGTTGGCGAGATCAATAAAGGCATTCAAATCAATGATCTCTTTAGAGTCGACCTGGGCGTTGGCTTGGGTTACTCAGAAGAAAATCATTCCGATTGGACCTATGGTGTCGATGCCGCAGGTTTGGCCGATCTTCGGGGAACAGCTGCTCTGACCTACATCTTCGATGAAGCAACGACAGTGACTCTCGGCTTAGGGGCCTCCACCATCATCGATAGTGAGATCCGAGATTGGTTCGACCTCATCGACATAGATTCTGAAAACTTCTGGGTCAGTCTGGGAGTCGGTTGGACCTTCGACTTAAAAGCGAATAGTTAATCTCTCGAATTGGAGCGCGGATGTGCTCCTAAATGAACGGTTTATAAACCGGCAAGCTTCTTGCAGCTTCATCCTTGACGGAGATGCTCTCACAACAACGATTCCTTGCACCTAACAGGTTGAGCATCCGAAGGAATAACACGAATGGATTCATAATGGTTGAAAAGAATAATTTGAGTTCCAAGGTGATCAAGACGAGCCTCAGCTTGGCTCTCGGCATCCTTTGTCTCATCGGAGTCAATGCCTGTTCGAGCGGGCTCCCTAGCTCCAATAACAACAACTCACCCACCCTCACTCCTACCAACAACTTGAGCCTCGGGTTTAACCCTGGGATCGCGTTGACGGAGAATGGAGCCCAGATCACGGAGAAATCTGTGGTCGGCGCTCGCATTCCAATCGACGGTGGAAATTCTTTAGAAGTCATCTTCACTGCTTTCGCCACCGCAGCCCAAGCCGACGACGTCGATGGTCAAGGTCCCTTGGTAAAAGGAACCAATCCTCCCTCTGACGGCAACGATACCTCGGATGTATTTGTGGCTGCCGTCGTCAACGGTGGAATCACCTTTGAACAAGCATTCGTTGAAACCATTCGCCATGAACGCTGTGTCAACTGTCATGGATTCAACGATCCAGTCAATCCCACCGTTCCAGAGCACACTGGGGGTCGAGATTCAGATTGTAGTCTTTGCCATACCGACGCCTCTTCCGGCATCACGAATGTCGCTTGGGAAGCCCCTCCAGTCGAACTCGACTTCCGAGGCAAAACCGTTGAAGAACTCTGTGAGCAAATTAAAGACTTCGATGGCGACGTGCGCGAGCACATGATCCACGATACCAAAATCGATTGGGCAATCTCGAGCGGCTTAGTCCCAGACAACGGCCCTGGCCCCACTCAACTCGGCACGGCTCCCATTTCAAAAACCGAATGGGATCGACGCGTCGACGAATGGATCAACGGCGGCATGATCTGTGACAACCAGAGTGCCGTCAAAGATATTAAAGCCGTAAGTTTAATCCCTAACGGAACCTCAACTGGAAACGGAAGTTCATTCTCTCCGACGATCACTTACCTCCCGGCCCTCCAAATAAATCTTAAAGGGATAAATACAAGTGATCGTGTTGGAACTTTAATCGTGGCGTACAGCTCTAATGCAACGAACCTCACTTCGGTAGCCACGAGTCCCAGTACGGACATCTACCGTCAAGTTTTCGATGTCTTCGTCAACCAAAACCCCGACGGCGATCCTGAACAAGGTGGAATTCGCATTGTAAGATCCTCAAGCTCACAACACATCAGTCAACGCGGAGGAATCAGTGGAAACGCTGCTTCACAAAATCCTTCGATGAATGAGACCGGAGAGATTATTGCTTACGAATCCCAAGCCACAAATCTAGTAGCGAACTTTCAAGATAACAATGGAGCTGATCTGAGCGACGTTTATATTACCTCCATCCCCTCTGGAACGACCTCTCTCTTAAGTCGAGCTGAAGGCAATGCTACCAGTGGAGGCGATGGTGCTTCGAGTAACCCCAGAATGGGTTCCAATGGCCCCGTGGTCACTTGGCAATCGACAGCCACCGACCTCGTTTTAGATGATGATAATAACGTTCAAGATATCTTCTGGGCTGCCTTCGACAATGCTGCAGTTCCAAATACTGTAAAACGAGCGAGCTTAAGAACCAACGGTCAAGAAGGTACAGCCGGCGATTGTCGCAATGCCGACATTCACGCCTTGAATCCTCAAGGATCTGAGGCCTTAATCGTCTTCGAGTCTGACAAGACCGACCTCATTGCCCCGCAAGCAGTTTCAGCTATCCCGAATATTTTCCTCCGAGACTCAAGAACGGGTGGATCGACCACCCTCATCAGTCAAGCTAAAACGACGAGTGAATCCGGCACTCCTGGTAATGGCGGATCAAGATTCCCCGACCTCAGCCCTCGCGGAAACGCCATCGTCTATCAAACCGATGCATCGAATCTCGATACCGACCGACCTACGGATAACAACAATTTCACCGATGTGATTCTCGTCGACCTCAATACATTCTTCGATGAAGATCAAGTGAGAGGAAAAAGACTCAGCATATCTGGCGGAGGAGCTGATGGGAATGGACCTTCAGAACGTCCCATCTTGGCGGGCTTCCAAGCCCCTCTCGAACTTTGTGATAGTTCGGTCTTTGCCGCCTACCTCACTCAAGCCACCAATGTAGGAGCTTCTGAAAACTCGGGAAGTGTGCTTCTCTTCCTCGATGAAGATGAACTCTCTCAAGGCGGTCCGACCTGTGAAATCGTCGCTGATAAAGAAGTTGCGAATCCCGGTACGGCTTTCAATTTTGATGGCAGGAACAGTCAATCTGAAGTTGCAATCGCGACCTACATTTGGGAGTTTGGCGATGGAAACACCGGTTCCGGTGACCAAGTGTCTCACACTTACAGCGACCCTGGAACTTACGAAGTGGTCTTAAGAGTAACGGATGTCAACGGCGCGTGCTCAAGCTGCA
This sequence comes from Planctomycetota bacterium, assembly GCA_028280485.1. GTDB lineage: Bacteria > Planctomycetota > UBA8108 > UBA8108 > JACQVS01 > JANQLS01. Next base: position 27,188 of record JANQLS010000059.1, read on the forward strand.
CAACCACCGTTCGAGTTAACGCCGCTCCCACTTGTAGTGTGACCGTCAACCCAGAAACCCATCAAGATTTAGGAAATCCAGTTACCTTCACCTTCGATGCGAGTGAATCTACAGACTCCGATGGTGAGATCGTTAACTACAATTGGCATTTCAATAACGATGGCAATCCAATAAATACAGACACTCCCATTTTAGAAATGACTTTCAATGGGGCTGACGATCACTTCGTCACCGTGGTCGTCACGGATAACGACGGAGCAACCTCTGATGAGTTCTGCTTCACGGTATTCTTCGTGAACGCTCAACCGATATGTGCATTTGAAGTCACCACCGATGGCGAAGGCATATTCACCAATCAAACGGCCACTTTTGATGCCTCTTCTTCAAGTGACCAAGAACAAGCAAATAGCCAACTGACCTTCGAATGGGATTTCGGAGACGGAACTTCAGCCACCGGAGAGGTGGTCACTCACGCTTATGATCGCCAAGGCATGAATGACTTCACCGTAACCGCGACATTGACTGTAACGGATCCCGATGGCGGCCAGAGCACTTGTTCTGCTCCCATCGATGTAAGGTTCCGCCCCAACCAAGGACCCCAGATTGTCCTGAAGGTAAACGACACAGTAATTCCCGCTCAAAACGCTCCCGATATTTTAGGAGCCTATGTGAACCAAACGATCACTCTCGATGCGAGTGACACGATCGATCCTGACACAGGAGATGATTCAGGTATCACTTACGATTGGGATATCGTCGACGCAGGAGGTAATACTCTGAATCCGACTTTCCTCGACGCACCTAAAAACTCGATCGCCACCGTCCAAACTTCGGTTCACGGAGGAACTCAGGTGACCCTGATCGCTACCGATACTCCTCCTCAAGGTGAGCAAGCTGCTGATGCCACGAGGAACATTGAGGTGCCCGTGGGAGCAAGGTTCTTATCGGTGAACGAAATTTTCCAAGGTTGCGGTGGCGGCTCTCGATCTTGTCACCTCTTCAACTCTCCGGGCTTTAGTTCGAATGCTAACTCATCTTGGGCGAGTACCGTAGATGTAAATGCATCTTGTGGAACCGGCGATGGTGTTAGCACTGCTAAGTTTGTCGATAACCGAGGAGGGGATACCGCCCTCAATAACAGTACACTTTGGAAACTCGTCAATCCCGTGACGAACCCAACTCAAAACTGTCTTTCGAGAACGAGTATGGATATCACCGATCCCAACAGGCTTTCGATCATCGAAAGCTGGATTCGGTCGGGTGCCGCGAATAATTAATTTGTTTAAGCGTAAAAAAAGCCCAGCGAAGCTTTTACTTCGCTGGGCTTTTTTTTGTTACTTCATCATGACCGTTTGTTGGAATTGAATCATTTCCACACTGCGTAGATTGAAGCTATTTGACATCCATTCAACGTATCGTCCCCTCGCTCACGCTTCGGGCTAGTTAACGGGTTAACGGGATTTTGCTACTCTCCCATATTCTTTAGGAAGTGAGTGAGCAAAGCGAACTTTCACGATGGAGCGGCCGACAGCCGCGACCATCATAACTGTTAAAACCTAAACGACATACTCACCTTCATCGACAATTCGGACATACCCAAGTCGAGATTTCCATTATCACGGTCGTAACCTTGATTCAATACCAGATAGGCTCTCGAACCGGGTCGAAACTCCCAGAAAAGGCGACTATTAAATCCCACGCTATCGGAGACGTTATCGTACTGAACGAGGTTGTACCAAATGAGATCGGGATTGAAATTGATCTGCAAACGAACTCGCCCCAATCGTGTTTCGAAATCCCCTTCATCGAGATAGATCCTATTGAGTCCGTAACCCAAGCTAACTCGAGCGTATTTGAAAGGTTTAAGATCTAAATCAAAGTCGAAGGACTTTCGGTGTCCCGTGTAAAACTCACCGAAGGTAAAGGCTCCTTCTAATTCAAAGAAGCGCTTACTAGCTGTCTCCCAACCCACCGACATTTCGTCCCACCAGTACCTTCCAGCAGGAATGGTGACTCCTTCGCTGATTTCAAAATCTTCTTCGGGAGCATCGTACTCTCTCTCGGCTCGAAAATAGAGTTCTTCACCGCTTTCAAACAAAAGATAAACTGGGGTTAAGCGATGGCGCGCCGTATCGATGCGGTTCGAGAGATCCGTAACATACTTAGTGTTATAGATGAAAAAATATTTACGCAACCACTCGGCTTCTGGGCGGGGTTCAAAGCTAAAGTTTCCGCTGTAATAACGAACCCCTTTTCGAGGGACGAATCCCAACCCAGCATTGTAGTCTTGATCCACTTGGAAAAAGGTGAATCCAGCTTCGTAGAGATCATTGGGCAAACCGACATGCCCCCCGAAAGCGAGATTGTCTTCACTCTTATAGCTCTCAGTGAAGCTGGAAAGTAAGTACGCGCTTGAGGTAAAAATTTGGTCGCCTAAAAACTTTGAGGTGCGATAGTTGAAATCTCCGCCAACGACCGCATTTTCATCATTACTGTCTGGACTACCGATCGTTGTCAGTGCACCTACAGTGGATTGCTCCAACACATTTTTAGAAACTCGCCCTACGAAGACATTCTTTTCATCAAAACTATCGTGATCATCGAGGAGAGCATCGATGACCCCTATATTGTAATCTTGAATTCGTCCCGTGACCTTCCCTGCCATGATAATGGGAACAGGAGTCCCTGAGCTCGATAGTCCAATCCTCCGCGTAAAAAAAGGAAGGAATTCATCGTCGTCTAAATTAGCAAAATCGAAGATACCTGAGTCTTCTAAGAAGAAGTCTCTCTTCTCAGGAAAAAACAAAGGGAATCGAGTGAGATTGACTCTTCGAGAATCGACTTCCGTTTCGGCGAAATCCGTGTTGTAGCTGAGGCTGGCTTGAAGGTTTGGCGTGATACGATAACGAACCTCTCCTCCGGTCTCGAATTCCCCATCCGTATCGTTGGCATTATCGTCATGAGAAATCTTTCCAAGAATGTAAGGCGTGAGTTCTAATCCGATCCCCTGCTTAAGCCCCTTTAATCCCGACAGGGTTCCGGCCTCTGAAACAGTGCTCGTTCGGTATTCGGGTTGGGCTCCCGACCATCGATTCCGTTCAAACTTTCGCTTGATGTTCCGAGTAATATTAAATCCCCATGTAGACGAATTGGGATTAAAGCTCAGTGACTTTAAGGGGATGACAAACTCGAGGCTGTATCCTTGATCGTGCAGTTGCCCCTTGACCGTCCAAACCCCATCCCAACTGTAATTGAAGTTAGAGTTGTTGGTGACAAGGGCGTCGTAGCGACCTCCGAGAGGATTCGCACGAAAGAAGTAACCATTTCGACGATCATGGAAAGTATCAAAGATCATTTCGACGTAGTCATCGGAACCCACTCGCCCATCTAAAGCCATCTCCCGAGCGAGAACTTTGTCGGGTTCAGAATCGTAGCAGAGAACTCCCACGTAGATGTTTTCATCGTCGTAACAGATTTTAAAAATCGTTTCTTCAGTGGGCTCCTCTCCCGTCAAAGGAGTCACTTGGATCAAAGGCCCGCCATTGGGTATGTTTTTCCAAACTTCATCATCGAGCCGCCCATCGATCTTGGGCCCCTTCTGAACTCGAATGGCTTCTACGACTCGATTTTGATCGGATGAAGGTCTGTCCAATGCAACCCACCCGGGCAAGAAAGGAAGTTGCTCTTCATTTTCATCTTCACGACGGTCTTTTAATTTCGTTCCCTCTCGATCTAACTTATCTTGAATCGCTGCACTCGAGGGACGAATTTTAGCCTTAGGATCTTCTTCTCCGGGCAAGGGGTAGGAAAGCCATCCAATCCAGCAAAAGACGAAAAAGCAGATTCGGGCGAGCTTGAAAGTGAGGAATTTTGAGGATGCGTGGAACATTAATAAATCTGGTGAGCCTTCATCGGAAGGCTGAGTCATCTCTTCTCTTCATGTGAGTCTCTTTGCGAGCGTTCATCATTAGCCAGGGCGATTGATTTTGGCCTAATATTTTGTAATTTACCTTAGCTAAAGACAATCCGCTGATTGTACCTCTTTAAAAAATAGAAATTTGTTAGCTGTGGGCAAGGACTTTATCTACATTTATCTATTGCGGAAATGAAGATCCAAACTCGTCAAAATGGCTGATTGCGATTTTTCGTAGTAGGCTCGACCTCCGAGCCGTATGAAGCGAGATGATACTGTTTCTTAGTAGAGCCTCCGCCTCTTTTTAAAAGGCCATTTTTTAGGGACAGCAAAGAAATACGGCTCGAAGGTCGAGCCTACTACTAAGAAATACCACTACACTAAATTCAGAATGATCACAATGAGACAATCATTAACACCCCGTGGACCCATTTTAAGTCGCCTCGCCTGCGGTTTGTGGCGATTAGCCGATTGGAATATCAGTACTGAGGAATCCACCCGATTTGTTGAAGCCGTTTTGGATACGGGAATCACGACTTTTGATCTGGCTGATCTCTACGGAGATTTTCAAAGTGAGCCACTGTTCGGGCAAGTCTTAAAGGCTCAGCCGGGATTACGATCCCAGATGGAAATCATCACTAAATGCGGAATCCGACCCGTTAGTGACCGACGCCCTGAAAATAGAATCAAGCACTACGATACTCGCCGAGAACACATCATTGCCTCGGTTGAAAACTCACTTCAGACGATCCAAACGGACCATATCGATCTTCTTCTCATCCATCGCCCCGATCCCTTGATGGATGCCAGCGAAGTTGCCGCGACCTTTGCTGAACTCAAGAAGCAAGGCAAAGTGCTCCATTTTGGAGTCAGCAATTTTACAACTGGCCAATTTGACCTCTTGAATTCAAGAATGGAATCTTCCTTGGTTACAAATCAAGTCCAAGTATCTCCACTTCACCTCGAGGCCTTTGAGGATGGAACATTGGATCAATGTCAACGACTGGAGTTGTCCCCGATGGCATGGTCTCCATTTCATCAGGGTGGGCTCTTTAGTTTGGAATCGGATAAAGCCATTCGAGTGAGGGCCGCACTCGATCGCATCGCTCAAGAACGTGAAGTCGGCTTCGACCAAGTGGTGTTGGCCTGGTTGATGAAACATCCAAGCCGGATGATTCCGGTATTAGGTTCAGGGAAGATCGAGAGAATCAAAAGCGCGACGGGATCGCTAAGTATCGAACTCAACCATCAGGAGTGGTTTGAAATTTGGACGGCCTCAACTGGTAACGATGTTCCTTGAAGTAAAATTATTGTTAAGAGCAAATCACTTTATTTCTTAGCTTTTATCTATTTTGAAACAAATATAAATGTAGAAATCGATTAAACTATTTCTCCGTCGGTTGAGGTCAAAACCCACAATTATTCGACCCAATTATTCAACCCACTTATTCAACAGAGACTATATCCCCCAAATCATTATGAGTAAAAAAGAGCCCTCCCTCTATTCGTGTTGTATTGCCGAAATCACTGGTACGTTTATTCTTGTTTTCTTGGGTTGTGGAGCAGTTCACACCGCCGTGACCACAGACGGACTTTCGGGAGTGGGACAGGTCGCCATTGTCTGGGGATTGGCGGTCACACTGAGTGTTTTTGCCACGATGAACATCAGTGGCGCTCATATCAATCCTGCTATTACCTTAGCCCTCGCCGCCTGGGGTGGATTTCCTAAAAACCGAATACTCCCCTACTGGATTTCCCAGCTTATTGGGGCCACCTTAGCCGCATTGTTCTTGTACCTAATCTTTGCTTCCACAATCGAAAAATACGAACTCGATAATAATATTACTCGGGGTGAGTTTGGGAGCCAGGTGACAGCTTCAATGTACGGAGAATACTTTCCGAACCCCACAGTAGGAATCCACGAACCTGAAGGAGATACGGTTAGCAATACGATTACCACTTCACAAGCGATGCTCGCCGAAGTTTTGGGTACAGCTCTCCTCGCCTTTATGGTCTTCGCCCTAACTGACAAAAAGAACAAAGGTGCCCCCGGGGCCGGCCTCGCACCGCTATTTATTGGAGCTACCGTCTTAGTGTTAGTTGCGATCTTAGGCCCGATGACTCAAGCCTGCCTCAATCCCGCTCGAGATTTTGGGCCCCGAATTGTCGCTTACTTCGCGGGCTGGGGAGAAATCGCCTTTCCCGGTCCTAACGGCCAGAGTGCTTGGGACACCCTACTGGTTTATCTCTTCGCTCCCATGATTGGAGCGGTCATCGGCGGACTCACCTACACCGGTTGTATCGGCAAGCAGCAACCGGAATAGTAGTAGGCTCGACCTTCGAGCCGTACAAAGAGAATTGACATGACTTTGTCACAGAGCATAAAAAGACAAAGGAGCTTAACTCGCGAGTTAAGCTCCTTTTAATATGCCATTCATTGGGTTAGTAAAGAAATACGGCTCGAAGGTCGAGCCTACTACTATCGCTCCTTCACATATTTCCCCCAAGAAGCATCGTAGGGATGGATCTTGTCTACAGCTTTTTTAGTAGCGGGATCGATCACTTGATTTCCGAAGTTAAACCACCGGATGATGCCACCGTCTAAATTAAAAACCGGCTTTCCCCATTTAAGCTCGAGTGCCCTCGCCGCCATTCCACTTCGATATCCCACCGTACAAAAAGTAACGACAGTAACGTCGTCTAAATTTTCAGGTTTGTCTTGAGAAGCAATATTTGCAGGTGGAATCCACTTAGAACCCGACAGGCTTGAGACTTGGTATTCTTTTTCTTCTCGAACGTCGATTAGAATAACTTTCTCGTTTTCAGATAATTTTTTAGCCAGTTCTTGAGGACTGATTTGACGTGCACCGGTTTTCTTATTAAAACCAGCCACACGAGTCACAAATTCAGGATCTTCCTCTGGAGGGGCCTTCGAAGGGGCATCGAGTGTTGTTGAAGTGTCTTTTTCAGCGGGTTGTTTTTCAGGCTCAACTTTCTCTTGAGTACAAGCAACAACCGAAAACACGAAAAACAAATAAAGACTAAAGCGAAGATATCGCGAAGAATTTGATACCATCATTTCTGTTTCCATCGCTTTTGTTTTCAAAACCATCATCAGTAAAGGGTTTCCATTGACTCCTTGGGTCCTTATTCACAATCCCAAAGCCAAACGGGGAAGAAAAATTGCTTCAAAGGTTGAGCAACTGATCCAGTCTGCATCAACCAAAATAAAGTGGGTAAGCCTGAGTGAACTCCATCAACTCGATGCTCCACCGGAACGCGTTATTACACTCGGTGGCGATGGAACTATCAATGCTGTTGTGAATTGGCTTTTTAAACAGGAAACTCCAGGGTCGACTCAATTAGGGATCATCCCCGCCGGAACTGGAAACAATTTAGCTCGCGGGCTCAAACTCCCTCTAACTCCAGAGGAAGCTTGTAAAACAGCTCTTCATTCTCAACAACTTAAAAAGCTGGATGTTTGGAAGATCACTATCGGCGAGGGTGAAGCTTACGAGTACATGATTCAAAGTGTCGCCTTAGGCTTCCCTGCCGTCATCGCCAACAAGTATGACAATTTAAGAGAAAATGCCTTCTTCAGATACCTGACAACACCGATGGGCCCACAAATCTACCGCTTATTAGCCCTCTTCGGCCTTCAAAAGCAAAAGCGACTCGAACGTGAAGGTAAAAACTTATTAAAAGTAGAAACAAAGATCGAGGGTCAAAGTATCGAGGAAACAGTCTTAGCTATCTTCATTGGGAACGAACGTTCCCTGGGAGGTAATTTCATTCCCTGCCCGAAAGCAGCCTACGACGATCAAATTTTAGATCTCTGCCTGGTGCGTGCCGGAACTGGAACCTCTTACTTAAAACTCTTTCAAAAGGTAGGGCAAGGTCAACATCTCGATCTCAGTGATACGATTGTCTACCATCAAAGCCCAGGCCCCTTTCAGCTCGAATTCTCTGAAGATGTACCGATTCTTATCGATGGAGACATTCGACATTCTCAGAAGAAGTACACTTTCGAGCTGGCTCCAAGCCCGCTAAGTATCATCAGTTGAGGGCGAAGCTTCCTCAGCTTTCTGCTCCAGGCTCGGCAAAACCTCTTCCAGTGAGACGGATAGATTATTTGAACCCTTCTCAGCTTCGAAGTTAAGACAGATCCGAGAAGCCGTGGGCTTCATGCTATCGAGGAAAAAATGGAGGCGTTTCCAATTCGGGAGATCCCCCACCTTCCAATCGTTGTGATCTTGGGGATTTTTCTGACGGTACAGATCGGCCTTCTCTCGGCACGAGAACAAGAGGACAATTTTATTCATAAAGTCGTCATCTTGAATCAAGGTCGCCACCTGATAACCGGCGCGGCCAAAAGGGCCACGGATAAGAGCAAAGAAGGGGGGATTTCCCCAAGTCCAAGATTCGTGCATGAAAACTGTTCCAGATCTGGATTAAAAACGAGTTGAGTGGGCTCAAATGGGCATTTCCTACTGCAAGAATTGGCCCGATTTCATGGTGATGAGGAGCATTTTACTGAAATCTAATTGAGGAGCTTTTCGTCATCACCCCCCAAAGCGCACCCTCAGGGCTCATCGCGAGAACACTAAGATATTAAAATAAAAGCACTTGCAAAAACAAGCCTCGAAAAAATCAATTCATCGAGAAAGTCTTGATGGATTGAAAATGGGAGTTGAAAATAGGCGAAATTGGCCTGTAAAATGGCAGCTGTCCTGATCCTTCCTACGTCCGAATTTACATACCCGTTAACTCTAAGTCTGACGGTGTTTTCGAATCACAGTGTTTTCGAATGCTTAAGGAAAAGATTGAGCCCCACCATGGGCGCAGGTCTCATTATCAATCTTTTCTTAGATAGTGTGTTGTATTTGATTCGAACAGATTCATATGGACGACTCTCGGGCTAAAAACATTGATGAGTTAAGGTCTTGCGCATTAACTCGGACTTCAAAAATGAAGTAAAGAGCATCAAGATTTGGTGCTCTTCTGTTTCTAGACTTCATTTATTGACGATATCGCTTTATTCTTGACGGTTCTAATTGAGTTTCAGATCTCTGAAGCTTACATGAACTTTTGTTCGACTTCGTTTGAGTTGAAATCAACTCAGCTTAGTTCATGTTCAAAAAACAGGAACTAATTAGAACCAAGCGCAGTTAAGAACAAGCGGATTGAAGTTCCTATCGATGCTTTGGCTCCAGAGCAAGAGGGACAACTTCTCGAACGGAGTATTCCGATCGCGAAGTAAAATTGAGACATGAAAAAGCAAGTAGAAGGTACCCCAATGGGGCTATCTAAAATACATTCATTACCTAGCCCCCGTGGTGATTTGAGTAAAATGAGGTTTCAAGAAATGGTTAAGCACCTTTCACTAGCCCTCCTGGCAGTTTCCCTTCTTTTAAATGGAGGATGTGACCAGGGTGATGGAAAGAACTCTTCTTCTGCAGGAGTTTTTCTTGCCCCTGTTCCTCTCGCCGTTAATGAAGCCGGCGTCAATCCTCAAACTGGGGAATCAAGAGTAGACGCTGAGTTCGACCGTGATTCCGTCCTGCGTACCGTGAATCCTAATCAAATTGGTGTCAACCCTGATGCCAACCCCAGAACGGTTCTGATGGGTCAGGTTTCCGATACTGAATTCGTCTTCTTCGAAGAAGAGTCGAGCACAATTCTCAAAGCCGACTTGGACAAGGCGACTCCTCTTACATCCGCTGACCCCAGCGCGACTGTAACGAGACAAGATCTCGCACAATTGTTCGCAACTGCGAAAGCAAGTTTCTCACCCAATTCTTTCTTAACCATCTTTGACAATGTCATCTTCGGTTACGAAACGAATGTTCGATCCTTGTTCGTCATTCAAAATGACGGTCCTGATCCCGACCAAAAATTGGACATCTCGATCCTCGCAGACGCTCAATCCATCAGCCAACAAATCCGCTTGCAAGCATTCAACTTCAACCGAGCCCACCTTCTCAATGAAGTGATCAACAATGCTACCGAGAGAGTTGCTGAAATCCTTTTGATCAGCTCCGTTCCTGATCAAGATGTTCAACTCTTAGTCGTCCGCCAAGACAAGATCACTGGCGATATCACGGCACGTTTCCGCGTATTCGACGCCAACGGAGTTCCTTGGCCAGATAACACTCCAATCTCACCCTTAGCCGACGTCTTAGGCTTCCTGAGAATGGATACCGTACGAACCGTCACCGACAACCTCTTTGTCGATATCACACAGTTCAAGCCTCAAAATATCCCCGGCGAACAACGAGTTCTCTTCTACGAAGACAGTACTTCAAATTTCCTTATGCTCGACGTCGTTCGAGATAACACGAGCAAGGTGATCGGAAGCATTGTCAATCTCTTCAGCCAACAGGGTGAAGTTCAATTCACCATTCGGCAGGGTACTCCTGGCGATGGATCGGATGTGGATCTCTTGATCGAACACTCCTTCCATCTTCCTGGCACCACCGAGATTTTGGCTTTCGATGAAAATACCAACAACATGTTGAAACTCGACTACAACCAACCCGAAGGTTTCCGTCGAGTCACTCTCTACGCCAACGCCAACGACCTCTTCTTAAGAAGAGATCACCAAGTTACCGACGACGATATCGAATTTGGTTTGAACGAACCCGAGATCACCTTCAGTGAAGGAATTCTCGGAGACGACAACCTCCTGCTCTTCGACCGTGGTAATGATCAACTCATCAGCTTAAACCTCACGACTCAACTCTATGTTGTTGTGATCAAACAAGCTGACTTGGCAGAAGTAACCGGATTACCTGGTATTTCTGACCTGACGTTTATCCGTCCTGTCACCGACAGTGAAGCACTCGCTCTGGATAGCGAAGGAAATGCTTTAGTCAGAATTCGAATGGATTACGCGGTCTTCCCCGTATTCGTATCGAACACTTAATCCTATTAAATTGGTTGGTTTCTTATCTTGAATAACACCTGTTGATTCAAGGGAAACCGATTAGGTCTTCAGAAAAGCCCTCACTCCCCTCGAGTGAGGGCTTTTTTTGTCTACGTAAAGAGTGTTTGATGTTAAAAAGTGGTTCAGCTCGATGCATCCACGTAATCATTTTCACTCTTTTGAGGCCATTCATGACCGATCCTAAAAAACCTTCTCAGGGGCTTCGCTACCTCAAGGAAGTTCGCCCTCAAGCCGTTGAGCATTTACTTCAGTTCTTCGCCGAGTCCGCTCGACACCTCGATCCCAAGACTCGATTTTTAATTTCAGTAGTAACAAAGGTCATCGCAGGATCACAACGCGGCATGCGTCAGTATGTAAAGAGGGCTCTTGAGGCAGGAGCTTCTCCCGACGAGATTATAGATTCTGTATTGTGTGCCTATCCCTGTGCCGGCCTGACCAAAGTTGTGGATGCCATCGACACGATACTGGAAATGGAGATCCCTGGTTTTTCTCCTGACTGTCTAGGCTTGACTGAAGACACGAAAGAAAATGAAGCTCCTCCTGAAAATGGAACTTGGTACAGCGTAGGCAAAGTGGAGGAATTCTCCGGGCCGCAGGGAACTCGAATCGACCTCCAAGGAAGGGCGATCGCTGTTTTTCAGGATGCAGGAAAATTTTACGCCATCGACGATTCCTGTCCCCATAAAGGAGATTCTTTAGCCGGAGGCCTCGCAGTTCAAGGAGAAGTTGCTTGCCCTCTTCACGACTGGAGATTTCGCTTGGAAGATGGTTCTTGCGTTAATAAGGCGAGAACTCGAGTTCGAACTTTCGCCACTCGAATCGTCGAGGGGAACTTAGAAATCAACGTTTAAACGAAGGTTTAAAAATGACCCTTCCCTTTGACTTTCTCTCACCTCAAAAAATTTGCTTTGGGTGGGGACGCCGTAATGAATTGGGAGAGTTGGCTTCCCAATTAGGAACGAAAGCTTTTTTGATTCAGGGCTCAAGACACCTGAAGTCGAGCGGAGAATTAAAATCCTTATCCGATTCTTTGGCCTCAAAAAATATTGAATGCGTTGAATTGGGTGAGATTCACAGAGAACCTCGAGTTGAAGATGTCGATCAACTGGTGGAGTCGATTCGTCCACAACTCACAGATCAATCTTTCGTTATTGGAATCGGTGGCGGGGCAGCCATCGATTTAGCCAAAGCGGTCAGTGCGGTAGCCACAAATCAGCAATTTCAATCGGTAGCTGACGGCTTAGAAGGAGTGGGAAAGGGTTACTCGATCGAAACTCCTCCCGTACCTTTTCTCGCGATGCCAACAACTTCAGGGACGGGCTCTGAAGCGACTAAAAATTCGGTGATCAGTTCTAATCCCGAGATCCAACCGCCCTACAAGAAAAGCTTGCGTTCAAATTTGATGATGCCGGACTTGGTTCTCATCGACCCCGAACTCACTTGTTCTGTTCCCGCTGAAGTTACAGCGAGATGCGGAATGGATGCGGTGACTCAACTTATCGAATCCATCCTATCCAAGCGCGCAACTTCACTCACCACTCATTTAGCTTGGCACGGTTTAGAGTTGGCTCTTCCCGCAATTTCTAAAGCCGTTCATGAACCCAACAATCGACAAGCACGAGAAGCCATGTCGAAAGCAGCCTATCTATCGGGCTTGTGTTTAGCGAACTCGGGCTTAGGATTGGCTCATGGAGTGGCTCCTCCCCTGGGCATGCACTGCGATGTTCCCCATGGATTAGCTTGTGCATTAATGTTGCCTTCAGCATTAGATGTTAATCGTTTCGTCAGAGAGGCTGAAGTCGCAAAATTCATTAAACTCTTCGATAAGAGTTTAGAAAATCTAAGCGACGCCGAAGCTTCAGAACTTGCGAGTGATAAGATTCGAGAACTATTAACCGAACTAAAAATACCGACCCGCCTGAGTGAGGTTGGAGTTCAAAGAGATCAAATTCCTGATATTGTCAAAGGATCTAGAGGGAACAGCATGAGTGGGAATCCAAGAGAAGTTACGGATGAAGAACTCACTCAGATTATGGAGAGTTTGTTTTGATTTTATTTAGTGGATTGAGTCCATCATGGCAAAAAATCTACGCCTTTGACCGCTTCGACCTTGGAGCCGTCAATCGGGCTAAAGAAGCCATTCAATGTCCTTCAGGCAAGGTTCTCAACTCCGTCATCGCCGGGAAACGATTGGAGGGTGAAGTCAAGGTACTGACGACTATAGGAGGCCCCTTAGGAAGAGCGACTCGCGAAAGCCTACTTGAATTAGACATCAAAAGTGAATTTATTGAAGTTCAATCTCCGACTCGATTGTGTACGACAATTGTCGATCAAGAAAATAACGTTACGACAGAGCTGGTTCAAAATGCACCTGAGATTACGGAGGAAGAATTTCAAGAGTACTGTAACGTTTACAGTGAACTGGTGAAAGATTGTCAATACGCTGTTCTATTAGGTTCACTACCGCCAGGAGCTCCCACTGATACCTATAAGCTTTTGATGCAATCGAGCGACACCCCAGTCATCGCTGATTTTAGAGGCCCCGAACTTTTAGAAATCTTATCGCTCAAACCCTTATTAATAAAACCGAACTTACAAGAACTAGAGATGACTATCAATTTCAAGATTGAGAGTAAATCAAAATTAATAGATGCATTAAAGGCGATGAGTTCATTGGGCCCGCAGTGGATATTAATCAGCGAGGGCGCCGGGCCATTAACTCTTTACGGTGAAGGCGAAGTCTTCCAATTTACCCCGAAAAAAGTTCAAGAAGTGAACCCCATCGGATCAGGAGACACCTTGTCGGCCGGAATCGCGGTTGGACTAGACGAAGGGAAGAACATGGTAGAAGCCGTAAGATTCGGAATCGGTGCCGCCACCGCCAACGTGGTGAGCCTCAAACTCATCGACATCACTCGTTCAAAAGCTCTACACTATCTTCCCGCCTCCCCTAATTAGTTCCTGTTGAATAACAGGAATTAATTATATTTGCGTGGGATCACGCAAATCACAAAAATAGGCTTTTAGCCTATTTTTAGTGGAGCGACGC
>JANQLS010000110.1 GCA_028280485.1 Planctomycetota bacterium
AGCTGCTCCCCCCCAACCCAGGGTTCATGCGCTTCCCCCGAAATGCCCCGTGATTCCTCACCAAGCGATGGCGTTAATAACCAATTTCAAAAAGACTTAGATTTAGCAATTTCTCAACCCACCCCAACCCAGGGTTCATTTTATTCTTTACCAGCTAGCACAATTCCTCCCTGCACCCTAGCTTGTCCGACGGCTGTGGATGTGCACGCCGAAACGGAAGTCTTTGGTAAAGTGAAGGACTCTGATTGTGTCCGCTGTCACCTTTGCATCGAGGCTTGCCCCGAAAAAGCCCTCAGCTACTCCTTAAAGAAAACCTTCCGATCCCAAGGTCAAAATTCGAGCTTAAAAAGTGTGCACACTCTAACCCTGGGTCAGGAGATTCTTATCTTCACATTTTTCTTAAGCGCTTATTTTGCCTACGACTTAGTTATTGCTGCTCATTTTTTAGCCGCATCCTTAGCTGCCATACAAGCATTTCTCTTATTCCATGTGGTGAAAGCTTGGAAATCAGAGCGCTATCGAATGCTTGAAAAGTTTCAGCTCCGAATGAATTCGAGATGGACTCGCACCGGTTCTATACTTTTGGCTCTCACTTTCATGAGCTTTATCCCTTTCATCCAGGGGCTCTCTTTTAAATGGCTCCAATATCGTGGAAACCAAGCATTCAACGAAGTCTTTCAGCCCAGCTCTCCTTCCCAGGGTTCGACAGACTTAATGAAAGTGGAATTTGAAGTAGACTCAGCAGCGCTCAAACTTCATCAAGAAAACCTCCAACAAGCTCAAAAAGCCTACGAATTAGCATTAGAACTCTTCCCAAAAAACAACGCCGTAAGAAAAAAATACGTTTATATCCTTGTCACCCAGAGGGACCCAAAGGCAATTGAGGAAGCAAAAAAGCTACAGGAAGACTATCCAGGAGAGCTATCAAATCAGCTTTACGAGTGGGCGCTGAGGAACTTCCCAAATTCTCCGTAAAAACCATAACCTATAAAATTAAAAACATTTACCTCCAACCCAGGGTTCATTACCTTGAGTTATCAGAACTCTCAAATCCCGAACCCAGGGTTCGTTCATCTGTCTTTTAAAAAACGTCATTTACCTAGAGATTGAATTGAGGGCTTGCAGTTTAGACCAATCTCATTCATGATCAGGTTCTTATAGAATGGTTGGTTGAACCTGACTTTCGAAAGCCCTTAACATGCTCAAGTTACGCAGAGTCGCGAGGAATGATTCCCGCCAATATAATCTGCGCCTATTCCTGCATGTGGCCGAGCTGGATCTAAGCCAAATGAAACGCCTCTATAGTCGCCCAAATTCCAGGCAAGACTTCCATTTGGAAATTAGACCACTTGAGAATGCTCAATCCTTGCCCCTGCGCATCTCTCAAAATGAATTAGAGAGGGATGAATCATCTGCGCAAATGGTGGCCGCCCAACCAAGTGAGGGCCTCCCAGTAATTAAATTGGTGAAGTGGTAAAAAAAACCCGAGGCCCAAGTCAACATTGGAATGCCCATAAGAAGGGCACAAAGTAAAGGAAAACAGCCTGAGAGGCTAAGTCGAAATGGGGCTCCCGCAGCCTAGAAACTATTGAAGATCATTCCGGGATAAAGAGTCGACCAATTCGAAGTTGACCACTCCCGCTAAAAACTTTAAGCAGGAACATTCGATCTCATTAATGTTGTACAAAAAAATAATAATGCCTGTACTCCATTAGCCAATGGGGCTCAATGAAGATCCCTGCGTGGAAACCAACCAGAATCGGCCACCCCTCATTTTGGGACAAAGGCATGGTTAGGTTAACCCCTAAAGTTCGCAGCAAGCGAGATCATTTGATCTTCAATCGGGTCTCTCAGCCCGATCAGTCATGAACGGATCACAGAATTCAGAATCTTCTCAAGAAGTCAAAGACGACAATCCTTCCGACCCCTCAACCGATACGCTTCAATCCTTTGACGACTTCGATCTGCATGAGGACGTCAAAGAATCCCTAAAAAAGATGGGGATTAGCACTCCTACCCCGATCCAGTCCAAAGTTATCGCGCCCATTCTTAATGGCAAGGATGTCATTGGTAAAGCAGAAACTGGAACGGGAAAAACAATCGGTTTCGGCTGTCCACTCATCGGAAAAATCGACACCTCAAGAGTCGCCATCCAAGCCCTCGTACTCACTCCAACTCGGGAACTCGCTCAACAAGTAAGTGTAGTCCTCGAGCAACTCGGGCAAGGCCGAGACCTCAAAGTGGCTCTCGTAGTCGGCGGCGTTCATGCCAGCGAGCAGATCATCAAACTCCGATCGGGCTCTCAAGTCGTAGTCGGCACTCCAGGTAGGGTTTTAGATTTTTTAAACGATCGAACCATGTCGCTTTCATGGTGCGACACCTTGATCGTCGATGAAGCTGATCGAATGTTTGACATGGGCTTTATCGACGACATCCGTAAGATTTTCAGCCACCTCCCAAAAGAACGTCAAACCCTGTTCTTCTCAGCCACGATTCCCCCCGATATTAAAAAGCTCATGAAAGAGCATATGAAGAATCCGGAGACATACTCCACTGCTTCGGGGCATTCAACGGTGACTGAAATTAAACAAATTTGTATTGAGATTGAATTTCCCCGAAAATTTGAACAACTCAAGAAGGTCCTCGACGAACATCCCGAGGAAACCTGCATCATCTTTACGAACACTCGACGGCAAGCTATCGACCTCGATCGAATGCTTTGGGGACACAACTATCCCGCAAGAGCGTTGCATGGAGATCACGATCAAGAGGTTCGATTTCAAGTTTTGAGTGCTTTCAGAGACAAGGACATTCGAATTCTCGTGGCTACCGATGTGGCCTCACGAGGACTTGACATCGAAAATGTAGGTCTTGTCATCAACTATGAGATCCCTACGGATGTAGACTCTTACGTACATCGGATTGGCCGGACGGGACGAGCAAACCGTTCAGGCATCGCTTGGTCATTCGTATCAAGAAAAGAGCAATTTGCCTGGAAAAAGATTTTAGAAGTGACCGGTTTTGAAGTGGAACAACAACGAGATCCAAAATCGAGAAGAAGTTCATCGAGCCGGCGAGGAGACTCGGCCAGCTCCGATGATGGCGGACGATCCCGATCTAGAGACGGAAGACGTCGATCAAGGAGAAGAGGAGGAGAACGAAATGATTCAGCCTCCTCAGCGGAAACTACAAATTCAGTAGATAGCCCTTCCGAAGACCGATCTTCGCGCAGGAATAAAAGCCGGCGCAGACGAAATGATCGAAAGCCTGATTCTAGTTCACAAGTCGCAACTCAACAGGAAGATTCATTTGGAGAAGGCTTAGATTTAGAAACCAACTCAAAAGGTGATTCCTCTCAAAAATCCCGTCGAGAATCACGATCGTCAAATAGAGAAGAAACCTCTAAATCTAGCCGGCGAGAAGACCGCCCAAGATCTAGAAACAGTCGAGATAGAAAGCCTTCAAATGAAGGCTCCAGTCGCTCTTCACGACGCGAATCACGCGATTCGAGAAGAAGGCCACGTCAATCTGAGACAAAATACGACATGTCGGTGGATCTTTTCGATGTTTCGATGAAAGACTTCTTAGATGTCAGTCGATCGATCGACGAATTCAAAGAGGACAAAAATAAATCTAAATCGAGCGGGAACTCATATATTGATACTGCCGGTTACGGTTTCGAAGCTGATAAGCCCGCTGAAGCTGAAGAATCTCAAGATTCCTCAAGTAGCTCTTCACGAGACAATCGTAGACGACGTGGACGTCGGCCTCAAAGAGACTCTGAGGCAGAAATCGATTCAGCAGCAAGCACAGAAGAAGGTGAAAACTCAGCGGATTCTGAAGAAAAATCAAGCTCACGTTCAAGACGCCGTCGTCGCCGAAGACCGAGAGGCCGAGCGAGGGGATCAGAGGAAACTACGGCAAGTGATTCCGTTGATCTTTCAAACTCTTCAGAATCAAACGATGGATCTTCTGAGAATGAGAGGAAGAGCTCGAATCCTCGACGGAGAAGACGTCGAGGGAGAGGGAGGCGCCCATCTAATTCAAGTGACGCCAAGCTAAAATCCGATTCACCGAGCTCTTAACCCTCTTCATTATAGCGATGAACCTTTTCGGACACTTCGCTGTCTCAATGGTTTAATCATGTTGATGCAGGAGAGTGTGGGCTTTGTATTAGATAAAATTTACAAGGCGGCTATTAACTATCCTTCAGGGTTAATTTTTAATCTAAATAATTCAAACTAAGTGAAATAACTATGACCACATTTTGGTGGGTCATGGGTGGCTGCGGATTATTTATCGTTATTATTGTCATCTATGACTTAATACAAACGAAACATGCCATCCTTCGCAACTTCCCGATCATCGGACATCTTCGCTACATTTTGGAAGCTATAGGGCCGGAGTTAAGGCAATACATTGTCACGAACAACGATGAAGAGCGCCCATTTAGTCGAGATCAAAGACGTTGGGTTTATGCTTCATCAAAAAAACAAAATAACTATTTCGGCTTTGGGACTGACAACGACCTTGAAATTTCACCCAATTATTTAATCTTAAAACATCAAACTCTCCCCCCACCAGACCTTCCCTCACCCAACTCGAATTACGACATCCCCTGCGCAAAAATTTTAGGAAACCATCGTAAGAGGGACAAAGCCTTTCGACCCACCTCCATCATCAATCTCTCAGGCATGAGCTATGGTTCACTCAGTTCGGCCGCCGTCAGCGCCCTCTCCCAGGGTTCAGAAATTTGTAACTGTTTATACCATTCAGGCGAGGGTGGCATTGCACCATTCATGAAAACAGGGGCAGGCATAATTTGGCAAATTGGAACCGGTTATTACGGTTGCCGTGATGAGAATGGCGCCTTTAGCCTTGATCGATTTAATGAGGTCGTCCAGGAAACACCTCAGATTAAGGCAATTGAAATCAAGCTGAGCCAAGGGGGGAAGCCTGGGCTGGGGGGAATTCTACCTGCAGCAAAAATCACCAAAGAAATTTCACAAATTAGAGGAATCCCACAGGGGAAAGATTGTCGAAGCCCTGCCTTCCACAGCGCCTTTTCAGGATTAGATGGATTATTAGATTTTGTGGAACTTTTAGCAGGCGAAACCGGTCTACCCGTTGGAATCAAAGCCTGTGTGGGAGAGGAGAAGAGTTGGGATGAGCTTGCCCGATTGATGGAGAGTGGAGGTAGGGGGGTCGATTTTGTTGCAATCGATGGAGGAGAAGGCGGTACAGGGGCGGGGCCGTTAGCTTTTACCGATCATGTAGGGCTACCCTTTAAAGTCGGCTTCCCACGAGTCTACAAGGCTTTTGCAAAACGGGGGCTTCATGAAAAAGTGGTATTCATCGGTTCGGGAAAGCTTGGATTTCCCGAGACGGCCTTGCTTTCGATCGCCATGGGCTGCGATATGGTTCATATTGCCAGGGAAGCGATGCTAGCCATAGGTTGCATTCAGGCTCAACGCTGCCATACGGGTCACTGCCCGACTGGAGTTGCAACGCAAAATAGTTGGCTGGTGAGAGGCCTTTCCCCAGGTCACAAAGCAGCCAGGTTTGCCAATTATGTAACCATTTTGAGGAAAGAAATGCTTCAACTCACTCACGCGTGCGGAGAGAGCCACCCTTCACTCATTTCGAGTGATCATTTTGAAATCCTTGACGAATTCTATAAAGGGCATACCCCGACTGAATTATTTGGTTACGAACCAAGTTGGGGCGTACCAAGCGAGCCCGACCGACAAGAAATCAAAAAGATTATGGTGAGCCTATCTCACAACCCTATGTAAGCTCGGTAATCACCACTTTCGATCACCCGGATCTTTGAAGGGAGTTTAGTGAGGACATAGACCCACGCACCCTCAAACCCTGGGTCGCTTTTGACTTTTATTTTTACTCTAAAATAAAGGGATTGTTCAGCCTCTGGGTGGCAATCCTCGTACTCGTCCAATGAAGCCCAAAAATCGTCGGTTCCTTCAACTTTAAAAAGCTCCCCATGAACTTTATACGGCGAAAAGTTCAGCAGCTTCCATACCTTCTCTAAACGCTTTAGTTGATCCTCGGAGGCCCCCACCACCAACCCAGGGTTTATTACAAGGCCCGGATATGACCCCATATCTAATAAAACTCCTTCAACCTCAATCGTACCCTGGGAGCAAAAATTTGAGCACATGGCCTTAAGAGTGCCAGGGGCTAAATCTGGGTAAAGAGTTCCGTATACAAATAGGAGCTCCGCCTTCATCAGAAAACTCCAACCCTGGGTTGGGATTAAAATTAGTACAAAAAAAGCCTCAGGAAGTTCATCCTGAGGCTTTTTCATTTTCTAATCAATGCGTAAAAAATGTTCACGCACAGAATTTATTCAGTAATTCTGATAACTTAATATTCTGGTGTTGAGCTAAACGAATCAAGCCTCTTCGGAGAGATTAGATTTTTAGACCCATATTCATTTTTGCACATTCAAGGCGCGCTGCGAGTGCAAGTTATCATTGAATTAGCAGGCTAGTTCTGCTTGGACAAGAGACACTCGAATGGCTCTTTTTACGGTCTCAAAGCCAATTTTTCCTTCTCGAGCAAGCCAACCAAGTGCAGCAATTGCTTCATCCGCTTTAACGCCAGGAGTTTTTTTAATTGCGCTTAGAGAAAGACCTTCTTCCCCTGCATCGTTAAGTCTTGCCCAAATCACGCCGGCTGCATAGCCAATCGTTTCCTGATTCATCTTTCTTCTCTCCAAGATAGAAAATCGTACATATTTAAATGGGTCATGAGATCTATAGCAGGAAGAAATAACTCCCGCATTATTTAGACATGAATGATCTCATGCAAAAATCAATCCCATCTGTTCATTAAACTCAATTTGCCCTAAGCCTGTTTAATAAATCGAACAATCGGCAAATTGAGTTGAGTTAAATCCGTTGGGCAATATTTATTCTACTCTCAGTTAAAGTTCAAAATATTTATTGGAATTATCCGATAATTTTTCAGTCCTGACAACAAGCAACTGACAGTGCGACATAAAGCTTTACTAAGCAGAGGTGATCAATCTCAATGAAATGCGAGCCCTCCTGTTTCTAATATCGCAACAATGACCATTAATCAATGGAGCATCTGAAGCTCCCATGGAGGGTCATGTTCGCAAAGGATTCCAATTACTTTCTTCAATTTATATGTTCCAAATGGAAACTTTACTTTTACTTTACCTTGCAAGAGAGCCTGCCTTGCACTTCGATAATCATCAGAAAACTGTTTTATTATCCTCAAGATCTTAATTCTTAATTTCACATCACTACAGATCAATTGAGGCCGGATCTCGGTCAATTTATCAGGACTTTTAGGCACTGAATTTCGGCTTTGGCTCAAAACTTTCTTCCGACCTAAAAATTTCCGGCCTTTTTTTTGAGCCTCGCGATTGATATCCCGAATTCGGCTTCGTACCTTCGAGCCAATGAGATTTCGGTACTCTTGTTCATTCATCTCGTCTAGAAAACATTCAGGGACCGTAACAAATCCAACCGTCTCCTCTGGCGTCCTACCATCCTTCTTAAAATAAAATTGTGGTTTCTTAGCTTTGTATTCCTTTTTGCCAATATCTTTTGGGAGACTCACTAATCCTGGCCATTCTTCAATTCTTGAAACCAAGTAAGCGGCAACGGGATTGACTATCGTATAAACAATTTTTTCAAGGAGGTCTTCTTTTGTATGAATGATTTGTCGCCGGTAAGGGATGTGCTCCCAAACGATCCCTTTCCTTTTTAAAAATTTATTCAATGATTTAGCGGCCTGGCTATTAAACCAGGCCATGAAATCACCCAACTTTCCTTCTCGATCATTTAAGACTAAATGAAAATGATTCGACATGAAACAAAAAGAATAGATATCGATTTTGTATTTTAACTTGGCTACCAACAAGCAATATAGGATTAATAAATTCACCCGTAGACAGGGCTTAATCTTCATTTTCCTTTCAAAACATCGCTGAGTCACCATACAAGTCATGCCCGGATAATACATTTTCGGTGAAGTCACGACAGACCAACTCCCCTAAAAAATTTAAGATAAATAAATATGGATTAAAACGTCAATAGGAAGGAGAAATACTGAAATTGCCCGCGACGTTTATAACGCTGATGGATGTTAGTTCCAACTAGCCGGTTTCGCACATCAGATTCTAAATTTCTTCAACGAGCTACCCCATTCTACGAACCCTGGGTTGGGATGGTTTACCTCTATGGTAAATAAAAAAGATCAGTTATGATTTTGATTCCAAGCAGAAGTTAAATTTTGATTCAACGCGAATTTTTTAAACTTACTTGTTTGGTGATTCTTCAAACTCAACTCAGTTGAAAAATAATTAAAAGCTCACTCTGGAGGACATTCGATGTCTATTTTGGGACTTGATATTGGGACGACTGGTGTCAAAGCAGTAGTATTCACTAAAGAAGGAAAATTCCTCACTTCAGCTTACCGAGAATACAATTTGAATAGTCCCCGAGAGGGTGAATTAGAACTTGCTCCAGAAGATGTTTTAAAGGGCGCCAGAGAAGCCGTAGGCGAAGTCGTGGCTCTGACTTCTGATGACCCTATTGAGTCGATGTCAACTTCAACAATGGGTGAGTTAGCTGTACCGGTGGATGAAAATAATCGCCCATTAGGACCAGCGATAGTTGGTTTTGACTCAAGGGGCCAGGAGGAGATGGAGGAATTTAAAACAAAAATCTCCAATGAAGACGTGTTCGATATTGCCGGGCATGGAATCAATTCGTATCACACTCTTTTTAAAATCATGTGGCGAAGAAAACACGAGCCAGAAATCTTCAATAAGACCCATAAATATTTATGTTTCGGGGATTTCATTATGGCCTCATTGGGCTTAGAGCCCCATATCGACTACTCTATGGCCGCGCGAACCCTGGGTTTTGATATTCACGAAAAAGACTGGTCTCAACCCGTTCTCGATGCTGCAGGCCTGACTGAATCTTTTGCAAAGCCAATCCCCGCTGGGTATCCGGTTGGCAAACTCGAAGCAGGCAACTGCTTGGGACTGCCAAAAGGCTGTGTTGTTTCGGGTGGTCTCCACGACCAACCAGCAGGAATCTTGGGAGCTGGAATCAAGCCGGGGGAATCCATGCTCGCCACCGGGACTGTGGTTTGCCTTGGCGTTCGCCTTCAAGACAAACCCGAACCGGGGCCGATGAGGGCGAATAACCTATGTTATTACCCTACCTTCGGCGACCAACAGTGGATTTCAATTGCATGGAACTTCACCGGAGGGAGCCTATTGAAATGGTACCGAGACACTTTCGGAGCGGCCGAATGTGTTCAAGCTGAAAAAGAAGGCGTTGATCCTTACGAAATCATTTGCGACAAACTTCCTGAAAACCCGACCGGCTTACTGATTCTTCCTCACTTCACAACTGCAGGGACTCCTACGTTAGACCCCAAGGCTTTAGGAACGATTCTTGGACTTCGACTTACCACAACACGGCAAGAGATCGTCAAGGCTATCTTAGAAGGGGTTGCCTTTGAAATTGCCTTGAATGCAGATCTTATGTCTAAGTCCAACATTCAAATTCAACGGTACAAAGCCATAGGGGGGGCAGCGAAATCTAAGGTTTGGATGCAGATCTATGCCGACATACTCAACCGACCCGTTGTTCAGTTAGAAGTCACTGAAGGCGCCGCATTAGGAGTTGCGCTCTTAGGCGCATACGGAGCTGGCATATTAAAAAGTGAAGACGAAGTTTATCAAATTATCGATGAACGCACTCGGGAAGGACTAGTCTTTGATCCAAATTCAGCTAGGGTAAAAAAATATCAAGATCGATTTGAAATCTATCGTGAGATCTACAATCAGAACATGAGTCTCAACCACAAGCTCTGGGAAGTAATTGATCGAGAGTAGCCCTCTTTGATCATCTTTAAATCAAAAAAACTCAAGTCAGATTTCTCTGACTTGAGTTTTTTTTCGCTGGAAGACCAGCTAAGTTCACCTAAATACAGACTGAAAAGACTTAGGTAAACCCATTCTCTTTACTCACCTCTATCCTAAGGACGCCTCTCCCCAATTCTGGTCAAAGTCTTAACTAGTTCCTGTTGATTGAGCAGGAATTAATGACCAAGTCGAACTCGAATTAAGTTATTCAATCCGACCTAAAGCAATCGATAAAATCACGTTAGACACAAATCATATTTCAAAGCCTAAGTAAATTTGTGCCTCAAGTTATGGTGTGATTCAGTTTCTTTATAACAAGAAAAATCAGTGGACCCAAAATATGTGCATCGCAACCAATGACTTATTGATACCCCTTTAAATCCCTCAATGAAATCAAGACCTTACGACAAGGTGATTAAGAATTACACCATGTTGCCAAAGAAGACTTTCATTGAAGTTGTTTTAAGTAAGAGTTTTTTGGCTGATGACTAAACCCGCTTTTATTAGTGCGCGGATAATAGAAGATCCATGATTCGAACTCAAGAACAACCTTCCTAGAAAGTAAAGAAAGTCTTAATTTAAGTCCCGTAAAGGACAACTCGAACATACCTCTCCTTATCCCACACTAGGAAATTCCCTAAAGATCGCTTCCAATCTCTTACGTAACAAATGCCTTCAGGAATTTTACTTGGAAATTAATTAATAGAATTCACCCATGAAGCCCAACGAACTAAACCAAATTGCTTCGTTTTACCGCCCCAATCAGCTCCTCTGCACCAAGATGGTGCGTTCCCACCTTAGAAATTACAGTCGCTGCTGCAATGCTTGATATTTTAGCAACGGTCTCAAAGTCCCAACCCGAAAGGCTCCCCAACAAGGCAACTGAGGATACAGAATCTCCCGCCCCTGTGACATCGACGACCTCAGTAGCAAAAGTGGGAATGCGACTCATCGGCCTCCTTGATTCAAATAAAGCCATGCCATCTGAACCCAGGGTTAAAAGAACCTTTTTGTGTCTTCCATGCTTTTTAATAGCTTCACCAATTTTTTTAATCCCCTTCACTTTCCCCATTAAAGCCTCCGAAGCTTCACGATCGTTGGGTGTAATTAAATCAAACCCTTTAAAATCTCGGATATAATCACGGGAACTCCCCTGAATGAAGACCTTCTTTTTTCTCGCCAATTTAGGAATTTCACGAAGCAGCTTGCCTGCAACCAATTGATGAATCTGATCAAGAAGTATCACACCCTGAACTCGATCCAGTTGACGGTCGATTTTTTTAATTAACTCTTCCTCAATCTTTGCTGGCAACATCCGCTGGGGCAGTACATCGATTCGGAAGATTTCTTGGGAAGGTGAGTTTTCAACACGGGAGCGGATCTTTGAATATGTAAGCGTTGGATGATCGGGATCAGTAAGGCAGGCAGAATTTTGAATCCCTTTTTGAGTCAATTGTTCCTTAAGAATCTTTCCTCGAGCATCATCCCCAACGACGCAAGCTATGGATACTTTTGCCCCTAATCCCGAAATAGAAGAAGCTAAATTTCCTGCAGCCCCGGCAAGCTGCGTCATCGATCGATAAACCAATACAGGAAATGGCCCCTCCCTAGAGATTTCTTGCATTTCTGTTTCAATGTATTCATCTAAAAACAGATCGCCAACGACCAAGACTTTCAACTTATTAAACTTCGTAATCGATTGGATAATTTGATCTTTAGTAATCATGCTCAGAAATGAACCGTTTCTATTCTCAATAACTCTCGTTTAAAGGCCTAAACTTCTAGACTAATTCAGCGACAAAAAGCTGATCCTGCCTCAGCCAGTTTACCAACTAAAGGCAATACGCGAATAGGCTTAAGATCAGGAAACCAAATGATCTGACTTCATTTTCATGAACCCTGGGTTCGTCTTTGTAAGAAATATCAGGCGCATTGAGGCCGATAACTCTTCATGACCTTCTTTTTAATATTTGAAACGCCGAAAAAGAGAAAACGTAAGTCTGCTCCCATCGTTTACTGGAGTTTAAATAAGATGAAGAATTCTATGTATAGTTTTAACTTTCTTCCAAATCGAGGATTACTTGCTGTTCTTACATTAACCCTGGGTTGGATTTTTGGGTCGAGCGAGGCTCGTTCTGAAGATTGGATCATCATGGGGCCTCGCGCAATGGGAATGGGAGGCGCTGGAGTTGCCACCTATCATGGAGGATATGGTCTGTACTGGAACCCCGCGTCCCTGGGTATGGCTCCCTATCGTCATTCAGATGAGGAAGAGGTCTCAGAAGAAGAAGAGACTCAAGAACTTACTGAAAAAGAAGAGGAATCAGAAGAAAGTTCAGAAGAGCCTCGGGCACCTATTCCACTTTTTGACTTTGCGATTCATTCTGCGGTTAACGTCGAAGACACTGGTGATACCATCAACACGATCTTCGAAATTCAAGAGTTAGTTGAAGCCTTAGACTTTCCCACCTTAGAGAGTAAGTTCCAGTCAGGAACCCCATTCACAACCCAAGAAGTTCAAAGTGCACTCGAACTCCTTAACCAAATACCCGAACTTCAAGATCGTGGGGAAGGTCTCTTAATACATGCCGCTAATGGACTGGGATTTCGCTTCTCCCGACTCGGCCTCTCCTTTAATGCACTCGGATTTGCCGGAGCCGAGCCCGTAGTCGACCTCCTTCAAAATATCTCATTAGGGAACCAGGGAATCGATCAAGTTCTCTCAGGCTTACCCGTCCCAGGGTCGGGACAATTGACAACAGAGTCTCAAAACTTGGTGACTCAACTCGTTGGTACAGGGTTTATTACGACAACAGATGCTCAACGCTTAGTCTTCCAGGCTCAAAATGCGGGCGTAAATACTGCAGACCCCGAATTCCAGCAGGCTGTCGTGAATGTTTTACAGGCAACCGATGCTGCAGATGGAGGGAGCCTACAAACGATCATCACCAATAACCAAACCGGAACCAGTCTACGAGGCGCCATGGTCGGTGAAGCTGCGATTGGTTATGCACAACCCTTCGGGGAATTTCTTTCGATTGGGATCAGCGCTAAAGCGATGCTGGGAACAACCTACCAACAGTCTTTCACTCTGAGCGAATTGGGAACTCAGGATAACTTTTTTGACGAGCTAATTTCAGAAAACAATCGGGAAGAAACATTCGACTGGGGGATCGACGTAGGTGTTCTATTCCGACCAGTGGAATGGTTAGTCTTGGGAGTAACGGGAAAAAATCTGAACCAACCCGAATTCGATTTCGCCGACGGAACGACCTTCGCTTTAGACCCTCAAGGTCGAGCTGGAATTTCAATCATGCCCTTTGACTGGTTGACCTTAGCTGCCGACGTCGACCTCACCACAAACCACTCCGATATTATCCCAGGGTATGAATCGCAACACTTAGGAGGAGGAGCGGAAATCAATCTGTTCAACTTCTTATATCTAAGAGCCGGATTGAGTAAGAATTTAAAACGTTCAGATAACGATCTCTACTTACACGCCGGAGTCGCAGCTCGAATATGGGTCTTGAGTATCGATGCCGGAGCGGTCATCCCTGCAGATTTTGAAGACTTAGATGAAGTTTCAAACCTCTACGACAAAGTGGAGAATTTAGAAGATGTTCCCTCACGCGTCGGAGCTTCGGTCATGATCGGGGTGAATATCCCGTTCTAAACCGAAAACTATTAATTAATGCCCTAATGAATTATTACTTAATTCGCCAATGATTTCTCTACCCAGGGTTCGGATGGAAGAGGAGGTTCTGCCTAACCTGTACTCGTCCGTTACAAACAAATTTAATTCTTAAGCACTCTTATTCCACAACGTGAGTGAGATGTCTCAACCCTGGGTATGTTGGTTGGGGAAGGTATCTGAGTTTGCACAAATTTAGTTCTAGTATTTAATCAGTAATGAAACCTACCTCACGGAGATCCTTCCGCCCGCCTTCGAGGCAAAACCTTTCCAATCCATTTTATTTCAGAGACTGAATAAACCCTGGGTTCGGCGAAAGGCGAAAATTTTAATAAAGCTCGCGAACCTTGGGACAGGTTAATTCGGGGAGGAATTTACGATGAGAGGTTCTATTAATTCCTTCATCTCAACATTATGAATTTAATGAACCCTGGGTTCGGAGGGAGGGAGTTTCATTGAGGCCAATCTGTCCGCTTTTGAAGATAGAGGATTCATTCTTTATAATTTAGGCAGATGAACGTACCCTGGGTCGGATTAAATTTAGGTACTCATTTATTCTCATCATCATTTTTAATAACATTAATGAACCCTGGGTTTGGGTGGGGATAGAAAATCAGTTTCCAATTTAAAATTTTGAATCAAAATTCACACGTGATGAAAAACAAGAAATTATTCCTAATTACATTCATCTTATTAATTATAAAAATTCCTCACTACAGTTTTGCTGAAGATCGGAATCAATATAAGAAGGATTTAGAAAGCTGGGGAATCCAATCTGATTTCCTCAAGTATGAAGGACAGATCAAAGAATTCAGAGCAAACCTCCACTACAACGTTAAACACTTGAGATGGTTACCAAAGGGAATTGAAAAATTGAGTTTAGAAATTGAAGGCGCTGAACTCGAATCATTGGAAGGAATCCCTAAAACCACAAAGGAGATTCGAATTCGCTTTGAGAGAACAAAACTTGGATCATTAAAGGGATTACCAGAGAATACTCAAAATCTCGATCTTGATCTTCGAGGTACAGCGCTTAAAGACCTTCGAGGAATCCCAAGAAACGTTAAAAAACTTGATCTCCACATAAATAGAAACAGAACAATAGATAGCCTTGTTGGAATCCCCAATGATGTTCAAGAATTGCGAGTTAGCTTATTTGATAATAAAAATATAAAAAGCTTAGAGGGTCTCCCGGAAGCCGTCACAAAATTAAACCTTTGGATCTACAGATCAGCCATTAAATCCCTTGACGGTATTCCTAAAAATGTCGAAGACCTCTTTATATATGGAACATATTTCTTGGATAGTATTGACTACATCCCAGATGGAGTCAAAAAACTCTACTTAGATTTAGAGGGCTACTCCCCCAAAAAACGATTAGTAATACCAAAAAATGTAAAAGACCTTAGCTTAGGCTTAGATTTCTCAGAAGTTCAAGATCTTAGCTTTATTCCAGATCAAGTCATCAAATTATCACTAAGCATTGATTACACTAAGTTTAAAGATTTTAAAGGGCTACCTAAAAATATTGAGGAACTGAGCATTATTAGGACAGTGGGTCCTATCACTAAAAAACCTGGGCTCTCGAGCTTAAAAGGATTGCCGGTAAGCTTAAAATCGTTCTTTAGCAAACATCCACTTCATGTAACTGATTTGAGTGGATTTCCCTCAACTATAGAAAGTATAGACCTAACAATTAAAGCCCCTAATAGTTCCCACAATGAAATTTTAGAAACGATTCCTAAAGAGATTAAGGGAATAAAAATATCCCAGCAAAATGATTTAATTCATTTAATTTTGAATTCTAAAAAAGATAAACCGATTTCATTAGAATTTCAGAATTGGCCTAGGACCAACAAAGAATCTCTTAAAAACATTCCTGATAGTGTTACAAAACTTCAATTAAGAGACGTAACCAACTTCGACAATTTCCCTAATTCGGTAACTGATTTAAATCTTACGTTTTATGACCCTTCCCAATTTTCAAATTTAGCAAATATCCCGAATCATATATCTTCACTCAACATCTACGGAATCGTAAGCTCAAAAATCGCCTCCTTAAAAGGCCTACCTCATTCAATCCAAGAACTTACTTTATCCTATCTTAGCGATAGATTAATCTCTCTTGAGGGAATACCTGAGAGTGTAAAGAGAATCGACCTCAACCTAAGGTTTGCAAAGATTAAGTCTTTAAAAGGTCTTCCACAGCGGGCAGAAAACATTAAACTCTTTTTATATGAATCTTCCATTGGAAACCTTGAAGGCCTTCCAAATAACTTGAAAATATTAGACCTGGATATCACGGGATCTAAAATATCTACCCTCAAAGACGTTCCCACCAATTTAGAAAAGTTCATTTTTTATACTGACGGAAGAGCGATCGAAGATCCAAATGGGGTACTAAAAAGAGGAGAGGTGGATATTCGTGTCAATTTACCAAAAACCGACCCACCAAGAAACTCTTCGATAAAGAGAGGAACGCGTAGAAAATAAAAGATAAATAAACCCTTTTACTCCTCCCACCCCGGAACCCAGTGAATCCCCATCACATCCAAAGCCGTACACTTGCAAGGCACGCCAGCAAGTTCGGCTATCGATGGCTTTGTACGACCCTCGTCGCCACTGATGAGTTCTTTGATGTAGGTTCCTGATTCGGCGCGAACTTGCCACAGCATCTCATTTCCGTTTTGCTCGATGATTTCTTGACTGATCACTTCTTTAACTCGAACGGTGTCGACTCCTCGCCGTTTCATGACTCTCGTCGGGGAAAGTTGATCGAGTTTACAGCCGTTGAGTTTTTCAAGGCGTTCGGCTAAATCCTCTGGAGGAGCACCATCAAATAAAACCTGAGCTTGATAGCTTTTTTCAGATCCACACGACTTAGCCTCAACCATTTGCTTGCGAGTAGCAAATTGCAAGTTTCTAACTTCAGCCTTATCGCCGGCCCCTTCATTCATTTGCTTTTCAAGTTTAGCCAAATCTGGGAACCGAAACCGAGGATCCTTGATCTCTAAAACAAACGGGCGCCCTTCACCGAGCATCCTCGCATCCACATCTTCACGACCGGCACCGTGAAAGAAGGTTTCAACCCCCTTCGTCATTTCTAAGGCAAAAGGTTCGATCAATTCTTGGATGCTAGGCCCACACACATTGCCCGTGCCTTCACAAAGATCACATCCTCTCCCCCAGCACTTCGTACATTTCCAGCGACAAGCCGGAATTTCCCGAGAATGCTTCAAATAACGCCCGCCGATGAAGACCGGACTCAAAAACGCGAACACATAAACATTTTTCTTAGCGCGAATTTCAAAACGGACTTGGGGCTTTTCAAAATCGACCGTTCGATCCGGCCACAGTTTTTCTAACTCTGTCCCGATCTCAATCTTCAACTGACGAAAGGCTTGTTCATGAACATTTCGATCGTAGTCTTTAGGCCTCGAAATACCTATGACATAAGACTCAAAGTCATAATGCGAAGCTTTTTCAATCACTAAATCTAAAAGCTTGTGTCGATCCTGAAGGATAAGTTCTTGCGAATTCACTCTAAATTAAATCTCAATAATTGATCTGTTTTTCTCATGGCTATTTGGGGGAAACAAACCTCAACTGAGGCTTGTCCCCTGAAATCAAAGGCTCAACAGTTTAGAGGATCAGTCGTCATCTCCCCAACTGAAAATAGGAATAAACAGAAAGTGAAAAGATCCTGAATCTTTCTTTCGCTCGTAACGAAGAAACTTGACGAACCAAGACCAACTGGTCTTCTCTTCCCCCACACTATCGTAGGTAAAGAACGGGAAGATATCGACGGTTCGCTCATCGTTCAATCGTTCGTCGTGATACAAGCGCCAGAAGACTCTCGAAAGCTCATAATCATCCCCGTTCTCATAAACTCTCTTTTCGTGATCATAGAATAGAGGCCAAATATCTAAACGCCCTTTTTCTAAGACCCGACTTTCAAATCCTGGCAATTGGTTGACTTCTTGCTGCTCCAACTGAGTTATGTTTTCAGCCGGAGGAGTCAAAGCATCCTCTGGTAGGTCATCATAAACATAAGTTTGATGAGAAGAATTATAGATCCCTAAAAGATGCCCACTGGAATAACCTGGCCGATCTTGCCAATGCCCCAAAAACCAACCGAAGTTCACCATATTCGATTCATATTCGGTATCCCAGATTTGGGTATACAACAAAAACGGTAAGCTCAATCTTCGCTTACTTTGATCTCTTCGATAAGAATACAAAGGAAACAATCGAGATAATCTTTCAACCGTCTCTCCTTCCACATTTTCAAAACTCCCCCAAGCTATCGTAGATAAGAAGAGATGCCAAAACGAACCTTGATCTTCATAGTCATTCACGGCTGAAAGCATGAAGGGTAAGAAATGAGTCTGGTGATCTTCCGAGTGTTCAATCTTTCCGTAAAATGGATTGAGGAAAAAATAAGAACCCGCCGTCGAACCATTTCGATCTACATTTTTATGGAAGTAGAACGGGAAAAAATGTCGCTCTTTAACACTCGGTCGATGAGAGTATCCGAAGAGTGAAAATAAAAGGTGGGTAGAACTTAAATCTTTCGATTGATTCCGATGGTTCCATGATAAGAACAGGGGCAGTACATCGAACTTCGTTCCGTCCTTTTCTCGTTTTTGGTAATAGAGAGGAGTAAAAAAGAAAGAACCATCTCCCTCTTCCTTCCCCCAAACGGTTAAAAGAGGAGTCAATAAGTTAAAGTCTTCATCTCGATCTTCAACTCGACTAAAGAGCGGTGAAATAAAGTAATTCTGATCCTCGCCTTCATTCCCCCAAAAAGTTAGCAATGCTGGGAAGGAGGTGTGATCTTCCTCAGGGTAGTTAAACTTTGAAAAGAGGGGATTAACAAAATAACTATTCCCTTCACCCTCAGTTGCCCACATCGTAAGAAGAGGCAAGGAGATCGACCGATCGTAATTCGGCCCCACCGACCGTCCGTAAAGAGGTGTAAAAAAGTTACTCTTCTCATCCCCATCCTTTCCCCACCAAGTCATTAGCAAGGGAAGGATGACTTGATACTCATTGGGATTCCATGTTTGGGCTAAGAAGGGAGAGAAGTATCCGCCATCATATTTATCCCCTCCCCAACCGAGCAAAGGTAGAAAGAGAAAATAATCGTCTCCCCAATAGATAAGAGGAAACACATACCCTGAACCATTCTCTGGTTCCAGATGTATAAACGGCCAGAGGATGTCATATTTGCCCGCATATTGAGCGTAGAGGGGTCTCAGGGCCCAGCCTTCATCGGTCATTTCACCGATGGGCCACAGGATGGAGGTCGCAGGATCGCGGTGATAGACGAGCGGCCAAAGATTGACTCGATCTTCCGAGTCGCCAATCGCCTGGGGGTGACTGCCAAAGAGAAATGGAGTGGCTTTGAGCATCTTCTGCTGACAACCACTACCGAGAAAACCAAGGCTCAAGACGGATAATAAGGTGAATATTAGCAAAAAATCGGGACGCATTTTCAACATCGGTCTACCTTTCCCACACTCTCAGTCCCTTTTTTTACCTCCTGAGCTCCTTACCTAAAGTAGAACTCAGGCAAAACTTATAAAAACAAAAAAAAGAACTAAGAATGAGGCCAAAATAAGTTGAATTCTTCCCGATAATTTAGATCATAGTTAGCCGCTTCTTAAAGGAGAAGGAAAAACTGACCTCCTCTACAGATTTTCTGAAGAGTAGGCGTGAAAACCTGCGAGAGTTTTCACCTTCCAGAGGCCTCTCCCACGAAGTCCTGCGAAAACTTTCGCAGTTTGCCCCATGAATACATGGGCGATTAGCTCAGTTGGCTAGAGCACCTGCCTTACAAGCAGGGGGTCACTGGTTCAAGTCCAGTATCGCCCACCAAAATAAAACCCATCACCTCAGAATTTAAGGTGATGGGTTATTTTTTTGCCACCGGCAATTTAAGGTCGCTTGAATGGGTGAGAGAAGAAACTTTCTTCAATTGAAAAGAGAACTTACACTCGCTCGCATCAACCTGCCGCAGATTCTACGACCGAAACGACGGTACTCTTCAATCGATCGATAAGCGATGCCTTCGCATTGTCAGCCAGGCCACTTTCTCGAGCGGCTTTCAATGAAAGACTGACTATCGGGTCTGAACTTGAAAGTTTAATCCCGTGGTCATCGATAAAACCTTTTGCTTCAGCCTTAATGGAATTAAAGAGAGCGTAGTTGCGTTCGAGTTCCTTGTAACGTAACTCAGTACCGTCAGTGGTTACCAGAGTCAAAAAGCCGTAATAACTTCCCGTCATCGGCATCGTCATACAATAAGAAGAGATGATGGGTAAATCTTTGATAACCCCTTTGAACCATTCATTAAATCCTTCAGCCTGCTCGTACAACTTGGCGGTGAGTTTCCTTTTGGCCTCAGTAAATACTTTGTTGAGCTTATAAACTTCTTTTAAGTGGCCGAACATCCCAGTAACAACCGAGTACAGGGTCATCAGGGCCGAAACAATAGTTCCCGCGACCCCAGCGCCTGCTATTCCCAGCCCTCCGACGAGCGCGGCCTTCACGGCCTCCTTCACTCCATCGTAACCAGCTGCTTTGATCTGATCTCGCACCGAATTGACAACCATCCTGGGATGGCCACTGATGATTCCTTCTTCAAGATTACGGGTCTTCCAAACTTTGATCGCTGCCTTAGCTGCAGCGGAAAGTCCACTTACGAAGTCTTTGACCGCTCCCAATTGACTGAGGACTCCCCCCAGAACTTTCAGAATCACATCGGGTAAGGCATTCACTACGAATTGTGCTGCCTGTTTTGCTAGTTCAGCACCACCAGCGGCTTCTACCAAGCCCCATAGCATATCTTTAAGAGTATCGTGAAGCTTAGATAGAAATCCCGAACCACCCTCTTTTCCCCCAAGAAACTGATCACTCGATTTATCGAACGACCATCCTGTGGGAACGTCTGTCTTTCTTAAATCGTCAAAATCAGAGTAGGCATCAGCAAGAGTGTTCAGGAGGCCTGCGGGATGACTTGGAAGAGCGTCGGTTTTAGCGTGAGAGAGAAAATGAAGAACTCCGTAACGAAGATTTCTGGCGACTTCGCCATCTGAGTAACGAGCCGCTGGAGGCCCAATCCGTGCCGTCACCGCAGACTCCAACTGGGTAATGGCATGATTCTTATTCCGCCCCCCTTCAGCATTCCAATCAGGTTTGGATTTCTTCCATTGATTTAACGCAATCCTGATCTCTCTCGCTTCCCAGTCTTTTCCGTAATCACTAATGGCTTTATGGTATGCATTGATTCTGCAGTCCACTCTACGGAGCTTGCGGCTGCGAACCTTGAGGGGACCGAGAGAGGTCAGTTTTTTCCATTGATCCAACCTTGGAATGCTATGAACACCAACAGAGGACGAAGCAACCATGAGACTTCCTATATCTTTACCCAAAATCCTGATTTAGCGATCCAACTGTGAACCTTCAGGAGCTCAGTCTGGATCCAAAATTATCACTACACACCCAATACAACGAAGAATCCCAAATATCCGGACGTTAAAAATAGAATATTTAGAAATCCTTGAATTCGCTTGGGCACCCCTTCAAATCGACCTTAATTGAATCCAATTAAACTCAGACTAAATACAGATATGACTCTTTTTTGATCCCCCAGACCAGCATATAATGATCCCCTCAACCTCAACATTTTGAGCTCGACTCAACCCAGCTTAAAGTCACATTGAAAGCAGGTTGAGTGTTCAATTCGGAAAAAATCCACCCCCTCCCGTACCTTTGAATCTTCGTCTCATGGAAAACTTCTTTGTCACTGCTTTCTACAACTTCACTGATTTCTCCGACGCCGAGTTCAAACAGCTCGAAGAAGACTCCCCCCTCTACGGTGAACAGTATGAACTTTGCGGCTTGATCATCATCGCCAAAGAAGGAATTAACGCCACCGTAGCCGGGCCTGAAGAAAAAGTTTTAGAGTTTGAAGATCGAATTCGAAGCCTACCGGGATGTAGTGAGACTGTTTTCAAACACAGTTACTGCAATTTCAAACCATTTCGCCGGTTTAAGGTTAAGGCCCGCGACGAGATCGTCACTTTAAATCGACCCGATATTCGCCCTTTCCCCAATACCCCTTCCCATCTTCCACCCGAAGAGTGGCAAAAAGTTTTAGAGTCCGATGAAGACTATGTCCTGATCGATACTCGCAATTGGTATGAGACCGATTTAGGAAAGTTCACGGGGGCTCTCACTCCTCCCCTAGATAAATTCAGTGATTTTGGAGACTTTGTTCGGGAATCCGGGATCCCTAAAGATAAAAAAGTCCTCATGTACTGTACGGGAGGGATCCGCTGCGAAAAAGCGTCCATCGAAATGCAGCAGATGGGTTACGAGAATGTATTCCAACTTGAAGGTGGAATTCTGCGCTACTTAGAAGAGTTTCCCAATAAGAACTATGAGGGAGAGTGCTTCGTCTTCGACCACAGAGTTGCCGTGAATCAAGAGCTTCAAGCTTCCGAAAAGTACGGCCTGTGCCCCCATTGTGGAAATCCGGGAGATGAAAAAATTAACTGTAAGCGATGTGAGCAGCCCGGATACGTTTGTAAAAAATGTGCGGTAGAAGAAAAAAAGAAAACTTGCTCAAAGGATTGTGCTTATCAGTACCAGAGGCAATTAGAACAATCGATGAGATAAAAAGAGCAAGCTCGTTGCGCTACTCTTCCATCCCTAATACCTTTTTAAAAAATGCAATCTCGCCTTTTACTAAATTTCCTCCGTAAAAAGTCGACAACCCCCCATCGCCATCTTTAAACATTTCCCAGCCTATATAATTTAGAACTAAATCCTGGTGGCTTTCAGCCGAGATCGTCACCGTCTCATTCTTTGCTTTGACAATAGTAATAAGAGGCTCAACTTCCTCGGGAGGAAAAAGTTCGTCCCTTTTAGGTACTGTTATTAAAAGAGGTATAGTGGTCGATCGAGAAGCTTCAACGAGATTTTGTTGAGTCGGCACTTTGAAGAAAAAATTGATGATGGACGCTAAAAAACTTCCGGCCGATCTACGGAAAATATTTTGATTGATCGTCTGCGGTTGAATCGGCGCCACTAAACTAATACCCGCCGGGTGGAATTTTTCCATAATTTGAATCGAAGCCAGGGTACCAAGAGAGGCAGATCGAACAACGACTCTTTTGGATTGACCAGACACTCTCTTCAGTGCTTCACTCCAAATGAGTTCAGCATCTTGGGGAATCGTTTCTGGATTGGCACAACCTTCGGAAGCTCCCACCCCCCGGTACTCCATAATGAAGGAAGAAAAACCTTCGTCGCGAAGTTTCCTCAACTGCTTGGTCATCGGATAAAACGTGCACTCTCTCTTCAATCCCTTTGAAATTGAAACCCCAGAAGGAAGAAAATTAAGAACAAGAGGGGCTTCTTTTCCCGCTGAAATGAAAAGGCCTCGAAGTTTATATCCATCAGAAGTGACAACTTCAACTCGCTCCCCTATTTTGGGAGGCTTATCAATATCTTTGTCTCCGACTACGGAAACAATGGGAGAAGTCAAACAGCCAGTTGAACTTCCTAAACCCACGATAAGAATCAACATGTATGGAATAAAACGTTGAGTCATCTGCAAAAATTCAGCTTTATAATTCCCAATTCTATGGTCAGGAGGGATTGATCAAATCGAGGAAGAATTGTAAGTTATTCCTAAGGTATTTTTACCAATAAAGTCTTCAAATTACTCATTCTTCTCAAATTGAGATCTCAAGACTAGCATGAGTTTCTGTTCATACCGAGTTCAAAGAATCATCCCTTGAAAATCTTAGGCATATCCTGCGGCGATCATGATTGTTCAGCAAGTATCATGGTCGATGGAAAAATAATAGCTGCAGCTGAAGAAGAGCGCTTCATACGTGAAAAACACGCGGAAGGCAAAACTCCTCTTCACGCGACTCGCTTTTGTTTAAGCGAAGCAGGCCTAACTCCTAAGGATGTCGATATCGTTGCCTACGCGTTTAGCCCGGAACTCTACCACGAACTCAAATGGAAATACTTTAAACGCACCTGGCGCACTCAGCCTCAAGCTGCTTATAAAACACTTTTACAAACTGACAAAATCATCGAGCGGAGAACGCGCCACTTTAAACAGTTCTTAATCGACTCCGGTTTAAAGGAAGCAGGGTGCCCCGTCGAGTACGTAGAGCACCATTTGGCTCACGCCTCCTCCGCCTACCATCTTTCAGATTTTACCGACTCCGATGCCGCTTTATTAACCGTTGACGGTGTCGGCGAATTGACCTGCACCTTAGTCGCAAGGGGACTATCGGGAAGAATCGAAAAAATTGAGGAGATGCTCATTCCTGACTCCATCGGTCTTTTTTACTCGACGATCACTGAGTTCTTAGGTTTTAAAACAACCGACGGTGAATTCAAAGTCATGGGGATGAGCGCTTACGGAGAACCTGGGAAAGTAGACCTCTCCAATTTGATTCGCTATGAGAACAAGTACGCGAAGGTGAACGAAAACTACGTATGGGTAAAAAAAGAACTCAGTCATCAGGGCAAAGTATATTCAAAAGATCTTTTAGATCTCTTGGGTCCATCGCGAACTGACGAAGGCCTCAGCGAACCCTACGTTTCGGTGGCTGCCGAAGCTCAATACCAGCTTGAGCAAATCACCTTAAAGATCATCGATGATTACTTAAGCGATGAACTTAAAAAACACGGTACTCTATGTTTCGCTGGAGGCTGTGCTCTCAATGTGAGGCTCAATCGAAAAATACTCGCTCACCCGTTAGTTAAAAACCTCATTGTGCCGAGTGGTGCTCACGATGCTGGCTTAAGTGCCGGAGCCGCGAGTTATGTGGCAAAACAAAAAGGCCAACAAACGGATGCCCTCCACCATGCTTACCTCGGGCCGTCTTATACCGATGAAGAAATTCTTGAAGCCCTGAAGAAGTCTAAAATTCCCTACGAGTTCTGTGAAGATCCCTGCCAGACAGGGGCGAATTTACTAGCCGAGGGGAAGATTTTATCTTGGTTTCAAGGTCGAATGGAATTCGGTCCACGAGCATTAGGAAACAGAAGTATCCTCGCCCATCCGGCATACGAAGGAATCAGCGATCAAATCAACGAGCGCATCAAGTTTAGAGAAATCTGGCGTCCCTTCTGTCCATCGATTCTTGAGGAGCACGCAGCTGATATCCTCAACTCGGATCACCCCGCACCGTTCATGAATTTGAGCTTCGAGGTGGCTGAGAATTATCGAAAGACCATTCCAGAGGTCGTTCATGTCGATGGTTCAGCACGTGCCCAAACGGTATCTAAAAAAACAAATCCCACTTACCATCGCTTGATATCACTCTTCAAAGAAAAAACCGATATCCCTGTTCTTCTCAACACCTCTTTAAATCGTCGAGGAGAACCCATCGTCAACACTCCCCAAGATGCCATTTCTATGTTTTATGGTTGTGGATTAGATTATTTGATGATGGGCAGCTATCTGATAAAAAAGCGAAACGATTAACTTTCTGAAGAATCCAACATGTCAGAATCGAACGAGCCTTCATCTCAAAATTCTTCTCCCCAACCTAAGAAGAAAAAATTACTCAGGGCCGTGATCTTCACTTTTGTCCTCTTCGGGATCGCCGAAGCGGGCTGGAGATATTATGCCTGGGGAGAATATCAGGAAAAACTAGAAGAGTACAAACAAGGTCTCTTTGATGATGATCCCTTGGTAGGTTACCGCTATAAAAAAGGCCCCCACACCATCGAGGTCGAAGGTGAGGATGCGGTCAAATTTCATATCAATGAATGGGGATTACGGGGCCCAGAAATTGGGAAAGAAAAGCCAAAAAACATCTTTCGTATATTGTGTTTGGGGGGATCGACAACCTTCGGAACTCATTGTAAAAGAGACGAAGATACCTATCCCAGTGTCCTTCAAAAACTTCTTCAAGAAGCCTTTCCCAAGGTAAAATTTGAAGTACTCAACGCCGGCGTTCCCGGTTACCGAACGGCTGAAAGCTATCAAAACCTGAATCGCCTTCAAAATCTCAAACCCAATATGGTTTTAGTCCTTCATGCCATCAACGATCTCTGTAAGGGATTAGAAGAACCCTACTACTTAGACCCCATTTCCAATCCACCACCCGAATCCCGATTGAAAAAAAGGGAAAGAGAATTCAATTCCTTTTTTGTGGAAGCCCTCCTTCATCGATCCTTCAACTCTAAACCCCGCATACCGAAGTATCGAGAATCGATATCCACCAAAGTTCTACAGGCTTTTAGGACGAACTTAATCAATATTGCCCAGCTGGCCAAAAAAATTGGGGCTGAACCCGTCTTCATATCGTTTGAATCACGAGCGAATGCCCAAACGAGTAAAGAAGTTCAAGAAGAAATCACCAACGAAGATATGTTTCGTTTTACTCATATGAATTTTTCAAATTTGGTGCATTACTTAAAGATCTTCAACGATGAAATAAAATTGCTGGGAAAACAAAATGAATTAAAGATCATCGAGCTTCGGAATCGATTGCCCAAAGACAAAAAGATCTGGCCCGACTATATCCACCTGTCAGGGGAAGGAACTCTGCTGAAGTCGAAAGTTATCTTTGATCAGCTTCAACCGATCATTAAAAATATGATTTCAGTTCCTTCTGATGAATGAAATTACTAAACCCTTATCATCTTCTGAAGCTGCTATCACCCTCTCAGTGGTCATTCCCACTTACGGAGAATTTGAAAAATTAGCGAAGTGCCTCTCTTCACTTGAAGCGGAATTAAAAACGGCCACCTTTTCTTGGGAAATTATCGTTACCGATGACGCTACTCCAGGGGATTTTCCCGAGAATTTAAAAAGCCAATTCCCAAAAATAAATTGGCTGAGCCATTCTGAACGACTTGGATTTTCAGGCAATATTGAAAGGGGAATCCAAAAGTCCGTGGGAGAGATCCTATTTTTACTAAACAGTGACATGTACCTAGAGAAAGGATTCTTTGGTACTTTCCTAAATCACTTTCAAAGTAAAGATCTCTTTGCGCTCACCCCCATGATCAAAGAGCCGAATGACTCCAATGGAAGTCTTAAAAAACTTAAAATCTCTTTCCAAAAAGCCCAAGTTCAGTTCTTTAACTTGAGTGATCCCCAATCCAACCAACCTGCTTATATCCCTTATGCCAATGGGGGTGGAAGTTTTTTTAGATCTCAAACCTACCATGATCTCGGCGGTTTTGATTCTGTATTCAATCCTTACTACTGGGAAGATACCGATCTGGGCTATCGAGCGTGGAAGATGGGCTGGAAGATCATCTACGACCCCAACATTGGTTTAAAACACGACCACCAAGCTTCCATCGGGAATGAGAAAAAGCAAAAAGTTCAAAGAACAAAAGCAAGAAATCAAAGCTTATTTATCTGGAGAAATTTAACCGACTTCTCACTTGGAACCCTATTTTTTAAGGGAATTCTACCGAACCTATTTAAATCTCTCTTTAAATTAAGGTTTCGTCAATTGTGCTGGCAGGTTCTCAACCTAAAGTATTTAAGCACCATCGCAAGGTTTCGAAACCATTGGCAGAGTAAATACAAATATACAGATCACGAAGTACAAGAATTACTAGTTCAATCTGTCCCCCATTTTCGCGATAATGAGAGTTCACCAAATTAACAAACTGAAATTTTAAAACCGAAAATTCAAATAGGACATTTCTTTGCGAATCACTGCCACCATTATCATGCGAAATGAAGCGGTTCTTATCGCTTCCAAAATCGCTGCTTGTAGCACGTGGGCCGATGAGATTGTGGTTGTCGACCAGCGCTCTGAAGATGGTTCAGCCTTTATTGCAAAAGAAACTTTAAGGCTCATCGGCATCGATCACAAAGTTGAAACGATGCGAGGCGATGTTTTAGGGAAAGAGTTCTCCTACGCCCAAGTTTACGAAGCTGCAACCGGTGATTGGGTGGTTTATACCGATGTGGATGAAATCTTGGTTTGTCCCAGTGGACTCAAAAACGTTTTGGGCGAAGTTCCTGAAGATTGTATAGCCCCAGGAACCTTCCGTTGGCATGGTATCGTCAACGGTGACGCTTATTTTAAAGTGGAAGAATATGACCACAAACGTTTTCGACTCTTAAGAAAGCCAGGAGTCGAAGTTTTTGATCCTGACACCAAACAATATAAAGACCTCCTCCACAAGCACGAACCCGTCAAGCGGGGGACTGAAAATCCAAAATTTGATATTCCTAAAGAAAAGCTCTTTTTGATAGAGATGAAAGCCCCCTACCAGCACTACGCCGACCAACTGTTTTACGTCGCCGTTGGCAGTCGAAATGATCGAAAAGCCTGTGAAGAACAATTCAGCGATAAAGATCTACTCTTAGGTAAGACTCTTTATGAGTTAGGTCACCAAGAAAATGCTCCAAGAAAACGCTGGTGGTGGCCCTTCTGATCGAAAGCCAGATCTTTGAATTTAAAACGTAAAATCACCTATCTTTTTTTCACCCTCCTGATCTTCGGATCGATCTTAGGGATGGGTATGTTTTTTGGTCATCAACTGGCGCTGAGAAAGTTTGATCGAACCCTCACTCGATCCTTTAGGGCTCAAACCTTTGAAGGCATTCTTTTCGACATTCCCAAAGAGCAACTCGCCCCCGCTTATTTAGACCCTCAGTCAGCATTAGAAAATTTATCTAAGTACGCTTGGGTTGCCCCTAATACGAGCGTTCCCTTCATCGGACACGCTCTGAAGCCCGGCCCTCACGCCAATACATTCATCAACCAGCAGATGTTTCGCCACCCTACTGAGGTGAAAGTGCCTAAGCCTAAGGGTATTTACAGAATATTCCTCACCGGGGGCTCCACCGCATTCGGTTTTGGCTCTCCAAGCGATGCAACAACTTTATCGGGATACCTTCAGGAGTTACTCAATCAAGGAAAGGAAACGGATAGCCTCCGCTTCGAAGTCATCAATGCCGCGAATTGCGCCTGGGCTTCATCCCATGAACGGGCGTGGATTAGCCATCACCTCAACAAATTTGAACCCGACTTAATCTTGTCTTTTTCCGGCGCTAATGATGCTCACTGGGGAATTCAAGGTCGCGACGTCAATTGGCTACGCTCCTATACTGATGAGTTTTTCTGGGAACTCTTACAGTTAGCGTATCAGGTTCAAAATGAAGAACTCATCGATACAGTTAAAGTTTCTAATGAGCGAATAGGAGAAGATATTGTAGCTCAAAGACTCTTCCACAATCTTCTCTTATCAAAAACCTCCGCAAATCTCGCTGAGAGTAAATACATTTTTCTCCTTCAACCGATCCTCCAAGTCACAGAGAAAGAGCTTTCTGAGCGAGAGAAAAAACTGAGCAAAAGAGAGTTTTTTGGCGAAGGAACGACTTCGTATTTTCGATCAGTTTATAAAAAAATTAAAGATCGACTTGAAAACGACGCATCTGATCTTACTTTTATAGATCTATCTTCAACCTTTGATTCTCTCGATTCGCAGACCGAGGTCTTTCTCGATTCCTATCACTTCGGCGATCGAGGGAACAAGTACATCGCAGAAAAACTGTATCAAGAACTCCAACTTAAATTGCCTGAATTAAAACAGTAAGGCCTTCAGTTCGACGAACCAATCAATATGTCTGACAAAAATTTAATTCAACAATTTGTTCATTTCTTAAAGACCGAGAAATTCTATTGGATCGTGCCCCTCGTCATCGTACTCATCTTGTTGGCAATATTGGGATATATGGAATTTTTTGGTGATGATGGTGAAGGCGCCCCTTTCCTTTACCCGAATGAGTAAAACAAAATTACGTATTACGACTGAGGAGTGAGTTCACCTGAGAAACCACACCGTCAATTGGAATATCTTTGAGATCCTTGGCAAATACACAACGTAATTCCTTTTTCGGTGGATACCAATAAGGAACTAAGTTTTCTCCGGTTAAAACAACGCGAGGCAGATTAATTTGAGCTGCGAAGTGGCATAAGCCCGTTTCGGGGCTAACTAACATTCTTTGTTGCGTTAACCAATTGAATGCCCCCTCTAAGTCTTGCGAGAAAAACTCTACATTTTGAAAGCCCTTCGACTCCACCGCATTTTGCATCTCCCGTCGCCGTTGGGAATCTTGAGGAGTTGAAATAAAAGCCACCTCTATATCTTCGGGTAATTGGCTCAGAACATTTTCCCAAACTGATATCGGTACCCAGCGGTGATCCCGGACTCCAATTTGCCCAGCACTCAGATTGATCACCACTTTTCCATTGGATCGGGAGGTCGATCGATCGAAGTACGGCCGAACTAAGGATTCCAATTGATTGAAGTCGGGCAATCCCAAATGATTTCCAAAATTCTCTAACAAGCCTTCAGCTGTTACCGCTTGAAAGGGTTTGGCGTAACTACCGGGAAAATAACTCATAGCCTCCGCTTTACGCATCGACGGCATGAGGATTGGGGTGTAAGGAAAATCATTGAGAACTTTTTCAACAAAGGCCCAACGCTCAGGATGGCGAGTAGCCCTCAGGTGACGAGAGAACTCTAAGAAGATCACCCATTCGGGTTTCCAATTAACTGCGTCTTCTAAGTATTCATAGGTCTGGACACTGACCGTTGACAAAAGTTCCCTCGACCAACGATCGGTGGCTAAAAC
This sequence comes from Planctomycetota bacterium, assembly GCA_028280485.1. Classification (GTDB taxonomy): domain Bacteria; phylum Planctomycetota; class UBA8108; order UBA8108; family JACQVS01; genus JANQLS01. The sequence goes on from JANQLS010000110.1 coordinate 30,283, forward strand.
TTTAAATTGAGCCCCAGCGGCTTTTAATCGTGAGAGAAAAGACAGCGAAAGACACATATCGCCCAGATGATCTCGGCGAATAATTAAAACTTTTTTTCCCTTCCACTCCCCTAGTTCTGAAATGGGCGCGGGCCATAGGTTTTTAGATTGAGTCTTCTTGATGACTTCCATGTACTGGAAGGATCTTTTGTAATGTTGACGCCATTGAGAAAGCCCCATTTTCAAATACCACTTTCTCTGAGTTCATTCAGAACAAAATCGGGCGTGAGTCGAGTCATGCAAATATTGTCTTGGCAGTTTTTTCGAGTCTTGCGAGTACACGGGCTGCACTCAACCGCGTTTCGAATCACCGTCAATTCTGACATTCCCTGTGGCCCACACAAGTTTGGATCCGTGGGACCATAAATGGCAACGACTTGTGTTCCTACTGCTGCCGCTAAATGCATGGGGCCCGAGTCAAGCCCGAGATAACCCTTCGAAAGTTTTAAAATTGCCGCTAACTGAGAAATGGTAGTTTTCCCGGCGAGAGTTCCAACTTTCTCCCGAATAGCTTGAGGCAATCGATCATGAAGCTCTTCATGAAATTCAAACTCTCCTCGAGTTCCCGACAGTAGCACCGAACAGCCCTTGTCTTTAATAAATGAACTTAAAACTTTGACCCATGAATCAATCGACCACAAGCGATGAACTAATTTTTTGCTCTTTCGTTCCAAAGAGCTGTTTCCGGGATGGCAAACCCAAAAAGAATCTTGGGGGGTTAGATTAAAGCCAGAGATTAATTTCTCAGCTTGAGTTAATTGAGTTGCTTCAAAAGGCCAAGACCAAGGTTTAAACGGGTAATCGTTCTTAAGCAAGTTTTGAAGGAATTTAAAATACTGATTGGAAATGTGAGGCACCTGATCATATCCATCATCATAGCCTGCTCGATAGCTCACCTCTTGACTTTGATCCAAGGATTGAATTTCACCTAAGCAGGAAATCCTGAGAAATGATTGATCTAAAGGAACACCCGCTACAGTCCATTTGGATAAAAGTGATTTGTCGATGTCCAAGAAGACGGCCTGCTCATATCCAGATTCATGAATCCTTTTGAGAAAACTCTTCGCTTGAAAATGCTTCTTGAATTTTGACTGTCCTTGATCGAAAGGCAAAACCTCTTCCAATTCAGGAACACACTCCAAGACTTCCTGAAAACCGTTCCTGCACACCGCCCCTACTCCAGCACCCTTTAACTCTTGAGAGAGAACTTGAATCGCGGGCATCGCCATCAACAAATCCCCCAAACCCTCTCGAGTGATCAAGAGCGTTTTTAATTCTTTTAAAATGGGGAGATTTAATGAAGTCATCAGAATAGTTTAAACTGATCGCTTGAAATTAAGAGGAAAACAGAACAATAATGTTTCCAGTAAAACAATCACAGTGAACGAACTGGAGGAACGAACTGGAGGGGCTCACCTCTTTCCTTCTATTCTACAAAATAGCTCTCAAAGCTTACACCTCGCTCTCCTATGTATATTCTCGGTATCGGTTGCGCATTTGAACATGACCCTTCAGCCTGCTTGCTCAAGGACGGAGAAATTATTGCCGCAGCCGATGAAGAGCGATTCATCCGAAAAAAACACGCCGTCGACGAACTTCCGATTCGAGCCATCGAATATTGCTTAAAAACAGCGAATATAACGGCTGATCAAGTCGACAGAGTGGCCTTCCCCTGGTCTTTTCAAGCTTACGAAAAACACCTCTGGCGATTCATAAGAAGAAATTTTATGAATCGTCCCAGTCACGCGTTCAAAGCGCTGGTGAAAAAGAACTCCAGAAAGCGCGACCACGAGAAAAAACTATATCGAACTTTGAGGCAAGTTGGAATCTCCCAGGTCAGTATCGAATTTGTAGAACACCATCTCGCTCACGCGGCGAGTTCTTATTGCTTTTCCGGGTTTCCTTCGTCCGCCATTCTCACGATCGATGGAAAGGGAGAATTCACTACGACTCTAATCGGCGAAGCTAACGAATCGGGTTTTAAAGTTCACGAAGAATTTATTAATCCCGATTCATTGGGGTTGTTCTATTCAACCATGACCGATTATCTGGGATTCTCCCCTCACGACGGCGAATACAAAGTCATGGGGATGTCGGGTTATGGGGATGCGAGTCAAGTCGACCTCTCCGATTGGGTATCGGTGAAAAACGGAAAGTATCGAGTTGATGAGCAAAACATTTGGGTTCCCCGAAGCTTAAGGTATCAAGGAAGACGGTTTTCAAAGAATTTTATCGATCGTTGGGGGCCACCACGAGAAGGAGATGCATTGAGTGAGCCCTACACTCATATCGCGGCTTCAACTCAAGCTAAATTGGAAGAGGTAGTGCTTTCCATCATCGATAACCAACTCAAGCCCATCCTTGAACGCCACGAAGGAAGATTATGCTTCGCCGGGGGAACCGCATTAAATGTGCGACTCAACCGAAAACTCATCGAGCATCCCTCCATATCTCAATTATGGGTTCAACCAGCAGCTCATGATTCGGGTACGTCCTTAGGAGCTGCCGCCTATTTAGGTTTCAAAAAAGGCATGGAATTCACTCCGATGGAACATTCCTACTATGGACCTGAATATTCAGACGAAGAAATAAAAGAGGTTTTAGACAAATTTCATATTCAAGCTGAACACTCTCCCGATATCACAGAAACGACTGCCAAACTCTTAGCCGAAGGTCAAATCGTGGGTTGGTTTCAGGGGCGCATGGAATGGGGTCCACGGGCGTTGGGGAATAGAAGCATCCTTGCTCATCCCGCTCATCCGGGAATTTCAGACGAAGTCAATGAGCGTATTAAGTTCCGTGAAGTCTGGCGACCATTTTGCCCTTCTATCCTTAAAGAGAACGCCCCAGAAATTCTTGGTAGTGAACACGATTCACCCTTTATGACTTTCTCCTTTAGCGTCCAGGAGGAATGGAAAGATCGTATTCCTGAAGTCGTACATGTCGACGGAACCTGCCGACCCCAATGTGTAAGTGAAAAATTAAATCCCCGGTACTACCAATTGATTCAAAAGTTTAAAGATCAAACGGGACTTCCGGTCCTCTTAAATACTTCGCTCAACCGTCGAGGAGAACCGATGGTGTGCAGTCCGGAAGATGCTTTAGAAATGTTTTACGCTTCGGGCTTGGAATATATCGTCTTAGGGGATTATTTGATTAAAAAATCTCTCTCTTAGCTCGTTCAGGCTAGTTTAGAAGTTTCATATAAATCGAGTAATTATTCTCGACCATTTCATCCAAGGAAAACTCTCGACTAATTTTTTCGATTCCTTGAGCATTCAACTTTTCTCTTAAATCAGGTGATTCCATCAATTCAATAAGGTTATCTGTAAGAGCCTGATGGTCTCCCGACTCACTCAATAAGCCACTGACACCGTGTTCCACAATTTCGGGGATCCCCCCAACTTTTGTGGCTGCGATCGCACAACCCGCAAATAAACCGTCGAGTAAAATCGTTCCTAAACCTTCTCTTCTTGAAGGAGCTGCCAAAATATCGATGGCCTTTAAGAAGCCACTCACATCGTTTAAGAATCCTACGAACCTAACACAATCCTCGAGCTCGAGGGAACGAACTTGCTCCAACAACTCTTCTTCTAACTCTCCCTCCCCCGCGATCAGGCAAGTAAAGTTCGAGTGAGTCTTTTTGAGTTGAACTAAACTTTTAAATAAATCTCCATGTCCCTTTTGGTGGGTGAGTGCGGCTGCGCTCCCGATCCAAATGTGATCTTCTGGAATACCAAATTTTTCACTTAAGGCTCGGCGTTCGGTCGAGCGGCAAATCTTACTATAAACCGAATCTTCCACCGCGCTTCGAATCACACTTATACGATTTCCATCCACCCCAAAATCGATCATCACATCCTTAATAAAATGAGAGACCGCAACGAAGTGATCGACTTTTTTCGATCGGTACTTGATGTGAGTGGGGATGCGATCTCTGGGCGGTTTGTCGATCCGGCGATGAACGACGACCTTGGATCGGATTCCTAAACGCCTCAACCAAACGGCAATACTGTGTGCCTTGGAACTGTGAGCGTGAATCAGATCAAATTTATGTTTGAGGCAATAAAAGAAGAGGGAAAGAGAATTGCGGGGGTCAAAGCCCACTTGAGAAGGCAAAGCAAAGGTCGGAATGATGGGGGAAAATCGATTGAGAGCTTCAGCTCCTTTGGGATAAGCAAGATGGTTCTCAATACCTTTTTCGATGAGACCATCGATTAAGTAACGAATCTGATTCTCTCCACCTCTCCAAGTAAACTCAGAGCCAATGTGAAGAATTTTCAAAGGTGGTTTTGAAGGATTTGACCCCGGAGAAATCACAAGATTCCATTCCACTTATGTCCAACTGAGAATGAAGCACCAATTGCCAATGAATCTATGGTAGCTACTTAAGTAGCTACTTGCAATCGCGCTCACTCACTTCGTAAGCGCTTTTTCTTCTCCGCCACTTCTTCGTAGATTTGAAAGAGACGTTCAAAGTGATTCGGCCAACTGTAGCTTTTCGCCGTTTCCCTGGCCTGCTTAGCTAATTTCGCTCTAAATTCAATATTTGATAAGACTTCAAGTTTGCTGGCTAAAAGATCAACATCTTGGGGATTTTCTAAAAACAAACCATCTTTATTGTCTTGAATAATTTCAGAGACTCCGGCTTTCGCTGAAAAAACGGAGGGGATTCCCGTCGCCATCGCTTCAAAGCCTACATTTCCAAATACATCGTAAAGGCTCGGAAATATAAATGCGTCACAAGCTGAAAGATAATCTTGTACCTGCTTCTGCGGGCCTAAGAATTTAACTCTTGAAGCGACGCCGAGATCTTGAGCGAGGGCTTTATATTGTTGTTCTTTCTTATCCTTCCCCACAACCCACAAATTCCACATTGATTGAGCTTTGCTCATCGCTTTTAAAAGAGTAGAGAGCCCTTTTCGTAAATAATCATTTCCAATAAAAAGAGCCACTTGAGTCTCTGGTGATTCATTAAGTGATTTTCTTACTTCTAAGCGCTTGTTGGAATCCGGCTTAAATCTTTCAGTATCAATTCCATTGTAAAGAACCTCCACTTCATCATCATTTAAACCGTATCGTCTTTGTATTTGATCTTTAACGAACTGAGACATCGTTAAGATCTTGATAAAGTTTCCTCGCTGAAAGCGCCGCTTCTCTACTTTTCTTACTGCCCATCCGTAGAGCGTTAAACTTCTAAACCACCAGTTCCATCGAACTTGACGAGCAAAGTCTTCATAATCACTGAAACAACCACTCCCATCGGTATATAGATCTTGATAAGAAGCCTTGGTGAATCCATGGACGAGGTCAAACTCATCGGGGTTTAAAATCTTTTGGGAAGCTCGATCGAAGCTTAAAACTTTAAGAGCGGGGATCGCTTTGAAGTAACGGATGCGATGGAAGTGTAAGTTAGGATGTTCAATCTCTTCCCACTTTGCGGCGAAGTAATGAACCTCGTGGCCCTTCTCTAATAGCAGATCCAACAAGGAAGCGATATAGCCCTCGGAACCTCCAATTTTTGAATAACGAGTGTGATGGATTGCAATCTTCATGAGATTAAAAAAATCATCTTAGAACCAATGACCCAATTTTCGTTTCAATCGCCTTAATGTTGTTTTACTTCCAATCGTGAAGCGATTGAGTAAATGGAGGGAAGCTATGTTTGTATTCATACCCGAAGCAGTTGTCACGGCCGTTTTGAAACCGATTTCTTCAACCCAAGATTTCACCTCGCCATTTACACATCCATAAGGATAGGCAAAGTGATCACAATTCCCGAGGTGATTTATGATCAAATCTTTACTTTTTTTAATCTCAACCTGAGCGATGTCGCTCTCAGTGCGTGTTAGATCCGCATGGGTATGAGTGTGGGCCCCAATACTGAATCCTTGGGTGGAAGCCTCATTAAGCTCCTCCCAGCTCGCGTGAAGGTAAGGTGGGCCGCCTTGCCGCTCAAAGAAATAGGAGTTCTTCCCCACATAATCGGTGACGATAAATATTATGGATTGAAAATTTAACTCTTTTAAAACTGGAAGCGCGTGGTCGAGGACAGATTGGTAACCATCATCAAAAGTTAAGATGAAGGGTCGTTTAATCTCTTTAGGAAGGTGCTGTAAACCTTCCGAAATCTGATTGAGCGTTATGGTTGAATAGCCCTTACTCTTAAGCCAAAACATATGTTGCTTAAATAGATCGAGAGAGATGCTCCCTCTCTGTGACTCACCTTTCTTCAGTGGAAGAACAGAATGATAAGTTAGAATTGGGACCTTCAAGGGCTGGATTCACCTAATGACGGACTAATTGAATTGAGCTGAGCGAGATTTTCCCAGAAGCAAAATTTCAAGAATGCTATAATCTTTAGCTCTCGTCAACGACCCGGTTAAATGATCTTATCCTTTTCAATCAAGATTCAAACCGGAAAAACTAGTTTGTATCTGTTGAATCTTGCTCCTTCGGAGGCAGCTTCAACCGTTCCGGCAAATCACAGATTTGCCCTCATTCCGCAAACGTAGGCTCTGGGAGCCTACGTTTGCGGCCTGCTTGATTCCAAGCAGGCTTAGTTCCTGTCTTATCAACAGGAACTAATTACCCATTCGTTTCTGTATGAAAATTCTAGGCCTCGGCACTGCTTCATTTCACGATGCTTCGGCAGCCCTCATCATCGATGGTCAAGTGATCTCCGCGTGTGAAGAAGAACGTCTCTCTCGCAATAAACACGCCTTCCACGAAAAGCCTATCCTTTCGGCTAAATATTGTTTAGATCAAGCCGGATTGAGCCCTAAAGACATCGATAGTGTAGCGATCCCTTGGTCACCTCTTCCTTATAAAAACTTAAAACTACAGTATCTCGCACGAAATCTTACCCGTCGCCCCTCTAAAGCGCTAAAAACACTCTTCAAACCACCCAAGGTTATCAAGAAACGTCAACGCTGGGTTCGAGAGCTATTAGAAGAACTCCAATTCTCTAAAGACGTAAAAATTTCCTGGATTGAACATCACCTCGCTCACGCTTCAAGCTCGTTTCACTTTTCCGGTTGGGACGATGCTGCCATATTATCTATCGATGGAATGGGAGAACGATCGACGCTTTTGTTCGCTGAGGGGAACGATCGTAAGATCGAAAAAATTCACGAGGTTGTTTCCCCCGATTCACTCGGCATCTTCTATGGTGCTCTCACCGATTTTCTCGGCTTTCAACACCTCAACGGTGAGTACAAGATGATGGGAATGGCGTCCTACGGAGATCCCAGTAAGGTCGACATTTCGAAACTCCTTCAAATCGTAAATAACGAACCTCGGCTCAATTTGAAGTATATCTTTGGTAAGTCAAAATCGAGAAAAGATTCAACCTACTACAATTACGCCTTAGAAGAGCTTTTAGGACCGCCCCGCCAAGATGAAGGACTCTCGGAGCCTTATATTCACATCGCCGCAGCGGCTCAAAACGCCCTGAATCAAACGGTTCTTCAATTGATCGACCATTACCTATCGCCGGCTCTAAAGCGAACGGGGCGATTGTGCGTTGCGGGTGGAGTAGCGCTCAATGTTCAACTGAATAAGCATTTGCGAGACCATCCTCTCGTTGAGGAACTCTACGTTCAACCAGCCGCGGCCGATAATGGTTTAAGCTTAGGAGCGGCATCGTATTCAAGCGAACAACATTCCATTCCTTGCCAAACGATGCGGCACGCCTACTGGGGCCCTGAATACAGTGATCAAGAAATTGAAGAAGCATTAAAAGCCGAAGGAGTGAGCTTTTCTCAGCCCAAAGATATCATCAAGGCATCTGCCGAATTGTTATCTCAAGGTGAGGTCCTAGCCTGGTTTCAGGGTCGAATGGAATGGGGTCCTCGGGCCTTGGGAAATCGAAGTATATTGGGAAATCCCGCTCACCCCGGCGTCAGCGATCTCATCAACTCTCAAATCAAATTCAGGGAAACTTGGCGTCCCTTTTGCCCAGCCATTTTGGATGAAAGCTTAGCTGAGGTTGTTGACTCGGATCATCCTTCCCCGTTTATGAATATGGCATTTAAAGTTTCAGACCTTTGGAAAGAACGCATTAAAGAGGCTGTGCACGTCGATCAAACGATTCGGCCACAAGGAGTCTCTCAACAAACCAATCCGAAGTTTCATGAATTGATCACCGAATTTAAAAAACTTACCGATATCCCGGTATTACTCAATACTTCACTCAATCGAAGAGGTGAGCCCATGGCATGCTCTCCTCAAGATGCATTAAAAACCTTTCTCGGCTCTGGGTTAAAATTCTTAGCCATTGGATCCTATTTAGTCACAAAGTCCGGTTCGGTGAATTGAAGGATAGAGCATTGGAAAAACCCTTTCACATCTTATTCACCAACAAGAAAAAAGCCTGGAGCGGCGAACCAGCGATCATCGAATCATTGGGATTGAAGCTCATCGAAAGGGGGCATCGAATCAGTGTCTTCACCCACCCTGAGTCATCCCTGAAACTCCGATTAGTCGATAGCGAGATTCAAACGATCGACTTTAGCTTCGAAAAAAATCCCCCAGGAGTCGCCTACAGCTTTTTTAAACGAGGATTCAAGATCGCAAAGTTCATCAAAGAAGAAAAGGTCGATCTGGTGCACTCGGCTTCCTCATTCGATACTTGGGTAGCTTCCTTTGCTGTGAGGAATTGGTTTTCGGGATTGAAATCCATTCCTCTCGTCAGAACCAAACACAACCTCAGTAAAATTCGACCTAACCTCACCAACCGCTGGTACTACTCCAAAGGCATGACGAAGATCATCGCTCCCTCTATTGCCGTAAAACAGCAATTAGAAGAATCACCTATCGTGCCCAATCAATCTATTGCTTACATTCCTCATGGGATCGATCTCGACGAAATTCGATCCTTTCAGGGGACTCAGGAGGAGGCGCGAAAAGAGCTCGGTCTTGATGATGAAACTCAACTCATCCTTTTCTCTGGAAGAATTGTTCCGAACAAAGATCCAGAGACTGCGGTCCGAGCGGTAAATATTGCTTCAAAGAAATATCCCAAATTAAAACTATGGTTAGCAGGCGCAGTGGATCCCTACACAAAAAAGGACTTAGAAGAAATCGTCGAAAACGATTGCTGCCAAGTCTTGGGTCACCGAAATGACATCCCCCGTTTGTTAAAAGCCGCTGATTTCTATATTCAGCCTTCGGTCAAAGAAGCTTTCGGCTTAGCCGCACTGGAAGCGCTTTTAATGAAGATTCCAACCGTGGTCAGTGATGCCCTAGGCTTTAAAGATTTTGTTGAGGATCGTAAAAACGCTTTAGTTTTTCCGATGAAAGACCCAAAGGCTTTAGCTGATTGTTTAATTGAGTTGATTGAGAAACCGGAGATGGCTCAAAGGTTAGCCTCAACGGGTGAAGCCTTGGTGTTAGATAAATTTCATTTAGATCGAATGGTGGATGATACGGAGCAGTTATATAGGGAGCTATTGTAGTCCGCACGCTCCGCGTGCGGCCTTCTTAACTATTTGAATAAATTGTTAAGGAATAAAAGGTTTAACATGATCTGAGCTCTCGATGATGACTCGACTAAGTCGAATTATGAACTTTTTAACTCTTTACCGAAACTCAGTGGCCGCACGCCGCGCGTGCGGACTACTTTCGACTATACTGCTTCTCATACAATCGGTGAAAAAGCCCCTTTTGCTCCAACAATTCTTCAAACTTTCCGATCTCGGCAACTCGGCCATCTTCTAAAACGACAATTTGGTCGGCGTCTTTGATCGTAGATAAACGGTGGGCGATGGCAATGGTGGAACGGAGGTGAATCAATCGATCGAGAGCCTCTTGAACTTGAGCTTCACTCTCAGCGTCGAGGTTACTGGTGGCTTCATCTAATATAAGAATCGGAGCATTTTTTAGGAGGGCTCGGGCGATGGTGATGCGTTGCCTTTGCCCGCCGGACAAACGAGTTCCTCGATCTCCAATTTTAGTTTCGTAACCTTCTGGCAAAGAAACGATAAAATCGTGAATGTTCGCCATTCGAGAGGCTTCTTCGATCTCTTCTTGGCTTGCATCCGGATTTCCGTAAAGAATGTTGTTTCGAATCGTCGTATCAAAAAGGAAGGGTTCCTGACTGACAATGGATATTTGAGAAATCAAACTGGGCAGATTGACGGATTTGATATCCACTCCATCGATCTTAATGGCTCCCGAGTCCGTATCGTAAAATCTTAAAATCAGATCCACTAAGGTACTTTTCCCCGCACCGGTAGGTCCCACGATGGCGGTTAGCTTCCCAGAGGGAATCGTAAGATCAACATCTTCGAGTACAGTTTCCCGACCGTAGCTGAAACAAACTTTATCAAATTGAATCGAATCCTTAAATGGAGCTAAGTCGGTTGCTCCTTCAGCTTCAACCACACTGGGGTAAGTTTCAAAAATCTCAATCACCCGTTCCATAGCCCCCAATGATTCTTGAAAAGTTGAATAAGCCCGTGCCAGTGATTTTACGGGCATATACATAGTGTTGAGGGCTCCGGTAAATACGATGAGATCTCCGAGCGACATTCCCAATTTGTCGCCAATTAAAAAGTAGCCCCCGATTCCAATGGCTACGATGACTCCTGTATTTGCGGCAAATTCGACAAGAGATGAGGAAGCGACTCGTGCTCGGAGCGTCTTCATTTCTTCTTTAACGACATCCCGATTGCGCTCTTCAAAGTGCTCCTTTTCAAATTTCTCCATCGCGAAACTTTTCACCGTACGAATACCGCTGAAGAGCTGCTCTAAGGCGACGGTCATCATGCCTCGCTTCGTCGACTGTTTTTTACTTCGACGGCGAACTTTGCGTCCAAATTTAATCAAGATGACAAACAAGATTGGAAAGAAACAAATCGTGATTAGGGCGAGCCACCAATTGATGATGAAAATAACCACGATCGCGATGATCAGCATAAGGGGTTTTTGAACCAAGTCCGAAAAGATCTTATTCAAGCTACTTGAAATCATCGAGAGATCAGCCGAAACCCGCGACAAAAGATCTCCTCGGGATCGCTCATCAAAAAACGCTAAACTGAGATCCGTCATGTGAGAGATCATATCTCGCCTCAAGTCGGCTAAAATATTTTGAACGAGGCTCCCCACTAAATAGGATTGACCGAATCGACACACTGCGATGAGAACACTATTGATCAGCCCAAAGATGATAACGAACCTTAGCAACCCCCAAGTTCGGATCATGGGCTTGAACTCTAAGCCGAGAACACCTTGAGAACTCTGCCAGGAGTTTGTATTCGGGTCCAATTTAGGAATTTGTGCATCTTCAGTAGGATCAAACTTCAATCGGAGTGAGGTAAACCTAATATTTGAGAAGGGAATTTCCTCGCTCCCCATCTTCCATCGGTAAGTGGCTGATCCGTTTTCAAAAGACAATTCCCCTTCACTCAATCGCTTCTGATCTACGAGCGTATTTTTTTCCGGATCATCTAAAATGATACTTAAATTAAGATACTGACCCGACTGTTTATAAGGTTCTTGAAGATCCTGCTGAGGCTCATCTTCTAACCAGGCGGTTAAGGGACGTACGTAGCGAGTCGTCAACGATCCCGAAGTGCTGGCGAGTTCTGGGGTCAACACTCCATCAAAGAATATCGCAGGGATGATATTCCTGAGATTCAATCCCAAACTGTAACCCGCCATCAAAACGAACGCGAAGATGAGCACACTCTTACGATTGATGATGTAAGGCGTGACTCGACGAATCGTCTGCCAATTCGTTGCTGACTCTCGTCTTCGCTGTTGGTTTGGGGTTTCTGGGGAGGGACTCGCCTCGGAATTCATCAAGTTTTAAGTAGCCTCGATTTTCGTTTTTTTCCACTTCCCCGTCAAAAAGACAAATAAAGCCAAGAAGGCGAGTATCGTTTCCGCAATACAAACCGCCCAAAACACCCCAGATGATGCATATCCTAAATTTACAGCAAGAAAATAAGCAAGAGGGATCTCGATGATCCAAAAGCAAAGAAAGTTCATCCAAGTAGGCGTCATCGTATCACCAGCTCCATTAAAAGCCTGAGCGAAAACTAATGCCCAAGAATAAAACACATACCCGTAACTGAAGATTCGCAGGCAAGCGATACCGTGAGCGGTGATATCTTCCTCTTCCGTAAAAAACTGCATCAAATATTCCGGCAAGAAAACAAACAACACGGTGACCAATGCCATGTAGATCATATTACAGACCCCGGTCAGCCAAACGGATCGTTCGGCTCGATCTGGCTTTTGTGCTCCTAAGTTTTGGCCCACGAGAGTCGCTACGGCATTACTCAAGCCCCAAGCGGGTAAGAAGAAAAACAGGATCACTCGAATGGCTACGGTATACCCAGCCACCGCTGCGCTTCCCCCCAAGGCGACGATGCGCATTAAAACCACCCAGCTAGCTGTAGCGATCAAAAACTGCGCGATCCCCCCGATCGACAATCGAAACAATTCGCGGATGAGCGCCCAGTTAATAACGGTAAAAAATCTCTGAATTCGCACTCGAGATTGAGGGCTTCTCAATTCCCAAAATTGGTAGGCGACCCCGATCCCCCTACCAATAGTCGTCGCCACGGCTGCGCCTTTTACTCCCATTTCGGGGAAGATCCACCAACCAAAAATTAGACAGGGATCTAAGATGATGTTGAGCCCGTTCGCCAACCAGAGCGATTTCATGGCGACCGCGGCGTTCCCGGCCCCTCTGAAGGCGGCATTATTGATGAAGAGTAAAACGATAACAACGTTCGTGCCTAAGAGAATCGAAGTATAACCAGATCCTTCTTCGATGACTTGAGCCTCAGCTCCAATCAAACTCAGCAGCTGGGGTGCGAAGATAAAGCACGGAATACCGGTAACTAAACCGATGGTGAGGGCAATCCAAATGGAATGCTGAGTGGCTTGAGAGGCTCCCTCAGGATTTTTCTCTCCGATGCGCCGAGCCACCAAGGCAGTAGTCGCCATACTAAAACCAATCCCGAAGGCATAGATGATGGTGAGCATCGCTTCGGTCAGGCCAACGACAGCCAGGGCTGACTCCCCCAGTTTACTTACGTAAAAAGCGTCACAGAGAGCAAAGGCCGACTCCATCAGCATCTCCAAAACCATCGGAATGGCTAAGATGATGCAAGCTTGAACAATGCTTCCGGAAGTAAAGTCTCGGGGAGTGCCTCCTAGGGCTTCTTTGATGGCACTCCACCAAGTGAACGGTACATCCGATGGGGAAGCTTCATTCACCGTTTCAGAATTTGAGGAATCTGTTTCAGGAGGATCAGAAGGTGGGAGTTCGTTCATAGTAACCGCACTGCGGTTCTAGGAACCTTTTTGTATCTCATCGACGAGTTGTCTTAATATTTTTGCTAAGCCTTGGCTGTATCCATCGACTAAGGCTTGAGGGCTATCATTTTCAATAGATATCGATTCTCGGAGTTTCCAGCTACCGATCAGTTTGACTACACCGGAAACATCTTGATTCAAAGTAAAGTGAATTTCAATGACTGCTTTTGGAGCAGACAAATTTCTGAAATCCCCATGTATGGTGACGACGACCGCTTCGAGGAAATGAGAGGGTTGAAGCAGGCTCTCCCTCGCCGCAACATGGCTGAAAACATTCGCTTCAGAAAACCAAAACTGGACTGCAGATTGAATCAGTAGATTCGGTGAACTCGCAAAGACATTGTAAAAGTCTGTCTCAACTTCTCTTTCTCCGACTCTATATATGAACTCTGGCTCTGAGTAGGGAGGAGAGATTTGGAAACGTCTCACCTGTAAAACCCCAGAATGAATGGCATGATTACCTTCGGAAGGCACGTACAGATCTGAGGTTTCCAACGTAAAGATTCTTTTTTCGGGGAAGGGTCTTTCCACGGTGATGCAACCCGAAAAAACGATGACGGAGAGCCAAAGAAGTTGAATTTTCATTTTTACTCGATCCTTCTATTCTCTTAATTAGTTCCTGTTGATTAAACAGGAGCTAAGCCGAGTTGGGGTCAACTCGGCCGCGAACATAGGGTCGGAGACCCTATGTTCAGCGGAGTGAAAGCAAATCTATGATTTGCTGGAACGGTTGAAGCGAGCTCCGCAGGAGCTTGTTTCAATAAAAACAAATTAGTTCCTGTTGATTAAACCTCATCTTCACTTCACATAACGATAACGCCCAGAATTCTGCTCAGCCAGCTTTTTCAAAAAATCTGAATCGTGACCGATCGAAATCGTGTTGATTTGGATGCTTCTCAGGTGGTTCATCTCACGAATCGATCTCAATATTTCCTTAGGATCTTGAACTTTTCCTGCAGTGGGGTAACCATCCGAAAGAAGGTAAATGGTATCGACGTATTTATCTTTGAGTGCCTCCTCTAAAGGATCATAGATATTGGTAGCGCCGATGGGTTGAGCCGAATTAATAAACTTTGAAGTGGCCTTATACTTTGACCGAGTGAAGATCGTCAGGTGCTTAAAGAGTTTTCGGTATCCGGTGTCAAAGAAGTAAATATTAAAGTAAGTCTTCCCCTTAAAGGTTTTGATCATCGAGACCATCTGATCTTTCATGACTTCAATTCTTTGATCGCCCTCCTGCTCAAAGTCGGTCGAAGCACCCATACTCCCTGAGATATCGCCGATGAAGCAGAGACGCTTGGAGAGAACTTTCATTCCGAAGTAAGATGCGTCTCCGGATTTTGGGAAGAGCACCTCCGTCTCGTTCAAAGCCTTAGCTTCTTTCGTTTTCGGCGGGGGAGTCCAGGATTCTCGAACCCCGGACCACCAATTTTTCCAATCGTCGTAAACGTACGCGATCTGAATTCCCGTGATTTCGTGAAGAGCCATCAAAAGATCGTAGCGCAAACGACCATCGAGTTCATTTATCTGTTCGATCAAAAGATCGACGGCCAGCTTGCTTCGCATGCTTTGGCAACACTGGATGGCCGCTTGCCGAAGTCGCCAGCTTTTACTTTTAAACAAGCTCGCCAGTTTTTTGGCGGTTTCTTCTTCCCCTAAGACAGGAAGGGAGCGAATCGCCATCAGTTTGATATATGGATTTTTGGATCTGAGTGACTTGATTATAAAATCTTTAGCCTGGGTGATCTTCAAAGGGTAGATAGCATCGAGGAGAACGAGAAAATCTTCTTCTTGAACTCGCTTGGAGTTCACGGACTTCGACATCTTCTTGATCAGAGGGTAAATCCACTTCCCCGCTTCAGGATCTCCTAAGTCGACAGCTGCCTTAACGGCGCCGGTAATCATAAAAGGGAAGGAATCTTCATCCTCTAAAACCGATTGAATAACTGGGAGAGCCTCCTTAACTTGAGCAACACCTAAGCCTCTTAAAGCACAATGACGAGTGACCATCTTTAAGTTTTTATCTTTTGCCGCAGTGAGCAATTTCTCGTGGATTTGCTTTTTGAGGGTTTCTTTTAGTGGACCCAAAGGAGACTCAGTGCTCCGTTTGGGTTTTGAGTCATCGGATTCGTTATTTATCTTTCCTTTAGCTGTCTTTGCCTTGTAACTTCCTGGTTCACGAGCGTGCAATCCATTCTTAAAAAAATCGCGGACTCGGTTTCCGATCTCGCGTTTATCTAAAGTATTAAATCCCTTCGAACCACTCGATTCTTCCAGTGCATCTAATAAGGCGGAAACGTACCTTGGACTGAAGCGATAACTCATGTACTCCAAGATAGCGGAGATCCCTGATTTGTGCGTCTCGTCACTGAGGATGGCGACGATCGTCGTACTAGGAATACTTTTAGATAAATCACGCGCATAACTGAGTATGGTTCCCCGACGACTACTTTTTGATTCTAGCCCAAAACGAGAACTTCCACCCAAGCCCGGTGAGCGGCGCAAACCTCGTGCAATCTCAAGCCTAGAATCTTTGGAGTCAATATCCGCAAGCGCACTAGTGACGGTAGCATCGAATTCAGAAAAGTCATAGAAGAGACCGATGGCATCGATCGACTTTGAACTCGCTAAAGAGGAGAGTTCATCGATGACATTTCTGATTTGATTTCTCAGATTGAATCGCTGAGTGCTATCCGCAGTGCTCGCGTACTGTTGATGGAGGTTTTTGGCGCGACTGACGGCATCGAGACTCAACAGGTGGGAACAACAGAAAAAGGAAAGTAGTAAGGTTAAAACAGCGATTGAGCTATTGGATCGACCGACGGTCGTCAAAGATGGATATCGAAAAAATGGGACGGAATTCTTCAGAGTTAAGAAAAACTGCATCGGACTCCTTCTATATTGTTGGGCTAGAGAGCACTAAGAGTTTTCCCTAGCAGTTCCACAAGCTACTCCATGATTGAGCAGTTAAAATATATATTCTTAGACGTCTTAGACGTCCCTGCTCTCAACAAGGACTGATGGTAGGCGGAAAAAGGCTTAGAATCAAGCACATTGAGTGGAGATCTAAACGCGGGAATGAAGGTGAGAATCTAACAAAAATGAGGGAGCAGCATTCAAGTCCCTTCCCATAAAGTCCGAAGACGGAGATGAGAATTTCATTCAAACCCACTTTTTAACCTCACTGGGAATGGGACTGAGACTGATCCATGACATTTCGCTGTCCTTATTGCAAAGAAGAATTTTTAAAAAGGACCCCATTTTGGGCCCATTTAAAAAGTCAGCATCAGTTGACAGCGAAAGATGTATTAAATGAACTTCAAAACTTTCAGTCGAATTTGTCGCGCTGGCTTGAAGAGAATGAAGCCAAAGCGATCTCAGGTGATGAGCTAAATAATAATCAGTGAGGGACGCCCGTAGCCAAACTTGTAAAAAGTGTGGCTGTTTACGTTCGCTGAACAAATTTTTACATATTCGATTACGACAGCACTAGAGGATCAATTTCAATTTAAGATTCACCGTCCGTGTAGATATTTAAACTTAGCTTCTACTTCGCAACCCAATTAATCTCCTCAGCGGTAACATCTCCAACAACGCATTCATCGAGAGAATCCACGTATTCATCTTCCGTTTTGGAGATGGGTCTCCCTAAGGACATGATCTCGCAGTTTTCCTGGGGGAAAAGAGGGGTCTGCTGGGGATCGGCATAACCTTGTGGAAAAACACTCCGATTCCCTTCATATTTATCACTGGCCCCCAGGGTGTGTAAAATCTCGTGAGCGACCACTTGAGTCGTGTAACCTAATTTACTTCGAGAAAGGGGAGCGAAAACAATTCCCATCCCATCTCGCTTCGAAGCTACAGAATCAAAGAGTTCAAAGGTGGCTTTAAGTACTGGATCTGTTTCATCGTAAAAATATACGAATACGGTGATATCGTAAGCCCCAAGGAGAAGATCCTCACGTTTATGAATTTCTTTGAAGTAACCTAAGAAATTTCGAATTCCACTCCAACGCTCATAGAATCCATCTTCGTGCTTAGGAAGTGCAGGAGGTCGCTTTTTCATGTGAACTGGACCTCGAACTGCGAGATCAAAAATATCGAGATTATCTCCAGTATGTCGCTCGTACTCACTTTGAAGCCAAGCTTCAACTTCCAATAAGTTTTTTCGTGGAGCACCAGCGCGAGAGAGAAAGCTTTGCACAAACCAATCGATCTGCTGTTGCTTATCACCTTCAACTACAGCGACAACCGCAACCCGGACGGGTTGATCCCAGGCAAAAGTTTTATGATCTTGCAAGTAAGTTTCCCAAGCCCAAAAACCGACCCCGAGAAGAAGCACCGAGAGGACTCCGATGCGAAACTTGCGAAATTTCTCTCTCTTGTCTAAACGATTAAGATATTTTTCACTTTGGGGCGAAAGATAAGCATTCATAGTCTTCGTCGAAGTTTGAGTGAGTTAACGGGCTGAAAGAACCTTGGGGATTGAATGGAACTCAGCAATATTTAAACAACTTTTTAAATATCGCCAAAATCTTTGTAAAAGCTGAATCCTTCTTCGAATCCTCGTCTGGAGCCCTTGCTCTATCAGGACCACTCCTGTTTAATACAGGCCCTCTATAGCTCATTAAATGAGTTATGCACGCATCCTTTACCGTTTGGCGGAAGTGAAACTTCTCCCGCTGAACCTCATTATCGGCACCTTCGAACGCTCAATCTAACGATGTCTTCAAGCTCGACTCCAAATCACTCCACCGAGTCCCTCGCCCCATCAGATTCACTCTCTCTCCGACAACACATCCAATTAAACTTTGCGACTTTAGGTTATCCAGAGTGGGTCGACCCCATCGATTCTAATTCTCAAGCTCAATCTCAATGGTCGAGCGATCTTCTCATGGTCATCCGCCAACAAGAAGAAATCCGAGAAGGAAAGCGCTGTCCTGCCGACCAAAGAATCGAAGCCTTTCTCGAAAATCATTTTGCTGATCTCCATCTGGATAGCCCTCTTAAGCTACCGGGTCAAACCTTTCTCCTATCGAAAGCAGGGATCGCTCGAGAACTTTCACTACCCGTCGATGCCGACAGCTTTAAATCCGATTTAGTCAGTTCTCATCGAGTGAGAAACGGAATTCTCAATAACCCCAAGCACGACCGGAGAACGACTAAAGGAACGTTTCATGTAGCTGAAGGTGGCTTACCCGTTCCTGCCACTAAGAAAGCTGTTCCTAAAGCAACCTTTGCAAAGTTGTTTGAGCATGCGATTCATCCTCCCAGCGACATGATGCTCTTACCTTACACATCGAACGCCGAAAAGCCGGTGAGAACCATTCTCTCGCTCTTGTTGAGACCTTTAGTTTCGCCCGAAGTTCCCGGCTTCTCTTCCCGCAAGACGATGGAAATCCGTTTCTTCGCTCCGGGGTCCTTAGTGAGTAACTTAGATTTCGTAGAGGCTATATTTGGAAATGCGGGTAACCCATTTTTGAATGACAACGATGCCGCCCTAGACGCTCAAAGTTGGACAGGGCACACCGGTTGCGTTATCGTCGCTCCTCACTTGATCAAGCTCACTAAGAAAGAACTCGGACTGCCTCCCGTTTCTGAAGCCACTGAGCGTCAAATTCAAGACGGCATGGCTTGGGAATCAGAAACAGAACTCTACAACGACGGTACTCCTTTCAAGATCACCTGTCGAGACGAGCAAGGGATCATGGTCACCCTGATCGCCGATAACTATTACGGATACTGTAAGAAAGAAGTAAAGACTCAAATCAACTATGCGGCCAATCTCTACGGCAATGTAGAAGAGGAACACGCAGGGGGGGCGATAGCCTTCAGAAGCTATAATTTGGGTGACCAGTACCGATCGAATAGCTATAAGTACAACGAACGAACTTTCGCTCAAGTTTGTGAATCGTTTAATGACATCATCGACGTCCATGAAGACGGTTATGCCGTTGACAAAAACTACCCCAGTATCCTTTACGTACCTGAAAAAACGGATTTTGATGTTAAATCACTCACCGTTTCTTGGGAAAAAGATGGAGAGCAAAAATCGATTCTCCTCCAATCAGGCGTAACCTACATCACGACCTCGGGATATAAAATTGAGCTCAGAAAGCATCCCCAAGCCCCCAGCTGGCGCCTGGTAGGTACGATGGGTGAAGGTACCTTTTGCCACAAACCCTGTACCGTCAGCGGGGGAGGTAAAAGTGAAATTAGTAAATCCCTCTCCGATTACATCCTCTACGGAAATATTTACGTCAAAGACCAAGAAGAAGACTTCAAACTGATCGAAGAAATCTTTAATCGGGATTACAGAGATCGCTGGCTTTCCGGAAAAGAGCCCATCAAATACACTCCTGATCGACCGAGCCGCCCCATCCTGAGTCCATTGAGATCTCTGGGAAGCGTCATCAAACTTCTCACGCCCTCTCCCTCGGAGTATAACGAAAAATACAATGAGTGGTTGAGGTCCATCCCAGACCACATCTACGCGATGGTTTTTATCATCAAACGGTTCTATCGAGATGATTGGCAAGGTCAATGGAAAGACAAATTCGGAGTCGACATCGTCAATGGCTCCAAGGGACATGAACTGAAGTTTGCCAACCGTGCCTTAGTTGGTTTTTACTTGAGGGTCGGACTCGCTTCTCCCACTCAGTGGAGGACCTACAAGCTTCGCCAAGATTATGTTCCCGCCGATAAGGTTCAGCTTGAAGATGATATTTCGGCCTCAGTGGTCGTCGCCGCTGAACGCCTTCAACCCCTCAACCAAGATTACGATTACGAGTCGGCATCAAGCGTCAAGTTAATTAAGAACTGTGAGAATCGACTCTTTCAACGTCCCGACGATGCTGTACACCGAGGGCTGGATAAACAGACGGAATGGGATTTAGCCCAAGACGACAACTTCCTCTCCAATTTCGAGCCTTTAACACGAGAAGAGATCTCCCAAAAAGTTGATCGAGTCATCGATTTTGAACACTTCACTCAACCGATGAAGGATTTCTTAATCGAAACCGCGGAATCCGATTCCAACTTTGCCGTGTGCTCCGATTCTCCACGTTTGATGGATGGAGTTCCGACCAAGAATCCACGTTATCTTCAGAAACGACCCGACCTCGTCGATCCCCGGCCGATGTACTTAGCTCATATGGGAACGCGATTGTTTCGAGGACTCAAATGGAATGCCCCCGTCTCTCTTCCAGTAAATGCCGTCCTCTTTGGTCGGAGAACGAACCCTCCACATAAAGAAATGGGGATCCGAAATTTGGCGGTCTACAACCCGATCCATTACCAAGAGCTCCCTGAGCTCTTCATGGATTTTATTTGTAGCCTCACCGGAAAGAGCCCCTCGACGACTGGAGCGGGAAGTGAGGGAGCCCTCACCAAGGGTCCCTTCAATGCTCTGAGACCTCTTCCCGATCTCAACAACGCCCTGGTCAGTTACATCATCACTGAGCTCCACGGCTATTCGACGGCGGCGGGCTTCGTGGGGCCGGATTACCGCATCGACCACGACATCAGTTTGCTCATTCCCGAAATTTGGTGCCGCTTAGATCCTTCAGAACGCGATCCCAACTATCTCATCGAGAATGACTACCTCGAAAAAATTGAAGACTTTGAACATGAAGGAAAGACCATCTACGCCAGCCGTTTAGGCTACCGGATGACTTACCGCTTCGTTCGTGCCTTCTTTGGAAGGATTTTTGATAATCCGAATCAAGTTTTCGAGCAGGAGATGCTCCAACCCGAAAAACAAGATTATGAATCTTATGTCGATGGCATCCTCAATATTACTGAAGCTCAACAAAGAGTTGCCCAAGATTACTTGGATGACGATTCCGTCGAAGATGCCTGCCCTCCCCTAAAAGCTCTCTTGTGGATCATGGCTACGGGCTCTTACAAGGGCGAAGACATCAACTCTCCTAAGATCAGAAAACTCTTCACCAAAGAATACATGCTCAGCAGTAGTTGGTACCAAGAGAGACTGAAGAAGAAACAAGAAAGAGAAGTTGAACTATGGACACGCCATGTCAACTCTCTTCAATCGTTCTACGATGATCCTCGAAACGAACAGGAAGTACGACGATTGGATATTCGCGCTCGGTTAAACGAAGCGAAAGAGAAGAAGCAGTTAGTCGAATCTTCAGAGTATTTGAACAGTCTCAAGGGGACTTTGGGAGCTGACTTGTTGGGACCTTATGGTGAAGAATAAGATCAACGAAGACCTACAAGTTGATAAATAGAGCTCGCTCCGATACTGTAATTTTTTAAGCATTCCAAATTAACTAGCCCGAAGCGCTAGCGAGGGGCCAGTGTATTCAATCCAGCCCCTCGCTAGCGCTTCGGGCTAGTTAATTTTATTACTTCGGAATTCACTGTGGGCTTTTTAGAGCAACCTGAAAATAAAAAACAGCCTCCTTGTGCTTTAAAGCACGGAGAGGCTGTTTTTTAGGAACCTAAGCGGTCAGAGTATAGACCATTTGGTCTTTCGCCAAATTCTTACGAATTCGGCTACAGGTTAAAATAAGTGATAAAAGAGAATCAAAGCTCTTCGACCTTCTTTTTCACTTCTTTCTTTTTAACGATCTTTGAACCGGAGAATTCACCAGAAAGCCCTTCCGAGGGAATCTCCCACGTGCCTTCCATCTTTTCTCCCTTGGCCTTGCAGGTGATATGAACAGACAACAAGTCTCCATCGACGGGAAGCTCGAAATGGAACTTGAGACCTTTAGCAGTCAAATCCAATCCTTCAGCTTTAATCTCATTATCACCGAAAATTAAGATACAAGAGAGTTTTTCTCCTTTTGCTTTCACGTGAGCTTTGAAAGGAACGTCATTTCCATCGGGATCGACCGCCGTCAAATTCCAAGAGCCATGGTAGGCTTTGGAATCTTGCTTAGGCAAAGCCTTAGCAAGTTGCTTTGCTTCCCATTTCCCGGTGTAGTCTTCATTGTCGATGACCACCCAGTTACCTTCTAACTTACCGGGAGTGAGCTTGGCGTTCACGCGAACCGCAATGGTGTTTCCATCTTCGAGTTCGAACTCTAACTCGAGAACTAACTCATCACCTTTTAAACTAATTTTTCTATAAGGCAGGACTCCAAGTTCGCCCGAATAATTAGCCTTGTAATGGCCGGATTTACCCGAAATGAGAAGCTCATGCTTGAGTTCCCTTTCAGTGGTGTAGGCGGTGACCGCCCATTTTCCGGTTAAAATCGGGGGAGCGACTCGCTTTCCAGACCATCCACCTTCGTAATCGGTGTCTTTAGCGCTCCACAAACCTTCCAAGAGATCAGGTTTGATGAACTTAAGATCTAAAAGGATGGTGGGGGTTTGTTCACCGAGAGGAAGCGGGAATGAAGCTACAAGCTTATCCTCATTCCACTTGATGTCCTTGATCTCAGCTTTTTGGTCCCCGTAGAGGATGACTCCTTTATAACCCTCTTCGTGGCGTTCGATCTTGTAGGTCGAAGGATAAGATTGAGAGCCATCGGGAGATTCTGATTCAACCTTCCATTCACCCCGAGGATCTCCCAGGCGATTCCAGACGAAGTCTAAAGTGAATTGTCCTTCCTGGATATCCATACTTGCTTTGAGAACTTTATTTCCTTTAGGTTCAGCTGAAACTTGAATCTTCAGAGTCCCTTGGTCGGTTTCTCGTTCGATCTGAAGGTCTAGGACTTTCTTTTTTGGATCCCACTTTGCCGATTTCAGGGGGGTTCTACCTAATCGTCGACTGGTGACCGAACCGGCCCAGTCTTTTCCCTTGCGGTAGAGATCTAAATAGATCACGCGTTCAGAGCCATCGTCACGTTCCATTGTGGCTTTCCAGCGACCATCGAAATCAGGTTGATGGTCATCGGCATGAGCTACAACATTCAACCCACTACTGAAGAGGGCAAAGAGGAGAGGAAAAGTTAATACTTTCATTTCTTACCTTTACTTAAGTTTTTTAGAGCGACCAAATTTTCAATCATCTCTTCCATCGCCGGAATATTACTGGGATGGAAACCGTTCTCTCTCTTCAATATCTTTCCGTTGTGATCGATCCAGTATCCTGTCGGACTACTGGTGACACCATAAGTAACTGCACTGAAGGCGTGACCGCCAATTAAGATTTTGTGAGTTAACTTTAAGCTATCGCTAAATTTCTTTACGCGTTCTTGACTTTCTTTCCAGTCATTAACGGCGAGAACGACGAAACCATCTTTACCATACTTGTCTTGTAACTTGCTGAGGTAGGGAGCCTCCCTACGACAGGGGCCTCAGCCGACTCCCCAGAAGTTCAAGTAGGCGACTTTCCCTTTGATAAAATCTTCTAGCTTAACGTCCTTTCCGGCTAAATCTTTCAGCGTGAAAGATGGAGCTTTCTGGTACATCAATTTTTTAAGAATTCTTCCCTGAGGTGTGCCTTCATAAATTCGATTATATGCCGTCTGGTGAGTTTGAGCTGTACGAAGGAGAAGAGGAGCTACTGAAGCTTGATCTTTGAGTTTTTCAATCTCAAGAATCCCTTTAGAACGTTCCTCTTGTGAAGCTCCCGAATGGAGGGCTTTTAAGAATCCTTCGTATGCCTTGACGGCCTGAAGCTGCTTGGCACTTTCGGCGGCCTTCAAGTTGATCAACGATTCTCTTTTCACATTGAATTCACCAACGATCTGAATCGCTTCGGACTCCGTCCCAAGTTGGAAAGACATTTTTTGCTCCCAAGAAAGCAATTGCCACGTTGAATCGAAAGTATAAATCTCCTTAAACGAACTCAACTGAGAGGCTTGCGAGTTAAATGTAAACTTCGGACGAGAACTCGGTAATAGTTCATGCGTAACCTCAAGCTTTCCCCCCTCTTTTTTCGGCTGGATCTTCAACTCAACTTCAATCGGGATTTGCCCCAAGACTTTGATTTTCTTTTTGTACTTAGGATTGGCTTTTTTAACCTGCCCGCTCACCGGATCAGGGGCGGGAAAATAAACACCCGCAAGAGTGAACTCTTGTTCTAACTCGGTGGCTTCTATGTGAGGAGCGAATTGGTCTCCAGACCCGAGAGAATAAGATTGAGTGACCGCAGGAGATTGATCTGGATTCGACCAGCCCCGAACGATCCGAATGATATTCATTTCAACTCGACCATAAATTAACATCGATAATTCATGTCGATGGTTTGCCAACTCTTCTTTACCAGAAAGTTGACGTATGGAAGACTGCCCTTTAAAGAGACCTCCCTCCATTTCGGATTCAAGAGAAGAACCCGAAGAGACCATTAAGGTTAGGAGTAAGATGACACTCCCTATAAAAACCTCAAATTTTCGCTTCATAAAATGACTCCAGTTTTTGAATTTAAAACCCGACTTTGGGGGAAAAATCTATCATTTTCATCCCTAAGTCTAATAGATCCTTCCGTGGGATTTCAATCCGACGTAGGAGATACTTTAATTTGTTCTGTCGATATTCTTCTCAGGGCGATCGATTCTCCCTTTAAGTTGTAGTGGCTGTAGGTCATCCAGATATCCCCGGTTTTACTTTGAATCATGGATGGATAACTGAATTGATCTCGCTCTCGAGTCGATTTTTCTAGCATAGCAACCCGATGCCAGCTCTTTCCTCGATCTCGAGACACCGTTAAATGTAGCTGATTACGTCTGGATTCTTGTTCATTATTCAGCATCAACCAGCGGCCATCTTTTATTCTCAAGGCAGCGACACTGGCGCTCGAATTCGCGATGGGAGTATCTTTTCCGACGGACCATGTTTTTCCCGCATCGTGAGATCGGCTGTAGATCAATCGACTCGGTGGGGGACCCGCGTCCCGCATCCAAGTGTGAAGGACACCATCCGAATCTTGAATTAAACTCGGTTGAATACCGCCTAAACTCACCAAGGGTGAGCTTGCCGACCAAGTCTTCCCAGAATCATGGCTGAGCGCCATCAAGGAAAGATTAAATCCGTCGGAGTAAAGAGGTAAACAGAAGGTCCCGTCCGAAAGTTCCAAAGGAGTTGAGCGGGTCATCCATCCCCGTTGACGCTTCGCCGGGTCACGAGCCGCCTCGAGAAGCATTCGTGAATACTTGGGCATATACTCCGCCCAAAAAGATTCCTCGTAGTTGAGTTTCGAAAAATCTTTCTCAATCGTTTCGACAAAGGAGTTCCCGGGCTTTAAGACGATAATATCCTGCCACGACCACTGAATTTCATTCCCTTGAGTCGGTCGATCACATAAACGGTATTTTAAGATGGAATGTTCCCAGCGATTCGCAGAAACCACAACCCAGAAGAGCCACAAGCGCTGCTTGGAATCTACCCAAAGAATAGGATTGCAATCGGGTAGGTCAGGGGTGTCCGCCAGAGTGAAAATCTGGAATCGAGCCTCTCCATTCGATTTGAGTCTCAAGCCTTGAATCTTCACATCATTGGCTTTTCGCTCTCCAGAGCCTTCGTACCAAGCAACCAAAAAACTGCCATCGGAAAGTTCGACGATGCTGCTTGAGTGAACATGCTTCTTTTGGGGAGCGAAGAGAAGTCTTTTAGATCCTAAAAATTCATGCCCTTTCTGACCTTCAGCCCAGCTGGAACTCACTACAAAATGAAATCCAATTAAGAGTAAAACGAAGAAAAAACAAAGTCGCGGGTTCGTGAGCTTCTTCATAATGCGAAGGGGATCGAGTGTTTAAAATCAGAAATTGTTGAGAATGTTGATTCGTCTCTTTATAGATTCCCTATTCTACATCTTTTCTTCACAAGCTTGAATTCAATTGAGCCTCCGTGGGATACTTAGCTCTTAAAAAACTTCAAGCTCAACAGGAATTCCCCCTCAAAAATGAAATGATGAACCAAGAAACCTCAGCTTCCATCAAAAATGAATCGATCGGTATCGTAGGGCTTGGCTTGATGGGCACAGCCATGAGCGCTCGTTTACTTGAGCTGGGATATAAGATCAAAGTTTACAATCGCACCCGTAGCAAGGCGGATGAACTTATTCAAAATGGAGCTGAATGGTCGGACAATCCCCTTCGAGAATGCTCGATCGCCATCATCGCCCTGTATACCACTGAAATTGTCGAGGAAGTTCTGGATGCTCTCAGCGGAGAATGGCATCCCAACCTTTTTCTCATCGACACGACCACGGGAGATCCGACGACGACTCCAATGCTGGGAAAGCGCCTTCAGGCACAAGGGGCCACTTACCTAGAAGTCCCGGTTTCGGGTTCGAGTCAACAACAAAGGCGAAGTGAAGTCACCGCGTTTGTGGGGGGGCCGGAGCCCGCTTACCAAAAGGCGCTCCCCTTGCTCAACGATCTCACGAAAGAAGTTCTCTTCGTCGGAGGCTGGGGAGCCGGAGTGAAAGTCAAACTTTTGACCAACCTCGTTTTAGGCCTCAACCGTGCGGCACTAGCCGAAGGCTTGGTTTATGCTAAAACTCTTGGCATCGATACGAACATTGCATTAGAAGCTTTATTAGGTAGCATGGCCTTTTCAAAAATCATGACGACCAAAGGTCAAAAGATGGTCGACGGCGATTTTTCGGTACAAGCGAGATTGATTCAGCATTTAAAAGATATCGATATCATTCTCGATACCGCTAAAGCGGAATCCCAAGACCTCCCGCTGACAGAAACGCATCGCCAACTTCTTCAAACTGCGACCGACCTCGGTTGGGGAGAAGCGGATAACTCAGCGATCATTCAGGCGATCAGTAAAGAAAAAAGAGAATCTTAATGGGACATTCAATTAAAAGCGTGCTCTTCGTCTGCATGGGTAACATCTGTCGTTCTCCAACGGGAGAATGCGTGATGCGCCATTTAGTAGAATCGAGAAACTTACAAAAAATCATCAAAATCGATTCCGCCGGAACGATTGGATACCATACCGGAAATCGACCGGATGAACGCATGACCCGAGCCGCTCAAATGAGAGGAATTCAATTGATGGGTTCAGCGCGCCAAATCAATATTGAAGATATAGAACTCTTTGATCTGATCATCGCAATGGATCGAGACAACCTCTACGATATTCAGAGTATGGCAGGGATCGAGCCGGAAAATGTGAAGCTCTTGAGTGACTTCCTTCCCGACGGATCGGCGATCGACGTACCGGATCCTTATTACGGAGGTGAAGCAGGCTTTCATTTGGTTCTCGATATGATCGAAGAAGCTTGCCCGAACATTCTCGAGAAATTACTAGAAAAATGAGTGCGCTTATTTCGGCCATCGAAAACCTCATCGAAGAGCAAACTCAACAACCGGCAACGATCCAGTCGCGAAGGGGAGCCCAAGGGGGTTGCATCAGTCAAGCCGAAGTCTTGACCTTGAAGGATGGTCGGCTCTTTTTTGTGAAATCGAATGCGAGTTCCCACCCTGACCTTTTTCTCAGAGAAGAAGAAGGATTGCGTGAGCTTAAAAAAGTGGCTGCCATCCGAATCCCAGAGGTCATCGGCACGGGCGGAGGCGAAGGCAGTCAAGCTCCTCCTTTTATCGTTTTAGAAGCCATCGAAAGTGGCTCTCCCAGCACGAACTTCCAACGGGAGTTCGGGCAAAAATTCGCTGACCTCCATCGTAACTCAACTCAAGAACGTTTTGGATTCATCGCTGACAACTACTTGGGAAGCACTCCGCAACCCAATCCTTGGATGCGAGATTGGGTCGAGTTTTTTAGAGAGGCGAGACTCGGTTTCCAGTTGGATTTAGCTCGGCGTCAGGGCATGTCGGATGCAACGCTCAATAGCTTAGGGGATAAGTTACTCAACCGACTCGATACTTGGTTGGAAAACCCGGCCGAGCCGGCGTGCCTTCTTCATGGTGATCTCTGGGGAGGTAATTACATGACGGACTCAAACGGCCAAGCTGTTTTGATCGACCCGGCAGCTTACTACGGCAGACGCGAAGCCGATTTGGCGATGACCGAATTATTCGGGGGATTTGGACCGCAGTTTTATCAGGGCTATGAAGAGGTTTGGCCCTTAGAGTCAGGGAGCCGAGAACGATTAGATATCTACAAACTCTACCACCTTCTCAATCACCTCAACTTGTTTGGGGGGAGTTATCGATCCGGTTGCATCGAGATTTTGAAGAGGTTCGTAGGTTAGAGAATCTCGCGAGAGTTCATTCCAAACAGGTACATGGGTTGGCTTCACACTTCGGGCAACCCTTACCATATTTTTCCTGAACGACTTCCTCTAACGATATCCCCTCCAAGGAAGCCAAAGTCGCTAACCACGCAAATACATCGGCAAACTCTTCCCTTAAGTTAGTACCGTCCTCGTCTTTGGGACGCACCATCGCCCGAGCGAGTTCTCCGACTTCTTCAGTAAACCACATGAAAGTGCGATCTCGACCTCGGGAAGAATCCTTTTCATAGTAGAGATCTTCGATCAACTTTTGAAACTCGCTGATTTTCATCGGGAAGGTTAAAACTCTTCTTCGGGGGGTGGGAAGCCTTCGGGATAAAGAGATTGGAGTTTTGAAATATCGACGGCAGCCATTTCAAATTTAAACTCGGTTCCTTCGTCGGTACTCTCTTGTTCAATGACCTTACCGTGGCGCTGAATGTACGCGTAGAGATCTCCACGAGCGTGAGGGATAGTTAAGGATTGAACGTTGTTTTGTTTCCTTAAAAATTCCAATAGTTCGGATCGAAGTTCTTCTAAACCAAATCCAGAATGAGCCGAAACGGTTGAGATTTTGATGACATTCCCCGCCGCTCTTTCTAAACCACGAGCCTCAGCCCTGCGGTCTTCAGGAACTTGGTCCCATTTATTGAGGACTAACCAGGTCGGCTTGTCCTCACATTCTAAGCGTTTCAAAACTTTCAACACCGCGGTGATCTGCCTCTCAGCCGAGGAAGAACTGGCATCGACGACATGAAAGAGTAAGTCTGCGTTTTGGGTTTCAGCTAATGTGGCATGGAAACTCGCCACTAAGTGGTGGGGGAGCTGTCGGATAAAACCGACGGTATCCTTTAAGAGAATATGCCGATTGCCATCGATACGCCACTTTCGGGTACGGGTGTCGAGAGTCGCGAAGAGTTTGTCTTCGACGAGTTCTTCTGATCCGGTCAGCTTATTGAGAAGCGTGGATTTTCCCACGTTGGTGTAGCCGACCAAGGCTACAACGAAATCACTCGGCCGTTGTCGAATGGTCACCTTTTGACGCTTCTCAATGTCATCGAGCTTTCGCTTAAGGCGTTGAATTCGCTTTTGGATGATCCGTTTATCGGATTCGAGCTGAGTTTCACCCGGGCCTCTCATCCCGATCCCTCCGTCGAAGCGCTCCAAGTGAGTCCACATGCGTTTCAATCGAGGGTAGGTGTAGTGAAGTTGCGCCAACTCCACCTGCAACTTTGCTTGAACGGTACTCGCCCGGCGAGCAAAGATATCGAGGATAACCTGACTACGATCGATCACTTTCCGTTTGAATACTTTTTCAAGGTTTCTCTCTTGAGCGGGGCTGAGATCGTTATCGGCGATCACGAGATCGACTTCTAATTGATCCAATTGAGAGGCAATTTCATCGATCTTTCCCTTGCCTAAGTACGTCGCTGGATGGGAGCGTTCTAAGTTTTGGGAAAACACTTCTACCACTTCAGCTCCAGCAGTTTCCGCTAAGGACATGATTTCAGATAAAGGTTCCTCCAAGTATCGATCTTTTCGAAAGAGAGCCTTGATCACAACGGCTCGTTCGACTTGATCTTCCCCTTGAAGAGAGCGAGCCTTCTTGAGAAGCAATCCATCTTCTTCGTAGACCCGTTGCTTCATTTGGACCTTGTGGAGACTACGCTTGCCTCCAGGTCGCTTTTCCTCGGAGCCGGATTCTAATGATGGTTCGGATGGATTTTGAGATGAGTGAGTTTCGTCTGAAGTTGAATGCATATGAAGATAATAAAATAAATACGGGTTGAAGGGCGAGATAAAGATCTCAGATCGAGAAAATAACGATGGCTGTGAGGGACTGAGGGAGTGAATTCAGTCTGAGAGGATCTCAATTGATCATTTTAATTCGGTTTGATTTCTAAATTGGTATTTGTTGCGCGTTTAATTGATTGTTGAATGTTCCAATCTTCACTGGGATTGGGAAAATCGTTTCTAAAATGAACCCCCCGAGATTCTTTACGGGTGAGGGCTCCAGTGAGGATCAGATAGGAAGTTGTCAGCATATTTTGTAGCGTCCAAGCTTCCGGAGTATTGAACTGTAGAGGTAAAACGTAGGATAGCCAAGCTTCAATTTGATTTTTTGCAATTTCCAGCTCTGCTCCATTGCGTTCAATTCCGACTCGATGCCACAGAAGGCTTTGCAAGCTGCGTTCGAGATCGCGGAGATCGATGGGGATTTGTTGAGTCGAGCGACTCGGTTGTTCCATTTCAGAGGGAACGAAAGGAAGCGAATTCTCGGGCATATCCAGAGCTAATTCAGAGGCCTGACGACCCGCTCGTCGACCGAAGACCAAACCCTCGAGAAGGGAGTTGGATCCGAGGCGGTTTGCACCGTGAAGTCCGGTTGAACTCACTTCACCCACCGCGTAAAGGTGGGGGACATCGGTCGCTCCATGAGCATCGACTTTAACTCCGCCGATGGTGTAGTGGGCGCTGGGTCGAACGGGGATAGCTTGTCGTCGGATGTCGATCCCGAATCCTAAACAGATTTCGAGGATGCGAGGGAAACGTCGAACGATTAAATCGGGATCGAGTTGAGTCAGATCGAGGTAGACTCGGTTGGATTCCGTTTTTTTCATTCGATCTAAAATGGCTCTCGAAACGACATCCCGGGGGGCGAGCTCGGCTTCGGGGTGGTAGTCTTTCATGAAGGCAACCCCATCATTATCGATCAATTGGCCGCCTTCACCCCGAGCGGCTTCGGTGATGAGAAATCGATCAGCTCCCGCGACGTAGAGAGTTGTGGGATGAAACTGAACGAACTCCATATTTTGAATCGTGGCTCCCGCTCGAAAAGACATGGCAATGCCATCTCCAGTCGTCACCTGGGGATTCGTTGTTTCGCGGTAGAGCCGCCCAGCTCCACCAGTGGCGAGAATGACTTTCTTCGCCCAGAGCATCTGAAGAAAACCTTGGGGGCGATGGGCAAGAACACCGCGACAAGCGCCAACGCTATCGGTCACTAAATCGATAGCGTAAGTGTTCTCTAAAGTGGTGATTTGATTTTCATTTTGGGCAGCGTCCAAAAGCGTACGTTCGATCTCTCGCCCAGTGCTGTCTGCTGAATGGAGTATTCTCGCCTTGGAATGTCCACCTTCACGCGTGAAGTGAATTTCCCCATCCTGGCGATCAAATTGGGCCCCCAATGAGAGGAGTTCTTCGACGGCAGAAACTCCTTCAGTTGCTACGAGCTGAACAACGTTCTCATCCGCGAGACCACAAGCGGCATCGATCGTATCTTCGACGTGGAAATCGACATGGTCGCGATGGCGATCGGGTTCTAAGACGGCAGCGACACCTCCCTGAGCATAATGAGTCGAGCCTTCATGGAGGGCAGACTTTGCAATCACTAAGACTTCTAATGAGGTTTTACTGACGATTTCCAAGGCAGCCGAAAGCCCAGCGATCCCGCTCCCCACGACCAAGATGTCCGTGAAGCGATGGGAGATTCGCGACTTATTAAATTTCGCTAAGTACCGCCGTTGAAAAGAATCCGGAACTGTCATGAAATCGACCACACGTTATTAAGCATCAGCAGCTTCGCTTACGAACCCGACTATTTGAAATCCCTCAAACAGCCCCGATCAAACAACTTGAAACCCCACCCTCACCTTACCAGGTAACCCCACACCCGCTACCAGGTAACCCTCTTCTCCGTTACCAGGTACCGAATTATTGCTACAAACTGAAGCACCAGGTAAAGTGCTCAGACTCAAAATCCGCTACCTGGTAACGGATTTTGGCTTACCTGGTACCGGTTGGGGGTTGGGGAGTCCGGGTTGTGCCAAATTGACTTCCCACTTATCGTTGGTCTGATCTAAACCCATCTTGGAGATTTCATGCTGATGGGGGTAAGCTCACCTTAGATTAAATTCCATAAGGAATTTAAGCTGAGCTGAATTGATATTTAGAATTCTCTATTTTGAATTCAGGATTATAAGTTTTTGCCTCTGAGAACTCCAGGAAGCAGTTCAGGGAAGCGTGAGAAACTAAGCTTCACTCATTTAAGCACTTAGAAAAAGAAATCCGCCAATTCACCATTCTTGCAGCCAAAACGACCATGAATTACAGGAACTGGCTCAGGTAACATTGGTGTATGGAGAAAATACAGTAGAACTGAGCATTCTTATTAAATTTCGTTCTGGAGAAGCTCACTTCATGATTTTTCTGAGAAAAGGTCTCAATTAAGTCAATTTCTATCGTCTTATTTTAGGGGGCAACAACCGAGAAAGATCTCCCATCGGTGCTCTCAACCCCTTTAAAATGAAGTACTTGCACTTTCTTCATTCAGTAGAGTCTCCTCGCTACCGATAGCCGATACAGCGGAGGAACTAAATTTAAAGTTCCGCGGTACTTCATTTGCTATTCATCGTTTACGAACAGAGGTCTAAGGCCAGCCCTTTACCTTTTTATTAAATATGCGAAATAACCTGAAAAACCCCTTCAACTTCAATTCCTTCAAAAACTCCATCCTGGGCCCTGGGAGCCCCAAGGACCGAAGAGAGTGCGGTATCGCGCTAGTGGTGGTTTTCATTTTGGTAATCATTCTTTACCTGATCGTATTTCAGTTGGAATACTCCACCAAAATGGAGGAAGAGCTGGCTGAAGTCCGAACCACCGAATCGGCCACTTCATTTGCAGTCACCTCCGTAGCGAGCTACATCATGTCGCTCCTGGCTGAAGATGCCCAAGCTGACCAAAGTGAAGTTCAAGAGGCAGGCATGGCGGTCACTCCTGATCCTGCCGGCCAAGGTCAAGGTGCTGAGGGTGGTGGTGGAGATGGCAGCCGGACTCAAGTACCGGGTGGAAATCAAGGTGCGGGCGCCGGTGCTGGGGGATTGGGAACTCCTCCTCCGGGACTGAACGAAGAAGAAATGCGCCAGTGGCTGGCTCAACAGGGCCAAGCCGCGGGAGTCACCGGACAAGCTCAACAGTCAGGCACGTTAGATTACATCTTAGAAAATATCTTCCTCCCGACGACTGAATCCATCGATGGCGTGGAGGTAAAAATCCAAATCATCGATAACGCGCGCTGTTTCGACCTCAACCGCCTTTGGGAGTACCCCCGCGAACAAGTGGAATCCCTCACCGATGAACAGCGCGAGGAAGAATTCAATCAAGCGGTGGCAACCATCGATGACCTTAATCGTCGAGCCTTAGAAAATCAGGCAACGGGAGAAGACCTCGAACTCAACAACAGCAAGTTAGAATGGGTGGCTCCTTCCGAAAGCAAACGTGAACTCGTTCGTGAAATGCTAACTCGCGCAATTCAGTTCATGTTCGATCTCAACATCGATGCTGGCTTTGAGTATGTCTACCAGCCTCAAGCGGCAGCTTCGTTGGCAACGCTCATCGAAGACTATTGCTACAAAAAACGAGCCCAGCCTTTCCATAATACTATCGCGATGACCAGCGAGCTTTTAATCTTCCCTGATATCACCCCCGAAATTTATTATGGACCTCACCCCGAGATCACACCTCAAGAGGATTTCACGGATTTAACCGGAGATTATCTTTACCGAAAAGATGAGTTTGGCGACTTAATCGGTGAGTACCAATTGATCCCACCAGAATTCCAGCAACTTCAAGAACAACGCATGGCGGAATTGGAACTCCTTCAGCAACAGTACGGCCGCAACCAAACATTCCCCCAAATGGGTGGGCTCCTCGGGAACTCCTTAACTCGTAACATGCAGGATCTTCCCAATAATTACGACAACACCGGCGTTGCCGTCGCCCCCAAACCGATCGGCTTACGAGACCTCTTCTGTACTCTCTCAAACGGTAAGATCAATATCAACACGGCCGACCGCCCGATCATCTACGCGCTTCTTCTATCGCTTGAAGAAGATGATGCTAAGAAAGTCGCTGACGACCTCTACTACTATCGCCATGATTATCAAGAGTTAGAAGAGGAAGAAGAAGGCGACATCGACGACGGCCAAACAAAAGACTACGGCCAACCTAAACGCCAGCCGCCACCGGAAGACGATGAAGACCTCGCCGAGGAAGAACTCGACCCCGAGGCGATGATGGCTTCAGGGAGTGGTTACGAAGATTATGAAACCAACTATTTCACCAACCTTCGTCAGATCGTCCTAATCGACGGGCAAGAAGGAGGTCAGGAGGACCTTCTCACGGATGAGGATGGAGTTGAAAGAATTGACGAAGACTTTAAGTCTCCACTCCAACTCGTGACTCAAGATTTAGAAAATGCCGTAACCTTTGGAAGTAGCTACTTCACGGCTCGCTTGAAGATCAAATCGGAGAATAGCCCTATCGTTACTGGTGGGGAAATGATCATCCATCGCGATGTACAACAAAGTCGAATGGAAGTCGTTCAATGGAAGGAGTTTGATCGTTAATTTTCCGGTAAACTAAATAGGAGCTCTCGAACTGAGCTTGAAACGAGCCCAAGAGTGAATTCGAGCTTTTTCGGAAGAGTTAATTTAACTCAAGAGAATATCGGACGCTCTGCTCGGTTCTAGATTGAAGCTTGTCTCAATTTGGGGCGATTGTTGAAAACTATAAGTACCTCTGGCTTTAGTAAGTCAAGTTTGACCCGAAGCCAGTCGACCCATGAATTAATAACCACCCTCTCTAATTCGTAACAGCTTAATGGGCTGATAATGATTTAGAGATTGAGGGGATTGTTCAACCCTTAACGCCGACCTAAAGCTTTAAGAGTTGCACTCATCAAGTCAGGAACTTTAGGAACATGAGATTATCCGTCACTCAATGGCGCATCATCATTGTCGTGGTCAACTTTCTTTTGACCGTCTCGGTAGCCGGTCACGTGGTGTACCGCTGGTCGACACCGTATCATGAGGAAGACAAGATCTTCAAAAAACTGCTCGAAAATACGGAAGTTAATGAATTCGAGCCACCAAAGGTCTCTGGAAGCCTCAGCGGTAGCCGCAGGAATTACATCAAGGAAGTCGCTCAGTTTGGTTCGATTTCGGATCCGGAGCGTCAACCAGTAACAAAAATCGATACACCACCTCCACCACCACCTCCGCCACCTACTCCAGAGGGGGAGGAGGAAGTCGATTTCGACGGTCCACTTACCGGCCAATGGGAATACATTTCCTACATCTACTTTGGTCCTGAAGATGATCGCAACCGGGCCATCTTAGAAAAGGCTGAAGATAATTCGAGTAGCAGTTCGAGAAGTTCCAGAAGCAGTAGCCGAAGCTCCATTTCCAGAAGAAGAACTCCATCTCGAAGGCTTCCCAGCGTCAGAAGAGCAAGCTTCAATAAAGACAATCAACGCGTTCTCTTTATGTACGGTCGTATGCCTTTGGACGAAGCCGATGAAGATCCAGAATCCGACAACGCGGTTTGGATCGTTGAAATCACTCCGGAAAAGATTGTCTATGAAGTTCAAAACCAAAAGTGGAAGAAGCACGCCTTGGCATTGAAAAACGATTCGATCTATCGAAATGGGGAAGTTCGTCCTGAAGAAGAAGAGGATGAAGAAGCCGACGCGGAAGAGGAAGAATCTAAAAAATTGTTTGTCCTCAACGCGACGATGCCCTCACTTAAAAAAGATTATCAGAGCGTCAAAGATGGAGGCCCTGCGCTCAGGCCCAGGAAAAAACCAGATACGGCTAATAAACCCGTCAGCCGGATCCGTTCGAGTAGCTCAAGGTCATCATCGAGTTCGAGTACCAGAAGTACTCCGACGAAGAAATTAAGTCCCGAAGAACAAAAGAAGCAACTCAGCGACACGCTCAAAAAACTCAGAGAAAAAAAGAATATGAGCTCAAAAGATAAGGCTGATCTCAAAAAATTTGAATCTGAGTTAAAAAAATTGAACTCTAAGTAAATTCATGGAGTTCTCAGAACTCTTGCTCAGCGTAAAACATTAACTAACTAAGGAAAGCAACCACGAATGGCTGTTGTTTTAGGACTCGACATAGGAACGAAAACCATCACCGGCGTCGTCGTCAGCGGAACGCCGAAGAAGTTTAAGGTGGTCGATTGTTTCGTCGAAGAAATTCCAGATCTCGCCGCGAATTTAGGCTCGAAGCCCACCCTGGAAGAGGTCGACCTCGAAGATGATACCCCTGTATCTGCAGGAGAACTCATCCGCAAGGTCGTCGCTGACCGTGGACTTCAAAATGCCGATGTGGTGGCTTCAATCGAGAGTAAGAATTGTATCGTTCGAGAATTGTGGGTTCCTTTTACCCGCGATGATCAAATCGAAAAGACCCTGATGTTCGAGGCCGAAAATTCGTTGATCACCTTTGATGTCGACGAAATGGTCTTAGAGTACCACAAGGTCGACGAACGAGATGGTAAAAGTCAATTGCTGCTGTTTGCCGCTCGTCACGCTACGATTCAAAGTCGACTCGATACCTTGAAGGATGGGGGAGTTGACCCCATCTCATTAGATTTAGATTCTTCAGCCCTCTTCAATGCATATGCATTAACACCGACTTTCGACCCCGCAAGAAATACACTCCTCGTGGACATCGGTTATTCGACGGCGAATGTGCTTCTCGTTCAAGACGGCACCCTAAAGAAAGCCCGAACCATTCGTATGGGGGCCTTATTGGGAGAAACTCGCCAACGTCAACTTCCATCTCCAGATGAGCACGAAGAAGGCGAGATGATCGGCGGCGATGGAAGAATGGCTGATTTTGTTCTTCCCGATGCTTCATCGATCGAAGCAAGATTCGATGAAATTGAAAATGCTCTTCGACGTTTAGATCCATTAGCCCCATCGGAACCGTTGGGAGAAAGTGGGATGTCGATTCTTAGCGACGAAGATGAACTCAGCGGTGCAAGTTTATTCGATTTGGATGACGACGATGAGCCGATTGCCATCCTCACGGATGACGAGTTCGACCGAGTATCTTCAGATGATTTTTCTGAATCGGATTCAGACGGTGATCTTTTTTCAGATCATGCCGGACTCGGTGCTGAGGATGGGCTCGCTTTAGAACCGGAGCAGTCTGCATCTGCAGTAGCCTTGGCTGAGCCAGAAGAGTCACCTGATTATTCCTTGTTCCTTCAAAGATTGGGTTACGAAATCCAGCGAACTTTCGCCACCAATTTCATTCGACAACCCTTAGAGCTCATTTGCTTTACTGGAGGAAAAGGACTGGTCCACGAAACAGTTCAATTTTTCACTGAAGAATTTGATGTCGAAACCATACCTTTAGAGTTCGGAGATACCTTCGAGATGGACCTCGACCAAGGGGGGCGTGTCGCTCTCAACCGTGTCGGGGGAGTTGCCCTTGGTTTAGCTCTTAAGGAAATGGGAAAAGATCGATTAAGCATCGATTTCAGAAAAGATGCTTTTCGTTACGAACGCCATTTCGACAAATTAAAGTACCCGATGCTTCTCACGGGGATTCTACTCTGTGCCCTGTTCCTTCAATTGGTCTTCGATAATATCAAGCAGTATCAATCTTGGAAATCACGTTCACAGCAACTGAGAGCAAGGGCTAAAAACTATTACACCACCTTTTGGGATGACTTAGCCTCAAAAGGGAAAACCGGGGGTGGATTTTCCATCGCCACGAGTGGGTTGAATAAAGAGCTCCAAGAAGTTATGGGAGGATCGAGTTCAACTCGTTTCGTTCATGATATCAACGCCTTCAAAGAACTTCAGTTCGCATTTAATCAAGCGAGAAGGCAACAAATTGAATTTCGAGTTGAGACCATCAATTTGAATCTTCAAACTCGAAAAGCGCGGAGAGCCCCGGGCGGTAGTGGAAATCGGAATCGAGGCTCAAGGGGCCAAGGCCCGAGCATCTCAGCAAACAAGTCGACCCTAAAACTGATTGCCAGAGATGCGACGGCGGGTGATCAACTGGCGAAAATCATCAATAAGAGTACAACGATTTTCACTGCAACCGCCTCGTTCAACAAGACCGGTGATTACTACACGGTAATGCTTGATTTAGTTCCCAAAGAAAGTTACTTAAAGTTAATAGATCGGTAATACCATGGCAGCCAAAAGTGCAAATGGCTCGAGCGAGCTTTTACAAATTTTGATTCTAACCCTGTTCATTACGGGGGGCTTTTTAGCAGTGGCCTGCTTGGTGTTCATGTTTTTGATCCCTGGTCAGAAGCAAAAAGCAGATGCCGCTCAAAATGATCTCAAAAATTTGATCGTCAGCTTGAGAAGTAAAGAAACAATTGAGCAACGAAAGAAATATTTGGCGTTTAAAGAAGATGCTGATTCTCAACGAAGCCTGAGGGAAATTTTGTTAGGGCAAAAAGGCCCGCTCGATTTCAGCACCTTTAATAGCCAAAAACCAAGACAAGAAAAAGGGACGATTACCTACACCCAGCCTGTAGCTATTCGTGAAGCTCCTCTTCAAAACCTGGTTGATTTCATCGCCAGAGTTCGAACGGCTGAAAATAGTGTGAGTACAGCGAAGATCGTGCTCAATCGAAAGTCGAGGAGATCAACCTCTTTCATCGCCGAACCTGGGGAAACCCCACTATGGAATGCCGACCTGACTTTTGTTATGAGTCGAAACGAAGAGATTATTAAAAAATACCTACCAAAGAAAGCGGACACCAATAACCAATAACCCCAAATAACCCCAAATAACCCCTACCTGGTAACCACCAGCCACCATCATCCCCTTACCAGGTAAGGGTTGAAGGAAATGGTTACATTGAGTGCCATTGGTGAGGGAAACTCGTTTTTATTATTAGTAATAACCCCTACCTGGTAACCACCAGCCACCATCATCCCCTTACCAGGTAAGGGTTGAAGGAAACGGTTACATTGAGTGCCGTTGGTGAGGGAAACTCGTT
>JANQLS010000112.1 GCA_028280485.1 Planctomycetota bacterium
TTAAGCGACCGATAGTCGCGACCCTTATTAATTTTTTATGCGGCGTAGTCGCATAAAAAAAGCCGCCAGTAATAAAACAGGCGGCTTTTTTCGAAAGTAATATTTGATATATAGAAGACGATCGAAGATCAACGCTTCGAGAATTGGAAGCTTCTACGTGCTCCAGCTCTACCGTATTTCTTACGCTCTTTTCTACGTGCGTCTACGGTGAGAAGCTTGGTTTTTCTCAAGGGCTCTTCGTACTCAGAATTGAATTTAACTAATGCACGAGCCAAACCTAAAGCGGTTGCACCTGACTGACCGGTAAATCCACCACCAGAAACTCGAACTAAAACATCGACTTCACTGGCACAGCCAACAGCATTTAAAGGCGCAAGAACTCGAGCACTTTCACTGGGCTTGGGAAAGTAAGCTTCGATGTCTCGTTTATTGATGAGAAACTTTCCTGAACCAGGAACAACTCTCACGCGAGCAACAGATGACTTACGACGTCCGGTGCCGTTTATATCAGGAGTTTTCTTCTCTTTGGCAGCCATTTGATCTCAAAGCCTATTGGCTTCGTCCTCAATTTTAATTTTTAATGTGCTCTGTGAACACGTGAATAATTTTTACTTAATTTCAACTGTCTCGGGTGACTGAGCACCATGTTGGTGATCATCACCAGCGTAGACTTTAAGTCGAGAAAGATAGGCCTTTCCCAGCTTCGTCTTAGGCAACATTCTCTTGATAGCCAATTTGACGATGCGGTCGGGGAACTTCTCTTGCATCTCTTCGTAAGAGATTTCTTTCAAGCCACCAACCCAGCCAGTGTGATAGCGATAAACCTTCTTTTGGGCTTTCGCACCAGAAATGGCAACTTTCTCGGCGTTGGTGATCACGAGGAAATGACCTGAATCCACTCCAGGGGTGAACTCGGGATCTTTCTTTCCCATCAAGATCATCGCAGCTTCCACTGCGAGCTTTCCAAGAGTTTTACCGGTGGCATCGATGTGATACCAATTACGTTTCACATCGGCAGGCTTTAATCGAAATGATTTGGGCTTTAAGACGGCCATGATATTAGATTTCCAAGGTTAAAAACTTCGACATCCAGTTCGTTCAATCATTCCCCTCGCTGCTGAGGTCCCAATGGTTAAAGCAATGGGGTTGAAGCACTGGGAGAGCATTCAGAAGCAGCTTGAGGAGGTGCGCCGAGCGGTGGCGCCTGGAGTCAAAGGGTCGAAATATAACTGTTTAGGGAGGGTAAGTCAATTACTGTCTCTAGGAAATAAATCGCTGAAAAGGGTAAAATGGGACTTGGTTTTCCAACCGGCAAGAAAAAGCCATAAACATATAAAATTAAATAAGTTAAGACACTTCGCCTCGAAGCGAGCTCAAGGCCCCCAAAAAGATGACCGCCGTTGAGGTCTTCATTACCGGCCCCGGGAATCCCAGGGTCCTCAAACCGAGCTCTTGAGTGCGCTCCAATTCACGGGGACTCCATCCCCCCTCGGGACCGATGAGAACCCACGGTCCGCGGGAATGATCTTGCCACGGCCCCAAAGCATTCAGCACCCCCGATCCCTTTAAAGTGCTCCCCCCCGGCACCGCCAACCATGAAGCGCTCAATTCATCGCTCTCCTGACGGGCGCTCAG
Organism: Planctomycetota bacterium; assembly: GCA_028280485.1. GTDB lineage: Bacteria > Planctomycetota > UBA8108 > UBA8108 > JACQVS01 > JANQLS01. The sequence continues at coordinate 1,636 of JANQLS010000112.1, forward strand.
AAACTCATTAAACGATTGAGGAGGTTCGACTCGAAGTGGAACTTGGCGTCGACACTGCTCCGCCGACTCTTTGGCGATGCGCTGCCAACGTTCGAATTTCTTCGATCCGTCTTTAGGTTTCGAAATCGTTCTCTCGGTGATGAGAGGTTGCAAGACATTCAAACCCGTTTCGGAGCCAAACCTAATAGCGACTTCGATCGCATCGCCTTTGGCAATCCCCACGGCAACCCGCATAGAACTCAATTCGGGTATGCGTTCTAAGCTTTTGTCTCCTAATTGGATTTTGATGATCTTGCGACCGGGATCGACTTCCGATATCACCCCCTGATACATCTCACCGTTACCATCTCCAACTTCGACGGTATCACCTTTGGATCTTCGCAGAACGGATATGAGATGTCGGTACTCGTTCTCCCCGACAACAATCTCCTTGTGAGGGAGAGCGCCAGCAAAAAACAGGCGAGGAATTCTCATCCTTGATTTTCCTTATCAGGATCCTTTGAGAGTTCTTGCTCTAAGAGCTTCGGAAGCAATTGAGATTGAACAAAATCTTGAATGCGCTTCTTTTCAACGGGGTCTTCTAACTCATTGTCGTAGAGTTCAAAGTACTCACTCGCTTTGACCCAGTTTTCCATTTCAAAATAAGTCATCGCCTGTGCTTTTAAAACCTCCGAGCGAGGATGCTCTGCCTTTCGAGCGAGATCCAAGAGACGCAATGCTTCGTGGGGAGCTTTCGATCTCAACAATAAGGCGAGATTATAATAAGCGTGAGCCTTCCCGACCACTTTACCCTCAAAGTAACCCACATATTTAATCAAATAGCGCTCAGCCCGCTCCTTTTCTTTTCGATGGGCTAAACAGTAATCGGCAAGATCTAAATAAATATCTCGCGCATCGGGATCGACTTCTAAACCTTGAAGTAAAAAGCCCTCAAAATCTTTGAACTTCCTCAACTTTAAGGCGATCTGTCCGAGTAAACGAAGCCCTTCAGCTCTAAATGGAGCATTCCACGCATTGGGTTCTTGCTCAGCGACCTTTTTAAATAAATCTTGGGCGGCAAAGATTTGTTGATCATCAAAATGAAGCCGGCCCTGTTGGAGCATACTGGCGAGACGACGCTTCTGAGTATCGACTTCATCTTCAGAGTTCGTATTGTTCTTCGCGAGCTCGCGTTTCGCGATTACGTTTTGAAGGCCCTTTTGAACTTCGGGAAGCCCCGGCTGAATTTTCTCTAAGCGCTTGTAGAGTTCTTCCGCTCGATCTAAGTTGGTCCGCACTTCTTCGAGATTCGCTAAACTTAAAAGAGCCGCTGGGAATTTTGGATCGTGTTGAAGAGCCTTTTCTAACTCGATAACCGCTCGTTCGATATCGCCTTTGAGATTGTAAATCTTAGCGACGCGGAAGATGTGATTCTTAACTCGGGTATCTTTTCCCATCTCTTTGATAACAGGATCCATAAGGGATAAAGCCTGGTCGTACTCGGCGATTTGAGCCAAAGCATCGGCGACCTCCCCGACCAATAAGTAGCGAGCTTCAAGCTTTCCGTTCTCTCGAACGTAGCTGTACGCCTTTTGAAAAGCTCGGGCTGCTTTCTTCTTATCCTGTTGGAGTCGGTACAAGGCCCCCAGTTGATAGTGAGAGGCCTTAACGAGTTCGTCAGAATTAAAGGCCTTATTCTTAGAAGCGATGGCTTCCATGACTTTCAGCTCTTCTTCAGCCTTTTGAATCTCATTCTTCTTCAGCAGTGCCAAAAACAGATGGTAACGAAGCACAAAGTAGTCAGCGTGCTCCGACACTATTTTTCCATCGACATCGGTCTGTTCCATCAACCAACGGTAATCGGTGATGGCTAATTCACTGAAGCGTTGAATTTCACCTTTATCTTTCAAGAAATCCGTCAGCCTTAAAAGTGAGTCAGCGCGAAAATTCTTGGCTTGAAGGAGGTGACCAAATAAGAGCGGCTCTTGTTTGAGCCCCTCGAGGTCTTCTTCTAAAATGGAAATCGCTTTTTGATAAGCATCCGAAGCCTTGCGTAATTCATTCTTGGCTTGGATATCCCCTGTCGGTCTCAATTGAGAGATGGCTCTTAACTCATTTCCATAACCAATATGGGCCCTGGCACAACGTGGATGCGACTGAGAGGCCGAGGCCCATAGAGCCAAAGGACTCCTCCATTCGTAGCATCGAGACCAACTGAAGATGAAACAGATAAAAAGAAGGATCACGGCCGTCAGGCGCGCGTGAATCAAAGACTTCTTTTCCCAACGAACGTAGGTAGCGATCAGAAATAAGAGAATCCCCAGCCCCGGTAGATACACAAATCGCTCGGCAAAACGTTCCGGAATAGGTATGAACTGGAGAACTGGAGTTAAAGTGCCTACAAAAAACAGGAGGCCAAAGGCGAATGCCGCGTTCTTTTTAACGAGAGCGTAAAGGCCTCCCAAAATCATCATTAGGACGAAAATCCACGCTAATGGAGTCGACCAGGGATCGGTGAAACTTTTAGAGATCGGGATCGCGTCGTAGGAGTAGTCGATCGTCTGATTCAGGGGGATTAAAAGTAAGCTTAAATACTTCACGACGTAACGAGGAGCGGTCAACCAAGTAGAGCTGGTTTCTCCCCCCAAAGGTCGGGCGATTAGACTTTCATCGGTAACCTTAAAGTAAATGAAGAGCCCCGCAATCAACCAAACTAAAGCTTGAGTGAGTACTCGTGGGAGGCTCCATCGGCGCCTTAGACAAAGATCAAAGAGCACCATCACCGCTGGGAGCGTGATCACCATCTCCTTAGAAAAAAGCCCCAGTATAAAAAAGAGGGGAACAAGGATGATGCTCGTCCAAGAACTCGGCTCTCGGGGTGTTTCTTTAGAGAGCTCAAACAACCCTCGGCCCTTACCGACATAAACAAAGAGCACCAGCAAGAAGAAGAACAGGGAGAGCACATCTCGGCGTCCTGAGATGTAAACCACCGCTTCGGTTTGAATGGGATGGAGAGCAAAAAGAAGACTAAAGATCCACGGAGCCCAAGAACCTCCAAACAAGCGCCGAGCTAAGAAAAAGACCAAGCCCGCGTTGAGGATGTGGATGATGAGATTGCTGGTGTGAAAGACCCAAGTTGGAGGATTATCCGGATCGAAATTGGGCGTGACCGCCTTAGCGATTTGGTAGTCGATGGCATACGACAAGAATCGAACGGGACGATAGTTTGGACGAACTTCTTCATCATCCCAGCGATCTGAAAAGATGTTAAAGATCTCACCGATATTCGAAAGCTCTCGAATCGAGGTGTTATCTTTCACCAGCTTGACATCATCGAAGGTATAGCCCCCCGTTAACGCTCCCGAAAACAAGTAGGGAGCGAGGATGATGCCGACAAACGCGAGCACGCCCAAGACTTTCAACTTTAGGCTTGAGGAGCTCGAATTTGGAGTGGAGGTCAAACTGGGAGAACTCATTTAATCTTTAGGCCTCTTCACGAGTCTTTTTAACTGTGCCTGCCTGAGTTGGCTTTAACAGATGCACCCCTGAGAGTGCAAAGAGTTGAGGACGAAACTGAGCTAAGGGCTCGGTCAGAGTTTTAATTAGAGGCCACCGCGGTGGAGCCAAACCATCCCAAGCACTCGAAAGAAGCTCTAACTGACTTTCTTCAAAAAGTCGCAATTGATCTTTAACCGAGAAATGTTTGATGTGAGGATCATCGTGACCTCCAAAACTCGGAACTCCCAATAAGCCTCGAATTCGACTGACGAAATGCCATTCATTCGGAAGTGAGATGAGGAGCACTCCATCATCGCTCAAGGCATTCACCAGGCTCTCGATCATTTGAACGGGCCGGTGAACATGCTCTAAAACTTCCAAGCAGGCGATCACGTCGAAGCGTTTTTCGATTTCTTCGTGTTCCAAATCTCGACACTCTACGGGAAGATCATTCTCTTGGGCCATTTGAACGGCTCGAGGAGAAAGCTCCAATCCCTGAGCTTGATATCCCGCTTGCAAGAAGACTTCTAAGGCGAATCCCGGCCCACAGCCGACTTCTAAAAAGGATCCGGAATGCTCACCGCGAACCTGACGGAGCAACTCTAAACCGAGTCGAGCTCGTCCTCGACTTCGCATCCGGGTGCGTTCTAGGGAACGCTCATCCCAGTAGCGGTCGTAGTAGTTCGTGTTAGAGGGAACCTCTTGGGTCATCGTGCGCTTCTCACTCATGAGGAACATTGCGATTCAGAAAACGGCTGGGATTGAGAATCTGGATTTCTCTCCTCCAGCAAGGAGGAAATCATAGCTGAAACTTGTTGCGCTCGCGACTCTATACTCAGGGGTTGATCAGCGAAATCTCTTTCGATATCTGAACGTAAATTATTGAGCTTCTGACGATCGTCGAGGATGAACTTCAATGTCTCAACATAACTTTGGTCATCTAAGGCCCAACCGTATTGGCCTTCGTTCAAGAGCTTTGGAATATTTCCTACTCGACTTGAAAGTACCGGCGTTCCCGAGTGCAAAGCTTCCATCACGACCAGAGGACTGCCTTCTGATTCTGACGGTAACACCAAGAGGTCCGCTGAACGATGAAACTTCGCAACCTCACTCGGATCTTTTCGACCATAAGTGAGAATCGAATGGGGATGCAGTTGAGATAAATCTTCTAATGCAATTCGATCTTGCCCTTGCCCGATGATATGGAGCCGTGCTTGATCGAGGATCCATTCTTCTCCAGCCCACTGCTGAGCTAAAGAGAGGATGCCCTTCTTCGGATCGAGATCTCCGATATAGACGACTTCCAGCTTCGTAGAATCGAAATTCAATTCACGACGAGCCTCTTCGCGTCCTCGAAACGTAAACTGATCTTTAGGTAGCCCCATCGAAAGTTCGATCGCTTTATCGGGATCCAATGAAAACTCTCTCATCGCCACTTGAAGAAGCTCTTCACTCACACCGAAACACAGGCTTGCCCGATCCAAAGTAGCCTTAGTCAAAAAACGGCTGAGGGAAGACTTCGGAGCGACTTGGAGTAAATCAGAACCGTGAGCATGAACGATCAGTGGAATGTTCAACCATTTGGCTGCCCAAGCTCCGATCAATCCCGTGGGCAAAACCCAATGGGCGTAAATCAATTCAGCGGATTCTCGACGACAGGCTTTAATCGTTTCACGAAAGCCGTTCATCAAATAACGCATCAACATCCACTTCGAAGGCTTCTCAATTTCTTTAAGCCTTAAACCACTTGAAGAGTAAGGAAATCGCGAAACGGGAAGCGGGCTTTCGAATGCTTGCAGTGGATCTGTCTTTTTAACTTGAGGGGCGACCACGCAGCCAGAATAACCGAGGTCGACGAGGGCCCGAATCCAGTTCTGGATAAAAATCCCTCTCGTTGGATCTGAGGGTGCGGGGTAAGCAGCCGTGAGAAAACAAATCGAGCCGCCTTTTGATGGGGCCGCTTGATCGATCACGGTTTGGGTGCTCCACTCTCAGTTTGCGTTCGGCTTGGAGACGAAGAAATTTCTTCCGTTCGCCGAGGCAATATTTCTTCACTGACGGGACCTTCGGTGTCGGATTCCTTTTGTTGGGTTCGCTTCACCGCGAGTTCGGCCAACAAACCCATCGTCGAAAGTTGAGTTCCGACCACTATGGATAAGACTCCAAAGATCAACAAAGGATAGCGGCTTTGAATCGTTCCCGTCGAGATCTTTAGGAACGTGATATAAGCCGAAATAATAAACCCAATCAAAAAGGTGAGAGCACCTAAGCCTAAAAAGAATCGGCTGGGTCGACGTTCGAAACGTTCCATAAAAAGCAAAACGAGAAGGTCGACCAATCCATGAAAGACGCGCTCTCCACCGTAGCGGGAATTGCCGTGACGTCTCGGGTGATGCGGAATGGGAGCTTCCGAAACTCGGAATCCCTTCCAGTAAGCCAAGAGAGGAATGAAGCGATGGAAGCCACCTTCGATCGTGATCGCTTCGATGACTTCACGTCTCATGACCTTCAGGCCGCAATTTATATCCTGAAGAGGAACTCCCGAGAGAGCCGAAACCAATCGATTAAAGGCTCTCGAGGCATTGACCTTCAATGGGGGATCTTGACGTTCTTTTCTCCAACCGGTGACTAAATCAAAGCCACCATTTTCAGCTCCCGGTGATCGAATCTTTTCGACGAGATCTAAAATCGATTCCGGTTCTTCTTGAAGATCGCCATCCAAAGTGGCGATCAACTCCCCCTCTGCCAACTGGAAGCCTCGAGCTAAGGCCCTCGATTTTCCAAAGGAACGCGCAAATCGAATTCCTCTTAGGAGTGAGTCTTCGGCTGAAAGTTCAGCGATCAGTTGAGGAGTATCATCCGTACTTCCATCATCGATGAAAAGAATCTCCGACTCCTTCGGCAAGCAAGCTCGCAAGCGAGTGTAGAGCTCTCGCAACGTGGGGCTTTCATTCCGTACAGGAATGACCACACTGATCGGAGGGCGAGTCGAAGGTGAGGAGAGAGGGTTTCTAATCAAGAATGAACCTTATGTCTAATTGAAGAAATGAGAATATGCTCTCAGGTCGAATTCTGGATAGACAGAATTCTTCACTGAGATAAGAGGCAAGGTTCGTGCCTTTTGGGATCGTATCTGAATTCACAAGAATTTGTGGGGTTTCGATTTAATGCTGATTCACTAAAAGATTGAAGTCGTAGCCAAATTCGCCAGGATTTGGGGGGATTTGGCTTAAGGTCTAATGGGTCAAAAGGCTGGTCCCGTAGCCAAATTCGCCAGAATTTGGGCCGATCGATCTTTAAATCTAGTCCCAAATTTAGACGCTAAGTGTCATGTTCATGTCACCACCCAGGTCTTCCGGCACAGCTTAAACTTCGATCTGACACTCTTCCCGCAGAAGATCTAAGAAGTCCCAGAAGTTTTGAACTTCGTGAGTCGGAGGAGTTTTTGGCTCTAATTTACTGTATTTTCCCCCTCTTCTCATGCGAACGGTCATCATGCCAATCGAGCTAGGGGGATCGATATCATTGATGGGATTGTCCCCCACGTACATCGATTCGGTGGGACGTACGTTGAGGTCACTACAAGCGCGTTGATAGATCTTGGGGTTGGGCTTCGAAATTCCCAACTGATTTGAAATGAAGACCGCTCCCGGAGTCAAACAACGAACGATCCGCATGCGCAAAAGTTTCTCAGCCTGTTTTACTTCAAGTCCCTCGGTGATGATTCCTAAGATCAAGTCGGTTTTGTCGGCGAGTAATCGGATGACTTCGACCGCATCCTCGTAGGGAACGAGTTCACGGTTTTTGGTATCGTGGTAAGCCATGACCCCCGCCGCCACAAGCAAGGCTGGGTTGATACCCTTGTAGAGCCGGCGAGGAATTCTTAACAGAAGCTTGTCAAAGTGGTTTTCGTAATTGGAAGAGAATTCATTGATCACCTCGCGGAGTTCCTCTTGGAGCTCATCTTTAGGCATATTGAGACCCTGCTCAATCATCGCATTCATTGCGTTTTCCCGAGCGACCTCGGCAAATTCGCTGGTTGAATAGAGGGTGTCGTCAATATCAAAGAATATTGCCCTCAAGGGTCGTCGTTTAGCGCTCTTTTTCATAAGACTTTAGATCGAGGAGATCATCGAGGTAAATGTATACCAACGGAGCCTAACATTATAGGAACTTGCTTCAGTAAAGAAGCGAAGGTTGAACGAATGAACCTGTAGATAAAGTATTAGTCGGTGATTTTAGGCTCAAAAACCAATATTTAATTCTTCATCATGCGAGTTCCGATCTAAATATCAAATAACAATCGAAAATATTGGAGAACTGAAGTGTTAGAGAGAACCAACTTGAATCGAACTCCTGCAATTCGTGATCTATTCACATTTTTCGTTGTTATGACAACCGGCAATGGGAATGCATACATTGGAATTGAGAGGGTCGGGGGCCAAATGATGCGCTTGAGTGCCAAGAAAAGTATGACTGAGGACGGAGATCGCATCGGTTAAATCGACAAGGGAATCACCTTGCCAATCTAATAGAAGTTGAGTTCCCTGGGATTCTTGACCACTAAACTCCTGACAAGGTAGTTTGTCGGGAATCCCCAGGAAAAGATGTCCCATCAAACAAATGGCATCGGACAGATCAATAATCGCATCCCCATTGCAATCTCCAGGAACTTGAAATCCCCCCTCACAAGTGTCCAAAACTTGATTCTCATTTTGGTCTAACTCACCATTCCGAGCAATTTGACAGGTGTCGGGTATTTGATTTTCGTCACAATCTTCAAGAGTGCCCTCCCGAATATCACACGAATCTGGAATGCCGTTGTCATCGCAATCGGCTACAAGGCCATTTTCAATGGCAAAATCATCAGGAACCTCGTCCTCGTCACAGTCCGGCTCACAGCGGTCGAGAACTCCATCTCCATCCTTGTCCACCTCAAGCCCCCCACTTGCTATCTCACAAGAGTCAAGGATTCCATTCTGATCACAATCGGTTTCCTGCCCTATCTCAATTTCATAACTATCGGGCCTTCCATCTTCATCACAATCTTCTTGGCAGGAATCGAGAATACCATTGGAATCGATATCGGACTCGGAGCCGTCATCGATTTCACAAACATCGGGAATGCCATCTTCATCGCAATCCGAGACGAGATTATTTGTTATCTCAAACTCATCCGGAATATTGTTCTCATTACAATCCGGTTCACATTCATCGGGAATACCATTGGAATTTCGATCTAAACTGAAACCGTCTCGAATCTCACAAGAATCCGGAACCTCATTCTCATTACAGTCTTGTTCAGTGCCTTCCGAAATATCGAGTGTATCTACAAGCCCGTTTTGATTGCAGTCATCCTGGCAACTATCTAAGCTGCCATCTTTATCTAAATCTAAATTAGGATCGTTTTGAATTTCGCAACGATCAAGGATTTCATTCCCATCACAATCGGGAGTAAAGATGGTGGAATGATTTGGGAGATAGAATATTTCAATGAAATCATGACTGTCATTGTTCGTCGTGCTCAAGATCTCCAGGGTTTCATCTCCATCACGATCAAGGAAGACAACATCTTTGACCCCATCGCCAATGCGTATTTGGGTTGCCCCTTTAATCATTTCATTTTGGGCACCAGAAAGAACAGTTAAGTTTTCAAAGTTCCCATCAAATACTAAATAATCGGCATCTAAATCTCCATCAAGGTGCTCGACAATGAGTCTTCGAGGAAAAAACCCCACCGAATACGTTGAGTTCAATTGGAAGCGCCCGTCTCCCAATCCTTCTAATCGTATCAATTCCCCTTCCATTGATGTGTGGAGAGTAGCAACGTCCATTATTCCATCATGATTAAAATCCAAACTTTGGAGACCCACCAAAGCGAGATGATCACCCACCGGGGAACGAATTAAATCAGATTCATCAGAAAATGTTCCCACACTAAAACCAGGTAGAACGAGCACTTCACCATCGTCGTTACAAGTCACTAAATCTAAAAGCCCATCCCCAGTAACATCTTCAACTAAGCAGCCAATAATGGAGGTTTTAAAATTATTGACCTGACCTTGATTAAAACCTCCCTCGCCATCGTTCAAGAAAACGAGTAAGTGCGATACATAGTTTTGCACAATATCGATAGAACCATCTTGATTTACATCTGAAAAATAGGCCTCGTAGCGCAAATGATTTAAATCAAAATTATAAAGCTCTTGAGACTGAGAGAACGATCCATCGTCATTTGCCAACAGGACATAATGAAGATTCCTATTCACAGCTTTGACGATGAGGTCTTTTCGTCCATCCTGGTTCAAATCTTGAGATTGAATTGAGCTAGCTCCGAACTCTAATTCGATTCGATATTTTTGAATAAATCGATTGCTGGGCGTCCACGTGCATATAAAGATTCCTATCATTCCCGCCCCCACCGCAAGATTCACTTCCCCCGTTTCTGTCGTTTCCAACAAAGCCAAGGTACTAGAATCTTGAGGGGTTGGAAGGCGCCCAACTCTATAGATAGAGTCAAACTCCCCGTTGTCTTCAGAGTATATGATGTGCAAGGATTTTGACAGACGGTTACAGATCACCAGATCTTCATGGCTATTCTGATCCAAATCTAAAGCGATCACAGCAGCAGACTTAGAAGCGGTAGCCAGAGATATCGAGGGGTAGAAACGACCTTTACCATCTCCATGAAGGATGCTCACGGAATCGGAACGATTAGATCCACCGATGAGATCGAGATGGCCATCCTGATTGATATCTAATGTAATGGGATTAGCGAGAGGACTGTAAAGGGGAGTTAGGCCCCCCTCCACAAATTGACCATTTCCTAATCCTCGCATCAAATGAGCATCGAACGAAAAAGATAAAATATCTTGATGCCCATCTTCATCAAAATCCCCAACAATAAGATCCGTCCCGGCTGGGGTAAATAATGTCGGCTCAGAGAATTCAATATTCTCCTTCCCAAATAAAAGTATGTACTTTGAAGACGACCTAATTAAGAGGTCCCACCATCCGTCCTCGTTAAAATCGCCATGCTCTAAATCTGATCCAAGATCAGGAATTTCAATTGGTTTTACGAAAATTAGAGTCCCATCTTCATTAAAGTTGTACACTTTCAGTTGCGGATCCTCAAAGGCATCATCTACGGATACGATCAGTTCTTTTTGGCCATCTTTATTCAAATCTATCCAGAGATAGTCAAGCGGTCGATTTTCAATCACCGTCGATAGCCTCGGCAAGAATTGCCCTTCAGCATTATTTAAATAAACATCAATTTGCTGCTCTCTATAGTTGAGAACGGCTAAATCAACCCAAGAATCGGAATTAAAATCTCCAGAGAATAGCTTCCTAGCATCTCTATCCGACTCAAATGTTGCTAAGTGAAAAAACTTTCCATCCTCATCTTGATCAAAGTAAGTGACGAGACCGGCTCGATCGTTGAGTACCGCAAGTTCAATTTGACCATCTTTATCAAAATCAGCCCCCGTAGAATTGATGGGCTCGGTCCCCGTATCCAAATAGAGTCCAGTTTTAAACGGAATAGAATTGGGGCTGTGTTGACAACTATCAGGAACATGATTGAGATCACAATCTTGTTCTCCCTCGAGTATCTCTTGCCCATCGGATTGACCATCACGATTACAATCAGGTTCTGGAAAAGGAATGGTTTGGCATGTATCTAAAATGCCATCGCTATCTTGATCCAATTCCAAATTCTCCGTAATTTGACAGGAGTCAGGAGTGCCATCGGAATCGCAATCCGTAAATTCTTTAGGCTGGAGTGAACTTAATTTAAGTGAAATCAATCCAGAGCCTTGAATCACAAGATCATCTAAACCATCAGAATTAAAATCGCTGCTTGCAATATAATCTTCAGCCGTACTAATTAACTCTAGAAGAGGGCGAGGTACTCCTCCTTCATCAAAGAGCAGAACGGCAAGACCATCTCTGTTCACTCGTACTGCCGCAACATCTAAAACTTGGTTGCCGTCAAAATCACCCACTGTTAAATCAGAACCGTTAAATGGTAAATCAATTTGGAGACCAGGGTTAAAACTTCCATTTGCTTGCCCCATGAACAATCCAATTTGATCCCCAAGCAATACAATTAGATCTAAATGCCCATCACTATCTATGTCACCCAGTTCAACATCTAAGGGTTGCTTATCTAAGGATAACTGGGAGGACTCTGTAAATGATCGATCTCCGTCACTTAAATACACTGTTAATTGGGAGCCATTGGTTACGCTACCTAAGACAAGATCAATCCGGCCATCGAGATTAAAATCAGAGGCAGCAACGTCATGTGGACCTCTTGGGGTTGAGAGAACAAGCGGTTCCTCAAACCCTCCTTCGAGATTGTTAAAAAGTATGTAGAGTTTATTCTCAAATGGATCTACAAAATAGAGATCCTCTCCACCATCTTGGTCTAAATCTTGAGATGATAAATCTTTAAGATTTAAGAAACCATCTTGAGATGAAGTGAGTTCAAACGTGCCATCTCCAGCCCCCACTAAAAGATGAATCTCAGCTCCAAAGAGAGAATTATTTGTTGTCACAATATCAACGTTCCCATCTCCGTTAAAATCCATCGCACAGAAATCTTTCATTTGATGGATTTCAACAAATCTTGGGCCAGCTTCTAATCGACCCTCCTCATCACTGAATATGACTCCGATAACACTACCCGTTAACCAGACAACATCTATGAAACCATCGTTATTCACATCGGTGAGAGCCATCTCTGTTTGCCCATGACCTTTAACTCCCTGAGGCACTAAAGAACTGAGAATGGTGGTTTCACATTGATCGATCTCCCCGTTCGCATCACAATCGGTAAGAGTTCCATTTGCTAGATCTTCAGCATCTTCGACACCATTATTGTTACAATCGGCCGAAAATACTTGAGCAACGAGCAATTGAATCAACAACAATACAATTAAATTGCACTTTGAAATTGAAAAAGTTTTCATAATAGCTCTCACCGCTTGCTCGCCTCTTGTTGCTAGTCTTTATCGTGGACAATTAATAATAGTGACACACTGAGTTTTCTCAGCCCCAGGCACTGCCAGGATATGAGGAGGACTTGAAATAAAGAGATACCTCAACATGGCGACGGGATCGGAAAGATCAACCCTTTGGTCCCCCTGCCAATCCAGCAATTGGATATTAGGCTCTTCAAAAATAGTCCCGTTACCGCATGGCAGCTTGAGAGGTGTTCCCGTGAACATAATTAAAAGTTCACATATCGCATCCGAAACATCGAGAAGATCATCTCCATTACAATCACCTGGGATCCAACACCCCTTTGGTTCGCAAACATCTGGTATTGAATTTTGGTTCTCATCTGAAACCAAACCTTCTCGAATCTCACAAGCGTCATAGTGTTGATTGTCGTTACAGTCACTGAGCTCACCGTTGGCTATCTCGCAACTATCAGGAATGAAATTGTTATTACAGTCCCTAACAGTTTGATTTAAAACTTGAATACGATCTGGAATCGAATCTTCATTGCAGTCAAGCTCACATTCATCGGGAATCCCGTTTTGATCAACATCGAGGCTTATTCCTAGACCGATATCACAACCATCCTTAGATCCGTTCAAATTACAATCTTCCACCGAGAAAAAGACAGCCTCATTGATAATCACAGAGACATCGTTGGATTCGAGACTTCCGATGAGTAAATCTGGACGTTGATCAAAATTCACATCTTCCACGCCTATGGCATTGGCTCTGCCATTAATAGCGTAAGACTTGGGAAGATTAAATGTTCCATCACCATTTCCACGATAGACGGAATATCCAGCGGAGGGTCCTCGGGCGTGAAATGCAATGAGATCCAAATGCATGTCGCCATTGAGATCGGCCGAATGTATTCTTCCGACATAATCGTCATTTGGGACGGAAGCCACCTCGGTAAATGTCCCATCACCTTGCCCTAGAAGGATAAGAAAATGTTCACTCTGCCAGACTTCAATAATGAGATCTTCGTGACCATCAGAATTAAAATCTTCATGAATCATTGATTCAGCTCGACCCTCAAGCTCCCGGTGGATGGGCTCTTCAAATTTCCCATCGCCTCGACCCAGAGCAAGAGTGATCATCGAATCACCATGAAGCCGATTCAATGTGGCTAAGTCAAGAATACCGTCTTCATCGACATCAATTACATGAGGGAAGAACGGTCTTCCGCCAACACTAAATTCTTCCAAGAATCTAAGCTGACGATTACCTCGACCTTTGAAGGTAACGACTGAATTCGCATGAAATGACACCCCCAATAGGTCCAGATGCCCATCTCTGTCGAGATCTGCGATTTGGAACTGTTGAATCGATTCACGAGCTGGGGAAATTAGAACAGAATATTGAAAGCCACCATTTTTTGCATTCCAACCAATTGTTATCCCAGCTCCACTATGAGAACCAAAAACGATGTCGTCCCAACCATCAAAATCGAGATCGACAACCTCAACTTGGGCCGGATTCCTTCCCGTCGAAATCTCTTTCTCTAGTAAATAATTTCCATCGGGAGTCCCTAAATAGATTTTCAATTCATCGGATTCATAACAGAGAACAACGAGATCCTGACGTCCATCTCCATTTAGATCTCCCGTGTCTATCGATTCAGGCCAGAAATTTCCAGGGTAGGTTTCAGGGATCAAGAGCCCTAATTCCTCCTGAGCTTGAACGACAGTAAGATTCCTATGCCGTCCAATCAATAACTCCTCTGCCAAATCTCCAAAGGCATCGATCGAGATTGCAACGTTTAAGTCATCTCCAATAAAACCCGTTCGAGGTTCAGAATATGCACCTAGGCCATCATTTTGATAGATAAGAAGGCTCTCTTGATCATCGATGATCCTAAAAACCAATAGGTCATCAAATCCATCGGAATTATTATCACCTTCGAGAAGGAAGGAAACACGTCCTTCAACTTCGAAGCTAAAATCTTTTTGAAAAGAACCATTACCAAGTCCTAGGTACAGAGAGATGGTACCTTCGGCAGCATTTGAAATGATGACATCAGAATGACCATCAACATCAAAATCAGTAATCACCCCGTGAGTAGAAAACTTTGGAACCGATAGATTATCCACCGACTCAAAACCTCCCACGCCATCTCCTAAATAGATATGAGCTTGCTCACCCTCTCGAGAAAAGAGAAATAAATCCATATTGAGGTCATCATTAAAATCAGCAACGAGAGGTTGGGTCGGAGAAGCTTCTAAAGGGAGCTCGACCTTCTCGGTGAAGTCCATGTTTTCATCGTTTAAGAGAACACTAAAGCGATGATTCCAAGAATTGACGAAAACAAGGTCATCTCGCTGGTCATTCGTAAAATCTACTGCTACTAATCCACTCGAACGTGAGGTGATGGAAAGAGTTTTTTCTTCTTTGAATTGCCCATCGCCCTGATTAATAAAGAATGAAAGTTCGTTGAGTCCGTCGTCTAAGAGGCAAAGGTCTTTTAGATCATCTCCATTTAAATGAGCAGAAACCAGCTCTCGGGCTGTGGGCTGGGTATTGATCGTTGTCCTCAGTTCAAACCCACCTTGCCCATCTCCAAACACAATGCCAAATCCACCTTCGGAGTATAAAACCGCAAGGTCGACATTTCCGTCCGAATCAAAA
Organism: Planctomycetota bacterium; assembly: GCA_028280485.1. GTDB lineage: Bacteria > Planctomycetota > UBA8108 > UBA8108 > JACQVS01 > JANQLS01. The sequence goes on from JANQLS010000112.1 coordinate 16,750, forward strand.
TCCCCCTCAGCGATATCTACCAAAGATTGATCCGTGATGAAATATCGTCGATTCCCCCTGAGTTGAATCTCAGGAGACGCTTCACAGGAATCGAGAATTCCGTTTAAATTACAATCCGATTCTTCAGAGAGCTCATCGGTATCCTCAATACCGTTACCATTACAATCTGCTGATGATAATGGAGAGTAAAGAAAACCAGGGAGGAAGGCTATAAAAAGTAGAAAAATAGGAGCTCTTAGATTTGCCCAATACATAAACCACCTATAAAGAATTAAAACTATGAATAGATCTTCAATATAGGATATGTCGATCACGGCGACGAATGAAGCACTTTCTTCTTTGCTAAAGTCGTTTTATCAATAACAAAAAAAAAGATCCCAGCCTTTGTATAGGCTGGGATCTTTTTTCTGTAGAAACTCTGAGTTCGTCGAAGAATCAGGATTCTGCGTTAACGAATCAAATCTCGTTGAACTGGCGAGCTTCTTCTTCACGAGGATTGATGATTCGAGCGGTGATCAGCAAGACCAAGCTTCTCTTCTCAGAGTATTGAGCTTTTCTTCGGAAGAGATTCTTAATGATTGGAATCTCACCCAAGAAAGGAATTCTCGAGTTGTACTTGGCTTCGCTTAAGCTCTTGAATCCACCCAGGAGGACGGTTCCACCATTGGGAACAGTCACTGAAGTGAAGGATTGTTGTAGTGAGATTTGGGGAACACCGATCGGTACTTCGAATGCAACCGAGGTGAAACTTCCCAAACTGATAAGGATCGTCGAGATCACTCCACCGATCAAAGTCGCCATGGTAGGACGAACATCCAAAGTGATGTATTTCTTGTCGGGAGAGATCACGGGGTCGACGTCTAAGATCACACCTTCTTGGAAGGTACGAACGACGGGGTCGGCAACCTCGATAATCGAGAACCCGGTACCACCGGAAACCAGTTCGTAGTCAGCGATATAAGCACGTTGAGTGATCACTGAGACGAAGACGCGTTCACCGTTGTGAGCCGTGATCGTAGGAGCGGTCAACTGACGGACGTCACTTTTCTCGGTGACGGCGCGGAAGATCGCGTTCAACTGGAAAGGATCCAACCAAGTGGATTGCAAGGAAAGACCACCGATTCCATTGGCTCCACCACCGAGGCGATCACCTGAGATAATTCCGGTGAAACCGTCGACGATATTTTGGAGACGACCAGCCCAACGGTCTTGACCTTTAACCAGGGTGGTATCGTTTTCGGGTGAACCTTGCTTGACGAAACCGAGGTCGTTTCCACCTGAGCGGTTGTCGTTGATCAAGTTTCCGAAAGGAGTACCCAAGTTGTTGACTTGGCCTAATGAACGGTAATCGACACCGATGTCTTCCAAGAAGTCGTCAGTGATGTCGATAAATCGAGCTTCGATCATGACAAAGATGTCAGAGTCTTTTCTCAAGTTGGCGAGAACGCTTCTGATTTGACCGTGAACGTCTACCGGAGCATTGACTAAGAGCAATCCCTTTTCGAATTCGATCGTGTACTCTTCACCGTCCCAAGCAGCGGAGTTTCCGGTGTTGCTTTGGATCAAGGTGATGATTCCGTCAGAGTCGATTGCGGTCTCTTCGTCACCGTCTTCAGATTCGAAAGATACACCACCATCAGAGCCACCGTCTTCTTCGTCGGAAGGCTTGAGGCGAAGCTCAGGACCGGGGAAATCACGAATCTTGTTCAAAATGTCAGAGACATTGTAGATAAAGAAGGTGTTTTCGCCCTTGGCGCCTTCAGCACTGGTGATCGTCAAGATACCGTAGTTGAAAGTACGAGCCAAACCGGTCGCTTTGAGAATGTTATCTAAAGCATCTACAGCTCTCATGTTCGAGAGAGTCATAGTGACCGTGATATCTTCAACCCCTTCGATATTGGGATCTAATCTCATGTTGATCCCTAAGAGGTTTTGAAGTTGAAGAACGACTTGGTTGATCGGTTCTTCTTTGAATTCGATGTATTCGATTTTGTAAGTATTGAGCTTGTTCTTAATCTCAAGAACGGCTGGAGGATCATCAGCAGAGACAACTTCGAGATCTCGTTGACGTTTCTTGATTTCATCCCAAGTACTCTTGTCGGGGAAAGTGAAGGGATCGACCCAAGGCACTTTAGCCTCATCGTAACTTAGACGATGAGCGTCATCGAGTTCTTCGCGTAACTTGATCACCTTGGTCTTGCGTTGATCGATGAGCTGACGACGAGCGATCTTTAACCACCAACTTGCAGTGTGATTGTTAGGATCGAGGCGCAAGATATGCTCACAAGACTCGATGGCTTTTTTGTAGTTGTTGAACTTGATGTAATCAGCGGCTTTACTAGTCAGTTCGCGAATTTTTTGACGTTCGTGACGAAGTTCGCGTTCGCGTTCTTCATTAGCAGCCTCACGAACCATCTCTTCTTCTTTCATACGCTTGTTACGTTCAGCGTCGATTTGAAGATCGCCAACTCGGCGAAGAAGGTTTTTAACTTCGCCTTCTTCAGCAGTGACGTCGCGTGAGTAGTAGTTCTCATAGCCAAAGGTTTCAGCCAGACCGGCTAAGTTCTTTTTAGCCTGTTCGAATTCACCTTTATTGATGAGTTCTTTTGCTTCTCGTAAACCGCGTTCGAGTTCTTCCGTGTGTTGTTCTTTTCTTGCTCGAGCAGAAGAAGCAACATCGTTCGCAACATTTCCGGCTTCGCCTGAACGATCGCCAGACAATTGCATGGCGGTGTTCATTTTTTGACGAGCTTCAGCCAAGGTAGGATCGTTATTCAAAGCTTGACGGAAATATTCGATAGCTCGTTTGAAATCTCCGGCTTCGTAAGCACGATTACCGGCGCGAAGCTGACTCTTGGCTTCCAAGAGCTTCATACGTTCCTTACGTTCGAGCTCTTTGAGGATGCCAGCAGGAGATCCATCGTTAGATTGGCCTAAGCGCAAACCACTGGTTTCGCGCAAGCCTGATCCATCGGTTGCTAAATCACCTAAGTCATTTTCTGGAGTGGTGGGTTCCTCAACATCAGTCCCAGTCAATTGAATCTCGTTTTGAGCCTCCAACTGGTTATTCTGTTGAGTCAAGTGACGACGGCGTGAACCGCCATTGGACATACATCCGGCAATGAAGGTTGAACCGATCAAAGCGAGTGCTAAACCGGAAAACAGGAACCTTCTTGAGAGCGCGCGCCCGGCTGAAGTTCCTTTTAGGGTGCCTGATGGCTTCATCATGGTGTCTCCTGTCGAAGTCATCCTAAGATCTTCAAACACTTTTAAGTAAATGCAATCTCTTACGGAAATGCTCAGATCAGCACAAACGTCGATCCAAGCTGCCAGTACTAACTGTTAATTGTTAAGTTGATTGATCAATCAAAATAACAACAAGCCAATCAGCACTCAACAAACACAATGTGTGGAATCCTTACTGAACCTACAGCAGTACACACAAACCGGGGTGCGCTGAGTTTCGGTTCTGTCGATTCGTTCAAATTGTCTGGTTTTGCTTAACGAAGCTAAATGTCTTTAGAAACCCACTACGCAAGGGCGAGACCCAGGTTTCTAACGATAAGATTTTTTAAGTCTTATCCAGCAAGTCAACGTTTAGTACCGCGCTAAATGCACTGGTTTAAAACGTTTTAAGTTCAAGCGATTCTTTAACTCAAGATGAAGCTCTCGAAGTAAGAATCAAGACATGGCTTCGGGAGTGAATCCCTCGATTTTACTCGTTAAAGCCTCTGTCCAGAACGCTTTTAATCAGATTCTTTGATTTTTGTCTCTGGGGCTCCCCTGGCCGACTAGGTTCGGAATCTGGGCACCGCCAATCAAAGAACGTAAACTCAATATCTTCAAAGCCTTAAGATCACGCCCAAGGGCGCAATGAAGGGGTCTTCTCAAAACTGGGCAAGAAAAAAATCCTCGCTCAGTTGATCTCCACCCCTTCGGCGTTGATCGCAAAATCTGTTATTTTCAATTGCTGGCATATATCCAGCATATTGACAACCATCTGCACGGGCACCTGATCGTCAAAATTGATCGTCAGCGGAAATTTTGTCGAACCTGTGGAGTGAACGACTGCCTGCCGTTCCTGTATGTAAGACTTGATCTCCGAGAATGCCGGATGAGGATACTTGACCTTCGCATTGGTAGGCCAGGCCGCTTTAGGGTCGATCGTTTCGGGATTGACCTCACCAAATTGGTGACGAGCCGATGTTCCCCGGTATCGATTAGTAATTGCAATACACGTACCCGTCGCGGGATCACCTTCCCATCTTAGAAAAATTGTTACGGGTTCAGTGGGATCCTCAGGATCGCTGGGATTTGTTCCCCGATCCTTGGGAAGATAGGAGAGTAACTCCCCTTCAAACTTGATGAACTTGGCGGTAACAACGAAGAAAATGAGAAGCTGGAATACGATATCGATCATCGGAGTCAGGTTAATTTCCATCTCCGAATCGCCTTCACGATCTGATCTTTTTCTTTTCCTCATATCGAGCTCCAAACGACAAACTTAATAATGATTTACTAACAGGAAAGCGCCGATTTTAATCGAACGTAGTGAATTTACTTTTAGCCCATCCCTTAAGGATGCTCGGCCGAAAGTTTTACCTTCCAAATATTAGCCCGGCTACAAGCCATGAAAACTTCACGGAGCATGTTTCCTCGAGCCCCCTCGTCGGCGCGCAAGCGAACGGTGAGTCTCGACCATTTTCCGGTCCAGCCTTTTCTTTCAGCGTGGTATCGGGCTTCTTTTTTCAGCACATCGACTAACTGTTTCGGAGTAAGCGTTCTCCCTTGATAGCGGATCTCTGCTTTCCGATTAGAATCTTTGACTTTCTTTAAGTTGATGATAATCACACCGTCTTCGATGTCAGAACCATCCGACTCTGCTGCACTCAAAGCCACGGGCAATTGGATATCTTCAAGCGTTGGAGAAAACGAAGACGTCAACACAAAGAACATCACGAGAAGGAAGGTCAAATCGATCATGGGGAGCATGTCGACTTGGGCTTCGTCGGGTTTGATCCTTTTACGTTGTTTTGCCATGGTTAGAGCCTTTTAGCTTTGAGTCTCAGTAGGTCTATTTAGCTGGTTTTAAGCTTCGGTTTTGAATCGGGCCATCAAGTCTTCAGTTAGTGAAGCCACTTCCAAAACGGTACTCACAACTTTATTTCTAAATACGACGAAGAAGATCGTCATGGGGATTGCAACCAAAAGACCGAGGAAGGTGGTCATCAGAGCAGAAGCAATACCACTCGCCAATGCAGCGGGTTCGGGTTGAGTTTCGGCTTTACCGATCACGTCGAAAGTTTCGATCATACCGGAAACGGTTCCGAACAGACCGAGCATAGGAGCGAGACTGGCGATCAGTGAGATAAAGCCCACTTTTTGGTGAAGCTTGTTAGCTTCGATCTCACCGGACTCGATCATGCTGCCTTCGATATCTTCGTAAGAACCATCGATCTTGGCGAGACCTGAAGCGAGGATCACCGAGAAGAACGAAGGATTACTTTCACAAATTTGATAGGCTTCTTCGTAGTTTTCTTCTTCGAAGCAACGTTCGACTTCACCGAGAACTTCCGGTGGAACTAAAGCATCGCGCTTGAGTTGGAAGGCGAAAGTGATCGCCAAACTGAAGCCAACCAAAGAACAGATGATGATCACACCACCGATCCAACCACCGTCGGTGAGGTAGTCCAAGAGAGGTTTCCCTTGAGCTTGTTTCTTCGGGGCGTTGTTGTCTTGAGCGTGAGCTACTGAACCGTTATCGACTGAAGAGTCTGAAGAGGAAGGCATGATGGAACTGAAGTTCATCAGAGTCCAACACATGAAAGTGGCCAAAAACGCACAGAGTGCGAATCTAACACTACGTTTAGAGGTTTCTGGAGTGTTCAACACGGGAGTATCCTCCGTCATCGATTGCGCGCAAGTTTCCATCCAGCCAAGATCCAGTTCAGGTGGAGGTTTTTTTCTCGCTAGTTTGTTTGAAAGTTTCAGTTTGACTGAGAGTGTCCAAAGTCTTTCTCAATATTATTCGTATGTTGGTCACAAGGAAGTCATCGAGAAAGATTTATACAAGTTCTTCTCTAAGAGAAGGAATAATTTAGCTAATAATGCTCCTTTAGGAGCTGGCTCGTTTTTCCCATTGAGCTGCTCGATCATTTAATCCGAGTCCTTTGTAGACATCGGCTAATGACTTGGCAGCCATCCGGCGAGCATTAGGGTAATTTTTTCCGAACAAGGTAGCTTTTAAATACCAGAGTTCAGCTTCTTGGAGATTGCTCTTTCCTTTACGTCCGCGGTAAGAATCTCCCATTTCGATACAAGCTTCAGCGTAGAACTGGTTGTAAGTTCGTGAAGTATCTGCGAAGAAATCTTTCGCCAACAGATCACTGGCTTGCTTGAATTGTTCCTGAAGGTTGAAAACTCGAGCTCTCAAGACCAAGGCTTCTTCTTTCACCGTTTGGGGAACGCCCCGTCCCTTAACGACATCTAAAAGCACTCGACGAGCATCGAGAAGATTTTGTTTCGTACCGACGATAGCTCGGGCCAAACCGATCTTGGCCTTGAAACCCCAGATGCCATCTCGGCCACCAAATTTCTCCAACTTTTGAAATTGGGATTTGGCGTCGCTCGGTTTGTTACCTAACAAGTAGGCACTTCCCAAACCGAATGTGGCGTGAGGAACGAAGAAGTCTTTCTCTCCGCTAAACTTTTTCAAGTAGGCCCCGAAGGCATCGATGGCTTGTTTTGAATATTTAGATCCAGCGCTGAGGTAAAGCTCGCCCTTTAAGTAAGCAGCTTCCGCTTTTTCAGAAGCGGTTCCAAAACCTTCGGCGTTTTTGATGTGGGTCAGGGCATCTTTACGTTTTCCGGCCTTCAAAGCAGCGCGGATCTTGTTGAGATAGCCCGAGTCCCGAATCAACTCGGCAACCAAACCAGCATTCAAACGCTGAGGACTTCCTTTACCTTGCTGGTAGGAAACACTCTCGTGGGTGGCTTGGATGATCTTAACACCAGAGTAAGTTTGACCATTCGCCAAGACGACGGTGTCCGCTTGAACGTCAGAGACACTTGAGAGCAACGCACTCAAAGCGAGGATCGATAAACTGATTTGAACTTTCTTTAGGTTTTTCATAACTAAAGTTTTAATCATTTCCTTGGGCCTTTATGGAGGCCTCGATTACTTATGTTTCTCTGCTTCCTTGAGTAACTTCGTGAACCTCGCCTTTAACTTGGCTCCGCCCATGTTCGTATTCTTATTTAGAACGATGAATCTTCTGATCTTAACCCATGCCTTCTTAGAACCGGCGTCTCCGAGCTTCTTATAGGTGAACATCATCAAATAAGACCATGTCCAATAAGCTCGTTCAGCTTTAGATCGTTCACCTGAATCTTCGAGGTCTCTTCGATCTTTAATTCCGTTAACGGCCTTTGCTAAGTTAATGAGAGCCAATTTTAGGCCACTCACCTTCAAGGATTTATTAGCGATGCTTTGTCGTAAGTGAGACTCGCCTAACATTTGGAGAATGTAAGGACCGTCCTCTTCGCTGGACTTAGGTTCACCGTATTTCTTGATGTAGGTCGAAAGTGCCGTGATTACCGTAGCGTAATCTTTCTCTTGGAAAGAGAGCTTCGCACGACGGAAGTAAACACGCTTACCATCAGGAGAATCATCGTCTCCAACGATGGCTTCGGCGCGAGCCAACCACTTCTTAGCTTCTTCTAACAAGCCGGCTTCGAGGAGGAGGTCGACGATATCCATGATCCGCCCAACCGTCTTGATTTCTTCAGCCGCCTTTTCATGGCTGGCGTAATCTAAGATGTATTGAGCCGCTTTCTCAGCTTCACCTTTTCCTCTGAAGTACTCCATCAATTGGAGTGCGCCGTAGTAGGAAGAGATGTGATCAGGATAATCAGATTTTAAAGGCTTGTAGGTAACTTCGGCTTCGGCCCCCATTTCGAGAGCGATTTGATTCTCTAACAAATAGTAGAGAGCGGCTGCTCGGTATTGAGTGTCGCTGGCGTATTCTTCTTGGAAAGGAATTAGAGCCTCAACAGCTTTAGCTTGATCACCAGTGTTGAGATAAATTTGAGCGGCGGCCCAACTACAAACGATTTGAGCTTGAAGCTTACCGGCTTCTTTCGCCTTTTTACCTAACTCTGATAAAGGAGCTAAAAGACCTTTAATTTGCGCGACGACATCGGGATCATCTTTCTTGGCGTTCAGCAACCATTGTTGAACTTTACAGTCGATGACCTTGGCTTGAGCTCTCAAGTAGACGGGTTCAGGTTTACCTTCGTGAACTTCTTGGATTCCACCGTAGATGTCAATCGCACCGGCTAAATCGCCTTGAAGCTCTGCCTCTTGAGCTTTAACAAATTCTCTCAAACCGGGAGGGATATCTCCGCCGACTTCATTCAAGAAGGCATCGGCGAGCTTCTCTAAGGCTTGGTAACCGGCGTGGCCCCGATTGGCTCGGGCGGCGGTCGTCGCGATGCTCATGGCATCGTTAGCTGCCTTTTTAATTGAGAGATCATCTTTTCCTAAGAGGGGAACCCACTTGTGAAGTTCGAGGAAAGTCATCACCGCTTCAGCATTCCTTCCGAGGATGTACTGAATTTCAGCGATCTTAATCAGAGTCTTAGGAACAACATCTTTTCGGTCTTTTGAATTCGCCGCATCGAGTGCATTCAGGAAGAGAGAAACGGCTTCTTCGAAACGACGCTCGGAGAATTTACCCATTCCGCCTTCGTAGTAAGATTCGGCATTCAACTTGGCACCGGAAACTTCAGCAATTCTTCCGAGTCCTTTACGCGCATCGTTAACGAAGGCCTGTGACTTGGGATCGTTTCCTTGTGATTTGTATTTATCGATAAGGCTTTGAACTTCGGCCAAACCTTTAGTGGTATCTCCACCACCAGCGATACCGATGGCGCGTTCGAGTTGAGCCAAAAAGAAGTAGGTCTCTAATTTGGGATCGCGGTGGGCTTCATTCAGAGCGAAGGGACCTTTATCCGCACCGAGCATATAAGATTCCACAGCGTCGACGGCTTCTTCGTGTAATCCTGCGTGGTTGGCAGCTTGAGAGGCGTAAAGAACGGCTTCGATATGAAGCTTCTTCATGTAGTCGACCAAATCAGCCGGGACGGGTCTTCCGCGAGGAACCGGAGGACGAATTCCTAACAGTACGGAAATACTATCGTAAGCTTCTGCATTTTTTTCGAGCTCGATCTCGTAGCGGCCCTTTTGCATTTGGGCTTGCCATTGAAGAAGGCGATTATTCGCGCGTTCTTCGACATAAGTCTGGGCGTAAGCGAGTCCTTTGTTGAGAACTTCTGATCGCTTAGTTGCTAATGAGGGAACACTTCTTAAAACCCCGGCGAAGACTCTCAGAACACTGATTCTTACGAGTTCAACGTTATCACGGTTACCGCGAAGGGAGCGATATTCTTTAGGAGGCGGGGCATCAGGATTGGCTCTTCTGGCTTTGATATACTTTTCTTGAGCCGTCTTGAGCTTCGCATTGAGATCGGTCACCATCGCGTTCAGTGAAGGTTCGACATTCTTTTCGAAAACTTCGATACCCGCTTGATGATGTTTCGCCGCATTTTCAGGGTCGGTGGTCGCCTTATCAAAAGCAGCGGTGACCTTCGCCATTTCGCGGCCGATGGATCCCAGATCCGCCAGGGAGGAACGGGAGTGTTTAGGGTATTTTTTCTGAAGGACTTTGGAGAGCTCCGCAGCCTGATCAGATTCCCCTCTGAGATTGTGGATGTCGACTTTTCGCCACTCTAAGTCGGCTTTGACAGCTTGATCGGCTCCATATTTATCAAGGAGCTTATCGATGAATCTCTCAGCCGTGTCCGCGTACTTCAATGAATTCAAAATGTAATTCAGAAGCTGCGCATCATCCTCTTTTAGCTGAGCGCGTACCGGTAGCGGCAAGCCGATTAAGGCCAGACACAGAGCAATCAATTTGAGCTTTCCAGCCCAATTGCGATGAGTTTTCGAAGGATTGCACGTTTCCTGCACGTATCGAATCTCCAGACGCAACAAATCTTTACTTTTCTCTTCCAAGGCTTCACATACCAAGGAACTTCAACTGAATCCGGTATTTGAAGCTAAAGTGCGAAAAATCGCTACCGTGAATACGGTGTACCTTAACTTTTTTAAGAGAATTTTAGCTTTAGGAAGCCAAGCATCTTCAAAACCACTTTGAAGTGCTTCAAATCCATTCAAATTGGATGAAAGTAAGCTTTAGGTCCTGTTAGCAGGACCTAAGCCGAGTTGGGATCAACTCGGCCGCGAATGTAGGCTCAAAGAGCCTATGTTTAGCGGAGTGAAGGCAAATCATAGGATTTGCAGGAACGGTTGAAGCATGCTCCATAGGAGCTTGTTTCAACATAAACAATACTGGCTGGGAGAAAACCCAGCTCAGGCGGGCTCGGAGAGAAGTCTCACCGACGAGCCGGAATTGAATTTTTAGAAGCCTCGGAAACTCACCAAGAGCCCTTCATTGCTTGAAATGGCTCTCGGTGAGTTTTGGTTTTTAAATCTTAAAAACCGAAGGCTCTTACTTCTCAGTGCCAGGTGCTGGCAAAGAGAATCATCTACATGTTTTATAAGCTTCGAAAAGCTTATGAGTTGAACAAGCGAGATTCAACTTCTTGAACAACCGTGATCTTGGCGTTGATCAAGACAAAGAGGTTTGAACGCAAGGTTGAGTTTCCTTTGCGGCCAAGGACCAAGTTGAGAACTGGAATATTGGCGATTCCAGGGATACCAACTTTTTGCTTCGCATTGATTTCACGCTTGAGACCACCGACCAATACGGTTCCACCGTCAGGTACGGTAACCGTGGTTCGGATTTGAGTCACTGAAGTCACCGGAAGTTCGACGGGAACAACGGTCAAGTTACCGGACAAGTTCAAGACGGCGATCTCTGAATCGAGGCGTTCAGCCAAAGTAGGTTGGATCTCCAAGATAATGTACTTGCGGTCGTGACTGACGTTGGGACGTACTTCCAAGATTGAACCTGAGTTCAAGACACCAATACGGGGGTTGATAACGGGAACAACACCAGTCTGGTTGACCTCGAGGTCTTTGATATAAGCAGCTTGGTTAACCACCATGGTGTGAGCGATTTGAGTGTTGAACGCGGTGACGCGAGGTGAACTCAAGCTGCGGATCTCTTGATCTTTAGCAACACCGGTCAACAAGGCTTCCAATTGGTATTGGTCGGTCAAGACGTTCAACTGGTAAGCGGTACCACCCGAAGGAGTGATATTGAAAGGATTGACGCGTGAACCGATAGGATTGGAGAATCCACCGATTGAAGCAGCGCGCAAGTTCCAGTCTTGTTGAGCATTCAAGAACTCATAACCGGGAGCCACACTGGTTCCAGAACCGTCGATATCAGGAATCGAGGTGGGTAAGAAAGTACTTGTACCGTTACCGATATCGATACCGATTTCTTCGAGGTAGTTGTCTTGAAGAGCGAGGAAACGTGACTCGACGGTCACCATGATTCCTGAAGCTTTTCTCAACTCAGCTAAAAGTCTTTCAACTTTTTGGTGGTTTTCGTAGGTGGTTTGAACGGCGAGTTTACCGCGCTCAAAGTTGACAGATCCTTGAACATCTTCGTCTTCAGAGGTGAGTTCTTTCTCAACCAATTCGACAAGTTTGTCAGATCCGACTTTACCGTCTCCACTATCACCTTCGTCGTCGAGACCGAAATCGCCACCGAAGCCTTCGTCACTGCTTTGACCTTCTAAACTCTCTAAAGCGAGAGGAGGAGCAGGGAAATCGGGGTGATCTTGAGTGATATCGTGAATGTCGTAGAAGTGAAGAATCAAATCTTCGTTGGCGAGTTCCGACTTCGTACCGATATTGACGGCACCTCTGGCGACGGTGAATCCAAGAGATTCGTCTTCTACTTGGCTCAAGAGGATATTGAGTAAGTTAGCCAAAGGAATGTTTGAGGTACGAGGAAGTTCGACAACGGCATCTTCTAAGACGCTATCGGCTTCACTGGAGATCACGAAGTTCAAACTCGAAATCTGTTGGAGTGAACGAAGAGCTTCTTTGAAAGGAGTGTCAGCGGGGAATTGGATATCTTGAGGCTCTTGGAGCTTTCTTTTGATTTCCTTGTCGACTTCAGTTTCGGCCAAAGCGACTTTGTCAGCCAAGCTGATATCTTTAGGAGCCATCTCTTCCCAAACTTCGCGGTCGGGGAAAGTGAGGATCTCTTTGTAGAGAAGTGAAGACTCTTCAACGGCCAAGATGGCGAGTTGTTGATTTTCAACCTGAGCTTTGAAGAGACGATGACGCTCTTGAATCGAGTGATTCTCTTTAGAGATACGTCTCATGGTGAGGGCTTCCACATCACCAGGATTCGCGCGGAGGATTTGGTCGTAGTTGTCAGCAGCAACTTCGTAATCCTTGCGATCGTAAGCTTCTTGAGCTCGAGCTCTCAGTTGAGCGATTCGGTTTTTGATAAAGCGGATGTTTTGAGATTGTTGAGCTTCTTTATCGCGAGCGATTTGAAGTTCTTGCTCTCGACGATCTTCTTCATCTTTTTGAACCTTGAGATCTTGAGCGATCTGCAATTTGTTCTGAATGATTTGCTCTTCTTCAGAGAGGTTCAAGTTCAAGGCGTTATGGCGGATCATTTCGAGGCCTTTTTGGTACTCACCGATCGCGCGATCAAAATCTTGGCGATCGACGAATCCTTGACCCTTATTGATCATCATGTGAATCTCGGTGAGGATGAGGCTTTCGGTAGCTCTCTTAGCTTCGATGAGTTCTTTACGGCGATCGTAAACTTCACCTCGGTAATCACCTAATTCTGTGCGGATCTGAGAGAGAAGGCGTTCAGCTTCTTCGTTTTCAGGATCGATCTTCAAAGCCATTTCCAATTTGGCTTCAGCTTTGAGAGTCTCGAAGTTCAAACGATCTTCATGAGCCATTTGGATCATGCGCTGAGCTTCTCGCTTACGGCTGTCCGAATCGAGGGTCAAGATTTCGAGAAGACGATCTGAGGTCATCCCATCTTGAGTGTTGGCAGGCCGAACCGTTCGGGGCTGTGGCTTCGGAGTATCGTCAACATTGTTGACGATGGGGTCCGGGGTCGTTTCAGGTTGTACAGGTTCGCTTACAACAGGATCAACAGCCTCTGGCTGGTTGTTTTCTTGGTTGTTCACAACCGGTTGGGGTTGTGTTCTACGAGCTCGTCGACGTCGTTGAGGCTGGCTACATCCTTCAGCAAGAAGGAAGCAGAGCAATAGAGCTAACAAGGACCAACGTCCTGGTTTCAGCCAACTGAAAGAGTTAATTCGCCCTTCCATGTATGCACCTTTCACAAGATATCCTCAGGCAGTCAAAACTCTTACGGAGCCTGGCGGAGCTGGGGAGCCGTCGCCTTCAGGGCCACCGTAATGTATAGTTTCCATCCAATTTCGAAGTTACTGGATCAGGCTTTTAAAAATCTGCCAGCAATCTTCATGGCTTCAACGGAAGCCATCTCGTTTTTTCTTTTTCTTAGGGGCCTCTTCTTCTGAAGCACCCTCTTCTTCCTCAGCGGATTCTTCTTCCGAAGTATCCTCTTCCTCTTCAGTGGCATCTTCTGTGCCTTCTTCTACATTACTGTCTTCGCTAACTTCTTCTTCTACAAGTTCTTCCTCAGTTGATTCCTCTTCGATGACTTCTTCTTCAATAACTTCTTCTGAAGAACCGGCACTGAGTTCGGCGTCTAAAGGAAGAATCAGTTCTTTAGTTTCTGACTTTTGGGTGAAGACCGTTCGAGATCGATTACGTTGATCGCGAATCTCAACTCGGTTATTTTCAATTCCTAAGACTACGAATGCAGGTCCCTTTTTGCCGCCTCGAAGCGAAACTTCGGGGCCAAAGGTGTAACCTTCGTAGATTTTACCGTCAGAGGCTTTGTGAACCATCTCAGGTTCAGCTCCGGGATCCTTGCTGGCGACGGTGATGTCACCGAAGAAGAATGCCTTCGCAGCATCTCCTGATTTTGAAGGATCGAATCCCTTAGCGAATTGCACACGAATGTGATAATCGAAAGGAATAGCGTGAGGCATCATGGCCTCGCCGGAAGCGGCGTCGACGTTGTCTTCTGGGAGGAAAGAGTTTTCGTCGGCGTCTTCAGACTTTTGAATCTTGGTTCGAAGTTGATAGGCATATTTCTTGCCGGGCTCAACTTTGTGATCGACATAGCGAACATCGCTACCATCGATATTTTTATCACTATCAAAATCTTTGACGGGAAGGAAGGTGTCGTCCCCATCGGCTTTTTTGTAAAGCTTGATCGAGGTGTATTCAGAGTTTTCCAAGTCTCCTAATGAACCTTCGACTCGAACGTAAACCTGATAGGTTTTATCGTGTCTCAAGTAAGTTACACGAACCATTTTGGGCTTGGGATGATCGATCCGAATACCTTCTTGCTCAGCTACGAATTGCATCAAGCCTTGCATGCGCTCGGTTGACCAAGTGGTGTATTCCGCCATGTCGGGAACGCGCCATTGAGCAGAGATCGTCCCGATGAGATCAGGGACATCCCCCACATTGACATCTTCCTTTTCTCGCAGCTCAGCAGCAGTTTTCGATTTTTTGGCATCGGAGAGCGCGGTATTCGCATCTCTACCGGCAAAGAGAACGAAAAAGGCGACCGCTAATACGATAGCTCCAGCGAGCCCGTAAGCGATCTTATCCATTTGTTGTCCGAGATTGGAATCTTGACCTTCGATAGCCATGCTTTAAATTCCGTTCTAAGTTTTTATCTCATTCAGGAAGCTCTCATGAGCTTCTCGGTTCAATTCTCAATTGAATCCCAGCGATTTAGCTGAGATTTAACTCTTGGTCTTTATTTTTTCTTGCCGCCCCTTTTAGGAGCTTTTTTTTCTTTGAGGCCTTTCCAATCAAGGGCCCAAAATTCAAGAAAGACAGCCATATTAGGCTCGACACCAGGATGACCGTCACGGTCAGCCTTTTCTTGTGGGAACTCCCCATCGGCGTAGTCTTTTACTACTATGAGCTCTTTGGTGAGCTGGCTTTCGATGCGTTGGGATTTAACCGTTCGAACAAGAAAAGGAACTTTAGATGATCTTTGGAGTTCCCCGATCAAATCATTGACCTTGGACATGGGCATTTCAAGATTGATCAAGGCTCGAATGACCCCAAAGTGATCAGGAATTTCAACGACAGCATCTTTTTTACGGCCACCACCGGAGGAAGTAATTGGATCTTTGATCTCCAATTTCTTGATTCCACCGACCTGAAGTTTAGTTGCCGCATTGAAAACCTCTTCGATAACCCAATAAGTTTTCATACCCTTGGCGACATCAGCAGGAGTAGTGAAAACTTCTGCGCTGAGAACTTCTAAGCCGAGCTTACCTTCTTCGGCCTCTTCCGTGGTTGGAGTCGCTTCAGGAAAAGTATCGGTATACGATTTCTTGAGGGCCGCGATCCAGGTCTGGTACTTACTTGCAAAACCATTCCCGTCAGTCAGCAATGTTTCTTTGACTTCACCGGGGTAAAAAACGTCAAAAGCGTTTTTCTTATTGTCGTAGAACTCTTTAGCCGACGTTAATGCCGACTGAAGTTGTTCCTGACGACTTTCCATCTTCTTAACCAACTTTAACGTTGGGTATTGAGGTCGTAACGAAGCCCCATCAAGGTATTCTTTGGCCTTGGTTAATGATTCTGCCGCCCCAACATCGAGGTAGGGAACGAGAATCAAGAAGTAAAAAATGGCCACAAGACCAATTGATAGCAACGCAACCGTAATTGCGAAGCCGTTTTCTTTTAGCTTATCCATTTCACATTACCAGTGATTGAAATCAGGCCTTACGAAAAAATTGAGCCATCCAAATAGAGCTGATCCCGGAATTGAGACCCACCGGGTTCTTAATACTCTAAGCCAAAGCGATTATAACTTTGGCTTTCAAAGCTTCGCGCTGACCCCATCGAACTGACAAGATCAGATTTGAGTGAACTCAAAATCTCTAAGACTCAGTTGACAAACTTAGTGTCTATTTGTCACCGTCCCGTCACATGGACGGCAAATTTTAGGAAGAAGCCCTTTTGACGAGTGTAAACAAACACTTGATTTAGGACTTTTCCTCACGAAAAAAGGAAGAAATCAGTCGTCCTTTTTCTTCTTAGATTTACCTTTTTTACTCGACTTACTACTTTTTTTATCGTCTTCGTCGTCCTTCTTATCCTCTTCCTTAGCTTCAGGCTTTGGGGGATCCTCAGCTCTTAAAATGAACGTGATCCCAGCGGAGAAGAAGGGGCCGCCTTCTTGGACTTGGACAATTTGTTGGTCTCTTCTCCGACTCCCGGTTCCTCCAGAGGCAGCTCTATCGGTGTAGTAAATGCGGGATTCGGTTTTTGCATCGATACCATCCTTGATTTCAGGATCCATGATGAGCTTAGAGTCTTGTAGTTTTCTTAAAGATCGCTTGATCTTATTGGAAACTAAAGATCGGAAATGCTTCATGGACAAGTCTGGCGTATCTTGTTCTTTAACGAAGACCCTCAAGCTGACTTTGTAAGCAGGTACGGTGAGTTTCTTCGCAGTTCTATTCCTTCGGGCACCTCGCCCGCCTTCACCACGGGCAGCAGCCGGAGCATTTTCAGGCCAATTGATGGGCTGAATATCGATGAATGGCACCCAAGCACCTTGGTCAACCATCGCCTGGACTTGGCTTCTGACCTCATTAATTTTAATCTCGCGATCCACATTGAGTGACTTGCCTTGCTGGGGCTGCTGCTGAACACTCTTCAAAGCTTCACTAACGATATTGATCGCCATCTGAGGTAAATTGCGAAGACGCCCAACATCTTCGAGCAACTTTGCCTCCACATCGATGCTGGTCTTCTCTATATCCCCAATATCTCCAGAGATTTCTTTAATATCATCAACGTACGTAGTGATTTCTTGAACGTCATCACTATCTTCCGTCAGCACTTTCCCCTTCACCAGAAACCCGCCGGCTAAAACCACGGCGTACATGATCGCCAGGGCGACCAAGACGTGCTTCTTCTTACGACCGAGTTCTTTTTGGAGCTTCTCTTCTTGAGGAAGAAGATCCACTCGACAAGAACCGACTCCCACTCCTTGTAAGGCACTACCGAAGGCAGTAGCGAAAGCGGGAAGATGAGCTTGAAGAAGCTTGAGGTTGGCATCGCGGTTGATTCTTAAGCGGCTGATACCTTGAAGGGTGTGAACGGGCAGGCCTAGATGCTCTTGGAGGAATTTCTTTCCACCGACGATCTTACTGGCGTTACCCAAGAGATAAACTTGCTTGAACTGAACTTCGCCCGACTGAGTACGGTAGTAACCGATCGAGCGCTGGATCTCATTCACTAGCTCTTTGAGCTTGGGCATGATGATCGCTTGGAAGATCTTCGCTGCTTGCGCTTTGTTTTTAGCGCAGTGGATCTTGATCTTTTCAGCTTCTGAATAATTGAGCTTGAGGCGCGTCTGAACCGCTTTCGTCATCTCACTACCGGAGTGAGGCAAATTACGCGTCCAAAATCTCTTTCCGTCGACCAAGATCAGATCGGTATGGCTGTCACCGATGTCTAAAAAGATCGTGGGTTCTTCGGGAGCGATGTCGTAGAGAATGAAGTTTAACAGGCCGAGATAACCGATCGTCACTCCTTCGACATTGAGCTCTTCACTCTCAAAGTCGACGAGGTAATCTTCGATCATTTCCTTACGAGCTGCGAACAGACCCACTTCTCGCTCTTCACCGGGCATGTAGTCGCGCTCGATGAGGTGGTAATCCCAAATGACTTCATCCAAGTCAAAGGGAATTTGTTGCTGAGCTTCGTAACCCACCATCTCTTTGATCTTCTTAGGATCGAAGGCGGGGATCTCGATGAACTTTGAAAGAGTTCCTTGTCCGTTATGACAAACGATGACGGGCTCTTTTACGTCGTTACGAGATTTAAAAATCGACAAAGCTTCTTTGGACTGTTGCGCAAAATCGATGCCATCAGCCCCTACGGTGTAATCGACTTTATCGACTTCGAGAATTTCAATATTGTTCTTCTCACGTCGAAGCTTGACGGCCTTGAGTGAAGAACGGCCTACGTCGATGCTCCAAACCGTGTTGAATATCGCCATTGTTGCTGCCTCGCAGGTGCGAAAATCATTTGGCCAGTGGTTTCTTATCGTCAGACTCTCAACGATTGAAACGCTCTACTGGCAACCTCTTGCAAGTCAAAACCAAGCGCTGAAACCAAGGCTTCAGCTAACAGTTGAAAAACAGCTTTCCAACTGTTTGGAAACTTAAAGCTCCCAAACGTGAGTGAGTTCTATGCCCTTCAGGCTGGCGAAACAGCAATTGGAAGAAACACTTCCTAACCACCAGGACCAACCTAAAGTTTGGCACACAACAAAAAACTCACGCATGCAGACAAACCTTGACCCAAACCGGGCCAGGCTTGTCGATCAGTCCACGTTCCATTGGACCTTTTTAAGTATTGATAGTTGATAAAGCAGGGAAGCTTTGGCGATTGAAGGAAAGGCTGAAAGCTTGTTGTGTAAAAGTCGAAAGCCCTATGGGTAAAAATCGATCAAGCAGGTTAAAGCTTAAGCTCGATTCCTTTCATCTCTTACAAACTTTCACGAACCCATCACCTAAGGTGAAAACTCATTGAGAGATGTTTTCCATCGAGGCTTCTGTGTCGTAGGTTAAAACGACCTCCGATGAACTCTCATTGAGTTGAGGGCTCTACCCAAAACTCCTTATCATTCAAGCGTCGTCACTCTTCAACAAACTCATCACGTTGAGAATGTTAAAGTTGCTTCGCTACTTGCTTCAAATACAAACGAAAGGGCAACCGACCTCACACTGGAGGTAAGCCCTTCTCGCAACTCAGCACCCATTTCAATTGGAACCATGTGAGAGGTACCGGGTGGTAGCCCTAACCTATTTGTTCACAACGTAGATGCTGAATCTACAATTCTCGAATTCTTAAACTCTAATTGCAAGCCCGTATCGACAGAAGCGTGAAACTATTTAGTAATTATTGGGCTTCGATCTGTAAATCGAACCCCCTTTTCAACAGATTTCACAACTGTCAAAAATCGAGATCCCTTCAAAAATGAGCAACTCGAAGACATAAAATCAGCCCAAAACCTTGGATAAGAAGGTTTTTGAATTGAGATGAAATAGACTTGAGAGCCTCGTATATCTTTGAGTGAGATCAAAGAGAAGGGTTTATCTCGCCTGGGTTTACGTCGAATTCCCTTCATGGATTTAGACTTTTCAGCCTTGTTCCTCGCCGAATTCATGTACGAGGAAAACGATCATCCAGATTGAAGGGGTACAAGCAAAACCCAAGCTCCACGCCTGTACGAGGACCTATTATACAGCTAAGGGCTCAGAAAAATATGAGCCAATAACAAAATAAATCCCGTGCTCTAAATCTAGTCCTTATCTACTTTAAATCCGTTTTGAGGGTTATCCGAATCGGCTCAATTTTTGAAATCTCAATCGAAATCCGGGCCTCGGGTACGAATCTCTAGCAGCCTCTCTATCAGCCTTTAAAAGGACTGAAGGATCAGAGTATGCGGAGGTTTACTTCAAATTAGATTGGATGGGCGTAGAACCTGAAATTATAGGAACTCAAGCTCACAAGTCAAATGAAGTTAGAAATAGTGGCTCTCTACTTGAAGCCGAATTCGAAAGAATTTGGCCACCCTCTGCGGTGAGTCCATTTCGGGAAGCCAAACTTTGACAAGTTCGGCTACGAGGCGATTTTGGCTACGGCTTATTTCTTCGGCAACGGCAGGTTGAGAATCTCGAGCGCCATCTTCAGATCATCCCAGGCTTCTCTCTTTCCATTGGGATTCCGAAGTAAATAGGCAGGATGGAAGGTAGGAAGTACGGGAATCCCGTCGTAACTCTGTAATTGCCCCCGCATACGGGTGATGCCCACTTGGGTATCCAGCAGATATTTGGTGGGGACGTTTCCCAGGGTAACTATAAGTTCTGGTTTTATGATTTCGATCTGTTGAGAAAGATAAGGAAAGCAGGCCTGCTGTTCAGTGGGCAAGGGATCTCGGTTTCCATTGGGACGGCATTTTACGATATTAGCAATGTAGACGAGCGAGCGGTGTAAGCCCATGGCGACGATCATCTTATCGAGAAGTTTACCCGCCTTACCGACGAAGGGCTCTCCCTGCTGATCCTCATCATAGCCGGGTCCCTCGCCGATAAACATCAGCCGAGCACAGGGATCCCCCACCCCAAAAACGGTATTCGTTCGGCTTTCGTGTAATGGACATTCCTGACAGGCTCGAACCTGTCGATCGATCTCATGGAGCAGCTCTAAGCGCTTTTTCCTCTCGGGATCAGCTTCTTCGATCGGGCTAACTAGAGCAGGTTCTGATTTTTGGGTCGCCTTTTGAATCCATTCTCGCCCCACACCGGCTGGCAAGGGACCGGAAGAGGCAGCCTCGGAGGAATCAGTAGAGGGAGACGGGATCGAAGGGGAGCTGATCGGCGTCTGGGCTGGCAGGCTCGATGCTTCAGGCTGAGCATCCGCTTGAGGTGGCTGGAGCATATCAACTGGATCAGAAAGTTGAAACCCTGGCTCCCAGCCGGAAGCTTTCAGAGCCTCAAGGCGAAATCTCAACCCTTGAGCTAAATCCAAAAGGGTCGGCATCTCCGAATCAGGACTTGAGGCACCCATCGAATCCATCGGATTCGAATTCAGATCTTGAGGCCTTGAATCGGAATCGCTCATTTCATTTTCCGGGCATTTTAGGCTGAGTTCGGAATTTAGCCAGATGTGAGGTCGGAGACGACGAACTCCGGCTGCAACTCCCTGATTTTCAATATTTGAAGAGTGTTCAACAAGCTTTTAGCTCTTGGACTCTCATTCCCTTCTGCCACCGGGAATCGAGCTTTGATATACCGTTCGGTGAATCCTTCCAAGTAGAGACCTTCGGGGTCTTCTTTTTTGGAGACAGGACCCTCGACCAAGATTTCTAATTCTTCTCCCAAAAATCGCTCTTTGTACCTTCGGGCGAGTTCCTTCTCTAAGACTCCCAATTCTTTCATCCGGCGTTGAATCGTCGCGGGATCGACTTGATCGGGGAGGGTGGCGGCTCGAGTGCCTTCTCGTTGACTGTAGGGAAAGAGGTGAATCTTAGCGAAACCCACTTGGAGGCAAGCTTCGACAGTGTCCTGGTAAGCTTCTTCGCTTTCGCCCGGGTGACCGACGATGATATCGGTGGTGATCGAGGGGCGATCGAAGAGATCTTCTAATCGGCTGCAAGAATCGAGGAACTCTTGGCGCGTGTAGTCTCTCCGCATTTCAGTCAGAACATGATCGGATCCCGATTGAAGCGGAATGTGCCAATGAGGACAGAAGAGGGGGTCACGGATGAGTTCCACCATTTCCTCGGTGAACGATTGAACACCGATGGAACTCAAGCGAAGACGCCAGATGCCTTCTTCGTAGGCAATCTCTCGCAATTCTCTCAATAGACGAGTGAGACTCCAATCCCCTTCGAGGTCATCTCCGTAATCCTGAAGATGAATTCCGGCTAAAACGATCTCTCTAAACCCGTTTTGAGCCAATCGGCGGGCTTCACCTAACACGGACTCCGGGGCGCGACTGCGAGAAAGACCCCGAAGAAAGGGGATGATGCAGAAACTACAGAATGAGTTACAGCCATCCTGAATCTTGATGTAACCCCGCGTACGACCTTCGAAACGATGGATCTCAAGATCCATCATGTCTCGGGTTACGCCCTGAGGAAGTGGAGCTCCCTTCTTGGGTACTTTGAGTTCGGGGAGAGGCCCTTCGGGAACCAATTCACCGGGGCGTACTCCCGAAGCTAAGAAAGAGGCGATCATACCCTTTTCTTCATTCCCCGCTAAAACGGCGACTTGGGGTACTTTTCGGAAGGTATCTTTTTCTGATGGTGTGGAGCAGCCCATCACCAAAATCTTGGAAGCTGGATTCAACCTCGCCACTCGTTGAATATATTTACGACTTTTGACCCCACTTCGACGCGTCACACTGCAAGTATTCACGACGTAGACATCCGCAGGGATACGAGAGGGAACTTCCTGGTATCCAAGATCTAAAATCTCTTCTCGAACAGCTTCGGTCTCGTATTGGTTGATCTTACAACCCAGGGTAACGAATGCGACCGTGGGGCGATGCTTCTCGACATCGACCTTCTGTTCGGAAGTCGACTCTTGAGATTTCGGATCTAATACGTGGAGTTCATTCAGCATGAAATTGTTATTTAGCAGTGCTCAGTTGAATCTTGACCTTATGAATTGATTCTTTTAAATCCTTGGATCAATTATTCCAACGATAATGAATTTAAAAAGCAAGCAAGCCTTCCAAGCCCGAATCTTTAGGTAGTGCGTAAGCCAAAGGCTTACTTGCACGATGGAGCGAAGCGACCATCATTTCTGAGCGAGGGATCACCCCAATCAATAGTGCGTTTTCTTTTTTATTATCACTCGAACCAGCGCTACGGTTTTTGCTTCGTACGGCTCGGAGGCCGAGCCTACCACTTCAAGCCCGAAGCTTTAGCGAGGGATCAGGACCAATAGTAGCCTGATCCCTCGCTAAAGCTTCGGGCTTGGAAGGTGATATGGGAATTCGAAGCCTCCCCTCGCTAGCGCTTCGGGCTAGTTAATTGAGGAGGATTATAGCAAGCCAAAGTCTTTGGAGGGAGGGAATCTTAAGATCTCTCGGGAATCTACTCGAAGAGGCACCACGAGCGATGTCCGGGCTCAAATTCTAGGGGCTCAGGGTCTTGCTGGCTGCAAATATCCTTCGCGATAGGGCAACGGGTGTGGAAACGGCAACCCGAAGGAGGATTGATGGGGCTGGGGACATCACCAGAGAGAACTTCTCGCTCTTTTACCCGCCCCGGATCGGGGATAGGTACGGCCGACAAGAGCGCCTTAGTGTAAGGATGGCGGGGATTTTCAAAGATTTCGTCGACCGCCCCCATCTCGACGACCTTACCGAGATACATCACCAAGACTCGATCTGAAATGTGACGAATCACGGAGAGATCGTGAGCGATGAAGAGATAGGTAAATTGGTGTTCAGCCTGAAGGTCTTTCAAGAGGTTGATGATCTGTGCCTGAATAGAAACATCCAGAGCCGAAACCGCTTCATCACAAACGATAAAGTCGGGGTTTAAGGCCAGGGCCCGGGCGATCCCTACGCGTTGACGTTGCCCTCCACTGAACTCATGGGGATAGCGGTGAAGATGAATATCGGGTTCCAATCCCACCTGACGGGCAATCTCCACCACCCGATCTCTCCGCGAAGCTCCATCTCCCACATTGTGAATCTCTAACCCTTCGGCGATCAAACTTTCAATCGGCATACGAGGATTGAGCGATCCGAAAGGATCTTGAAAGATGATCTGAATTTTCTGACGTAACTCACGGAGTTCCTCTGGGCCCATCCTGGAGATGTTTTTATCGTCGTAAACGATTTCACCTTCGTTCGGCTCAACCAATCGAAGGATCGATCGGCCAACCGTGGTCTTCCCGCAACCCGATTCACCGACCACCCCCAAGGTTTCCCCACGATGAACTTCAAACGAAACATCGTCAACAGCGCGTACCCAATCCGCGATTCGGGAAAAGACTCCCTTACGAATCGGGAAATATGTTTTAAGGTTTTTAACTTCGAGTAAAAGTTCTGACTTCTCTTTCCCCTCGGAGCTCGCGCTCTCTGATTTTTGAACTTCAATTTCTTGAGGAGCCGGCGGCAAGGCTTCGTTCTCAATCCTTGAACAAGCGCTGTAATGACCATCCACGATGGGAACTAAAGGAGGAAGTTCTTGCTTACAGGCATCGATGATATAGGGACACCTTAAGTGGAAACGACACCCTTCAGGAAAATTGAAAGGGTTGGGCACATCGCCTTCGATGGCTTGGAGGCGATCTTTTCTTCCTCCGAGTTGAGGAAGCGAATTGAACAAGCCTTCCGTATAAGGATGAAGCGGTCGCTTGAAGAGTTCGTGGGTCTCGGCTTGCTCGACGACCTTGCCGGAGTACATGACAACCACTCGATCGGCCACTTCAGCGACAACGGCTAAATCATGGGTGATGAGAATGATCGACATTCCGTGCTGCTTTTGCAGTTCACCCAACAACTCTAAGATTTGAGCCTGAATCGTTACGTCCAACGCAGTCGTCGGCTCATCGGCGATCAGCAACTTTGGCTTCAGGGCCAAAGCCATGGCGATCATAACCCTTTGCTTCATTCCTCCCGACAGTTGATGGGGGAATTCATCGATACGGCGATCCGGGGATGAGATGCCGACCATATCTAAAAGCTCGATCGATCGCTGACGCGCTTCAGAGCGAGAGAGATTTTCATGAAGAACCAAGGACTCTGAGATCTGCTGCCCGATGCGCAGAACTGGATTAAGAGAGGTCATCGGCTCTTGGAAGATCATCGAGATCTGATTCCCTCGCAGTCGGCGCATATCACGCGCACTCTTCTTCAGGAGATCTTCACCATTAAATATGATTTTTCCTGAATCGACTTTTCCCGGGGGGCTGGGCACTAAGCCCATCACACTCAATGCGGTGACACTCTTTCCACATCCCGATTCTCCGACAACCCCGAGAGTTTCACCCGGCTCAATCGAAAAGGAAACTCCATCGACAGCTTGTGCGTGTCGACCTTCAACTTTAAAGGAGGTGTAGAGGTCTTGAATTTGTAGGAGGTAATCGTTCAAGGTATTTTCAGGGTGGTCAGCTTTAGGAGGAAGAATTCTTGACGACGGCAGCCTTCAGCGCTTCGGCAACTTCGGAAGTCACAAAGGAGGAGAGATCTCCCCCACCCGCAGCAATCTGCCGAACTAAAGTTCCTTGAACATGGATTAAGGAAGGAGCGGTGGGAAGAAAGACAGTCTCAACATCGTTTTGGCTAAAGCTTCGATTCGAAAGTGCCATCGGCAATTCAAAATCGACATCGTGAGAAGAGCGCACTCCTCTCAAAATGAAACCCGCCTTTTTAGATTCTGCAAAGTGAACGGCTAAGCCGGAAAAAGCTTCCACCGAAATCTGATTCTCCAATCCCCAAGACTGAATTTGATTCTCGTAGAGCTTACAACGTATCTCGGGAGATAAGAGCGACCGCTTTTCCGGATTTTGAAGGATCCCCACGATGACTTTATCGAAGAGCTTCGCTCCGCGTTGAAGCACATCGAAGTGCCCCAAAGTTGGGGGGTCAAAACTTCCCGGAAATATGGCAGTTCGTTCAGAAGGCATTTTTTTAGTTCGAAAGATCCGTTCGTATCAAAAGGCGTCAATCGTAGCCAAACTTGTAAAAGTTTGGCCACTTATTAAATCATCCCTCGCTAGCGCTTCGGGCGAGCTAATTAACTAGCCCGAAGCGCTAGCGAGGGGAAGTTCTTATCTCGCTCCATACCGACGAGAATCCAACGATGAACTCCCCCGTCGGTCCCAATCATCGCGGAAGAGCTCGACGGGATACAAGTTAAATGTCACCGTGTGATTATCTCGTTCACCGGCATCGAAGGAGTATGAAATCTCCCAAGCCAAACACTCGGTGAAGCGAACCAAGCGCACCTCGGCATCGGTACGATCTGTATTCGACAAATCGTAACCATAATACCCTTCAAGGAGATATTTGCGACTGAGATAAAGCGCTAATCGTGAGTAAATAAATTCACTCACCCCTGGCCGAAAGCGCTCCCCCACCGTCAAGCGGAACAATCCCAAGAAAGGCTCGAAGGTCGCGGAGTTGTCCGTCAGGGCGTAATCCCAACTATCGTTCGGATCAAAGAAATTTCGACTCCGAACATAGAAATGCTGAGAGGGATAGACGGTGACATCAAAATCGACCAAAGAATAGCGGTCACCATTGTTATCTCGGCTGGGACGCGGGTACCAAACGGTACTCACCTCAGCATCCACAACCGAGCGAGTGACGGTGGGAATCGTCTTCAATTGCCGCCTTCCCCGCTGATTGCGAGCATCCTTTCGATCGCGGTGCCAAGCGAGGGCATCGCTTCGCGCGATCGAGCTTCGGGTTCGTCCCCAAAGAATGTTTCGAAGGGAAAGCTCAACCACCTCCAAATTATCGACACGATCCACTTCATCGAATTGGAAGACTTGGTTCGGATTTAATGTGCTTTCAAAACGATTCGCGTAAGTCACTTTCGGAATGATATCGTGCTTCAATGCTGTCAATCCGAACCATTCATCGAGAAGGCTTCCGCGAGTATGAAACACTCGGGACCACTGTTGACTCGCCGAAGTTCCCGCCAATAACGATTCCCGGCTGAGAGAATGTTCGCTGGTATCTTGACCCGTTTCGTAAAAGGTCACGCGTCCACTGGCGAAAGGTCTGAGGTGTAAAACATCCCCAAAGTGAATCGGATAACTCCATTCATTCAACGCATCGAGCCGACCGTACCGTCGAGAATTAGCGACAACATCATCACCGGGGCGAAACCTCAGGTGAGCCGCTTGAGTATCGAGCGTGGTGTATAAACCAGAATTGAATACGGGTTGCTCTAGCCACTTGAATTCGAACTGAGGCAAACGCTCCCTCACGGTTTCAAATTCATCTGAACGATATTTATACAATCCCGTCAGAGCTGCGTTGTCACCAAAGTTTCGCCGGAGATAAAACAGACTCTCTTGTTCTTTTTCCGTTCGAGTCTCGGGAAAGAACTCGTTTAAAAAATTCTGATCTCGACGTTCAGAGTATTCGACATCTAAAACCCCCAGGTAGGGGATACGCTGACGGTGTAAAACGTTGGCCCAATCTCTGACGTCATCGACATCAGGAGAGCCTTCCGGAGCCGTCCGGTCTCCTCCGAAATCATCGATACGGTAATAGTAACTTCTACCGTAATAGCTCCAGTCCGTGAGGCTCAGTTTATGAGGCAACCACTCGCGGGGATGGTCACCGTAAACTCCTTGGGCTCCGTGACCAAAACCACGATTCGAGAGGTAGTCGGTGAGGATATCTAAACGGGAATCGTCTAAAAGATCGTCGATAGCAGGCTGATCGGAACCGGGAAGGAGTTCCAGAAACCAATTCAAATTCCACGCGATATCTAAGCGGTGTCCAAATTTACTTGAGTTACTGAAACCGATGTCGCGAATGGGATTGGCGTCAATATCGAGCCACTCCGTATTCCAATACCCGATCGGAAAAGGAATGAGAGGTACACTAAAGATATGAAGGCGTCCGCCTTCAGGATCTAAGGTGTAGTGATCTTTTTTCTTTCTAAAAATCGTTTTTGAATTTTCTTCAGCCTCGGTTGATTTGTTTTTTGGCTCCCGTTCAACTTTCTTCAATTTGAATCCGTCGAAGAGCACACCGAAGTGGGGTTCACCGTAATCACAACTAGAAATGCTCAGTGCTTCAGAAGAGAAATGATCCAAGTCGAGCATCCGTAGGAATTCGGCTCTAAAGGCGAGTTGAATGGCTTTTCGATCTTGTATGTTGGTTAGAGGGAGGGAGCGCTCCACTTCTCGTGGTGCATCGGAGGGTTGCTTGGGAGTCAAGGATCCACCCGGTTGAGGCTTCGGTCCCATCGTCGGGCCTTCACCAAAATTTTGACCCAAGAGTTCTAAACTTGAATTGTTGAGGAGATGCTTTAAACGATCGAGAGCATCCAGACGAGCTTTACCTTTTGCGCGAACGGCGAGCCCCCGCCCTTTTTTATGATCGTGAAAAAAGGCATCCGCTTCGATGGAGACGCCATCCCCCTCGATGCGAACATTTCCTTCAGCGTAAAACGAAACCGGCTCGATTCCCTCGAGCTTCGACTTCAGGCGATCATCTTCTGATTCTTTTTTCGCTTTATCTTTATCATCGGATTCGCCTTTAGGCTTCTCTTTGATTTCGGCGAGAACGAGAATCCGGTCGGCGAAGACTTTTACAATCTCATCTTTAAACGCGGCTCGAATCCAGGCATCCCCATAGAGGTGGGCGTGGAGAGCTCCCGTTTTTTCATCATGAATTGCCGTTTGAAATTTAGCGTCGAGGTTTTTATTAAACAGCGAAATTCCCTGCTTAATATTTTGCTGAAGCTTTTCCTGGTCAGATTTCTCGGGGGAGGGTTCAGGCTGAGCTCCACCCTCGTTTGGAAGCATCCCGATCATCCAACCTAAGAGGAGGAGAATCAAAATTCGAAGCGAGAGAGGTTGACGATCTCGCCCCCACCGCCAGAAACGAAGGGATTTAAAATTTGCCGAAATTGGGATTGATGGGGATGATCGAAATACGAACAAGCAGATGGTGTCCTCAAATAAAATTGCTAATTGAACTTTGTTTCACTAAGTATTCAGCTGGCGAAAAGATTCAAATAGCGCTCTTCACTCTCTCGGAAATTACGAATAAACCTTGGCGGGATTATACTTTAGCAAGAAATGTAGTCAATGATGGCCCATGGTGGCTTTTTTGGGCAAACTGGCGTATAAGTTGCAAATTGATCCCTAAGAACATTAAGAAACGTATTTCAGGTTACGAAATCCGTCTTCTTCAGGTACGTTTTAGCCGTAAACGGTCTCAAATTACCCGTCGACGGTACCCAATGAGTTCCTGTTCATTCAACCGGAACCATTTTACTTATTTCCACATTTGTGAATGAGGCTCCGAGTCCTATCACTTTCTATACCTGAAAGTGTTGAGGGCCGGGCTGTGCATTCATTTTCAAAGTTCACGAGAAAAAAATGAATACCCTTGTATCGAGATTCATTCCCTACGGCCTCATCATCGGCTTATTGCTGACGACCTTGGCCTGTGAAAGGAAAACACCTACGCCGATCCCCGTCCCTAAGGTTCAGACGCAGGCTACAAACAACAGCGTCAAAACGGAACCCAAAGCCAATGTCGCCGATGCACAGCAAAAGGTGACCGTGGCTAAGTCTCAGGTAAACACAGACCCCGTTGGGCCCTCAGCGCCGCCTCCTGGCGATGAACCCAAAAAGACCTTCGACCCCGAAGAAGTAGAGAAGGCTTACAGCCCTCTTCTCATCATGTACAAGACGATCCCCACTTCCTTTAAAGGAATGAAAGGGGAGCGCCTCGCCGCCGTCACTCAAAATGTAAAAACCACGCGGGATAAGCTCCGAGCCTTTCTCAAAGCTTTCCCCGGCACTCCCCAGGCATGTCAAGCCAGCTTGCAACTCGCCCAACTGAATCTCTATCTGAGATCGGTCATTCAGCACGACCTTCGGCAAAGCGCCAAGCTCAAACCCGATCAGGTCAACAAGCTGATGCTTCACCACTACGGTGACACCGTAACCTTGATCAAAGATTTTTTAAAGTGCGCCCCCAAGACCGATTCGAAACGAGCCGAAGCCCTTCAAAAGATGGGAGATGCTTTTTACTACGCCGGTCAAATCGAAGGAGCTGAACAATTCAAGTTAGCCTTTGAAAGCTACAAAAAGATTATCGATAACTACCCCAACTACAAAGATCGCAAAAGAGTTCTCTTAAGTAGCGGTCACTCTTTAGTTGAGCTTCGGGATATCTCTCGCGGGCTCCCTTTGATGCAAGAAGCGATCAAAGCGGACCCCAATAGCGATTACCTTCCCTTCTACTATCAAATGATGTGGAAGTTGAGGTTATCTGAAGGAAACTTGAATGAGATGAAGAAGCTGACTCATGAATTTCTTAAATTAGGTATCGAGAAGGTAGAAAAGAAAAAATTCGATACTCCTGAACTAAAGACTGAAAGATTGTCTTGGCTTAGGTATATCGCTTTTAATTCATTCCGAACGGGATACGTCGAGTTTGGCTTAGGAAATCATGCCGCAGCCGGCCAAGAATTTTCAAAGGGATTAGCTAGGTTCGCCTGGTTAGCCAAACAATTAGGAGTCACCGAAAAAGAACTTCCCCAGGAATATATCGTTTACCGCAACCGAATCTTGGCGAATCAAAAATTCATCAACACTTACTTAGGCCAAAAGCCTAAAGTCGATTTAGATGCAATTCATTGGGTCACTGGAAAAGGCCCCACCCTCGCCGGAAGCATCGGTAAGCCCACCGTCGTCATGGTGCGCGGATACGATGTTAAACGTGAACAAGAGTTTCTGAAATCCGTCGATTCCTTCGTCGCTAAAAACCCTGACATCTGCAACTTAATCGTCCTGAGCTGGATGAAAGGAAGAGCGACTCCTGTCGGAATCCAAGCCGGAAAAGCATTAAATGAAATGCATGAACTCGGATTAACTCACACCTCCGTCGGCCTCACCACCACTCCAAGACCGAAAGAGATCTACGAGTTAGGAACGACCATCGGAAGTGGAAGCTTAGTCATGTTCGACAAAAACGGAAACTTCGAATTCTTCATGCAAGACTTACGAACCATCGACGATAACTTTGTGATTTCGATCATCAAGCGAATCGCAGAGCAGAAGTAAGTCGTTTTCTAAAACAAAACGTTTCCCGTTAAAAAAAGCCAAGGTGCTCTGCACCTTGGCTTTTTTTTAGTAGTCGGCTCACCCCGTGAGCCGGGATGTCATTTACATCAAGCTTCAGAATTTGGATTTAATCCGAAGTAAGGCTTAGTTCATCGATTATTAATTAGCTCGAAGCCCTAACGAATGGAAAAGAAAATGTCAGTAAAGCTTAAAAGTTTACTTAAGTTTTACTGGTTCAGTTTAATTGTTTCGCTTTAGACGGCACACGGCGTGTGCCTACTACCCTGGATTAACTAGCTCGAAGCACTAACTAAGGGAAAAGAAAGAGTCAGTAAAGCTTAAATGTTTACTTAAGTTTTGCTCGTTCAGTTTAATTGTTTCGCTTTAGACGGCACACGGCGTGTGCCTACTACCCTGAATTAACTAGTTCGAAGCACTAACCAAGGGAAAAGAAAGTGTCAGTAAAGCTTAAAAGTTTACTTAAGTTTTGCTCGTTCAGTTTAATTGTTTCACTTTAGACGGCACACGGCGTGTGCCGACTACCCTGAGTTAACTAGATTGAAGCGCTTACGTGGAAAAAAAAGAGCCAGTAAAACTTAAACAAGATTTAAGTTTTACTGGCTTAGTTTAATGATTTCACTTTGTACGACTCGCGGAGCGAGCCTACTACTACTCTAAGTTAATGTCGATTTCGACTTCTTTGGCATCCTCTTCGACCGTAACGCTGGTAGTGGGAGTATTGGATTCTGATCCACGAGTAAACGTTGGTCGTCGATCTTCACCACCACGTGGGCCACGTTCTCGGCGGCTGCTCTCCTGGCGAGCAACACGAGCGCGAAGCTGATACGTTCCGGGTCCGATTCCCAAGACTTCAAATCTTCCCGTAGCATCGGCAGTCACCGACTTTCTTTCAAGACCTCCACTGAGGAAAATCGAAGCACCCGGTGCGACTTGACCAGCGACTTGAACTCGGCCAAATACCTTGGCCCCGTCCTTCATGACCAATCGTACATCGTTAATCGAGGTACCAGCACCTTCAACGGTGTTAACAGTGAGGTCTTTATCACTTTGAAGAGTGACAAAAACTTCGTGAGAAGATTGAACTCGGAAAACACCATCCGGCAATCCTTTTACAATGAAGGAACCGTCGGCCAGGGTTGTTGTTCTTCCACTCCGAACTCTTCCTCCCCGAGGAGAACCATTTTCAGATCCACCGCGCCCTCCGCGTCCACCACGGGCATTGAAGCGTTGAGAAAGAAGTTCGCTCACTCGGTTTCTAAGATCTTCATTGCGCACGGATAATTCTGGGCGATAAGAAGAGTAAGTAGCTCTTCCAGTCGCTTCGTCGAGGCTTTGAACCATGGCTTGAACGGTTGCTCCGACGACCGGCTGACCTCGTTGATCGACGATCACCCCGGAAATCATCCCACCCTCAGGAACAGGGATAGTGATTCCCTCTAAATCTTCTTCGGATTGAACCGTGATTGGGAAATCCGTAACTGGAAGATATTCGGGCGCGTAAACAACTGCTCGGTATCGACCCGGGGGAACGTCTTTGATTTCAAATGAACCATCTTCATTATCGAAAGACTTCCAACTTCTTAGAGCTTGAACTTCCCGTGAAGCTAATTGGTGATTCTCATCTGGAAGCAGTTGCATTCGATAGTTGGTTACAGGCATTTGAGTACCCGCGCCCACAGCGAAGCCTCTGATAGTGACTAAGCGATTCAGAATGATCTCGACATTATCACTTCCTGCCTGAACTCCAGTGACGACCTTGGAAGAGTAACCATCGGCGATCGCTCGTAAATCAAACGTTCCCGACTTGAGCTTACCGATTTGATAAGCCCCTAAGAAGCTAGTGACCGTTCGTTGGCTGTTTCTAAAGAAGGAACGGAAGTCTTCTCCACCATCTTCATTGTTGATGATGTAGACTTCAGCCGAAGCGATGGGATTCGCATCGGAGGAAAGAACGGTTCCCGAAATAGTCTTTTCGGGTGTTAGCTGAATCAGGACTTCTTTCACCTGACCCAAGCTCACGGGGAAAGGATCTTCAGTTGTATCGATATGTCCTTGGCCTCGGACTGTGACCTGGTATTCTCCTGTATCTAAACCGGAGACGGAAAACTCACCCAGTCCATCGGTCGTTGTACGATGAGTGGTTCCACGTCCTCCACCGAAGAAGCCACCACGGCCCCCTCGACCGCCGCGACCACCACGGCCTTCGCGCTCGTCTTCTTGGTTTTCTTGTTCAGGTTCGATCTTTCGTACTTCAACAGTAGCACTGGCAACGGGGACATCCCCACCACCGAGAACCTTACCACGAACTTCACCTGATCGTTTCAAGGTTACATCGATATCTTCGATCACTTCACTCGCATCCGTAATCTCGAATCCGGTGGATTCGGTACGCATGTAGAGATCAGCTCGAGCCGAAACCTTCACCCGAGTTTCTCGTTCGATGAAAATCTTATACTGACCCTTCTCATCCGAAACCGTAGGACGGCCCACGATATCCCAGCTTCCGCCACCTCGGCCACCCCAGCCTCCAAATCGACTGCGACGATCGCCTTCTTCCCCTCGATCACGAACGAGGTAGACTCGAGCACCGGGTAAGGGATCACCACTTTCACTTTTAATCGTTCCGCCAACGTAACCTGCCGGCGTCATTTCGAGTTCTAAGCTTCCATCCAATGCCGATTCACTTCCGGCGATCACGGGTTCTGAACTGAAATCGATGAATCCCTGGGCTTCGATGCGCATGGTGTAGGCACCGGGAGGAAGGTTATTGACGACGAAAGATCCATCGGGTTTCGTTGAAACGGATTCGACGGAACTGCTTCTTCGGCCTCCCCAACCACCGCGGCCGCCTCGGCCACCACGACCAAACGGACTACGTCGCTCACCTTCATCCTCAGCCTCTTCCTCTTCGAGTCGATGGGTGTAGAAACGAACGCGGGCGCGGGCAACACCTTTACCATCGGGATCGACAACGCGTCCCAGGACTCCATCGCCCTGCTCGAGTTGAATGCTCAACTGCTCAGAGTCGGTAGGTATCTCGCGCTTGTAATATTCTAAATATTCATCCGATTCAATTTTAACTCGGTAGACCCCTTCTCTCAGGGTACTGAACTTGAACTGACCGCTGGCATCGGTACGGACTTCTTCTTCTTCAGAACCTCGAGCCATGCGCTCCATGATGGCCCCCATCGAACGAGGGAATCCGCGATCTCCTCTGCCGCCTCGGCCTCCGCGATCTCGACCACCACGGCCGCCTCGACCTTCATCATCACCTTCGGCTGAATTTTCTTCATCTTCAGGTCGAGGAAGGTCACCCTCTCGTCGAGCCGAAACTTCGATGCCCACGATGGCCTTCCCCTTCGGTCCGGTGACTTTTCCTTCGATCACGTGCCCCGGTGAAAGTTGGTAACTGAGGTACTTTTCTTCAGCGGGAGTTTCTTCACCGAGGAAGACGAAAGGATCGGTCGATTTGAGAAAACCATCGCTTGAGACTTCAACCCGATAGGAACCGAACGCCAATCCACGGACGACAAACTTTCCTTCGTTATCCGTTTTAACGATTTTTGAATTCGATGAAGAGCCCCCTCTTCCACCGCGACCACCTCTGAAGCGACTGAAATTCGTTCTGAAAACAGAACCCATGTCGCCAGAATCCTTCGACATGAAAGATAATTCAATTTCAGCGTTTTTAATGGGGGCTTCGTTTTCATCGATCACTTCACCCTCGACGATGAGTTCAGGCTCTAAGACGACCTGAACATCACCTCCGTCAGCAGGAACGTCACTCAGCATCTTGCTGGCGAAACCTTCAGCCTGAGCGAAAAGGGTATACTTTCCAGTGAGGAGGCCACCAATTTCAAATTGACCACTCTTTTCACTGAGGACTGATTGAGATCGGCTCGCTAAGAAAGTTTTGAGGAGTTCCGAGCTCTTGGAATCTTCGAAATAAAGGAGGTCTAAATATTCAGGATTCCACTGAACTTTCAAACTGGCTCCGTTAACTGGCCTCATGTCTGGAGATTGAACGAGCCCTTGAATTTTGGACCCTTCTCCTAAGCGAACATCTACCGACTTACTAGCCTCGCTCAGGGTCAGCTCAAACTCTTCCGACAAGCCTGGGAAGAGCAAAGGATGTCGTGCGGCAACCAAGTATTTCGATTTTGAAACTCCTTCGAACGAGAACTTGCCGGACTCACCCGAAATCAGACTGTGAGATTTCGAAATATAGGAGTGAATTTTTCGACTATCACTTCGGAAGCGATCATCGGCATCCCACGTACTGTCTAGATTGAGACCCTGAAGAACTTCGTTGAGTTGCTCCGTCATCGCGATGAGAACCACCTCGGCTCCAGGCAAAGGTTCGCCATCCGATCCGTAAACGGTTCCTTCAACCTTGAGGTGACCGCGTCCCACCTTGAGAGTTTGAGTTTGGAGTTGGCTTTTCTCGAAATCTTTAGGATCACCGAGGTAGCCAGGATCCTTGTCTTCCTTCTCCTCCACTTGCTCCTTGGGAGTCACAACCTCATCGGTGACGGGATCGGACCCGGGATCCAACACGAAGAAAAGGCCGACGCCGAGTCCTACGAGAAGGATTAAGGCTAATACCGCCGCGAGTGCAAACTTGTTCATCTTTTTGTTCCCATCCCAATCCCCTCTCTATAGAGCAGGAATGAGATCCTTTACTGAATGAGTTGTAGGAGTTCCTGGTGAATAAATGGGGCCCCGAACTCAGGAGACCCCCTCTCAGAAATAAAACCCGAAGACTCCCGAGGAGTTTCGAAATTTTCGGGGTTAAGTTCAGGCCGATGGGATATTTAGCCGGGGGAGATCCGACCTATCCCCGTAAATTTAGGGATCAATGGATTGTCCGCTGGACCCCGAACTCCCACCTTAAGCCCTATACCATTAAATTTAAAGAACTTAAGGAAACACACGTAAAAGTTACGAGGAGAGCTTCAAAATGAAACAAGCTGCCTCAGAGATTTATCTCTGAGGCAGCTTGTGGAATGGTTTTTAAGGATTTACGGAAGATTTGAGGGACTAGCCCTCATTGTTGAGGCTTAAGCGAATCCTAAGGAGGCCGCACTCAGAGAGTGCGGACTACATTAGGGACGACTAATGCTCCTCAGCGGTGGGCAAGGTCTGATTGGAAGAAACTTGGACCTTGATCGCTGAGAGGAGACGTTTGACGGAGTCTTCGACCTTGTTCACGTTGAGAACGTTTTCGAGAACCACCGCTTTACTCTCCGAAGCCGGATGAAGAACGATTCTCCCCGACCCGAGTAAGAGAAATTCAAACACGTCGTTGATCTCTTTAGACATCCTCAAATTGGGTGAAGGATATCGTTTGATATCACCCAAGAAACCGGTGTGGTGAATGATTTCATTCGGGCGTACTTCCCAGTAGTTCCAGCGAGTGACCATAAAGACGCCGAGGTAGATGATTGCGAGATAGGCTGCTAAGCCGAAATAAAACGGCGTACTCAGAATGAACTGAAGGCTCGCTAAAAAGTTCTTCAAGCCCGATATCACGTTGTAATGGTAACTTAAAAACAGTAGGAAGAAGCCTAGGGCTAGGAGTAAAAAGAAGATCGCTACTGTTTTAAGTCTTGAGAATTCAAAACTGATAACCAAAAGGTTAAAGCAAAGGGTCATATAAAAGACTAAGCCGATGGTCGCCTTTTGGGGAGATTCGACATCGATGAAGGCCTGCCAAACTCCAGCGACCAAAGCCATGATGAATGTTGGGTACAGGAAAATAACTTTCGGCCAGGGACGAACGATAATGGCATCCGGCTCATCGTTTTTAGAGCTAACTACTGGCTGTTCAGGTGCTTCTTGATTCATTCTGTTTTCTCCAGAGATTTCATTTTTCGCTGTAATTTAACCAATCACCTTAGATTCCCGCTGAGGATTTGTCAAATTAAAGGGCGCCTTGCGAATGAAAGCGCAAGTGTTAAATTATTGATGAAGGGCTTTCCACCGTGGCTCCTCTCCTGATTACTCCCCCATAACTCCAGCTCAGCTCTCGTTCAGCTCATTCGGTTCGACATTTATAGCTTTGATAGATGTCGTTGCCCAACACTCATAATTTCAGATTAATTCCGTACTCCCTCCTCAGTCTACTCGCCTATTTATTGGGGTGGATACTGGGTTTTCAGTCGGATTGCCCTCCTACGCTCGCTCGTTGGCTCGGTTTAGCGGGCTTTGCAGCTTCGGTCATATTAATCCTAAAAGCCCCCTTAGCCGTCGAGAGAACCGCCAGCAAGAAAATCTTGATCTTAGGTTTCAGCCTTGGCTTGATCGGCTTCCTCAGAGGAGGTTCTTTACTGAACTCCAATCTCGAAATCCCCCAGGGCCCCTGGTCAGGCGTTGCTGAAGTTTCCAGTTTAGCTTGGCTCTACACCCCCCAAGATGATCGATTTAAAAATCCTAAGGAGGAGAATCGCTGGACTCTATTCACCACTCGAAATCCACAACTTCAAGTGATCGCCAATGGAGATCACTCCGACCTCACCCCGGGTTTAAAAATAAATCTTAGCGGCCGAATTAAAATTCAACGGGAGTGGAAAAATTCGAAGCCTTCCATCTTCCGCTCCCCCCAGCCGCCCGTCTTATGGATTCAGCGTTCGGAAGGGATCCGACGGACTCCCGAAACACCCCCTCCCCTTTCATTAGCCAACTTAAAGATCAAAACCGGCCTCCTACGATTTCACGCCCTTCGACAACTAAAAGAACTTTTTGACCCAAATGAATTCGGAATTCTGGCTGCACTTCTTTTAGGGGAACGACGGGGTTTGCCTCAAGAATTTAAAAACCAACTCCTTCACACCGGTACTTATCACTTCCTGGCGATCAGTGGACTCCATCTTGGAGTTTTACTCATTCTCTTTCAAAGGAATCGGTGCCAGTTTGTCATCAAGCTTCTCGCTTTGCTCTTTATCATTTCGATCACCGGTGCGGCTCCCCCGATATTGAGAGCAGCGACGATGGTCCTCATCACTTGGCTCGTTCAATTCTTTCATCGCAGCCCTCGCCCTTTAGATGGCTTCAGTTGGTCGATTCTCTTTTTAGTCATCATCTTTCCCGCTTGGATCTTGAAACCGGGATTTCAATTATCCGTAGCGGCCGTGATTTCAATTTTACTTTGGAGCTCAGGCATCGAAGAAAAGTTGAGCCCCAACCTTGATAAAAAAGTACTCAAGCCTGAAGAAAGAAAAAAACTCCGCAAGAGACTTCGACCTCTCACCCAATTGACAAAACTCTTTTCGGGATCCTTCGCCGCTTGGTTGGGTACACTTCCAGTTTTAACTTTTCACTTTCAAAGAATTCATCCTTTAGGGGTTCTGTGGAGCCTCGTCATTTATCCCTTCATTTTAGTTCTGTTATTCTCAGGGATACTGAGCTTACTCACCGCAACGCTCCATCCGGCTCTTGCAAGCCCATTCGTCTTCATTTCCGAATACTGTATTCACGGATTAAATTTCGTACTCAGATTTCTGAACCAAGTCCCCGGGAGCACCCTTATCCTCCCCTATTCGAGCTTTTCTCTCTGGTTATTAGCGAGCCTCTTTATCTTTTCAGGCCCTTTTGGTGGACTGCAATTTATTCTCAGTCGATTCTCTAAAGACAAACCTAAAGAATTACACTTCCATTTGGGCCTCAAGAAAACTCACTTCACAAAACGTTTTTTTCTCCTCTGTTTACTCGCAGTATTGATTGTTAAAGCTCATAAATCTTACGCCCCCTCATTCCCTTTACTGACCTTCTTTGATGTGGGAGCGGGAAGTTCGATTCTCTTTGCTCCCGACCCGGACACTCGTATTCTCATCGATGCGGGCTCGAAAGGAGGAGGAAAGAGAGTGGCCCGAGAACTCAGCCAAACTCTCCTTTACCGCGGGGTTCGTCACCTAGATGCATTAATTTTAACTCACAAGGATAGTGACCATATCAGCGGAGTTTTAGACCTCTGTCAAACCATCCAGGTAAGCGAAGTATGGACATCGTTTCGCTTTTCTACTTTTACGGAGGGAGCCCGTCTTCTCTCCCAGCTTCGCAAACGAGGCATCCGTCATCGAATCTTAAAGAGAGGGCAATCGATTCAGAGTCCCAAAAAGTTGAATCGAACTTGGAAATTAGAAACTCTCTCTCCGGGTCTCAACGACCCAGAAGCCATCCGGCAGAGCTCCAATGAATCATCCTTAGTTCTCAAGCTTAAATACGATTCATTAAAGGTTCTTTTAGGAGCCGACATCGAAGAGCAAGGCACAGCTCTCCTCTTGATGACAGGACAAGATTTACGAGCCCAATATTTACTCTTACCTCATCACGGAAGAGCGAATCCGTACTACGCCCAACTTCTGGAGACCGTCAGGCCGAAGGAAGTCATCATCTCGGGAGAAATAGAATCGGTAAGCCCAAATCTGCTCACTCTTTTAAATACCCATGAGATTCCAATTTGGATTACAGGAGAGCTGGGAGCCATTTCAATTTTTGAAGAAGAGAAGGGAATTTTTAAAATCAGAACTCCATAAAAAAAAGAGATTCACCTCGCGGAGTGCGAGGTGAATCTCTTTCTAAAGCCCAAATCCTGTAAAACACAGTTACTGCATTAAATGGATAAGGAGTTCCAGCTTAATAACGGGAACACATCAAACCAAGGCTTGGATCTTTTCGTCCTTGGCGAGAACTTGGTTCGCCATGTCTTTTTTGAATTGGTGAAGCTTAGCTCGCAGGTTGTCATCGGCTGTCGCGAGAATTTGAACGGCGTAAATGGCAGCATTTTTTGCGCCATTGATCGCCATGGTTCCGACAGGAACTCCTGGAGGCATCATCACGGTAGAGTGAAGAGCGTCAACCCCTTTTAAAGCTCCTGACTCCAAAGGAACACCGACGACGGGAAGGGTCGTGTGACCGGCAACAGCGCCACAGAGGTGAGCGGCCATTCCAGCCCCTCCGATGATCACTCCGTAACCTCGTTCTTCGGCTTCGGTAGCTAACTTGAGAGCGACTTCAGGTACACGGTGAACTGAGAGGACTCTGACATCGTAAGAGACGTCGAATTCATCCAAAGCTGCACAAGCTTTTTTCATCGTATCGAAGTCGGAATCACTTCCCATCAAGATCAATACTTTGTTACCAGTTGGCATTGTTATACTCTTCGTCTAAATAAGTTTTTAGTAATTTACAAACGAGGCAAACGGCGTAGCAAAAGACGCCAGTCTTTTGCCCACTATAACTTTAAAGCGCTTTCCCCCCTTTAGGGAGTGCGTAAGCCGCAGGCTTACTTGCATGGAGCGTAGCGACCCATCGTTACTGCTGGCGAGTTTGGCTACGGCGCGTCATGAGAATCAACTTCCCCAAGCCTTACCAGTTAATTTTTGATAAATTTCTCGGTACTTCGAAGCCGTGCCTTCGACGACCTCATCGGGAAGGGTGGGACCGGGAGGAGTTTTATCCCAGTCTAAAGTTCCCAAGTAATCTCTTACGTACTGTTTGTCGTAGGACTCTTGGCCTTTACCGGGAGAGTAAGCGTTCACATCCCAGTAACGAGATGAATCTGGAGTTAAAACTTCATCCGCTAAGATGATTTCGCCGTCAGCGTTCACTCCCCATTCGAATTTGGTATCACAGAGGATAACCCCTAATTCGCGCGCCTTGTCGGCAGCTCGGGTGTAAACGTCGAGGCTCAAGTCTCGAAGAGCCTCAGCTCGTTCTTGTCCGACGCCTTCAGTAGCGATCATCTCTTCAAAAGTGATGGCTTCATCGTGACCTTCTTCAGCCTTGGTTGTAGGCGTGAAGAGTGGCTCGGGGAACTTCTCACTTTCTTGGAGACCTTCAGGAAGCTGGATTCCACAGATGCTTTGAGACCTCTTGTAATCTTTCCAACCACTTCCGGCGATGTAACCGCGAACGATACATTCGACAGGGAGGATGTGGAGTTTTTCGACCAACATCGAGCGACCGTCAAGTTGATCACTAAAGGCGTGTAAGTTTTCTGGCATCTCTTTGAGATCCGCCGTGATCAGATGGTTTTTGACTCCCAGGAGATCAAACCAAAAGACGGAGAGCTGCGTGAGAATTTTCCCTTTTTCGGGGATACCGTTGGGCATCACCACATCGAAAGCTGAAATTCGATCGGTAGCGACAATCAGGAAATGCTCGCCGAGATCGTAAACATCGCGCACCTTGCCTCGCCTGACAAGATTCAAGCCAGGGAGTTCCGTTTGTAATACTACAGAACTATCTTGAGTTGACATGAGATCCGTCCTCTCCCTTCCTAGGGTGAATGCATCCTTTCTTTTAGCTCCCTGCTCATTCCAATGGGGATCCACTAAAAGTTGAATGGCTTTAACTTTCGTGGGCGTACCTCTATCCGCGTACTCTGAACAGAGGACGACCCAATTTAATAAAATTGAAGATTTTTAAGTATCCACGATTGCCCACAACTCCGGTTTCTCTCAGAAAATCTTGACCCCATCATCCTGGTCAAAATTCTCTCTCCACTCTCATGGCTGAAACCAGCCGATCGAGACACTGGAACAGCTTCTGCAGATCTAATCTGCAATGCTGAAACCAGCTCTCTAACCCAGTGAGCCCCTCAGAAGGACTCCATCGGGAATTATTTAGCCCCTCTGTTTATCCTATTCAGCACGTCTTGTAAACCTTTTCCGCTTAGGCGTCGGCCCGACTTGTTTCGACTCGACTTTTTCACTTGTGGCAAACTGGCTCCAATTCTTAACTTCTGAGCATGGCAGTAGGCGATGGCCAGGGCATCGGCCTCATCACTTTTTTCGATCGGCGACTTTAATTGGAGCAACCTCTCCACCATGGCCTGGACCTGAGATTTTGGGGCTCGGCCGTTACCGCAAAGGACTTTTTTGATCGTGGCGGGAGCGTATTCCTCGACGGGGATCCCTCGAGTGGCGGCACAGGCGAGCACCACCCCTCGAGCTTCGCCAATCCGGAGGGCACTTTGGATGTTCTTTCCGTGGAAGGCCCCTTCGACAACGACCACCGAAGGCTGAACCTGATCCATGAATCGTGACAATTCTTCGAAGATCATACCCAGGCGTTCGGGCAGGCTCTTCGAGGGATTCAATTGGCATACCCCGTGAGCCACCACCTGGGGTTGAAATCCTTTTCCAATCTCGATCACTCCGTAGCCCAAATTACGCGTCCCCGGATCGATCCCTAATATTCTTGGACCTTCGGAATCAAAACGTTTGGTGGAGGAAAGGCCATCATTTGCCTTTGTCATTGTTGTAGATCGATTCTCTTTTGCGGAAAAAGATGCGCAGGGGAATCTCTTTGAAAGGGAGATCTTCCCGCATGCAGTTTTCAACGTACCTTCGATATCCCTTAGTGAAATATTTTGGGTTGTTCACAAAGAAGACAAAGGAGGGAGGCACCGTACCGACTTGGGTGCAGTAGTAGATCTTGGGCGTCTTCCCGCCGACTTTAGCGGGGAAGTGCTGCTTGGTGACCTTATCGACAACTCGGTTGAGCTCACCGGTTCCAACCCGAGTTTTAGAAAGCTTAAAAAGGTGTTGAGCTAAATCGACGACCGACTGAATATTTCGACCCTCTTTTGCTGTCGTAAAAACCATGGGCGAAAACGTCAAGCCCGGCATTCGATCGGTGAGATAATCAGCGTAACGTTCTGTCTCTACAGCTTGATTCGTAAGGTCCCATTTGTTGATCACCACCACGGTGGCCTTGGCTTGACTGGCGATCGATTCGGAAAGTTTTTTATCGACTCGAGTGATCTCTTTAGAAGCATCGATAAGAAAGAGCACGACATCCGCTCGGCGAATGGCGGCTTCAGTTCTCACCTGACTATAGAACTCGATGGAATCCTTAACTCGAGTTTTACGCTGCAATCCTGCAGTATCGATGATGATAAAATTGCGGCCGTCTTTTTCAAATCGCACATCGACCGCATCTCGCGTCGTTCCCGGAATTTCACTGACGATCACTCGCTCTTCTTGGGCGAGGGCATTGACGAAGGTTGACTTTCCGACATTCTGCCGCCCCACTACCGCGACCTTCATCACGGGTTCGACAGCCTCATGAATATTAGGCGGAAGCGTCTCACAAACTTTATCTAAGAGTTCGTTTCGGCCGAAGCCCACTAAAGCACTCATCGCCAAGGGCTCGCCTAAGCCTAAAGCGTAGAAATCATTCACGTAGTCGTCATACCTTCCGTCGTCGACTTTATTGGCGACTAAAAGGATCGGGACTTTTCGCTCTTGCAGGATTTTATTCTCTCGTAGTCGAGAGGCGACATCGCGATCGAGAGGAACGAGTCCATCCTGAACATCGACCACCAACACGATCATATCGGCACCGTGAAGGGCCATATTGATTTGACGTTCGATATCGGCCTCGAGTTCATCTTGATCGATGATGCCGATCCCGCCCGTGTCTTGAATTTCAAGGGCGACGTCGTTGTGGAAGACGACCGTGGTGATTCGGTCGCGAGTCACTCCCGGCGTTTCTTCCACGATCGAGATACGCTCCTCCGCCAAGCAGTTCAGCAAGGATGACTTGCCGACATTCGGGCGACCAACGATGGATATGACGGGGAGCTTCATGACTAAGATTCCAATTCGAAAGTAAAGTTAACTAGCCCGGAGCGTAAGCGACGGGATATGCAAAAGAGTTTGGCGGTTGGAAACTAAATGCATTAGCTATCCGTAAAAACATGCCAAACGGGAGATTATCACAATGACGTATCCCGTCGCTCACGCTCCGGGCTAGTTAATGAATTCAATATAAATAACTCAGCCCCCGTACGCACGAGCCGCTAAGTAATAAATTCCAACGTGAGCTTTTGAATCGACGATGGCAGGAATCGCTTCGTGCGATTTCCCTTCGACCATCGACTCGATGAGAGGTTTCAACGGCACCCGCTTCAAGGTTAAACATTCACCGGGCTCTAAGGCTTGTTCACCATCATTCGTCAATCCCTCAGCCAAGAAGTAAGTCATCTTGGCAGATGAAATTCCTGGGGTCGAGTAGAGAGTAGTCACGTGAGTCCAGTTCTGTGCTCGATATCCGGTCTCTTCTTCTAATTCTCGCTTCGCCGTTTTGAGAGCATCCTCACCGGGATCGACCATGCCGGCAGGCAGTTCATAGATAAATCCTTCCAATGCCGTTCGAAATTGCTCGATCATCAAGACTTCTCGTCCGGCTTCCGTTTCGATCACGGGGATGATGGTCACGGCATCGGCATAAACCAAGTGCTCGTGATCCACCTCGGCTCCACCGGGAAGTCTAAGGGCTTTGCGCTCGACAGAAAAGAATTTCCCGGGGTAAACGAACTCACTTTCGAGAACTTCAAATTCTTGAGGAACTTCCCTAAGTCCCTTTAAGGACTTTTTGTGGATATGTTCTTCATTCGACATAAATAAACCTGAAGAAAGGGCCTCTCTCAAGAACGGTTCTGAGCTCGGCGAGATTTGGAGTCGACCATCGCCAAGATCACCTGGACATCCGCGGGAGTCACTCCGCTGATACGAGAAGCTTGACCGATAGAACGAGGGCGAATGGCGCGGAGTTTTTCGCGAGATTCATTCCTGATGGCGGGGACTTGATCGTAATCAAAAGAATCGGGTATTGCGAGAGTTTCGAGTTGACGAAACTTCTCTACCTGATGTTTTTGGCGATCGATATAAGTCGAATAAGTGGCTTCAATTTCTACTTGCTCGATGACC
This sequence comes from Planctomycetota bacterium, assembly GCA_028280485.1. Taxonomy (GTDB): domain Bacteria; phylum Planctomycetota; class UBA8108; order UBA8108; family JACQVS01; genus JANQLS01. Next base: position 60,933 of record JANQLS010000112.1, read on the forward strand.
TCTTCATGCAAAAGCTCGGGAGAGATTTCATCGGTCAACTCATTGACTTGAGCAAAATCCATCTCAGGTTGACGCAAAATCTTGAGAAGAGATTTTCCCTTCAGGTAAATGGAATCGAGTTCACCGATCAAGGTCTGAACCGATTCCTTCTTCTTCTCGACTTTCTTGAGAGCCTCGCTTGAGATCAAGCCGAACTTGTGTCCGTATTCCATCAAGCGCACATCGGCATTGTCAGCCCTCAGAAGCAATCGGTACTCAGCCCGAGAACTGAACATGCGATAGGGTTCAAGTGGATTTTCAATCACGAGATCATCCACGAGCACACCCAAGTAAGCCTCCGCTCGATCGAGAACGAAGGGATCTTCACCCCTAAGCTGAAGAACCGAATTGACCCCGGCTAAAAATCCCTGCCCGGCGGCTTCTTCGTATCCACTCGTTCCACAGATTTGACCGGCGAAGTAAAGACCTTCGACGAATCGTGTTTGGAAAGTAGGAGTGATTTGAGTAGGAGGGAAAAAATCGTATTCCACCGCGTACCCGTACTGCAGAACTTTCGCCGACGAGAGAGCTGGAATCGAAGCTAAGATTTGATCTTGAACTTCGGCCGGAAGACTCGTTGAAATTCCGTTTAAGTAAACCCAATCCGTATCTAACCCTTCTGGTTCGATAAAGATTTGGTGTCGTTCGCGATCTTTAAATCGCACCACCTTGTCTTCAATCGAAGGGCAATACCTGGGACCTTGACCACCGATTTGTCCGTTGTACATCGGAGCGCGGTCGAGGTTATTGTGAATCGATTCGTGTGTTTGGGGATTGGTATAAGCGATATGACAAGGAACTTGCTTAAGGGGAATCGTCTCCGTGAAATGAGAAAAAGGTTTAGGTTTCTCATCTCCCGGCTGCACTTCTGTTTTGCTGAAGTCGACAGTGCGGCCATCGACTCTGGGAGGAGTTCCCGTCTTCAGGCGTCCTCGCTCGAATCCTAAGGCATCGAGCTTGAGAGAAAGGTGATCGATCGATTCCTCCCCGACTCGCCCGCCTTTAGTTTTAGCTTCACCACAGTGCATCAAGCCCCTTAAAAAAGTTCCTGCTGTGAGAATCACGACACGAGCTGAAACCTTGCGACCATCGTTTAAGATCACCCCGCTCACGCGATGATCGTGAGTAGGAAGGATGCGTTCAGAAGAAGTGGTCTTTTCGACGAGGAGGTCTTCGACCTTACCTTCTAAGATGGTCAATCCCGGAGTGTTGGCACAAACTTCTTGTTGACGTTGCTGATATTTATCTTTGTCGGATTGGCAACGGGGAGCGCGAACGGCAGGCCCCTTTCGGGTATTCAACATTCTAAATTGAATACCTGTGGCATCCGCCGCCTTCCCCATCTCACCCCCTAGGGCATCGATTTCACGCACCATCTGGCCTTTACCTAAGCCACCGATAGCTGGATTACAGGACATTCTACCGATCGCATCGGGACGTAAAGTCACCAAACAAGCTTGAACTCCCATTCGAGCGCAAGCTAAGGCCGCTTCGATTCCAGCGTGGCCGCCTCCGACCACTATGACGTCAAAGTGGGGAGTACTCATCGGGCTTCCACATGGACTCCAAATTCTTGAATCACTTGGAAATATTCAGGAAACGACTTTTCCACCACGTGAGGATCTTTGATCACGACTCCGGGAACGACCATACTGACTAAAGAGAATGCCATCGCGAGTCGATGGTCTCCCCAGGTTTCTAATGTTCCGCCGTGAAGTTCGGTGGGTTCGATTTCTAGGCCGTCAGGATTCTCTTTGATCTTCGCCCCGAGTTTTCTCAATTCGGTGGCGACGCTGGCGATGCGGTCGGATTCTTTGTGGCGAAGGTGCGGGACGTTTCGAATGACGGTCTTGCCCCGAGCGAAGAGAGCCACGACCGTTAATGTGGGGACGATATCGGGCATCTCGTTACAATCTTCACGAACTCCCTTGAGGGGCTCCGCCCAATTGAGGCTGACGACATCCGCATCCTTTTTAACGTGGCAACCCATGCGGGCTAAGACATCGGCGAAGCGAGCATCTCCCTGAACACTATCTCGACCGACGCCCTCCACTCGAACTTTACCTCCGGTGATGGCTGCAGCCGCCAAGAAGTAACTCGCCGAGGAGGCATCTCCTTCGACAGGATAACTCCGACCGGAATAGCCAGTGCCACCGCGGACGACGAAGGAGAGGCGGCCATCGGCTCGTCCTTCATCCGCCCAAGCTTTAGCGCCAAATTGATTCATCACTTCGAGAGTGATATCGAGGTAGGGCCTTGAAACACACTCCCCTTCGATCACAACTTCAGTATCCATTCCCGCCATCGGGGCGGTGAGGAGAATCGCGGAGATGAATTGACTGGAAGTGTGCCCACTCATCGTCACCGTCCCTCCCTTGAAAGGATTACGAGTGGGGCGCGAGCTGGGATCATCGGCCCATTTTTTCTCACCGATGTAAACGGGCGGGAAACCTTTAGTGTCTTGGATCGTGACTCCCAGATCACTCAAGGCCTTGACGAGATCTCCGATGGGGCGTTCTCGCATGCGCTCATTTCCATCGATCACGTAGTAACCGCGAGACAGAGTGAGCACCGAAGTTAAGAACCGAGTCGAAGTACCCGCATTCCCCAAATAGATTTCAGCTGAGGTGCCGGGAAGGCCCCCACCGCAACCATCGACGACAAAAGAGCGACTTTCCTCATTAAGAGTAACCTCGACTCCCATTTTTTTGAGGGCTTCAGCGAGATAGAGAGAGTCATCGCAATAGAGGGCATTACTCAGTTGCGACTGGCCTTCAGCTAAGCTGGCGATGAGCAAGGCTCGATTGGTGATGGATTTTGAGCCCGGAAGAGACACGGTCCCTGAGAACGGCTCCGAGACAGGATGGACACTCAGAGCTTTAGGGAAATCACCAGGACTAAATGAGGAATGGGCAGCCATCGGGGGTTCACTTTAATTCCAAAGGGCCAAGTGCGGGCTGACCGAGACCTCACCGAATCTAAAATAGAGGGCATCCCTGTCGCCATCCGCACTGATGAGCAAAGAGCCAATTATAATTGGCCTTTGCCACTAGTCAATCAGAGGGCTCCTCGATGCTGAATTTAGAGCCGGAAATTAACGATTTTCGGACTTTAAGTGAAGAAATCGTTCGATTCTGAATGGGCTCAGATCTATCAGAACTTAGGATTGGGCTGAGAATGGATCTTAGACAACCGGCCCCCAGAAATCGCCCTGATTTCGCCTTCTAATTTTTTGACCTCAGCTTCCCCCGTATAAACTTCAATATCGAGTTCATACTTCAGGCTTCCACCCGCGGGAATCATCTTCACACGGCCGCGTTCACGCTCGGTTTGTTTCGGATTGGGGTAAGCCGTACCGGGTTCCAATCCCGTGACGTAGCCATCATTGATGGGAATCGTGTTTTTCCACTGAGTGAAGTGAGGGAGCTGCTCGGGAGAATAACGAACGGCGATGGCTCGATCCCCGGCTTTATTCTTGAGCGCACTGATCGTTTTTCCGGAAAGTGGATCTGCGTGGAGAGTGTAGAAGAAAACTTGCTCGGTGTATCCCGGGGTCGGTCCCTGATAGACGTCGTAAGTTTGAACTCCCTTGGCGGCGTGACCATCGCGGGGAGCCATCTCCTTCACCGGAGCCAGCAGTCGTGATCCTTCTCCTAAAAAGGGTTCGCCGAAATTACAGTGATAGAGAATCTCCATCTCTGAAGGAACGCCCTTTAAATTGATGATTTCATCTTCGATCTTGAGACGATTCGAAAGTGGAGTGGTCGAAATTCGAGTCTTCAGTTTCAAACCCGGGCAAAACATTGCTGACTCTTCAACTTCACCCGTTACGGTGACGGCTTTTGTTTCGGGGTCAGCCTCGATTTCAACTTTACTGGCGGGAAGGTTTGCAATCTTTCCGTGGAGAGTGAGGTCTACTTCAGATTTATTACCGTTGTTATCGAGAACCACATCTTTTCCGGGAGCTCCCATCGAATCGAGCCCGCAACGACACATCAGTTCATCGAATCCGTAGAGCCAACCCAAGCCTCCTCGTTCTTGAAGATTGACGAGGTTGGGATGGACAGGTCCATTGATGGGAGATTTCCATCCGAGAGGCACTCCTCGAAAGCTCCCCTTCCAAATGCCCATGCCTCGAGTGGGCAACACGGAAAATGAAAGCTCGCCATTATTGATAGAAACGAGATCGATTCCATCTGCCAGACCACCCGACAAGCGTCGCTTGGCGATCGTGCAATCGGGAATTCCGAGTTCATCATGGCCAAGGAAGAGTTCTTCGACGTACCGATTGCGTTTGACATCCGTCAAGGTCCAAGTTTTTGCTTTAGCCATGATTCCTCCGCGTTGCGATCGTGTGAACTAACGCTCTATTTTTTGTTAAGTGTGGATTCAAATTGAAAGGGAATATGGTACGCGAAAATTACCCGAATTGACAAGGTATAGTAGTCGGCTCATCCCGTAAGCGGATATGGTAGTAGGCATACGCCGTGTGCCGTCTACATCATTTCCACTCGACGGCTTCCTTAGCCGTTATCTCGATCGATTTGACGTTGGAGGTACGACTTCGCCAATAAAAAGATAACCTCGCCGGCTTATCGAGGTGATCCTTGGGGATTTCGTATTTAGATTTCGTTTTCCCTCGAGTGACATAGAGAGTGTTTCGAGTGCGCTTAATTGTGTAATCGATGGAAAAGGCTTTTGCTCTCGAAGTATTAATTTTAAATCGATGCCCACAGAGATACAGGTAGGCGTTTCCGGTGTTTCTAAATCTTGCCTTTCCGTAACTCGCTTTGACTTTGATCGTAAAATCACCGATGAGTTCCACTCGACTGCTCAAGGTGGTTTTTGAATGACGCCCTCCCCGGAGCCCTGAACTGGATAAGCTTAAGTCGTGACTCCAAGTCCAATAGCGTAGACTCTCAGGATTTGTAAATTTCTCAACTCGCTTAAAGGATTTCCCGGGCTGGATATCAGGAGCTTTGGATTTTTCTTCTTCTTTTTTCTTAGCGAGTTCTTCTGCTTTTTTTGCTTGCTCCTTTTTTAAAACTTCAGCTTTCTTTTTTTCTTCTTCTTTTCGAAGAACTTCCTTTTCTAAAGCGATCTTCTTTGCTTCTTCTGCGGCCTTTTCTTCTTGTTCAACTACTTTTTTGACCTTATCGAGTTGTGCTTCAGCCCTCTCATAAATTTGAATCACTTGAGCTGCCGTCTGTCTCCCTCCATTAAAGTAGCCCCGGTCTAAAGTTTTTTGAGCGCTCTCCAATTTTGCCTTCACGATGACCAAAGCCGGCACATGTTCCATTCTATCGCGGTATTTTTTATCAATTTTTCCGAGCTGCTCTAGTGAATTTTCAGCTTTCCTTAATTCCTCCACGAGGAGTTTTCGCTCTTCTTCTAATTTCTGTAATTGTTGACACAGCTCTTCTAATCTCTTAGCTGCAGTTCTTCGATAATCAAAGGTGATAAATTCGTTAGCGGCGCTTTTGTAGGCAACTCTCGCTGATCTATAGACCCCCTCATTTTTCAACAAGCTTTCTTTAGATTGTGCATCCTTCCATTGTTTTTTAATCTTTAGCCAATGAGTTTGAAATTGCTCCTTTTTTTCCTTCTCAACCAATGAAAGATATTTAGAAGGCGACTTCTTTTGATCTTCCTGAGTTAATCGAATTTGCTTTCCGTCAAATTCCCCTCGATTAATATTTCGATCAGGCCCCAAGAAATAGTCAGAATCGTAGTCCTCCCCACCCGATTTTCCATCCCGACCATAACACACGATAATGAGATCCCCTTGAACTCGAGCAATGACATATTCCTTCCCCCAAGGATCTTGCAGGGGAACATCAGATCTCAACTCTAAGTCATTCACTCTATTTGGAAGCTCTCCTTTCTCACCGTACTGCCTGTCGATTGCCCTCGCGATTAGCTTCAGCTCCTTCAGGACTGTTCTATGATTTTCACCATCGGCAATCCTTTGTTGCTCTTCTTCATATTCTCGTTGCTCTTGATCTATAATCACATAATGAGCCCCATACGCTACCACCCCGGCAAAAACCAACGTGCCCAATAAAACAGAAAGCTCAAGCCCTGAAACTCGAACTAGAGAATTTGACTGCGCAGGTGATTCACTATTTGCAATAAGCTCCTGGTTCTCTTTTTTAATAGATTTATAAATCCCGTATATAACTTCACCAATCCCCCCGAGAACTCCCAACAGTAAATACCAGCCGATATCTTTCCAATAAGAATCCGTATTGTGGAGATAGTGAAAGGAGAGGACTGTCCCCACACTGAATGCTAATAGCACTAACGAAACAACGAATACGTAAATCCAGAAGGGAAGATTAATGTAGAGATAAACAATTCGAATATCTTTTAAAGACTTCTTCATTTCTTTCATCCAACCTTTAAGGATTAAGTCGCCTATCTCGACTACATTCAACCATTCTAATGTTCAGAAGATTGAAAGCAGTTATCCCAACAAACCTTGCATGGTGTTTTAAAATTTGAATCAACAGTTAAAATCATAACGATTTTAATAATAATTCTGAACTTAAACCCAAAGATGATAACGCAAAAAAACTAGAATGGTGATAGCTTAGTTTCTAACAGTTCTTTCCAGTTTGAACAAGGTTTCAACCCTTCCCGCAAATCTACGATTTGCAAAGCATTTCGACCCCTTCAAATTTAAAACATGACAGCCCGACAAAACGCCCCCTTCCAATTTATTAAAGCTTTCATTATCAGTTCTTTCATCTTAGGAAGCAACCTCACTATATGGGGCTCAACACTCAAAGTACCTGAGCAGTTTAAGTCCATACAAGCTGCTATCGACGCCTCAAGTGAAGGCGACACGATCCTCGTTCAACCAGGAACTTACAAAGAAACATTAAAACTTAAACCTGGCATTACCTTGAAAAGTTCAGGAGATGACAGCCGGGGAAAATTAGGATTGTTGCGAGCTCAAAACACCATCATTCACGGACAAGGAAAACCCCTGACTACTTTTTCTGGAATCACGATGGCTGAGAATTCAATCTTAGATGGCTTCACGATCACCGGCATGGGTCCATACGATGAAAAAGAGTGGAATCGACATCACTCGACTCAAGGAAATGAACAAAAGCATTCCAGAATTGGACACATTCGTGCTCCCGCTGTTTCCATTCAAGGTATTCGATGTGAAGTCAAAAATAACATCGTGCATCACAACGGAGACAATGGAATCGCTATTCGAGGGATTGAAGGAAAAGATTGCTCCCCCCGAATTAGCGACAATATCTGCTACCGAAATATGGGAGGCGGTATCGGCTCCACCCACGGTGCAACTCCCATCATCGACAACAACCACTGCTTCGAAAATTTCTATGCGGGTATCGGGCAAGAACATTCCAAAGCCATTGTGATCAACAATACGTGCTACAAAAATATACGTGCGGGTATCGGGGTCGGTGAAGGCGCCGAACCCATCGTAAGAAATAATACTTGCTACCAAAATCGAAGAGCGGGAATTGGAATTCGAAGCGGCTCCAAGTATCAACCCATCATCAGTCAAAATCACTGCTACGAAAATGCGATGGCCGGCATTGGAGTTCGTCATGAATCTCGCCCTCTCATTTCCGACAACCAGTGTTATAAAAACAAGATAGCGGGAATTGGAATTCGAGAGAGCGCGCAACCCATCATCACGGGTAACAAGTGCTTTGAAAACGAGCGAGCGGGTATCGGCCAGCGAGAAAACGCCAAGACGGTACTCATCAACAATCACTGCCAAAAGAATAAATTAGCCGGGATTGGTTTTGAAAGTTGTGACTCAGGAAGCTCAACGGCAGTTGGCAATCATCTATTTGAAAATGGAACAGTTGCCGTCGGCATTCACAAGGGCTGGAAGGTCCATCTCATCCAGAATCAACTCCTGAGAACTGGCGGCTTACCTCCCATGATCATGGTGTTTGAAGGAGCCCACGCCAATCTTATTGAGAACAATCTACTGGTAGCGGGAGTTGCCGGAGTACGAATGGCCGGCTCAGTAACGGCGATCGACAACTCCATTCAAGGCACGGGACAAAGAAAAGGTGGCCCTCCTCATTTCGCGTTCTGGGCCCTTCCGAAGGCGACCCTCAAGGCGGTCTCGAATAAGGTAAAAAACTTTAGGCAGGCCTTAGTTTCAGACCGAGCGAGCGTCGAAGCTTACTCCAACATCATCGAAACTTACACTTCGAATGGAGTTCAGGTGAGAAACTCCAACCACCCCCCAATCTTCATTAGGAACACTTTTAATTCACCCTCGATCGAAGAGGCCATAAAAATTCAAGGATCGAAGAGTACGGTCATCGATAATCAAATAAAAACAAACCCGTGATGAGGTAAGCCTCAACACGGGTTTGTTTCTAATTTAGTTTGATTACTTTAGTTTTAAAGCGCAGCTTTTGCAGCGGCGATCGCAGCATCGTAATCGGGATGCTCAGTCACCTCGCTGACGTACTCGACGTGCTTAACGGTGTTGTCTTTACCGACGACGAAGATTGCGCGAGTCAAAAGACGCAACTCTTTGATGAGAGTTCCGTAAGCCGTACCGAAGCTGGCATCGCGGTGATCCGACAAGCAAGTGACTTGTTCAATTCCAGCCGCACCACAATAGCGACCTTGAGCCATCGGAAGATCCATACTGATCGTTAAGATCGCCACGTCATCACCTAAACCAGCAGCTTCTTCATTGAAACGGCGAGTTTGTTGATCACATACGGGAGTATCGACCGAGGGGACGACACTGATCAAGCGAACTTTGCCATCAGAATCGGCAAGGGTGACTTCTTTGAGACCGGCACCTACAGTCGTAAAGGCTGGAGCAGAATCTCCCGCTTTAACTTCAGAGCCTACCAAAGTGATCGGGCCCCCTTTAAACGTTACGGCATCGCCACGTTCTTCAACCATTGTTCTATTTCCTTCCAGATTCATCCTTTTTGAAACGATGGGTGTTTCAGCGAGGAATACATTAATTTTAGTTCACTCAAGAGTAGAAGAATCGGCGGCTTTCTCTGAAACCCTCAGAGGCCGTTAGAGTGCTACTCATCAGTGAGGTACCTATGATTTTACGCCCGAAGGATCCGGGATAAGAGACCCGAATTATTCATGAGCTTCTTGGCGAGATTGTGGAGCTTCAAGTCTGACAAGGCGCTGGTTCGTCTTTGACCGCAGGCGGGTATTTATACCCGTTGAGGATCAAAGACGAGCCGGCAACGCAGCTCAGGCGCAGAAGATCTGCAATCGCAGCCGGAGCTCATGAATAATTCGGGTGTGGAAAGTAAATAAAAAAGCGGCCCGGATGTCAAACCCGGGCCGCGATCTTAATAGAAATCTTATATTTTGTAGCCAAATTCACTATTCGTAGCCGAACTTGTCAAAGTTTGGCGGGAGACGGTATTAGCCAAATTCTTACGAATTCGGCTACATCAGGAATAAAAACCCTTCTTTTCCTCAACCAGCTTTGTCAGGTAATCTGAAGGCTGAAAACGCTCACCGCCCTTACCGTCGTATTCTCGTGCTTGCTCCTTGAGGAAGGAAGCGAGGTTGTCGACGCCAACCGAGTCAGCCCAGCGTAAAGGACCTCCTCGGAAGGGCGGGAATCCTGTGCCGAAGACCATACCGATGTCAATTTGCCATCCGGCTTCGATAATTCCTTCGTCTAAACAGCGAGCGGCTTCATTGATGAGCGGAGCCAACATTCTTCGAATCCAATAATCGGGATTGTCATCGAGAGAACCTTTTCCTCCGTACTTGAAGACGAGAGGGTTCGGATTGCGCTTCTTTCCGTCTTTATAAATATAGAATCCCTCACCACCTTTCTTCCCTAAAAGCTTCTCATCGTCACAGAGAGCTTTGAGTAAGGCCGCCGGTCGAGCGCGATCCCCGAACTGTTCGTGGAGGTATTTAGCCACCTTGGCTCCGACATCCAACCCAACTTCATCCATCAGCTCGAAAGGGCCCATCGGTAAACCAAATTTCTTCGCGTGGTCATCGATGGCCTCCATTCGATAGCCTTCCTCAAAGAGGTAAGCCGCTTCGTTGAGGTAAGGTAGAAGAAGACGATTCACTAAGAATCCCGGCGCGTTAGCCACTCGGAGAGGGTATTTACCCAGCTTTCGGGAGAGCTCTTCTAAACGACTGACGGTTTCCTCCGAAGTTTTTTCACCTCGGATGACTTCCACTAAGGGCATCCGATGGACGGGATTAAAAAAGTGAAGCCCCGCTACATTTTCGGGTCTTTGGGAAACCTCAGCTAGTTCATCGATCGAAAGAGAAGATGTATTTGTTGCAAAAATTGCATCCTCGGGAAGAAGTGGCTCGATCTCTTTGAGAACCGCTTGTTTGATTTTCATGTCTTCGACAACCGCTTCGATCACGGTGTCGGTGTCGGCGAAACCGGTAGGTTCTACCGTACCACTGATCGCGCTCATCAAGTTATCGCGACTTTGTGGAGTCAATCTTCTTCTCTTAACCAAGGCCTCAAAGGATTTGTAAGCTTGCTTCAATCCCAAGGAGATGGCCTCCATTTGGATATCCTTCAAACGAACGTGATAACCTCCTTTTCGAGCTAAGAGCGCCGCGATCCCTCCGCCCATCACTCCCGCTCCTAAGACTCCGATTCGAGTCGCTGCTTTTTCGTATTCGTCATGAGGAGTAGAATCAGAAGAAGACTCTTCCCCTTCACCTCGACGTAGCTTTTCACTATCGAAGAATATCGAAATTAGATGCTTACTCGTGTCACTGACAATCAATGGCCCCACTAAATCAGCCTCGTACTGAAGACCTTCACTTAAGCGAGACTCTACAGCCTTAAAGATCGCGTCAACCGCTTTGTAAGGAGCTGGATAATGATCCTTGGAAACTTTCTTCTTTAAGTTTTTTAGAACAACACTTCGCATGATCTTTCGACCGGGCGCAGTCCCTTCTAAAAACTTCTGAACGAGTCCCCGCTTTTTAGGTTTTCGAATATTGCCCTTCTGTTGAAGTAGACCTTCAGTGAATGCGATGACTTCAGGAAGAATCATCGTGGGTGCTACGACGTGATCGACCAAACCGATTCGAGCGGCCTTGCGAGCATCGACCATTTTTCCGGTTAAAATTAGGTCTAAGGACGATTGCAAACCGACTAATCGGGGCATGCGTTGAGTGCCTCCGAATCCCGGGATGATTCCGAGTTTAACCTCTGGTAATCCGATCAAGGTTTTGGGATGGTCCGTAGCAACTCGATAGTCACAAGCGAGGGCCAGCTCACATCCCCCTCCCAAACAAGCACCGTGAATCACGGCGATCACCGGCTGAGGGATTTCACTCAACTTGTTGAGGATCAGTTGAGCAGAGCGAGCTTTCTCACTCGCTTCAGCCGGAATCGTGATCTCTTCGATTTCGCGAATATCTGCACCCGCGATGAAGTTGATCGACTCTTCTTTTCCGCTTAAGAAGATAACGGCTCGAATGCTGGAGTCTTCTGAAATTTCTTTGAGAACACCCTCCAACTCGAGGAGAACTTCAGTCGTTAGCTTGTTAACCTTTTCACCGGGAAGATCAAATTCCAAAATGGCGAGACCATCCGGGCGTCGATCCACTTTGAAGGCTTCACGAGTATCTTCAACTACTGCAGGACTCATGACCCACTCCTTTCGATCAAGACAGCGCCACCTTGGCCTCCACCGATACAGAGAGTCGCTAGGCCACGATTGAGATTCTTTTGTTCTAACTCACGCAGTAATGTTAAGACGATGCGTGCACCGGAAGCACCGACGGGATGACCCATTGCAATGGCCCCGCCATTAGCATTGAGTTTTTCAGGATCGATCTGTCCCATCGCGTCGTCTAAGCCTAATTCTTTTTGTCCGAATTCTTTTGAGGCAAAAGCTCGCTCACAAGCGATCACTTGAGCGGCGAAAGCTTCGTTGAGTTCGATACGATCGATTTCATTTAAGCTCACATCTTCAGCTTGAAGAAGCTTGGAACTCGCGAAGACGGGACCGAGCCCCATGCGCTGAGGGGGGCAACCCGCGTAAGCGTAATTGACGATACGCCCCATGGGTTCTACTCCCAATTCTTCAGCTTTCTCTCGAGTCGTGATGACTAAGGCAACCGCACCATCCGTGACCGGACAGGCATTACCCACCGTGACCGAACCAAACTTGCGATCAAAGAAGGGACGCAACTTGGCGAGTGCAGCTAACGATTGGCCTTTTCGAGGCCCGATATCACCGTCGATCGGATTTTGTTCTTTACCGACATGAACAGGGATAATTTCATCTTTAAAGAATCCATCTTTCTCGGATAGCTCAGTTCTTTCATGACTTCGAAGAGCAAATTCATCTTGCTCGAGTCGACTGATGCCGAACTCCTTAGCTAAGTTTTCAGCCGTCTGCCCCATGTTGATTCCGCAAACGGGATCGGTCAGCCCTACTTCGAGTCCGAAGATGGGTTTGAAATCTTTGAAACGAAATTTCAAAAACGCGCCGAGTCGCTGGAACAAACTTTTTGCTTTGACCACACTCAAGAGCTTCTTACCGAAGGAGCGGGGATAGATAATGGGAATCGCCGACATCGATTCGACACCCCCACAGAGAACGACATCCGCTCGGCCACTCGAAACTCGATCGAAGGCTTGAGTAATCGCCTCCATTCCGGAAGCACAATTTCGGTGAACGGTGTGAGCCGGAGTCGCGATGGGAAACCCTGAACGTAAGGCGATCACCCGAGCGATATTCGCAGCATCCGCAGGTTGGGCGACATTCCCGAAGATCACTTCGTCGACATCGTCAAAGGGAACTCCCGTTCGGTACATCGCTTCGAGAGTTGCTCGCGTTCCCAAATCGACCGCCGAAACGCGATCAAATTGAGAACCAGATTTCACAAAAGGCGTTCGCACTCCACCCAGGATCACAACTTCTCGACTGAGAGTTCCGAGATCGCGAGCGGAATCGGCTTGTTTCGAAGGGCTTGCTTTAGAACTCAACTCTTTTCTCCAGCTTAACTTACAAATTCAACGCCAAGCTCTAAGGGGAGCTCAGCCGACCGGGATCCATCAAAGAGTACTACAATTAGCCTAACTCTAAAGATGGCTTTATGCTTCTAAGATCGACCAGATAGAAGGAGGAGTTGATGGCGGGCTTGGAGCCGATAAAAGTAGTAGGCACACGCTGTGTGCCGTTCTTTCCTTAAACTAGAACAAATCCTAAACAAAAAAAGAGGCCCTACTTGCAAGTAGAGCCTCTTCTTTTATTTCTATAATAGGTAATTAAAGCTGTTTCGAACTTGCACGGTGGAGCGGCCAGTGCCGCGACCATCATTACTGCCTACTCTATCGGCGTGTAGTTACCCGAGTGATCCTTGGAAAGCTTCTTAAGGAACTCTTCCTCAGCTTCAGGGAAACCCAAAGTAAACACGCGAACACCGCGAAGGAAATTGAGAACCTGCATGCGCTTGTGAATATATGTGATGATAGCATCGGCATCGGAAGGACGAACTGAACTTCGACCACCCTGGTGAGTAGGCGCTCCATCGGTAATCAGAAAGACGGTGTCGACCGATAAATCACTGAAGGCAATTTCTAAGGCTTCATCAGTAAAGGTAACCCCTTCAGCTTTTAAACCTTCAATAAACTGAATCGCTGCTTTTTTATTCTTACTGTCTGCTTTAGTGAGGCTTTTCTTCCAGGGTGAAACTTCCGTTGAATACGGAATAATATTGAAGCGAACATCATCAGGGAGATTCTTAACAACCTTCACGAGTTCCTTACGCGCTCGATTAATACGCCTTCTAGAATCGATATATTTTGGATCTTTTCGAGGATCGCCAACAGTCGTTCCCCCTCTCTTTGAATTTTTGCCCTTCTTCACCGGATCGGTCGCCATCATGCTACCGGAGATATCGATGATGAAAGTTAAGTTTTTACCTGTGACTTCGGCTCCAAAGAGACTCAGCTTCGAAATCCCATCTTTCTTTTGCTTCGGATTGAAAAGGTCGGGACGGTGTTTTCTAAACTCTAAATAACTCTGATAGTCTAATGCTGCATTCAATCGAACTTTCAATAAGCGAGTTAATGCATCCTGAAAAGCGAGTCTTGTTCGATCCCAATCAGCTCCCTTATAGGACTTACCTTTCTTTTCAACTTCAAGGTAGCGCTCCATAATCGCTTCGAGAACGGAAAGCTTTTCTAAGTTTCGAAGGTAAAAAAGAGAACGCTTAACGACGATCGCTCCTTTGTCTTCAAGAGCCTCTAAGGCTGCCTTATCGATATCCCAGGCTTTCGAAAAATTAGCTGCTTCTAATAAAATCATCCTTCCTAAGGGATGCTTCATCTTCTTTCTGTAATTCTTCAAGTAGGGAACTTCTTTGGGAGTGATCGCCTTTCCAATATTCTTGGCAACATCGGAATGGAACTTAAAGTAATCTCCTGGATCTAAATCTTTACTGCGATCCACGATCTTTCCAAAAGCTTCAGCTACCGCGGGAAGCGACCTCGAAGCTTTATCTTTGAGAACGAGAGCACTCGCTTCGACGAAGGTATCCAAATCCGCTTCTTTAGTGGCGGTGACCAGATCTTTGTAAGCCTTACGAATTTGAGTTCGACTTTGAGCATGAAGCGGTGAAGCTTGAATCGAAAGGAGAAGGCAAAAAGATAGAAGGGTGAATGTTTTGTACATGAAATGAACCGATTGATAGCTCAGATAGAAATAGAAGGATCAGGGGCTATTTGAGAACTCCCTATTTTACACCCAGGGCTGGGATTCGCAAATAGTAGCCCGCTTACTCCGTGAGCGGAAAGGTAGTAGGCACACGCCGTGTGCCGATTTCAAGCCCGAAGCGTGAGCGAGGGTCGGACGACAATTGAACTGAAAAGCACCGAACCGCATTAGGCCTGAGATCAGATGGGAAAGTTGTCTTCAAGAAAGGTTTTTTAAGGTTTAAGGCGGTGGGAATTCCAAATGATTGGGATTTCAAGCCCGAAGTGTCAACGAGGGTCGGGCATCAATGAAATTGAATAGCGCCAAACCGCAATAAGCGCAGGATGAAAAAAAGCCGGGGTCGAAGACACCGGCTTTTTGAATTTTTTAAAGAAGTGACGGCACACAGCGTGTGCCTACTACCATCACCAGAAGTTGGCGCTCACTTGCTTACGAGGCGTGTCGTCCGAGCCGGGCTTGTCGTCTTTTGAATCGAGTAAAGCCGTGACCTTTTCCAACAAGACTCGTTCTTTCTTGATGATATCGCGAAGAACGGCAGCGGCGTCTGACCAATCACTTTGCAGTGCCTGTGCTTCTTGTTCCAAACTTTGGAAGGTGGGCTCCGAACGGTCCGCGATGATGCTGACGACCCGTTCGTAAGTTAAGAAGTTACACTGAGCGTGAGTGAGAGGCCAATTGCTGGGACGAGGTTCAAAGCCTTCTTTTTCTAGAAGCTTTAAGATTGTTCCCAGGTGACCTTTGGTTTCTAAGTACCAAAGCTCGATTTGAGCTTTCACTTTTTCATCCCAATCACTGGCTGAAACAGTATTCGATACTTCGTAGATGTATCTCACGAAGGAGCGAGTTTCGATGTGGAAGGCGCGCTCCAAACTTTCAAGAAGGGCGGTATCTCGCATGATCGATTAAGCTCCAGTGTAGATTTCTAAGTGTAAGGTCTCTGTAATTAGGGAGCTGGCACTGACGAAGAGGTAAATCGTCAAGAGCAAACATAAGGCTACAACGACGCTTCCTAATACGGGTACTGCTATCTTTTCGGCATTGGTATCAATCTTACTGAAGAACATTGTTTTGATAATCTTCAAGTAATAGTAGACCGAAACGGCAGTGTTCAGTAAGGCGAAAGCCACCATGACCAAGATCATAGCACTTAAAAACTCCGTTCCCTCAGGAAGGGCACCGCGAGAATTGACAGCGGCCATGATCAGTTGAAATTTTCCCATAAATCCACCGGTTGGAGGAATACCCACCAGTGAGAAGAGGAAGATCACCAGACTGAATCCGAGGAAGGGCGCTTTCCAACCCAAACCAGCATACTCTTCGAGTTCGACTGAACCGGTCTTGTTCTCTAAAAGAACGACGACGGCGAAAGCACCAAGGTTCATGGCAAGGTAGGCCAAAAGGTAATAAGCGACACTCGAAATTCCAAAGCCAGCAGCTTGATCCTCAATACCTTGGATTTGAAGAAGAACAACCCCCATCATCATGTAACCCGCGTGGGCGATCGATGAGTAGGCAAAAAGTCTCTTCACATTCGTTTGAGTCAATGCCGCCAAGTTTCCTAAAGTCATCGTTACAATCGCAATGACGATTAAGAAAATCGGCCAGAGTTCGGAGTAATCGATGCCTCCCGCTTCAGGCGCGACGTCGAGACTGAAGCTTCCAAACAAACGCATCGCTAATGCGAATCCCGCTGCTTTCGAAGCGACAGAAAGGAACGCCGTGATCGGGGTAGGAGCACCTTCGTACACATCCGGCGACCAGAAGTGCATTGGGATCGTGGCCATTTTGTAGGCCAAGCCCATGAAAGTGAGCAAGAGAGCAAAGAAACCGGCAAAGCCCATTCCTTCATCTGCGGTCAGCGTAGCGAGGATCTTGGGGATCTCTCCCGAACCGGAGAGGCCGTAGAGAATCGACAATCCATAAGCCATGATCGCCGAAGCGACGGAGCCATAAATAATGTACTTAAGCGATGCTTCGGAACTTTTGTTCTGACGTTTGTGATAACCCACCAAGACGTAGGAGCCCAAACTGAGAAGTTCCAAAGCCATGAAGGCCATCAAGATGTGGTTCGCCGACGCCATCAACATACCACCTAAGATGGTAGCTAATAAAATGGCGTAGTACTCACCCATTCGCGCATTTTCAAGTTCCTTCGACACGTAAGAAAGTAAGACGAAGGGAATCCCTCCTAATAAGAAGAAGGCTTTGAAGAAGACGGAGTAACTGTCGATCGCGATCATTCCCAAGAAGAGTTTTTTCTCTTCGTGGTGCAATCCAAATGTCGTAGCTGCTGCGTAGATTAAACCCCCGATTGCTAGCCAAGCGATGTGCTTCGACATCTTTCGAGGAAGAAAGAGATCGAGCAACAACACGGCGATCGCAAAGATCGCTAGCTGCAATTCTGGAGCGAACCAGTGGAGACTATCCACAACTTTGGGGATAACCTCGCTCCCGAATCGCTCGTATTTTTCGGCAAGGTTGACGTCAGTATTCAGAAGAAACATGGCCTTAAATCAACCTCCGGCACCAACAACGGGTAGAGCACTTCGAATCATATCGGTCATGACTTTAAGTGACGGTTGAATGTGGTCGAGAATGAACCACTGAGGGAAGACTCCCACCACAATACAAAGGACGCCCAGGGGAACTAATGCGATCAGTTCGCGTAAGGAGACGTCTTTGAAGTTTTTATACTTATCTTGAAGCTTACCTAAGTAAACGCGTTGGATCGTCCAAAGGATATAGGCGGCACCGAGGACGACACCTAACAAGGAAACCCAAACCATCCACTGAGAGTCGATACTGCTACCAGTATAGCCATCACTGTTGATCAGGCCCTCTCCGTCCCAAGCACCGACGAAGGTCAAAGCCTCACTGATGAATCCGCAGAGACCGGGCAAACCGAGTGAAGCAAAGAAACCGACAGTAGCGATTCCGGTATACCAAGGCATTTGAGTGGCGATTCCACCGAAGTCATTGAGATCACGGTGGTGAGCTCGGTCGTAGATGACTCCCACGACGAGGAAGAGCATGGCTGAAGAAATACCGTGAGTGAACATCTGGAGAACGGCTCCATTGACTCCGGTATAACTCATGGCCGCCATTCCCAAGAGGACGTAACCCATGTGACTGACCGAAGAGTAAGCCACGAGTTTCTTGAAGTCGGTCTGAGCCAGCGCACAGAAGGCACCGTAGACGATATTGATCACACCTAAGATAGCTACCATGTAAACGATGCCTTGGTGAGTCGCGGCATCATTGAGCATGGGATAAGCGATTCTAAAGAGACCGTATCCACCCATCTTCAAGAGCACACCCGCCAGCACCACACTGACCGCAGTGGGCGCTTCCACGTGAGCATCCGGCAACCAGGTATGGAAGGGGAAGATCGGAACTTTAATGGCAAAAGCGATAAAGATTCCCATGAAGAGCCAAAGTTGAGCGTTCAAGGGGATCTCTGGTCCAAGCTGCATGAGAGTCAGCATGTTGAAGGTATGAGGTTCATACCAGAAGTACATAACCAACATGGCGAGGAGCATGAGAACCGAACCGACCAAGGTATAGATAAAGAACTTGATCGCGGCGTAAATACGATTGGGGCCTCCCCAGATTCCGATCAGGAAGTACATGGGCAGGAGAACGACTTCCCAGAAAACGTAGAAGAGGAAGAAGTCCAAGGCACAGAAAACACCGATCAAACCGGTTTCTAAGAAGAGGAACAAGACGAAATAAGCTTTCGTCCCTTTGTCGATCGTCCAGGAGTAAACCAAGCAGAGAACTCCGAGGAGAGCGGTCAACCAAACCAAGGGCATGCTCAAACCATCAACTGCCATGAAGTAGTTGATGTTAAAAGGCTTCAACCAAGGTACGAGTTCAACGAATCGAAGGGTAGTCGCCTGTTCGGCATCGAGCGCCAGGGTCAATTCAGTGGCTTCTCCCCAAGCTTTAAAACCCTCTGCTCCCAAATCCGTTTCCAATGCAGCAATAGCACCTTCTTGAGCTTCTAAGGCTTTGTACTCTTCAGTAGTCTTGGGGACCACAGCTTCAACTTTCGCCCTCAGCTCATCGGATAAGCCATTGGTAGCTGCAGGAATGTACACCTCTCGGAGCATTACATCGGCGCTACGAGAAATACCGGTAGCTGCTTCGGGATTCGCCTCAGCTTCCATGTACATTCGGGCTAAGCCAGTCGCCATGATGAACGTGATCACGGTACCGACTACGGAGATAAATTTGATGAGCCCCTTGTTTCGGGAGGGGATCAAGAGGACGATTCCAGCCGTCAAAAGCGGAAGGAAGGTCAACCAAGTCAGGTTTAGAGCCATGGTTCTTAAAATCCTAATCAGGACACGCCTGGATTCTTCATAGATTTCTAACGATCGCACATCTGCTACGCTTGGACTTCGTTGCAACCTTTGTTTCGATCCTCGACGGGTGGAACACCCGCCAGCGGTCTAAACAAAGAACGCGCCTCGCCAAGCTTGCATTTGCACGATCTCGTGAAGAGACCTATGCAGAAACCGAGCTTAAACGGTTTTTAAAAATCCTCTACGTTTCACCACCAAAAGGGATTAGCCAACCCAGAGGTAGATCGCTACGGTGAGCCCGATCGCGCCTACTGCTAAGAAGACTGAAGCGTAAAGGTATTGTTGAAGTTTTCCGGTTTGAAAGATCTTTGCGAATTTTCCGATCGAGAGAGTCGTCTTTCCGATCCCTCGCACCGTTCCATCGACGCCTTCGTAATCGACGATGCCCACTAAACTGGAGATCGCCTTACAGAGGACACCTTGAAGATTCACAATTCCATCGACGACATATTTATCAAATCTGTATGAGATATCTTTGATCACATGCAGGGCCTTCAAAAAGAAGGCGTAGTAGAAGGCATCGACGAACCACAAGTTGACTAAGCAGTGATTCAATGGCTTCAAGGCTTTTCCTAATGGAGCTTCCGGCGCGAGCATGTCCTTCTTCGATCCCGGGCTATTCGGCCCGAAGAAGAACCAGGCTCCGAGCAGGCCGAAGAGGAAGGCTCCCATGGATAAGTAAGTTACCGTTCCATGTCCTAATCCATAGGCTTCCCTGAATTCTTTTTGCTTCTGACTTTGCATGTGCACTCTTCCATCAGTAAATGGTAGCGGATGCACGTGTTTTTCAGGATCATCAACGACCGGGGTCGCATTTACTGAAGCCGGGTGGGTATATGGCGCCAAAATCTCGGAATCCATTCGGTTGAGGAACCAATAGTCCGATTTATTGATGAACTTAAATCCACCACAAAGAACAGTAAGCAGTGCTAGGACTCCCAAAGGAACTGTCATGGTCCAAGGCGATTCGTGTGCGTGATCAAATGCCTTTTTGTCTTTTGGCTCTCCATGGAAAGTCTTAAAGAACATGCGGAACATGTAGAAAGCAGTCATGAGGGCCGTCACCATTCCCATCCAGAAGGGGATGGTGTAGGCGCCGGGATTCATTTTTGCGGCAGCCCAAGCTGTCGTCAAAACGGCTTCCTTTGAATAGAAACCCGATAGTACGAAAGGCAATCCAGCAATAGCAAAAGTTGCAATACCCATCGTCAACCAGGTAATTTTCATCTTCTTCCAGAGGCCACCCATCTTGCTCATTTCATTTGAATGAACCGCGTGAATCACGGAGCCTGAGCCGAGGAAGAGCAAGGCTTTGAACATCGCGTGAGTGGTGAGGTGGAAGAGACCCGCAGCAACTCCACCACAACCGATGGCCAGCATCATGTACCCCAATTGAGATACTGTGGAGTAAGCGAGGACTTTCTTTATATCCGTTTGCACGAAAGCAATCGAAGCCGCGAAGATGGCGGTAAAACCTCCGATCCAAGCCACGAAGATAAGTGGCTCTGATCCCCACCAATCACCGGTGACATAACCTTCGCCGACAAAGAAGGGGAACATTCTTCCCACCATATAAACACCAGCAGCCACCATGGTCGCCGCGTGAATGAGGGCAGAAACTGGGGTAGGACCTTCCATCGCATCGGGAAGCCACACGTGTAAAGGGAACTGGCCCGACTTACCAATAGGCCCAATGAAGAGGCAGATACCACCTAAGGCTAAAATTGATTTATCTTTCCAAGTGCCATTAGCGATGCTTTCGAAGATTTTATCGAACTCTAATGATCCTGCATTGTACGCCATGATCAAGATGGCGACGAAGAAACCTAAATCTCCAATTCTGGTCGTCATAAACGCCTTAATCGAAGCGTTAGAAGCGGACTTCTTCTCGAAGTAGAAACCGATCAAGAAGTAAGAGCAGAGACCGACGAGCTCCCAGAAGATGAACAGGAAGAGAATGTTCGAGGTGATACAGAGGCCCAACATACTGAAGGTGAACAAGGCCAGGAAGGCGAAGAAGCGGTTGTAGCGCACTTCTCCGTGCATGTATCCCATCGAGTAGAGGTGAACGAGGAAACTGACCAAGGTCACAACGACCAACATCACGATCGTGAGGTTGTCGACCTGAATTCCGAAGTCTAGTCGGAACGCAGGATTGGCCGGATCACCGATCAATAAGAACTTACCTATACTATCTTGAGCGGGGAACCACTTTTGCACAGTGATTCCTGTAGGAGTCGAAAAGAGATCGACAAACAGCATCTTCAGGGACATGCAGAGACCGACGAACATAGCGACCGTCGAAACCCAATCACCTTCACGCGGGAGCTTCTTCGAGAAGAAGATCTGAATGATGAAGGCACCCAGAGGTAGCAACAAGATAATGAGAGCTAACTTGCAAAGCTCAACTGCTGCGGTTGATTCAGGCATCTCAGAATTTCTCTATTTAAAAAGTGGTGAACGTATCGCGTTCTGGAAAATCAACCCTTCAACGAGTCGGCTTCCGCCACTTCGATGGAGTTCGTGTTGTTGAAGATATTTAGAATGATCGCCAAAGCTAAGGCAGCTTCCGCAGCGGCCAAAACGATCAAGAACACAGTGATCACTTGTCCCTCGATAGGGTTCGCTAAGAACTTGCTGTAAGCGACAAAGTTGAGACTGGCACTGTTTAATAAAAGTTCGATTCCCATCAAGACGGCGATGGCGTTTCGCCTCATGACGATCACCATGATTCCCAAGGTGAAAACCAAACCACTAACGACTAAATAATGCTTGAGACCGATTCCGCCGGCTTGTTCAGTTGCTTCTTGAACTTTCTCAGTTCCTTCTTGAGCTAAAAAGTTAGCCAAGCTTGGAAAGCTGGTGAAGAAACTTGAAGCGAGGAAATTCATCCCGTTATTCAGGGAACTTGCGAGTGTACTGATCATGATTAAGCCTCCTCATCCCCACGTCGAGCGATGTAAGTAGCTCCAACCAGAGCGACCAACAAGACGACCGACACGACTTCAAAGGGAAGCAAGTATTCGCTCATAACCATTTCGCCGATTTCTTTAATCGTAGTTGGGGTCTCCTGAGCTCCGTCAGTTTTAAACTGAGTGTGATAGATCAAATGGAAGATCGAAGCCAAGAAGGCACCCGCTGCGATAATTCCCGGCAGGACCAAGTTGAAGCCTTTGACATCCTTCAAGGGAATATCCATACGGTGGGTCAACATCACTCCGAAGAGGAAGAGAATCAAAATACCACCGATGTAGACGACCACTTGAGTGAAGCCGAGAAAGTCAGCTTCTAAAGTGAAATACAATCCAGCAAAACCCGCTAAGCTCAAAAGGAGCCAGAAGGCCTGACGGACGATGTCTTTACAGAGCAAGATGCCCAGACCAGGCGCCACCGCCATGATGGCAAAGATCCAGAACATGAGGTTGCCGTAAAATTCGGAACCAGGCATGATTGTAGTTCTTCTTATTTAAATCGGAATTGGTTAAGAAAACTCAATTCGAGCTTTCGTTGGATCACGGAAACAAACCGTAATTAGTCTTTTACTCTTTGCCTTCTTCAGCCGCCTTGGCAGCCGCTTTTGCGGCTTTCGCAGCAGCCTTAGCTTTCGCTTTCTCTTCTTTCAAACGCTCATTTTCTTCACGAGCCCAATGAACGAACTTCTCGTCCTCTTCGGTATAGATCGCATCGGTGAGAAGACTCTTCTCCATGAGCTTTCGATCCGTCGAGTGGAAGTCGAACTCGGGTCCCAAGTGAATACACACTGAAGGACAAGGTTCTGAGCAGAGACCACAGAAGATACAAACGGTATAGTCGACGTTGAATTTTGAAAGCGTAGCTTTCTTCCCTCGCCAACCGTTTTCCAGAATACCGTCAGCCCCCCGTACACCCTCGATGTAGATGCAATCTACGGGGCAGATGTCGGAGCACTTCCAGCACATAATGCACTTTTCGGTTTCGAGGTAGTGAATACCGCGGTGCCGCTCGGGGATGGCATCCATCTCCCGGGGATACTGCACGGTCACGGTGTGCTTGTTGAAAAGCAGCGATTCCACGAAGTATTTCATGGTGATCGTCATACCGATCACGATCGACTTCGAAACGCTGAAAATCTTCCCGATATAGCTACCGAATGTCATGTTTTCTCAAGGCGGTTGAAGAAATGCGTCCTTAAACCGCGCGAGCCTCTGTCTAAGTTTGACTTTTATCGAATGGATAAACCCGCAAAGGATTTACCCGCTAAATTCAAAATCCAATCACCCTTCAGCAAGGACTGAAAGGTAAAGATGATTACTTAGGAATAATCATCATGAAGTAATCTTTCTCATCGCTGAAAGCTCCCATGCAGAGATCCCAGAAGGCGGAACCCACTAAGCAGAGAAGAGCGACGGGTAAGAGAACTTTCCAACACAGGTACATCATCTGATCGAGACGAACGCGAGGTAGCGTCCACCGTACCCAGATCTGGAGGAAGACCAGTGTGAGAGCTTTTCCAATCAGGACGTGAGCTTTGATAAACAGCCCCAGCCATGGAGTTACTTCTGAAGTGGTATTCATCCCGATCTCGTCGATCATGGGAATACCGGTATACCAGCCACCCATAAAGAGGACGACGGCGATCGCGGAGACCAAGTACATCGCGGCGTATTCCGCCATGAAGAAAAGAGCGAAACGAATACCAGAATATTCCGTGTGGAAACCCGAGACCAGTTCACTTTCCGCTTCCGGCAAATCGAAGGGAGCTCTTTTACATTCCGCCAAGGTGGCGATGAAGAACACGATGAAGAGGACCGCGAGGAATGGATTCCTGAACATGTACCAGTTGAAGAACCAACCCTCTTGTGCCTCCACAATGCCATGAAGTGAAAGCGTTCCCGCAGAGACAATCACAGCCACGAAGGTTAACCCGATTGGAATCTCGTAGCTCACCATCTGAGTCGCGGTTCTGATCGTAGCAAAGAGAGACCACTTATTGTTGGAAGCCCAACCGGCCATGATCACGCCTAAAACCTCAACCGATCCCACACTCGCAATAAAGAACAGACCTAAGTTGAGGTCGATCGCGTTGAGGTGAGGCCCGAAAGGAAGGGGAACAAATCGAATGAAGGTCCCAGTGAAGACGATAATCGGGGCGAGGATAAACAGAGGTCTATCAGCCAGCTTGGGAATGATATCTTCTTTGACGGTGAGCTTAATACCATCGGCAATCGTTTGAAGTGCACCGTGAGGCCCTACTTCCATCGGACCCAAACGGCATTGCATGTGAGCTGAAACTTTCCGTTCCAACCACACCGCAAATAATGCGAAGACATTAATAAAACCGAAGACTCCCAAACAAGCCAAAAGCATCGAGAATGCCGCAATCCACCACGAACTTTGCTCAACATTGAGCACGTAGGTGATCGCACTCTCGATATAGGGAGCACCACTTTCGTCGGAAGTTGAATTCTCATTCAACATGAAAGCGCGCTCTGGAGCGGCTTCCACGATTTCTTTCGTAGCATCGCCAGCTGCGTTGGCAGCCCCTTCAGTAGGAGCCGCACCCTCTCCACCTTCAGGAGCGGGCGTTGTACCTTCAGCTTGAGCGAGCCAAGCGTTGGTTTTAAAGAGGAGACTTTGAAGCGAGAGAGACAAACTCATCGATCAACCTCCCCCATCACGATATCGAAACTTCCAATCACCGCTACGATATCGGCGAGCATCATGTTAGCGTCGCTAGCCATGGCATCCAGAATACTGATATTACAGAAGGAAGGAGCTCTCGCTTTAACGCGGTAAGGTACGTCGGTTCCGTCAGAGATGACGTGGTAACCGAGTTCTCCCCGAGCACCTTCTACTTTGTGGTACACCTCACCCTTAGGAGGCTTCACTTTGTTTGAAGCTTTTTTATCGATGAACGCACCACCCGGAATGTCTCGCATCGCTTGGCGAATGATCTGGGCGCTTTCGTACATCTCTTTAACGCGGACAATGTATCGACTCCAACAATCGCCGACTGTGCCTTGCTCACCGTCACCGACGGGAACTTCAAAGTCGAAACGATCGTAAATACAGTAAGGCTCATCCTTGCGGAGGTCGCGCTTCACACCAGAGCCTCGGAGGCTCGGTCCCGTCAAACCGTAGTTGATCGCCATCTCCTCAGGGATGATTCCGACATTGGCAGTACGGGAAATGAAAATTCCGTTGTACGACAAGAGGCGATTGAATTCGTCTAAGACATCAGGCTCGAAGTAATCGAGGAAATCTTGAATGTCTTGAAGAATTTCTTCGGTCATATCGAAGGAAACACCACCCACCCGAATGTAGGTGTAGTTCAATCGTTGCCCGCAGAGCTTCTCGAAGATTTTGAGAATCTTTTCTCGATCACGGAAGGCGTGCAAGAAGGGAGTAATCGCTCCCAAGTCCAAACCGTAAACTCCGAAAGCCAAAAGGTGACTGGCGATTCGATTGAGCTCACAAGCGATGATACGAATGTATTTCGCCCGTTCCGGAACTTCCAACTCCATCAACTTCTCGACGGCCTCAGCATAGCCGAGGTTATTGATCATCGCGCAGAGATAATCCATGCGGTCGGTATAAGGCACGACCTGCATGTAATTCACATTCTCAGAAATTTTTTCGAAGCAGCGATGAAGGTAGCCGATATGAGATTCGGTCTCGAGGATCATCTCTCCGTCAGTACGGATAACAACCCGGAATACCCCGTGAGTACTGGGGTGCTGAGGACCCATGTTGAGGAGCATTTCTTCGGTTCGAAGATCTCCAGCGTTGATCATGACAACGAATCGCTTTCTTACGTTTTTATGAACATGGAACTCACCGACTCGGTTCATCCCATTTTTAACTTTTAATTAGCTCCAGAAAACAGGAACTTACGCCGAGTTGGAATCAACTCGGCCGCGGATACTGGCTCGAAGAGTCAGTGGCCGCGGAGTGTAGGCAGTTCTAAGAACTGCCGAAACGATTGAAACAAGGACCGAAGGAACGTGTTTCAATTAATATTTTCAGTAGACGATGTTTTTAATTCCGTGGAAACTTTCAGGAATCACATAATCCTTGCGGAGAGGATGCCCCTCCCAGTCTTCCGCACAAAGGATGCGAACCAGATTCGGATGACCTTCGAAGTGAACTCCCATCAAGTCAAAGGCTTCGCGTTCGTGCCAATTGGCGGTTTGCCAAAGATCACAAACAGAAGGAACACTGCCTCCTTCACGGGGAAGCTTCACCTTGAGGTTCAATCGGTGAACATGCTCCGTAGAGTCGAGGAAGTAAGTCACTTCAATTCTTCCTTCTTCATCATCTCCCCCCAGAAAATCTGCAGTAGAAACAGTGTGAAGTAGATTGAAGTTCAATTCGGATTCATTCTTGAGGTATTCACAAACCTCGTGAAGAGAAGCCGGTTCGATCACCAGGAAAGGGTCCGCATTTTTAGCGGGCATGCTCTCTTCGAGAACTGCATCGGGAAATTTCTCTTTCACCATCGGAAAGATCTTTTCCGCGTCCTCTTTTCCTTTAGCGATTCTGGCTGCTTGGGTCGACATGGCCTTCCCAATCTCCTTTAAGTTCGTTTTTTACTGAGTGCTGAAAACTTAACAATCTTAGGATTCAGCTTGTTGGTGTTCTAAGTGTCGCCGCCCCTGGCTTATGTCGGCTGATACATCTTCGGTTTCGTGGACAGACGTTCACGGTCGGTGATCCGTTCGCGCATCATCAATTTTTGAATTTTGAAGATACCTTCGAGCAAGGCTTCGGGGCGAGGAGGACAACCGGGCACATAGACATCGACAGGAATGACCAAGTCGACACCCTTAACCACGTGATATCCATACTTCACATAGGGTCCACCCCGAATCACGCAGCCACCCATCGCGATGACGAACTTAGGTTCGGGCATCTGATCGTAGAGGCGCTTGACCCTCGGTGCCATCTTGTGAGTTACCGTTCCGGCGACGATCATCAAGTCAGCTTGACGAGGCGTAGCCCTGAAGGTCTCCGATCCAAAACGAGCGAGGTCGTATTTACAGGCACCGGCAGCCATCATTTCGATCGCGCAACAAGCTAAACCGAATGTGAGCGGCCAAACAGAGTTTGCCCGAGTGAGGTTGACGACGTTGTCGACGGTATTCAGAAGCACTGAATCGCGCGTCAACGGGTCGGGGTTCATATTCTCGAGTTGGGTCATTGGATTGGTCCCTACGAGGAGCTTCTAACTAGTTTTAAGGTTAAAATTGAAAACTCTGGAATGTCTTTACCACCAAGGGTGAATCAGGAATCGACAGAGGCTTAAGCTGCTTGGGCAACTTCCGCTTCGGCATTGTCATCTTGAGGTTCAGTTGATTCTGGCTCTGAACTCTTCCTGCTGACGTGGGCATCCGTCGCCTTGATCCAATCTAAGTCTCCCTTCTTCCAGCAATAAACAAAGCCAGCGAGAAGGATAATAATAAAGATGAGCATTTCTAAGAATAGGAAGGAACCGTAACTCGCTTCCCGAAGGTCTCTAAAGATCGCGGCCCAGGGAAATAAGAAGGCAACTTCGACATCAAAGATGAGAAACACCAAGGCTACGGTATAAAAGCGGATATCGAAGCGGACCCAGGAAGTTCCGACGGCCGGCTCCCCACACTCGTAAGTTTCACCCTTGGAAGGCTCATCTTCAGGCATTGCAGCCGGCCGAGCGATTCGACTGAGAAGCGAAACCGTTCCGACCACAAAGGCGATCCCAAACAAGGTAAAAATGAGGATGGCGGTTAAGTCATAACCCATGCTTCCTCGTGCTGCAGATTCCGCGGGGGCTGCTGCTTCATTTGCTGCTTGGGCCAGAACGGCGTTCAAATGCTGAACGATCGATGCTGAGAGGCTTGAAACCATGACTTTTACCGTCGACGGGTCAAATTTTTAATCAAATATCATGTAAGATGGAGAGCCGATCAGGACTCCATTACAAAAACGAACTCACTTCCCCCCCACTCTTTGGAAATAGTCTCTCTTTTAAGACAAGAGAAAAGCGACGTGAAATGAGCTCGATAGGCATGCAACAATAAGCCGCACGTCTAGCTCTAACTGCAACGAGAGTTGCAGTTAAAATACGCTTAAAAGAGCGCAAAGGATGAGCTAAGCATGTACTTAGGTTCGTTACAATTTTCACAAAGTCTTGGAAATCCTATATTTTCCTTCACCTTTTGCAATGATTTTCCCTACATTTTCAACGGCTTACTATCATCCCCTAGAGGTGCGTCAAAAAGCTCCACTCGCGCGGTAAAGAACCGCTAAATACGAGGCGCAAAAAAACATTATCGGATCCCGTTGAGTTGGTGCGAGAAAGTAGAAATCCACAGTGAATTCACAAGATCTTAAGAACTCATTAAGAAAATCTTCAAATCACAATTGACCCTCAACTTGCCGGGGACTACCTTATTCGCCTCCACCCTTATATTCCTTATATAGTGAAAAGGAATCCTAGAAGGAGTCCACTGTAAGTCGAACTGGACGAGCGGGAGAGAGAACTCAAATTCTTGCTCATACAAAACTTGAGGCGAGTCGCCAGCGGTTTTGACCTATTTTGAGTCATCACTATCAATAGATTCATTCCCTAAACATCGAGGACAACATTCACATGGTAAACAACAGACCTACCAGCCACTGGATAGCTCCGATGGCGATCCTCGCATTAGCGACATTCTCCTTTTTAGGCTTAGGTTGCGCCGGAAAACGCACTCTCGGGACCATTGAAATCTTAAGCCCGAAAGCGAACGCCCTCATTCCTGCCGGTGCTAAGATGGAAATCCTCGGCGAGGGTTACGATTGGGCTGAAGGCCCGGTGTGGGTTCCCGATGAAACAGGAGGACATGTCTTGTTTTCTGACATCCCGCCCAACAGCGTCTATCGCTGGAAAGAAGGTCAGGGTGTTTCTCTTTACTTAAAACCCGCTGGATATACCGGTGATGTCGCTCGAAAAGGCGAACCCGGCTGTAATGGCCTAGCGTTAGATAAAAGTGACGGCACCGTGGTCTTCTGTGAACACGGAAACCGCCGCATCGCCAAACTGGTCGACCCTGAGCGAGCGATGAAGATCACTTTGGCAGACAACTATCAGGGAAAACGCTTCAACAGCCCCAATGATTTAGTCTTCCACACGAACGGAGACCTCTATTTCACCGATCCTCCCTACGGATTAGAGAAAAGAATGGATGATCCGGCCAAAGAACTAGATTTCCAGGGGGTCTACCGCTTGTCCAAAGATAAGAAGGTCACTTTATTAACCAAAGAGATGACTCGACCCAATGGGATCGGCTTCTCTCCCGATGAAAAAACTCTCTACGTGGCGAATTCCGATCCTAAAATGGCGATCTGGAAGAAATTTCCCGTCAATGAAGATGGAACCTTAGGTGAAGGAACCGTCTTGGCTGACAAAACAGAGTGGGTCGGGCAAGAAGATAAAAAAGGCCTTCCCGATGGCTTAGCCGTCGATACTGAAGGTAATATCTACGCAACCGGACCGGGTGGAGTCTTGATCTTCACACCTGAAGGTGAACACATCGCCACCTTAGCCACCGGCCAAGCAACTGCCAACTGTGGCTTCGGAGAAGATGGCCACACGCTTTTTATCACCGCCGATTACTACTTCTTAAAGATTCGACTGAAAGCTAAAGGACTAGGGTTTTGATCACACAATAAGTGTTAACGATCCCCGGTGAATAAGTTCAAGTACATTCAGTCTAAGCAAAAGGCCTCTCTTCCATAGAAGAGAGGCCTTTTGCTAGTAGTCATCATTTCATGCGCGAAGCGTAAGCGAGCGCTGCGGTAAACCTAAACGGGCTAAGAATAATGAAAATAAAATTAGCTTTAGTATTAACAATCATTATCCCCTTTTCGATTTTCGCCCAACCCACCACCCCCAACGATGCCGAACTCGCCATCCAACGCTTTCAAGTTGATGAAGGCTTAAAGGTATCTCTTTTTGCACAAGAGCCACTCTTAGCGAATCCCGTTGCCTTCACCATCGATAATCAAAACCGCTTTTACGTTGTAGAAACCTATCGGCTCAATGACGGAGTTACCGATACCCGGCAACACATGTATTGGCTTGACGATGACATGGCGCTACGGACCGTTCAGCAACGGGTGGAAATGTACAAGAAGCACCACGGTGATCAGTTTGAAGAAACTTACATCGGGCATGACGATCGGGTGAAGTTGATCCTCGACACCGACAATGATGGCAAAGCAGATAAAGACTTTGTTTTTGCTTCTGGTTTTACCCAAGCAGGAGTCGGCTTAGGAGCCGGTGTTCTCAAGCGAGGAAAAGATGTTTGGTATGCCTGTATCCCTGACTTATGGCTTCTTCATGATCGAGACAACGATGGCGTTTCGGATCAACGCCGATCTCTTCACACCGGTTACGGAGTTCACGTAGGTTATTTAGGTCACGATCTTCATGGTCTGATCTTCGGTCCTGATGGCAAACTTTACTTTAGTATTGGAGATCGCGGTACCAACGTTAAAACTAAAGACCGCCATATTTATTTACCCGATACTGGCGCCGTTTTTCGTTGTGAACCCGATGGGTCCGAACTCGAAGTTTTTGCTTACGGCTTGAGGAATCCCCAGGAGTTAGCCTTCGACGATTTCGGAAATTTGTTTACCGGAGAAAACAATTCTGATTCTGGAGACAAAGCGCGTTGGGTGTACTTGGTTGAAGGAGGAGATAGCGGTTGGAGGATGGGCTACCAATACATCACTCAACCGGTTTCACGCGGCCCATGGAACGTCGAAAAACTGTGGCATCCACAGTTTGATGGTCAAGCAGCTTATATTATCCCTCCGATTGCCAACTACGCCGATGGGCCTTCGGGCTTAGCTTACTACCCCGGAACGGGTCTCGGTGATAAGTATAAAGACTTGTTTTTCCTTTGTGATTTTCGGGGCGACTTTGCTCACAGTGGAGTGCGTTTAATTTCGGTAACTCCCAAGGGCGCTAGCTTTGAAATGCAAGATCGAGGTCAATTTATTTGGAGTGTTTTAGCCACTGACATCGAATTCGCCCCCGATGGCTCTGCCTACGTTTCTGATTGGTTACAAGGATGGGAAAAAACAGATCAAGGACGCTTGTATAAAATTGCCCATCCTGAACACGCTCAATCAAAACTGGTTCAAGAAACAAAGAGATTACTCAACGAAGGTTTTCAAAAAACTGAAGCCCCCCACCTTATTCAGCTCCTCGATCACCCCGATCGAAGGGTTCGGCAAGAAGCGCAGTTTGAACTGGCTCAACGCAGTTCCAGCTCAGTTCCTCTATTAATTCAAGCCGCACAAAAACAGAATCCTCGGATGACGCGCATTCATGCCATCTGGGCTCTCGGACAGATTGGACGAAAAACGAGTACGATTCTGCAACCTCTCATCCAACTCACTGAAGATGAAGATATCGAAGTCCAAGCGCAACTGTGCCGCGTTTTTAGTGATGCAAAATTTAAAGAAAGCGCATCGGCAGTCAGCAAACTATTAACCTCTCCAAATTTAAGAGTTCGATCCCTCGCCTGTATAAGCTTGAGTAAAATAGGAGATCCGTCACATATCCCTGCCATCTTTCAAGTCCTCAAAGAGAACTCGGATAAAGACCCCGTCGTCCGCCACTCTGCAGCATTGGCCTTAGCGAGGATAGGTGATATCACCGCGATTGCTGCGAGAGCCAAAGATCCTCATCCTTCGGTTCGAATGGGTTCTCTTTTAGCGATGCGTCATATGCGTTCTTCGTTTATTACTTTGTTCCTCGACGATGTTAAAGACGAAATTGTTTTAGAAGCCGCTCGCGCGATCTACGACCTACCAATCCCTACAGCCTTTGAAGCACTGACGAAAATCAAAAATCGTACTTCACTCAGTCGCCCTCTGGCTCAACGCATTCTCAATGCGATGCACCGGTTAAATAAAGCAAAAGAAATCGCATCGTTCGCAACTCGTAAAGACCTCGACACCGCAACTCGAATCGAAGCGATTGAACTTCTAAAAACCTGGGAAGCTCCTCAAGGACGTGACCGCGTCGTCGGAGCTTGGAGACCGCTCGACAATCGATCGAAGGAAGATTCCATTCAGGCTCTACAACCGGTCGTAGCTCCTTTGTTAAGCTCAGGAATAACAGAACTTCAAACCGTTACGATTCAAACCATCCAAACTTTAGCACTCACCGATTGGCTTCAACCCCTGAGCCAACTCGTCTCAACTGAAGAAACCCCCATTGCAGTACGAGTTGAATCATTGAGAGCCTTGTCCAAGTTAGAGGCCAAGAACTTGGCTGAAATCATCAATAAGGCATTGAATTCAAATCACCTTCAACTGCGAGTAGCTGCCTTAGAACAATTGGGGAAACTCTCACCCCCTCAAGCGCTTCAAGAAATTGAACGCACTCTCAACTCCAGAACGACCCGCGAAAAACAGATGGCATTCAAGGTCTTAGGATCATTGAAAGCAGCGAAAGCCGATGAGATTTTAGAAAATTGGCTCGATCGACTTAAAAATGGAAATGTGCCTCCCCCTTTACGACTTGATTTATTAGAAAGCGCAAAATTAAGGAACTCGTCATCGGTTGCCGCGAAGGTCGAAGCTTACGAAGATTCCAAAGATCCCGACGATGCGCTCAGCCCCTATATCGAACTTTTAGCCGGAGGAAATCGGTGGAACGGGAGAAAAGTGTTCTTCCAAAACACTCAAGTTTACTGCGTCCGTTGCCACAAAATTAACAAAAACGGAGGAGACGTAGGGCCCGATTTATCTCAAGTTGCCAAAGAAAAATCTCGACGATACCTGTTAGAATCCATAGTCTTTCCGGATCAAGATGTGGCAGAAGGCTTCGAGTCGGTTCAGTTGATTGTAAGGCAGGGGGTCGTTTATAACGGAGTCCTCAAAGCTGAAGATGAGTCTTCAGTGACCATCGCAGACAATCAGGCGAAACTCATCAAAATCCAAAAAGATGACATCTTGAACCGTTCACGAGGGATTTCAGCTATGCCTCAAGATTTACACACTAAGATTTCTCCTTCGGAACTTAGAGATTTAGTGGAGTTCTTGACCACTCTAAAATGAGTTGAAGCAGGAGCTGAAGTGTCCCTTCTGCATTTTTGAGGACTAAAGGTCATATCGACCTTTAGTCCAACGCTCCAAGCAGTTCTACGAACTGCGTCGCTTCACAAACATAGGCTAAGAGCCTATGTTTGTGATTTGCGTGATCCCACGCAAATATAATTAGTTCCTGTTATTCAACAGGAACTAATTTTCACCGACATCATTCTCTGGATAAATGTGATGACCTACATTCTTTTCGCAGTTGGCTTCATCTTGCTCATCAAGGGAGCAGACTTACTCGTGGATGGAGCCGCCTCGATTGCGAAGTCTCTCAGCATTTCAAATATCGTCATCGGATTAACGATCGTCGCGTTTGGAACATCCGCTCCTGAATTGGTCGTCAGTGCTTACTCGGCTTACAAAGGCAATACCGACTTAGCCATCGCCAATGTCCTCGGAAGTAATATCGCGAATACTCTTTTAATCTTGGGTGCATCTGCCGTTCTTTGCCCCCTGATTATTAGGCAAAATACCGCTCGGAAGGAAATCCCGTTCAGCCTTCTGTCCATCCTCCTCGTCGGATTTCTTGCCAATGACTCTTTGGTCGAAGTGAATGAAAACATTCCCGATGTGATTTCGAGAACCGACTCGTTAGCCCTCCTATGTTTCTTTGCATTGTTCTTACACTACACCTTCAGTATCGCTCGATTGGACAATGGAGATGAGAACGAAGGTGAAGATGAAATCAAACAGAGAAGCCTACCCGTCGCCATCGTTTTGGTTCTTTTGGGCTTAGCCGGCTTAACCTTTGGAGGTCAGTGGATTGTCGACGGCGCAGTTAGTATTGCGGAATCGATGGAAATCTCTCAACGGGTCATCGGACTCACCGTGGTTGCTTTTGGAACAAGCCTTCCCGAACTTGCAGCCTGTATGGTCGCCGCCTGGAAGAAACAACCCGACTTGGTAGTCGGCGGAATCATCGGATCGAATATTTTTAACCTGCTTTGGATCTTAGGTGCTGGCTCGATGATCACAAATCTGCCTTTTGACCGCGCCGGAATCGGAGATATCATCATCAACATGGCCGCCACGGCTTTGATCCTGATCTTCCTCTTAGTCGGAAAGCTCCGCGGGCATATCGAAAGATGGCAAGGTGCGCTTTTTGTTCTTCTTTATTTCGGCTATATGGTCTATACGGTTATTGGCGCGAAGTCGTAATCCTACCCCGTAGCCGAATTCGTAAGAATTTGGCCGGCTTTCAAGACATTTTCAAAATCCAAGACGCCAAACTTTTACAAGTTCGGCTACGACTTTAATCAAATAAATCTATGGAACGCTACGCAATCCCCTACCCCATGATCGTCGGCCCGGGCAGCCTTCAGCATTTGGGAGAACTCTGCTCTAAAACGAAAATTCAACGTCCTCTAATCGTCACGGATAAAGGAATTGAAGCGGCGGGTATTTTGGCACTCGCTCAAAATGCCCTAGGTGAATTGGCAAACTCTTCCGCCGTGTTTTTAGATGTTTCCCCAAACCCTAAAGAAGAGGATGTGACAAGCGCCTTAACGCTCTATCGAGAGAGTGGGTGCGATGGGTTGATTGCCTTGGGAGGGGGAAGCCCGATCGATGCGGCTAAAGCCATCAAACTGATGGCAACACACGAAGGAACGATTTGCGACTATGATTTCCTAAAAGGTGGGCTCAAGAAAATCAACAAGGCGATGCCTCCCATGCTCGCCGTGCCAACCACTTCAGGAACAGGAAGCGAAGTCTCTCGCGGCTCTTTAGTCGTCACCCAACGTGGAGACATCAAACGAAAAACTCTACTCGCCAGCCCCAATCTCGTTCCTGATTGGTCCATCCTAGATGCTAAGCTAACTTTGAAACTTCCCTACGGTTTAACTGCAGCCACGGGCATCGATGCCTTAACTCATTGCATTGAGGAGTTAATTTCTCCTCGAGAGCATCCCACGATCGAAGCGATTGCCACGGGAGGGATTCGTCGTATTGCCAAAGACCTCCCTTTAGTACTTCAAGAACCCGAAAACATTCAGGCTCGTCAAGACATGCAGGTCTCCGCGATGATGGGAGGCATCGGTTTCGAAAAAGGACTGGGTGTTATCCATTCACTCTCTCACGCCATCGGAGCCTTACACCCCATCCATCATGGCTTGTTGAATGGAGTGCTTTTGACTCACGCTCTTCGATTTAACCGTGAACATATTTCACCCTCGGCCTTATCCCTTCTTCTATCTTCACTCGGTTTGGCTCCCGATGCCGACTTAAGCGCTGGTATCGATTGGATTGAGGGTCATATAGAAAACTGGAAAATCCCCACAACATTAAGATCGCTTTCAATCCCCGAAGAGGATAAAGAGGAAATCCTGGCTCGTTCATTAGACGATCATTGTCACCTCACGAATCCCCGCCCGTGCAAACCTGAAGATTTTGAAGAGCTTTGGGAGATGGCGTGGTGAATACCAAAAACACAAAATTTTGAGGACTCCCCCCTGTAGCGCCTGGGCTTGCCCCAGGCTTTATTTCAAAGTGATCGCATAATTTTAAAATTACAAACATCTTAAAAGAGGCCACCCACAAGGGGTGGCGCTACAATACGAATGGATCCAAATTCTTGCGAATTTGGCTACAGATCAAACTTGATGGATAAATTTACGTGGAAAACCAAAACTTAAAAATCCGTTGGTGGCCTCTTGTTTTAATTCTAGTTTTAGAATCGATCCTTCTGCTCACCATCTGGATCTACCCCGATATGATGCGACAAAATCGCTTCTTATTGACTTACGCATCGGTCATTCTCACGCTGTTCCTTTCAGTGAGTTGGGCTTTTTTATTTTCGCGTTTGAGTCGAAAAGCAAAACTTAAGATCTTTAGCTCTCTCGTCTTGATTCCAGCTGTGTTCTTCTCTTTGTTTGAGATCGAAGGAGTCAGTGGAGATTTCGTGCTCGAGTTCAAGTTTCGTTGGGAAAAGAAACCCAGTGAAACGATTTTAGAGTCCAAACCTAAGACTCCACAATCAACGAGTCCCACCACTCCCAGGGTTGAGATCGTTGAAGACAAAATCCCAGTGCCTCCCTCGGCTAAAGACTACCCGCAATTCTTGGGGCCGAACCGTACAGGAATTCTTAGTTCACCCAAGTTAGATCCCGACTGGGAAAGTACACCTCCCCAAAAGGTATGGGAGGTTCCAGTAGGAACCGCCTGGTCATCGTTTTCGATTTCAGGGGGTCGGGCGCTCACTCAAGAACAACGCGGTGATAAAGAGGCCGTTACCTGTTATCGACTCGACAATGGAGATTTACTTTGGACTCATTTAGATGAAGCCAATTATGAATCGGTGATCGCCGGCGATGGTCCGCGGGCCACTCCCACCATTTCTGAGCAACGTGTTTATACTTTGGGTTCCACTGGAATCCTCAACTGCTTGAATTTGTTGACGGGAAATCCCTATTGGACTCGAAACGTTTTGACCGACGGAAATGCCGAGCTTAAAAGCACCGAGTGGGGAAAGTCCTGCTCTCCCTTAATCGAAGGTAATTTAGTTATCGTGAGCGCCGGTGGGCGTAATGGCAACTCTCTCTTTGCCTATAACAAAGCCGACGGAGAAGTCGTTTGGAAAGGGGGAAATGATCGCTCGAGTTACAGCTCCCCGATGATCGGAACGTTGAGTGGCGTTCGCCATATCATCATGCTCAACAAAGATAGCGTGGTGGGTCATTCGATCGAAGATGGAAAAGTGCTTTGGGAATATCCTTGGCCAGGCACTTATCCAAGCGTGGCTCAACCTTTAGTTGTCGGTGAGAATCAATTATTTGTATCCGCTGGGTACGGAGTAGGAGGCAAGCTGCTCGAATTAGGTGCTAACTCTACTGACAAAATGAATGTCAAGTTGCTTTGGGAGAATAACACCCTAAGAGCCAAGTTCACCAACTTAGTACAAATCGACGGCTTTGTGTATGGATTAAGCGATGGGATATTAACTTGCCAAAACCTTCAATCCGGAAAACGAGTTTGGAAGAAGGGGCGATTTGGTCACGGACAAATTTTATTGGTCGGTGAGCACCTTCTCATTCAATCCGAGGACGGAGAGTTGTTTCTCACTCAACCCAGTCCTAAAACGAATACTGAGTTTTCAGAGCTCAAAGTTTTAGATGGTAAATGCTGGAACGCGTTCGCACTCGCGGGTGATTATTTGTTGGTGAGGAATGACCGAGTGGCGAAGTGTTATAAGCTGCCGACGTTAGAAAACAAATAAACTCCAGCCAAGCGTAATCCATTTCAAGCGCGAAGTGTTAACGAGTGCTGTGTTTGATTTAAAATTTAGAGCGTTGTTAGTATTTTATTCCGTTTGAAATCACGAACGGAATGGATCTGAGCAAAATCACATCCATTGCCAAATTTACTCACCCAAGGTCTAAAGCTAAATGCATTGCTAAAATGGGATAGACGCCTATCCCTCGCTAACGCGTCGGGCTTGAAATAACAGTCTAAATCCCCATGCCTGAACTTCCTGAAGTTGAATTTGGTCGAAAGCTATTCGAACAAGCCGCGAAGAATAAAACCATCACGAAGGTGGTTTGTACCGAAGATGAAATTGTTTTTGAGGGGAAAAAGGCGAAGGAAGTTCGCAAACACTTATTAAAGAAAAAAGTCTTAAGCGTTCACCGCAAAGGAAAATACATCTGGGTTGAGCTATCGAAAAAGCCTTGGCCCATTTTTCATTTTGGCATGACGGGAGCCTTTCGGCTTAAAGATCATACTCCCCTGAAACTTGTTTCTCACGGAGAGAAAGTGGATACGGCATGGCCCCCCAAATTTTCAAAAGTCATTTTAACTTTTGATGACGATACTGAATTAGCTTTTACAAACGCTCGCCGCTTGGGGAAAGTGTTATTTCAAGATGACGTCTTAAATCAAGGCCCGATATCAAAATTAGGTTTTGATCCCTTAACGACCCCTCTCTCCAAAACCGCCTTCAAAGAAGAGTTTTCCAAGCGAAAGAAAAACATCAAGGGATTGCTCTTAGATCAATCTTTCGCTGCCGGCGTGGGCAATTGGATCGCTGATGAAATTTTATACCAAGCCGGAATCGATCCTCGTCGATCGACAACCACCTTAACTGACAAAGAGATCGCCGCTCTTCATAAAAAGTTAGAGTACATCATCTCAAGAGCAGTATCGGTCGACGCTCTCAAAAGTAAGTTCCCCAAATCATGGCTCTTCCACTACCGCTGGAAGAAGAAAGCAGGCGCCAAAACCCACAAAGGC
Organism: Planctomycetota bacterium; assembly: GCA_028280485.1. Classification (GTDB taxonomy): domain Bacteria; phylum Planctomycetota; class UBA8108; order UBA8108; family JACQVS01; genus JANQLS01. The sequence continues at coordinate 99,403 of JANQLS010000112.1, forward strand.
GAAACCATCGAATTCATCGACGTAGCCGGAAGAACAACCGCTTGGGTGCCAGAGAAGCAAAAGTAGTCCGCACGTTCCACGTGCGTCCTTCCCTAAAAGCTAACTACACTTCCTAATTAAATCTTCACATTAAAATAATTAGGATATTTGCGGATAGCGTCAAAGAGATATTTATCGATTACCTTAATAAGCTCAACAATCCAAAGCCATTCGAAATCACTCGACCAAGCTCTTTATAGATTATAAAAAATAAAAACCGTAGTCAGGAGACGCCTCGCGGAGCGAGACGACTACTATAGTGACGAGTTTGGCGGCTACACTACTTAAATTTTTCGCCCCACAAAAATAAGGCGTAAGGGATCATAAAAACAGCCCCAAAAATTTGAGCACCGAATGCCCAAGTTCGGATGTTGGCGGTATCAAAGGATTCAAATAGAGTTAAATATTTAATGAAGCATAAGAGAGAATATAGGAATAGAAATCTAACGGACCATTTATCCGAGTTCTTTCTGATTAAACATTCATACAAAAAAACGAGTAGCAAAAGCGGCCCCGCTATCCACTCAAAGCTCCCTTTCCCAGAACCACCTAATCTGATCAAGAATGGTATTAAATTCATTAGGTCGATTCACCAGAAGAAGCCGACTCACCTTCTTCAATCGCCGGCCCTTCCGCCGGATAAATCCTCGCCAATAATCGATCATTCAATTCGTGAATCAGCTTACCGTTTTCAAAGATAGCCTTCCTCTCAATGAAAAAGGTAGGGATATTAATGACTAAAGCAACGGCCAGTACCGCAAGGTGAATCCACCAAAAAGCAAAGTCTCTAACTGGAAGAACGATATCCTTAGCTTCAACATCTGTGCCACTCGGCAACCTTTGATAGGCTTCGACTATTAGCTGGCCATGAACCCAGACTCCAGCAAATGCAGCTAATAAGATCATGATCACAGAAGCCGCAGAATACGGAAAACACATCCTACGAACCTTCTTACTCTTTAAAATAAACTCTTCCCAAAGATCGGGATAGTCTTCGGTGGCGTTCTTCACATCCTTTCCACTTCCGATCAGATAAAACATCACCAGACAGTGTAGGAACATTGTATAGACAGCGGTTAAGATCCCCATGAGCACATGATCTGTACCACTTGGACCTTTATCAATTATCAACCCCATAAAACTTGCGACCACCAAAAATCCTACTTCGATGATCAGCAAAAAAGGAAATATCGCTCGCATTGGATGGTCACACTCTCTATTTAAAAATCTCGGGGAATATCTAACATCCGTTGCAATGAGCTCAGAGCCCCATCAATCACGTCGTCAGGAACATCGATTTCGAAGACATCTTCTTGCAAGGAACGAAGGACATCAGGAATGTCGATCATCTTCATGTAGGGGCAATGTAAACGACAACCGATGCAACCATCAGCGGCGATAAATTCTTTATCAGGGAAGCGCTTCTTCAGTTGGTAGAGAAGTCCCCACTCGGTAGCTACTAAAAATGTCTTAGCATCGGGATGTCGAGTTACAGCATCGATCATTCCCGAAGTTGAGCAAACCTCATCCGCTAAGGCTAAAACATCTTCACGACATTCAGGGTGAGCGATCACAACTGCTTCAGAGTGTTTTCGACGAGCTGTATCAACTGAAGGGCCTCGTAAGATGTCGTGAGTCGGGCAAGCGCCGTCGTAAACGACGATGTCTTTTTCAGGAACTTGTTTTTTGACCCAAGCCCCTAAGTTGCGATCGGGCGTGAAGAGGATCTTCTCTTCAGGAATATTTCTCACCACGCTGGCGGCATTCGCCGAGGTGCAACAAACATCGGATAGAGCTTTCACTTCGGCCGAACTGTTGATGTAGGTCACCACCGCTCGACCGGGGTAACGTTCTTTCCAATCTTCGAGGGTATCGGCAGTGATCGAATCAGCTAAGGAGCAACCCGCTGCAAGATGCGGCAAGAGCACTTTCTTCGTACGATTTAAAATCTTGGCCGACTCCGCCATAAAGTGAACGCCACAGAAAACGATGCGATCAGCATCACTTTCTTGGGCCAAACGAGCGAGCTGCAGTGAGTCACCGACGTGATCGGCGCACTCTTGGACCTGGGGAAGTTGATAATTATGAGCCAAGATCACCGCATTCTTCTCTTTGGCTAATTCGCGGATCTCTTCGATCATCCTTAAATTCAAAGTGTTCTCGGGATCGAACGTATCCCAGGGGGCCGGGCCTTGGAAAGCAACGGGACTGTTTTGACCGGTGGTGATCATGATGAACTCTCCTTATTAATAACCCGGGCGCCCGGTTCAGGCTGTACCTCAGGAGTGCCCTGAGGAAAGATTCGCCAAAATTCTTTTCTAACTAAGCTGGTGATGACCGAGGTTCGAGAGAGCCCATGGTAGCGAGCCAAGGCTTCTAACATGTGGAGCTCTTCCTGCGATGCGGTGAAGCTTCGGACCACCTTTTTATCCGGCTTGCCCTCCGCTCGATCCAGAGACTCTGATTCGCTCATCTTGAATAACTATCCTTAGTTAGGGAAATTAGATAACTGCGAAAGAAACTCGCGACTCATTTAATTCTACCATCTTTATATAAGAAATATTATTTTTTATATATAAACAGAATAAACATCATCTATTTTTTACAGATGATTGTCAAGACCATTTCCGACAGTGGGACAAAAGGCTCCACCTCCAAGTTAGGGCAAAAGACGCCAGTTGTAGCCGAACTTGTAAAAGTTTGGCTGGAAAAGCTAAAAGGCCAAATTCTTACGAATTCAGCTACGGCAAGAATTCCTACGCTCGATCCGCTTGTTCCGTTAAAGTTTTATGTTCCAAAAATTTAGGGAATTAAACTAGTTGAATAATTGGGAAAAATCCGGACCCTTATAGAGTGCCGTTTCAATTTGTGAAAAATTTCACAATTTGTCCTTGAAGGGTATTGGACGAGGTTTAGAATCCACAAATCCATACATGCTCCGCCCCGTCCTCAGGTCCCATCATGAAGCCAGCCTGAACTGGTCATTGAAACGACTTAAGTGACTTTGAAGCCAAGAGGATAAGCTCAGTCTTTTTCATCCGAAAGATTCGAGAGCCAAAACCTGGGCTTCGACATCAAACATGCTCGTTGTCAGCTTGAGCATCGTGAGTCCTTATAAACACTGGGCTTAAAGTGCCCTACGTTTTGACTCCATGTGCTCGAGCCCAAAGAAGAAGATTGTTGAAACCGTAATTCATTTATTAACGGGTTCATTTACAAACGGCTTTTGAGTGAGCCTCCTACAGCCTCTCTAAGACTGTAGGAACTCTGAGGAGCATCGCACGAGCAATTTGGATACACGCGGTTCAAATCGCGAAGGCTTAATCGCATCAAATAAGTAAGATCTACTGACTCTAACCGAATGATGTACAGATAACGCTGTTACTGGCAAGCCATTTCGATCTTGAACACCTTCACCTCAAAAAACTACAAGCTGTTACCGCCTCCCTTCCTGTTAGGCTCAATCCTTCACTTCGAGTGATGGGTTTCACTTTACAGGATGAAACAAAAGAGGAATTGAACGACTGAATGTTTTCAAATTCAGTGATTCGATCGTTGTCAACATAAAGCAGTACCGACATGCTGACTGAAGCCATCAACTCACTTCCTAATTTAAGCAACCTTCCGTTGCTTCAATTGAGTGATACAAGTGTCTTAGAACCCTATCTCCCCGCTGCGGTCTTCCTTTTAGTGTTGATCGCCACGGCCTCGGGGATGCTCGGCCTCTCCTACTTCTTAGGCCCACGAAAAGCCAGTGAAGTTAAAAGTAGAACTTACGAATGTGGAATGCCCCTACTGAGCGCAGCTCGGGATCGTTTCTCCGTCAAGTTTTACTTAGTAGCCATCCTCTTTGTCTTGTTCGACATCGAAACGGTCTTCCTCATTCCCTGGGCGATCAAATTTAAACAACTCGGATTTTTTGGTTTCGTCGAAATGATGGTCTTCATGACGATCTTGACTCTCGGCTTAGTCTACGCGTGGAGGAGAGGAGGATTGGAATGGGAATAATTACCCCGGGCTCCAACAATCAACCCAAAACCCTCACGAATGACATTCCCGTCATCAAAGGGACCGGAGCGGAAAAGCTTCTCGAAAACAAACTGGTCACCACGACGGTGGATTGGGTTTTAAAGTGGGCGAGAAAAAACTCGCTCTGGCCGATGCCCTTCGGAACGGCTTGTTGTGCGATCGAAATGATGGCGACTCTATCCGGTCGATACGACTTAGCCCGATTCGGCGCAGAGGTGATTCGATTCTCTCCCCGCCAAAGCGACCTCATGATCGTCTCCGGTAGGATTTCGATCAAAATGATGTCGGTGCTCTTAAAAATTTACAGTCAAATGCCGGAACCCAAGTGGGTCATCTCGATGGGCGCCTGCGCTTCGAGCGGCGGAGTTTTTGACACCTACACCTTGATTCAAGGTGTCGATCAATTCCTTCCTGTGGATGTTTACATCCCCGGTTGTCCCCCTCGCCCCGAGTCTTTGATCGATGCAGTGATTCGCATTCAACAGATTATCGATGAAGGCCACCCCGGCTACCTTTCAGACGATGCTCGATTTAGCCCTGAAGAAATTGAAAGAGCGGCAGAACTCTTCACTCCCGGTCCCGCAACCGGAGGAGGTTGTTCATGAGCGCACTCAGTCAAGAAGCCATCATCGAAGCCGTCAAGAGTCAATTTGAAGGTAAGATCATCGCCGAGGGAGGCCACAACGGGCAATCCTACATCGTTATCGATCGCGATGACTTAATTGAGATCTCCAAGTACTTGAAGGAGACTCCCGAATTGAAGTTCGACATGCTCAGTGATGTCACTGCAGTAGATCATCTCCTCATGGAAGTGGATGAAATCCCCGAGCGCTACGCCGTGGTCTACCAGTTAACTTCATTCGAACTCGGACACCGTTTTAGAGTGAAGGTTCCCGTTCCTGAAGAAGATACGGTTGTTCCCAGCTTATATGAAGTCTGGCGAGCTGCCAGCTGGGGAGAGCGAGAAACCCACGACATGTACGGCATCGAGTTCGACGGGAATCCTGACCTGAGAAGACTCTTGATGCCTTCTGACTACGATGGTTTTCCCCTAAGAAAAGATTATCCCCTGAGAGGACGCGGAGAGCGAGATGACTTCCAGCAAATTCGAAGAGGTGAAGATTTCGATGCTGAAGATCAATCCACCGAAGAGCAATCTCCCCACCTCACGACTTAGTTTGTGAAACTAAAAGTATAAAGCCTCTGTTGATCCAGTTCGTCACGACACTCAAAAATACAGATTAAAAATGAGTAGACTCAAAGATCCAGAAATTCGCCAACTCGAGCAAAACCCCGAGCCTCGAGTCTTTCTCACCGAAGAGGAAGATGAGCTCGGCGGAAAGCGCATGGTTCTCAATATGGGACCTCAGCACCCCGCGACGCACGGTACTCTTCGTGTCGTCTTAGTCACCGAGGGTGAACGAGTTGTCGAAGCTGACTGTGAGATCGGTTATCTCCATACTGGCTTCGAAAAATTGGGCGAGTACATGACCTACACTCAATTCATTACGGTCACCGATCGGATGAATTATCTCTCTGCGATCAATAACAACGTAGGTTACGCCTTAGCTTGTGAAGAACTTCTCGGAATCGAAGTTCCCGAAAGAGCTCAAGTGCTTCGCGTCCTACTCTGTGAAATCTCAAGAATCGCCGACCACATTCTTTGTTGTGGCTTGCAGGCGATGGACTTGGGTGCGTTCAGTGCCATGCTCTGGTGCTTCGAAGAACGCGAAAAGATTTATGACATCATGGAGCTCGTCTGTGGGGCTCGATTAACGACTTCCTATACTCGTATCGGAGGTTTGTTTCGAGACGTACCCGAAGAGTTCGATGGCAAAGTCAATCAACTCCTCAAAGGCATGCCCGGAGTTTTAGACGAATTAGAGACGATGCTGATCGGGAATCGTATCTTTGAAGATCGTCTCCACGGAATTGGTGTCATCAAAAAGGAAGAAGCCCTCAACTGGGGAATGTCAGGGCCGATCGCCAGAGCTTCTGGCCTCGCTTACGACGTGAGAAAATCTCGCCCCTACAGTGGCTACGAAAATTATGACTTCGATGTCCCCACTCAAACAGCCGGAGATAGTTGGGCCCGTTTCGTACAACGTATGGCTGAGATGCGAGAAAGCTTAAAGATCATTCAACAAGCACTCGCCAAATTAAAGCCCGGCCCCATCAACGTTGAAAACAAAAAGATGAACCTCCCCGAGAAGGCGGATGTTTACCAAAACATCGAATCGTTGATTCACCACTTCAAACAGATCATGCTCGGTCACGGAGTGCAACCCGTTCGCGGAACGGAAATCTACACTCCCACCGAAGCTCCCAATGGTGAATTAGGTTTCTATATCGTCTCCGACGGCGAGATGAATCCTTACCGCGTCCGCGTGCGACCTCCTTCGATTTATAACTACGCCATGTTCACTCAACTCACCCCCGGTTGCATGATTTCAGATATCGTTGCGATCTTGTCGAGCTTGAATGTGATCGCAGGAGAACTGGATCGTTAGTTTCAACTAAAGAATTCGATCAAAGAGAAAATTAACGGAAACATTTATGTCAGCATTCCAAGAAATCACTCAAGCAGCCCGCGAAGACGAACGAGTCGAGTTCTCCGCCGAGGCCAAAAAGAAGATCGAATGGATTTACACACGTTATCCCAATCGGGAAGCTGCGCTTCTGCCCGTTCTTCGAGTTGCCGAAAAGGAATTCGATGGCATCGGAGCGGCGGCGATCGATTGCATCGCGCGCGAGATGGGACTTTCCCCCGGTTACATTTACGGAGTGTTCACGTTTTACACTCACTACAAACGAGCCGGTGAAGGAAAGTATGTGTTGCAAGTTTGTGCGACTCTCCCCTGCGCCCTGAGAGGTTGTCGAGATGTCGTTCATCACTTAGAAGACAAACTCGGAATCAAACCCGGCGAAACCACCGAAGACGGAAAGTTCACTCTCAAGAAGGTAGAGTGCTTAGCTTCCTGCGACACGGCTCCCGTCGTTCAGATCAACGACGACTACCACGAGAACTTAACCTTAGAAGATTTAGATAAGCTCTTAGAGTCCTTCGAATGATCGCTCTCATTCTTAGAAGGATAAATGGAAACTAAATATGGCTGAACTCGATCTCAGTAAATACGAGAAAATCCTCTTCAAACACGTCGATCAAGAAGGGTCGGATACCATCGACTACTACTTGAAGCACGGCGGTTATGAAGGAGCGAAGAAGGCGATCACCGAGCATCGTCCCTCAGAGGTCATCGACATCGTCAAAGAGTCGAATCTTCGAGGCCGAGGCGGTGCGGGATTCCCTTGCGGCGTGAAGTGGTCGTTCGTTCCACAAAATACTGACAAGCCCAAATACTTCGTCGTCAATGCCGATGAGAGTGAGCCCGGAACGTTTAAAGATCGCGTTCTCATCGAACGGGATCCTCATTCGATTATCGAAGGCATCATCATCGGAAGTTACGCCATCAAATGTAACGTCGCCTACCTTTACATTCGTGGTGAACTGGTTTACGGCTACGAACAACTCGTCAAAGCCGTTAAAGAAGCCTACGACAAAGGAATGTTGGGTAAGGGCCTCTTTGGAACAGATTACAACTTAGATCTCACCATCCACCGCGGAGCGGGTGCCTATATCTGTGGCGAAGAAACAGGTTTACTGAGTTCCTTAGAAGGTAAACGCGGCCAACCTAAAATTAAACCTCCCTTCCCTGCCGTTGAAGGCCTCTTCCGTTGTCCCACCGTGGTGAACAACGTCGAGACCGTTTGCAACCTGCAGCACATCATCAACCGAGGTGCCGAATGGTTTAAAAACATCGGCCCCGAAAAAGGCCCCGGCCCCAAGCTTCTTTGTGTTTCGGGTCACGTCAACAAACCCGGTACGTACGAAGTACCGATGGGAATCAACCTCAAACAGTTGATCTACGACGTCGCCGGTGGAGTATGGAAAGGAAACAAACTCAAAGCCGTAATTCCAGGCGGAACTTCAGCCAAAGTTTTAAAGGCTGAAGAAGTCGATGTGCCCTGCGATTTCGATTCGATGATGGCGATCGACACCATGCTGGGATCCGGAGCGGTGATCGTTATGGATGACACCACCGATATGGTCGACGCTCTCTATAACATCATCCGTTTTTACCATCATGAATCTTGCGGTCAGTGTACTCCTTGTCGTGAAGGAACAGGCTGGCTTGAAAAAATTCTCAAACGCATCATGGCCGGTCACGGTCGCATGGAAGACATCGACACGATGCTCAATATTTGCGATCGCATGGTAGGGAAAACCATCTGCGTACTGGCCGATGCGGCAGCCTTCCCTTGCTCCAGCATCGTCACCAAATTTCGAAGTGAGTTCGAAGCCAAAATCCAACAGGGCGCCGGCTACGACAAAAGAATCTTCACGGGTGGTCCCTTGGTTCAACCCGGGGCGGTGTCTCGACACAATCAAGAGCGACGTAAAGATAAAGACACCCCCAATCGAATCTCTCTCGACCCCGAACTCATTTCAAAACCGTCTCAATCCAAAGTTGAGACCACCTCTTGATCGAAAACAAAACTTAGGTTTAGCGAAACGAAGAGTTTCTTATGTCCGAAGCGAAGTTGGTTAAATTCAAAATTAATGGCCAAGAGATCGAAGCCCCTGCCGGCACGATGGTGATCAAGGCAGCGCACGAAGCGGGTATCGATGTCCCCCATTTCTGCTACCACCCGGGGCTCACTCCCGACGGTAACTGCCGGATGTGTTTGGTCGAAGCCTCGAATGCTCGAAAGCCGGTTGCTTCTTGTGTCACTCCCGTGGCTGAAGGCTTAGAAATCACCACCGATTCCGACACCGTCAAAGAAGCCCGCGAAGGGGTCCTCGAGTTAATGCTCTTAAACCATCCTCTCGATTGCCCTATCTGCGATAAATCGGGCGAGTGCATGCTTCAAGACAATGTCTACGACCACGGCCCCGATAACAGTCGTATGACCGAGCCTAAGATGATGAAGCCCACCAAAGATTTGGGCTCCACGGTAGCTCTTTGGGGAAACCGTTGCATCGTTTGCCAACGCTGCACTCGTTTCTGTGAAGAAGTATCGGGAACAGGGGAACTCGCGATCATCCATCGTGGTGACAGCTCAGTAGTCGATGTCTTCCCAGGTTACCCATTAGAAAACGATCTTTCACTCAACACCGTCGATATTTGCCCCGTGGGAGCATTGATCTCAAAAGACTTCCTCTATGAGGCGCGTGTCTGGAATATGAAAGACACGCCTTCAATTTGTACGGGTTGCTCCAAAGGCTGTAACGTTGAGATTCAACAAGAACGCAATCAAACTCGAAGAATCGTTCCTCGCCACAATCCAGAAGTGAACGACTACTGGATGTGCGACGAAGGTCGAGAAGTCTTCAAACCTGCGGTCAGTGAAGACCGACTTCTCGACTATCAATTGAGAACTGCCGATGGAACGATCGATACGAATCCTAAAAACGCCGCAAGTGCCATCTTCAACGGCTTAAATCAAGTCAGTGCGAACCATGGAACACAAGCGATCGCCGGTATCGGAAGTGCTTTCATGAGCTGTGAAGAGCTCTACGTCTTCAAACTCCTCTTCGATGGTTTGCAGACACCTCACCTCGGTGCCTTTAGTCGCCCCCAACGGGAAGCGAAATCCTTCAAGCAATTTGAAATTCCGGGCGACCCTAATCCCAACCGCCTGGGCGTCGAAAGAATCCTCGGTCGGGAAGCCCTAGAAGAAAACTTAGAGAAAATTTTAAGCGGCATACAAAATCAATCGATTCGAGGAGCACTCATCTTTGATGATCTTCTCGATTGGGACTTACCCGCCGAATGGCAGAGTGCCCTGAGCCAATTAGAATTCTTAGCGATCTTCAGCTTAAGAGATCGCACTCATCTCCCCCAACACAGTTGCTTACTACCCGCAACCACCTTTGGGGAAAAAGATGGAAGCATGTTAAATGGTGAAGGAAGACTTCAACGTCTTCGCATCGCCACTCAACTTCCAAGAACCATTCGGTACGAACACGAGATTCTGCAACAAATGCAGCAAGAACTCGGCATGCGATCGAAAGTCGTTCCTCCCTCCGCCTTGTTCAAGGAAATGGGAAAAGCCGTTTGGCCTCAATTAGAAATTTCTACGATTCGTGAATTGGGTGATCAGGGCATTCAAGTTGAAAGCCCCACAGAAAATCCCCAACGAGCAACCGTAAGTTAATAGTTAAGTGAAAAGCAAAGAGTCATTCGATGCCTGAGTTTTTTCTACCACTACTCACTCCTATTTTGGTCTTCGGCGCGATCATGTCGTTGGTTCCCATGCTCGTCTTAGGAGAAAGACGAATCGCTGCTGCTATTCAAGATCGCGTGGGTCCCAACCGGGTTGGACCCAACGGCCTGTTTCAGCCCTTAGCCGATGTGGTTAAACTTCTTTTCAAAGAAGAAATCGTTCCTGCCGGCGTCGACAAGTGGATGTATTTTCTTGCACCGGCTTTGGCGTTTTTACCGGCAGCGTTTGCCTTTACTACGATTCCCGTGGGTCGAGGTGTTCAAATTGCAGATTTGAATATGGGTGTTCTTTTTGCCATCACGGTAACGTCTTTGGGAGTCTACGGAATCTCTTTAGGCGGCTGGTCATCCAATAACAAGTTCGCACTCTTAGGTGGGCTACGCTCCAATGCTCAAGTGATCAGCTATGAGATCTGCATGGGTTTAGCATTAATTGGCGTCCTGATGGTGTCGAATTTCTTTTATGACGTAGAAGCCGGTCAGACCGCAGCCGTAGTGAGCAGTGGCGGAATAGTAGAGTTGCAAAGTGGGAGCATCTTCAATTGGAACATCTTTAAGCAACCTTTGGGCTTCTTGATTTTCTACATCGCTGCCTTCGCTGAAAACAACCGTCTTCCCTTCGATCTTCCCGAGTGTGAAGCCGAATTGGTCGGTGGATTCCACACGGAATACTCGAGCATGAAATTTGCGATGTTCTTCTTAGGTGAATACATCGCCATGGTGACTATGAGTGCCCTGACTGTCACCCTCTACTTAGGAGGTTGGGATCCTGGCTTCAGCTTACCAGAAGGATTCTTAGGCACATTAATTTCAATTGGCGCGTTCGTCGTCAAAGTCTTGATCCTCTTGTTCATTTACATTTGGGTCCGTTGGACTTTACCTCGCTTCCGCTACGATCAATTGATGGGCCTCGGTTGGAAAGTGCTGATTCCCTTGGCGCTCTTCAATATCTTCATCACCGCCGTGGTTTGCTTGCTGATGGGATGAGCCGGATGCAGCGGCAGGGAATTAAGGGATTTCGAGAATAACGATCCAATCTCTGACGAGATTGGCTACTGAGATTTCGAATTTAAATTTCCCAAGGACGAGGCGAAGAAAAAGACGCCAGTCTTTTGGGGAGAGAGTATAAAAAAAAGCGGTCCAAATTCTGGCGAATTTGGCTACGAAGGAAAACAAGTGACAACATCAACAGCGAGCCCTCCCGAAACTCAACAAACCCAGGCACCCACTGGGGAGAAGAAGAAATCGACGGGCTTCAAATTCAAGACTTACATTCCAGCGGTGATCACCGGTCTTTGGAATACCTTCAAGCACATCTTGAAGCTCGATGGCCACAAGACCTTTACCCTGAATTATCCGGAAGAAAAGCTTCCGGTTAAAAAAGGCTACCGCGGAGAGCATCGACTTAAAAAAGATGAGCTTGGCCGTGAGAAATGCGTCGCCTGCTTCATGTGCCAAACGGTTTGTCCCTCTGTTTGTATTCGCATCATCGCCGAAGAAGCACCGTGGGAAGACCGCGATAAACGACCCGCTGTGTTTGAGATCGATATGCTCCGCTGTATCTACTGCGGAATGTGTGAAGAAGCTTGTCCTTGCGACGCGATCGAGTTGACCGAAACGTACAACGTTGTCGCCACCAACCGTCACGCCAAGGTTTACGATAAAGATCGTTTGTTGTCGAACTAGTTTATGTTGAAACAAGCTCCTGTGGAGCCTGTTTCAACCGTTCCAGCAAATCTTTGATTTGCTTTCACTCCGCTAAACGCAGACTCTGCGAGCCTGCATTTGCGGCCGAGTTGATCCCAACTCGGCTTAGTTCCTGTGAAACAGGAACTAACTAAGAATTACGGAAACTTGCTGAAATGCCTGAATCCATCGATGCCATCGTGTTCTACCTGAGCGCCATCGTTGCAGTCGTCTGCAGCGCGGTCATCGTGACACGAAAAAACCCCGTCTACAGCGCCGTCTTCATGGTGCTCTTCTTCATCGCGTGGGCTCTCAACTTTTTAATCCTGCGCGCTCCCTTCTTAGCGGTGATTCAAGTTTTGGTCTACGGAGGTGCCATCATGGTGCTCTACCTCTTTGTGATCATGCTCTTGAATCTCAAACCTGAAGAGATCAAGGAAGAAGTGACCACTCAAAGAAAAGTTCTATCGGCCATCGCAAGCGTCGGATTGTTCATCCTTTTGGCTTGGGCGATTCGAACTTCGCCTAAAGTGAATGATGCGCCGATCCTCAGCAATTCGTTCTTGCCGGATACCCCGGCGGTAACCGAAGCCGGATCGCTCGAGGCCATCGCCATGGAGCTTTTCGAAGAACACGGACTCGCCTTTGAATTGACGAGTATTTTGATCCTGATCGCCATCATCGGTGCGATCTACCTCACAAAGAAAGGAAAGGCTCTCAGCCATGACGGAACTCACACTGGATAATGTTCTGCTGATCGCCTCCGCCATCTTCTGCGTAGGTGTCTACGGCATTTTAAGTCGTCAAAATATCATCGTGATCTTGATGTGCGTGGAGTTGATGCTCAACAGCGCCAACATGGTGCTCGTAGGTTTTGGTCGAGCGGCGATCGCTTCGAGCCCCACTCCCGCTTCCCCCAACATGCCTCAGATCTTTGTGATCATGATTTTAGCAGTCGCTGCGGCAGAAGCCGGCGTCGGCTTAGCGATTCTCTTAGCTGTTTTTAGAAAATGGCGAACGACAAATGCAGGCGAACTGCATTTACTTAATGGTTAATGAACGAGCTCGAGTGAGCTTTTAAATAACTCCAATAAGGAATTTGATCCGTGAGTGCGGAACAGTACCTCTTCCTCATACCTTTACTGCCCTTGATCGGCGCGACGATCAATGGACTCTTCGGTAAGAAGCTGCCTCAAGGCATCGTCGGCCCCATTGCGTGCCTCGGTCCGATTTTGGCTTTTGTCTTATCGGTCATCTGGTTCTTCGATGCTAAAGCCCTCGCTGAAGGCACTGCTATAACGAACGAACTCTTCACTTGGATTAAAGTGGGAGATCTCGAACTCCCCCTCGCGTTCAGTTTAGATCGTCTATCTTCCATGATGCTCTTAGTCGTCACGGGAGTCGGATCGCTCATCCATATTTATTCGATGGGCTACATGAAAGACGATAAGGGCTTTTCGAAGTTCTTCGCTTACTTGAATCTCTTCATGACCATGATGTTGGTCTTGGTCTTAGGAAACAACATGCCCCTTCTCTTCCTCGGTTGGGAAGGTGTAGGTCTTTGTTCTTACCTCTTGATTGGATTTTGGTACGAAGACATCAATAACAGCCAAGCCGGTAAGAAAGCCTTCGTCGTCAACCGGATCGGGGACCTCGCCTTTGCGATCGGCATGTTCCTCGCGTTTACGACCTACGGCTCTTTAGACTTCACCGCAATCAACTTAGCGGCGGAGGCTGGCACCGTTAACGGTGAGCCGATCTCCGATACCGCGAAGTTTTGGATTCCTTTGCTCTTCTTCATCGGTGCGACCGGTAAGAGTGCTCAGATCCCTCTCTTCGTCTGGCTTCCCGATGCGATGGCCGGTCCCACTCCGGTTTCAGCCTTGATTCACGCCGCGACGATGGTGACCTCCGGAATCTACCTCTTGAATCGAGCCCAACCAGTATTCAATGCCTCACCTGAAGTCTTGATGATCATCGCGGTCGTCGGAGCCTTAACCGCTCTGGTCGCCGGTTTCATCGCTTTAGGTCAATTCGATATCAAAAAGGTCCTCGCTTACTCGACGGTGAGTCAGCTGGGATACATGTTCCTCGCCTGTGGATTAGGTTCCTTTTACTTGGGAATGTTCCACGTTGTGACTCACGCCTTCTTCAAAGGCCTCTTATTCCTCGGCGCCGGTGCGGTGATTTACTCCTGCCACCACGAGCAAGACATGAGAAAGATGGGAGGTTTGAGGAAAAAGATTCCATTCACCTTCATCCTGATGCTCATCGGTTCGTTAGCCTTAGCGGGTGCGCCGTTCATGGCTGGATTTATGTCGAAGGATGCAATTTTAGTTAAAGCGAGTGAGTTAGCTTTAGCAGAAAACACTTACCCCGCATTCTACTTCGGTCTCTGGGCGATCGGCTTAGTTACTGCCGGAATGACTGCCTTCTATTCGTTCAGGATGATGGCGATGACTTTCTTCGGTCCAGCAAATTACGAAGAACACGATGCGCATGCTTCGGCTCACTCCGATGCTGATAGCCCCTTAGCTCAAGATCACGGTCACGGTCACGATGATCATGGGCACGATCACCACCATGGCGGGCCAATCGTTGAGAGCCCAAAGGTGATGTTAGCTCCCATGGCGATCTTAGCTGTCTTAGCTATCATTGGAGGACATCTCTATATTGAGAAATACATCCACCACAGCAAGATCGAATACCATGTCGATCACAATTTCTATCACTGGTTGGGAGTAGGAATCGGAAGTGGAATTTTCCTCGCCGGTCTTCTGGCTGTGACCTTCCTCTACGGCAAAGGTTCAGCCCTTCGTGACGCCTTAGTCAACAAAAACCCCATCGGTCAACTCGGCTTTCATTTTTCAAACGCCAAGCTCTATATCGATGAAATCTACAACTTCCTCATCGTCAAGCCATTGGGATTTATTTCCTGGGCTCTCTTCCTTCTCATCGATCGAGCGCTGATCGATGAAATGTTGGTGAAGGGTGCCGGCCTCATAGCTTGCGGCTTTGGAAGTATCTTAAGAACCGTACAAACCGGACGGATCCCCAACTACGCCGGTTGGGTCGTCGGTGGCGCAGTAGTCGTGATGATCATCATCTTAGCCGCCGGCGCTGCTGGCCCTTAAGATCAAACAAACTAACTAAAAAACTGAATTGCCTCCACTCCATTGGAGCTTTGAAAAAATATGACAGACTATTTGTTGAGCCTCGCCATTATGATTCCCGCAGTCACCGGGCTGGCTCTCATCTATATGAAGGGTGTTCCTGCTAAGGGCATTCGATGGCTCACCTTGATTTCATCCCTCGTCACCTTCGTGGTCACGTTGATGATCTGGGCCAACTTCGATATCACGAATAAAGACTTTCAACTCACTGAAAACTACACTTGGATTCAATCCTTGGGAGTCTCTTACAGCTTAGGTATCGACGGCATCAGCTTGTTCCTGATCCTGCTGACGGGCTTAATCATGCCCATCGCCATCTTGGGCTCTTGGTCGGGTATCAAAGAACGCGTGCGTGAATTTCACATCGCCTTGATGTTCTTAGCCTGCGGAATGATCGGAGTTTTTGCTGCGACCGATTTAATTCTCTTCTACATCTTCTGGGAAGTGATGTTGATCCCGATGATTCTCCTCATCGGAATTTGGGGAAGTGAAAATCGCGTAGGTGCAGCCGTTAAGTTTTTCGTTTACACCATGGTGGGTAGCTTGTTGATGTTCCTGGCGATCATCTACTTGTACATGCACCTCAGCCAACACGGCATAACGACCTTCAGTCTCTCGACGATCTACCAAGGCTTAAAGGCTTATCCACTCTCGGCGACCGAACAAGTGGTCTTGTTTTTAGCCTTCGCCCTCAGCTTTGCCATTAAAGTACCGCTCTTCCCCTTACACACTTGGTTACCCGATGCACACACCCAAGCACCTACTGCCGGTAGTGTGATTCTGGCGGGAGTGCTCTTGAAGATGGGAACGTACGGCTTCCTTCGCTTTGCGATCCCTTTCTTCCCTCATGCAGTCGAAGTTTTCACTCCAGCGATTTGTGTTCTCGCAGTGATCAGCATCATCTTCGGAGCCTTGATGTGCTTGGTTCAAGAAGACTTCAAGAAGCTGATCGCCTACTCCAGTGTGAGCCACTTGGGATTTGTGATCTTAGGGATCTTCGCACTCAATGAGAGAGGGGTCACAGGGGGCATCTTCCAAATGCTGAGTCACGGTATCTCAACGGGGGCCTTGTTCCTTTTGATCGGAGCCATCTACGAAAGAACGCACACTCGAAAGATAGAAAAGTACGGTGGGATCGCGAAGATCGTTCCCAAGTACAGTGCCGTATTTTTCTTCGTGTTGCTTTCTTCGATCGGCCTGCCCGCACTCAACGGATTCGTTGGCGAATTCCTCATTCTTCTGGGAAGCTTTGAATCAAATGCCGTCTACGCCATCTTCGCGGCAACCGGCATGGTCTTAGGCGCACTCTACATGCTGATTCTTTACCAGAAGGTCTTCTACGGAAAAGTCACCAACGAAGAAAACAAAAAGATTACCGACCTCAATATGCGCGAGTGGGTCTACATCACTCCACTGTTAGTGCTGATGGTCGTCATGGGTATGGGCTCTCCCTGGTTCACCGAATTCATCGAACCATCGGTTGAGAGCTGGCTCAATGACTTTGGAAACAGTAAATAATTATCAAACTCCTCTTTTTAAGAGCTGAAAAATGGAAAATCCTTTTCAGGTAGCTGAACTTCAACGCATTATTCCCACCCTGAGTTTACTAGGCGCCGGAACGGCGACCTTGGTGCTCGATCTATTCCTCGGGGGCTGGAGAGTTGAAAAAAATGATCCCGACCGTGGATCCACCAAAGGAAAATGGTTGCTCTACGTCATCTCCTTGATCGGTGTAGGTATCGCGTGCTGGGGCCTCTCCATCAATGCGAATAAGGGGGGAGCCATCATCTTTAATGGCGCTCTTCACGTCGATGATTTTTCAAACTTCATGACAGCACTAATCTTAGTTGGAACTTTCCTCGGCTGCCTCACGACCATCGGCCCCTTGAGAAACATGAAAGTGGAGTGTGGTGAGTACTTCGCACTCTTACTTTTTTCAGCGGCTGCGATGATCCTGTTGGTTCAATCCAACAGCTTGATCATGATCTTCTTGAGCTTAGAAACCTTCTCGATGGCGATTTATTTACTTTCAGCTTTCACCCGCGACGAGCGTCGATCGGTGGAAGGAGCCTTGAAGTATTTTGTCTTGGGAGGTTTGGCGAGTGGATTTTTGCTCTTGGGATTCGCATTTATCTTTGGAGCTTCCGGAACGATTCGCCTCAATGAAATCGCAAGCATGCTAGGCACGGGAGCGGGCGTTGATCCCCCCCTCTTTCTCGCAGGCCTCGGCTTGAGCTTAGTGGGCTTCGGATTTAAGGTGGGAGCCTTCCCCTTCCATTCTTGGATCCCCGATGCGTACGAAGGTGCTCCCAGTACGGTTACCGGTTTTATGTCGGTCACCGTGAAGGCCGCCGGGATCGCCGCTCTTTTAAGAATTGCCCTCACTGTTACCAACACTCCCGAACTTCGCGGACCCATGTTGGAAGTGGTTTGGTGGTCGGCCCTATTAACCTTGGTCTTCGCCAACTTGGTCGCCTTGGTTCAATCGAGCGTCAAACGGATGCTGGCTTACTCAGCCATCAGCCACACGGGATACCTCTTTATCGGCTTAGTCGCGGTATTAACTCCCGGCGCAAGTCAAGATAGCTCCAGCGGATCGCCCCTCCTCTTCTACCTGCTTCCCTATACTCTGATGACTTTTGGATCCTTCGCCATCCTCAGTTGTTTAGGGCGGGAATCCAAAGAGGGTGAAACTTTTGATTCCTTCCGGGGCCTATCCCAACGTCGGCCTTTGCTCGCCTTCTGCATGTTGATCTTTATGGTCTCACTTGCGGGCATCCCGCCAACAGCTGGATTCTGGGGAAAACTGTATCTCTTCCGCGATGCCATTCAAGCCGGGCACTGGCCTTTGGCCTTGGTCGGGATCTTAGCTTCGATCGTGTCGGTTTATTATTACATCCGATTAGTCGTCGTCATGTACATGAAGCCCCCCCAAGAAGTGGGTGGTGCTTACTCCAACAGCACCGTTCACTGGGGCTCTGCGATGGCAATTTCAGTAGCCGCCGCCGCCGTGATCGCCATCGGGATTTCACCCGACTATTTCATCGCTCAGTCGAAACTCTCGATTCAGTCGATCAGTACCTCGTTGAATGTGATCGGGAAGTAATAATAGTAGTCGTCTTATTTCAAGCCCGAAGTGTCAACGAGGGTCAGGCGTCTATCCAGCTCAAAATTTCACTAATATTATAGGGCTGGATCTCTCATCTAATTGATAATGGTGAGGTGAATAATGTTTAAAGTCATAAGTGCACTTAAGCTCTAAGAGGCACTCGCTAACGCTTCGCGCTTGAAATGCTGCTTACTTTAATCTAATTAATTCAACCACTTACCCCACCCTTCCCAGATCGGAACCATCCAGGCTGCATCGGCCTAGCATCCAATTAATCTTTCTACAGGACCCGATGGCTTCGTATGGATCGCTGAATAAGGATTCAGCCTACTCTCCTTGAAATCCCAACTCGTAGAGGACTCATTGAGATCCTTTCAATACGATTTCTACGTACCTTAAGATGTTCACATTTATAATCTTAGCGATAGAGAACAAAGAGGCCGTTCTCTACCCCCATCTCCATCATTTGCCAACGGAGTGTTCTTTAAGCCCCCATTAGCCCAAATCTCAGAATTCGATCCGCTCAAAGGTCAAATCTAGTTCAATACCATGCTTTGTGACTAAACACGGTGCACTAAGTCAACCCTTGAAGCCCGTGCGTGATAACCAAGCATTTGATACCTGATAATTAAAATCGATTCGGAACATTCAGCCCAAGCGCCCCACAATCCCATACAAATAAAAGACTTAACAGGCCTCCCTCCTAACTCTATCCACCATTTGTTTAGGGCAAATTAGGCAAAAAGAAGCCTAAACGGACCCCCACATCGCCCAAAGGTGGAATGCGGCATACTTCCTGCACATGGAAGAGCAGGAAGATTACCAAGAGAGACTGAAGTTGAGAGCTTCAGTTTAAGAGAGAAAAGAGAGAACCCCATGGCTGCTTTGTCCGCAACGAATCAACAAACTTTGAAAATGGCCCCTGTCACTGCCTTCCGTTCAAGCTCTAAAAAAGGCAAAAGAAATGTCCTTTTCATCGGTTGGAACCAACGATCACAAGAACATATCGAAGACTTAAGTGCTGATCGTTTTCGCGGTGTCAATATCCTCGGCGTCTTAGACACTCCCGAGCAATTGACCAAAAAGGATGCTCACAATACGAAGATCACTTTGAACTCAGACGAAAACCTCCAATTTGGTGACGTCGCTGAGCTCGCCTCTATCCTCAAGTCAAATCCAGTCGACGAAGTCTTTATCACCCTTCCTATCAAATCTTGCTACGACGACATTCAAGAAATCGTCGCTATCTGTGAAGAAGCAGGAACTCCTTTCAGCTTACCCACCAACTTGTTCGGTACGACGATCGCTCAAGCCGGTGGAAACTCTTGGAGCGGAAGTCAAGACCGCGTCACCTACACCTGCGTCACCTACCCCAAATGGAAACTCGCTATCAAACGAGCCATGGATATCGCCGGCGCTCTCTTCGCTTTGACCGTCCTCGCGATTCCCATGCTCATTATCGCAGCCTTGATCAAGTTGACTTCTAAAGGCCCTGTCTTCTTCTGCCAAGAACGCGCCGGTAAGAATCACAAACGTTTCAAAATGATCAAGTTCCGCACCATGGTCACCGACGCCGAAAAAATCAAAGAACAATTAGTCGCTGACAACGAACAAGACGGTCCTGCTTTCAAAATGAAGAACGATCCCCGTATCACGTGGATCGGTCGTATCCTCCGCAAGACCAGCTTGGACGAACTTCCCCAGTTCATTAACGTTCTCCTCGGCGAAATGAGTATCGTCGGTCCTCGTCCTCCAATCATCGCTGAAGTCGACGAGTACGAATGGTGGCAACGACGTCGCTTGAGCATGCGCCCCGGACTCACTTGCTTCTGGCAAGTTTCGGGAAGAAACGAAATCAGCTTCGAAGAATGGATGCAACTCGATCTTAAATATATCGACAACTGGTCACTCTGGATCGACGTCAAACTGATCCTCAAAACCGTTGTCACCGTGATCCGCGGAACGGGATCTTGATCGAGGAATAAGATTTTCCCCCCCTGGTTCTTCTCTCTACCAGGATCTTCCTAAGACCGACTTGAGTACTCTCTTGCTCAAGTCGGTTTTTTTATGTGATTCACAATGAAAGCTCTTACGCACCTGATGACTGAGATATGAAACTTCAGATTGAATCTTAAATTGGCTTAGTATTGAGACACAATAGTGGAGAACTCTATGGGATACTCAATAGTGGGTCCACTTGTTATTATTCTTAAGAATTAATCGGATTTTAACTGAACTAAATCTTTAACATGAGTCAGCAAATATTAAGTTTTCATTCTTACTTGATGGTTCTAATTTCTCTAGGAGTCAGCGGTCTACTATTGCTTTCCTCCTGCGATAGTTCACAACCTGACCAAAAAACTCCCGCCCCTCCTAAAACTCCCTCCGGTCAAAGTTCGAATCTATCCCCGGCTATGAAAGAGCTCCTTTCCTCGACGTCGGAAATAACTCAAAGGTTTTATCCTGAAGAAAATCGAAAAGGGCAACCCATCGTCCTCCGACATCGAGGAAAGATTTTTGATCCCCCCGAAGTCCTCCCCGAGATCAGTCGAGAGCAGTGGAAACAAAGCACTCCCCTTGAGGCATTTAAAGGCTGGGTACCGGCCTTTAAAAGTGGGGACGCGGAATGGATCATCGAACTGTTCACTGAAGAGGAACGCGAAGACATTCGAAAAAAAGCTGAGAACGAAGATTTGATGGGGAAGAACGCCCAATTTTTTGCCCAGGTTGACAAAGTGGCTGTCAAGCGAATCATTCTCTACGGGAATTATGCCATCCTGTTTTATGAACACACTCTAAAAGATGGCAAACAACTTTCGCGACCGATCACTCTTGTCGAAGTTGATCAGCAATGGTATCTCACCAATACCATCGGTAAAAATCCAACTTACTCCGAGTTGGTTAATTTGATCATGAAAGAAGCTAAAGAAATCGAATTGATTAAGTAATCTTTGATCAACCCGCAAATGGGTCCGGACAACTGAAGGTCGTGTTGATAGAAAAGCTAGGAATAACCTGCCGTTCGACCGAAACATTTACAAATCCGGCAAAAACCAAATCAACAGTGATCGTTAAGGGTTGAATTCCCCATTCTAGATTTCCTTCTCCGTTACTGCAATTGACTGAGAGAAAACTGAATGATGCAGCCTGTCCGGAAAGACTCAGCAAATCTGGAGAAGCGAGCTGAATTCTCGCCGCCAATGTGATTCCGAGACGAACACTTCCCCCAATAGACCAATCGAGCATATCGGTACAAGGGTCACGCCCACCGGAAGCATTTAAATTTCCTCCCGCCAATATTCCGAAGAAAATTCCAAATTCCACTCCGAAGCGACGAATTCCAAGAATGGGACATTCATGTCGACCGAGGTTGACCCCGACACTCCCCATTAGAGTATTAGTGGGTTGAGTGTTTCCATCACAACATTTCTGTCCTTCGTTCACCGAAAGTCCACCGCTAGCTTGAAATCCTTCTAATGTACAACCTAGGGCTCCATCAGCAAGAACGGCAACGGTTTCTGCTGTACTATTAAGAATGTTGAGGAAGGCAGCGATATCCACGCCACCGCCCACCATAGGTCCACCGCTGGGATTCACCACTCGAATAGTATCGGCTTGCATCGTTTCACCCAGTGAACCGGTGACGGTTTCGATCGACTCGGAAACAGTGTCAGGAACGGTAAACGCTAAATTATCAAACTGAACGGCATCCTCATGACCTGGAGGTTCAGTAACGATAATAATTTCATTACGATCAATCGCCTCATTCGTATTGACACAGCCTGGTAATGAGATCGAAACGAGTTCGGCTTCTCCCACAATCACCTGGACACTGTCGCTGGCTGTTTGTCCACTCTCACAAGTCCACGTTGCCGTAACAGTGTAAACACCATCTTCAGCCCATTTTGATGTCGTAGAGAGACCGAAAGCAGTCGCGGGATTCCCTCCTGAAATGGACCATTCCATCTGCCCCGGAGTGGGACTACCCGTCGCGGAAAAACCGATAGGTTGATCGATGATCGTCATGGGGTTTCGGTTTCCTGTGATTCGACAACTAGCTGGTTCACCATCTCCCTCTTCCTGACTAGCCCCACCACAGTGCCATCCCCCTTTGATAACTCCGAAGCCAGGATCAGAGGTAACCGTAGTTCCATCTTCAGAAACAGTCCCTGTTCCAATACTCACAAAGCTTCCTAAATCATGGTCAAAAGAGTAAAACTCCGTCACCTGACCGGGAGCTAAATTCTCAGTGTTGGGATAAGTCACCGGTGCGGGAGGATCGAAATGCACATCATGCGGTTGAATCGTGATGATAAACGCCGGTTGCATCCCTTCGCCCGGGGCCATCGGAATCTTGTCGCTACGAACCTGAGTGACTGAAACTTTTCCCGTTTTACGACCATCTCCAAAATGAACAGAGTTGGGTAAAATCTCTAACTTAAAGCCCGGCATCTCTTCGAGGGTGACATCAACCTTCTCCTCTCCACCAGCAATCGGGCAATCTTCATTCAAAGGAAGAAGGTGAATTGGCATCGGTAATGCATTATCGATACCGGCAACGGTGACTAAGTCGTAAGCGAGATCAGGCCATTCCCCTTCTTTCGTCACCGTGCTTCCATCGGCAAATAAATGAATAGGCCCCACCGGAACATTATCAAAAGTAAAATAGCCATTCGTATCTGAAGCGGTAAACAGATCCGTTCCTTCAATAGAAAGAGTTACACCAGAAAGGGGTTCATCGGTATGGTCAAGAATGGAACCACTCAATCGCGTGTTAGCCGGATCTCCCCCCTGATAAGCGGAAGCCGTAAACTTAACGGCTCGGGGAGCCGGATCACCCGCTCCTTGAATCATGGCGGTGACGACATTATTTTCAATTCCCGGTTCTGGCCCGAGAACCATTGTGGCGGAAACTCTTCCGGTGTCGTCTGTCTCGACGTCATATGTACCCGAATCATTTTCGTTTAAACGGCCACCCCCTTGAATGACTTGAAATCGAACTACGACTCCCGATAAGGGATTGTTGCCTTCATCTGTCACCCGGGCTGCCAATGCCAGCGGAGCTACAGAGTTGATCACCCCATATTGGAGTTCACCGGAAGAAGGATTGATTTTGAAGGGGACTCCCGCTTGGGTATTTATCGTAAAAATGGCCCGCCCCTGAAATCCATCCGCAAAGGCTTCCACTCGATTACAACCTTGTCCGGCTCGCGTTCCGGCAATGAAATCGATTGAAGCTAAACCCTGAGCATTAGAATTAACTAATGCGAGTCTTTTACCATCGGTAAAAGTACCGTCACTTTGAGTCACTTTAAAAATAACATCCGCCCCGGCGACCGGAAGGCCGGCCTCATCCGTTACGAGAGCCACCAACGGTTCAGCTAATTGTTGATTTATAGCAACGGATTGTGAGTCTCCAGATTGAACCACAATCTTTTTAACCGCATCTTCTCTGAAGATCACCGCGATTGTATCTTCGTTTTCATTCCCTAAAGCATCTCGAACCACTGCTCTAAGCGTATTCACTCCGGCAGTGAGCTCGAAATCAGCCAATGAAAAAGCACCGGAATTTACATCCGCCGCTTGCCCGTTAATTTCTACTAAGGGTTTCTCAACTTTAAGTCCAATGACGTTTGGATCGTTGATCATCCCAGTCACGGTCACTCGATTAGTAAACACCTCAGACCTCTGAGTAGGAGAAGTGATCACAATTGCCGGAGCCGTAGAATCTTTAACCACGATCACACTTGATGCCACTTGCTTAAGTTCTTGATTTACCCCGACGGCTTGCAGCTTATTCGGTCCCTCTCTTAGGGATACCTCAACGGAGTAAGAACCATCATCCACCACTGCGCTGATCCCATTGACTTGAACTTCGAGGATATCAGCTGAAGAAGATCCCGTGACGGTGATCTTATCTTCTTTGGTTGCGAAAAAATTCTCAGGGCTGGAAATCGTTACAAATGAGGTGCTCGCACAACTAGGAAAACTGAGACAAGTTAATGCATCAGCAGTCGGGTCTGTACCACAACTCTCAGGCCCCGGAGCCGGAGGAACAAAATTCCCAAGGAACTGATAACCGAGGTTGACGATAGGATCCGTGATGTCCAAGACTCCACTGTCGTCAACATCGGCTGACTTTTCACATGGGATCTGAAATTGACCGAGAAACATCGCATCTAATGCGAGAATAGGATCCGTGATATCGACGGTTCCATTAGTGTCCACATCTCCTCTAATAAAAGATTGGGCACTCACTGATGAGGCCACAGAGATGAAAAGAACACCTATCAGAAGAATTGTTAAGGCCAGGTGCCTTGAAAGAACTTTAGACACTGGTCGGCTCCTATCGAAGATCGTTGGCATAGTTGAGAACATTGGGGGCATAAATCAAACTCATGTTTTCGATGAGAGCTCCTCCACCGAGTTGCCCAATGAATTGTGATAAGGGAATCGTTGAATAAACCACGGCACCCTGCCCGGAGGGGTAGGAGTAAAGAATCGTGCGATTCGCTGCTTCACGAATCAAAATGCTGGTTCCTTCAGCGGGAATGGAATCACGATCGACGTAACCTCTGGAGGTCAATCTGAAATCGAGATTGTCGAGGGTGTCGTCATCGATCAGGCCTCCCGGTCCATCCGTAACCGAAGTGGTGGCGTCATCGACTGAAACCTGACGCCCGGAAGCACTTCTTGTAAAGTCTCCAGCTTGACCCGGTAAGACGAGGTCAGCATTTCGAACCCAACGATCATGGAAGACCAGGATTCCCCCATCCGCTATCCACTGATGGAGACTGGCCAAGTGATTAGTAAGAGTATCGGGATGCTCACCGGTGTGGGGATTTTGAAGGCTCAGGATATCGATATTTTCAAGACTTTCAGCCGTTAGATCATCAAGATCGACTCCCTGGAAACCGGCAATTTCAATTGCTTGAAGTTGGGCGTCGACTCCGCTTCCCTCTACGGTGTCAAAGTAGCCCACCACCGGACGAGTCCTAACGGTCAAATTACCAATATCTGTAATCCCATCCGCCACGGGTTCATGACGAAGTGAACGTCCAAAATTTTCTGCACCGTTAGCGATCACAAAAAAGCTTGCAGTGTCTTCAAGAATTTTCACTCCAGGAATGGAGAATTCTCCTTGAAGATTCGCAACGCCGGTTGCAACGGCTTCATCCGTTTCCCCCTCGGTATTTGTTCTTCCCACTCTCAAGTTAGCCCCCACCAAGGGAGGAGCATCTAATTGAAAAATTAGATCACCCGATATCGTCGTAGTAGGCGCAGCGAGAAGAGTCAAAGAAATAGAATCGTTGACTGTATTCCCCGCGGTGTCGGTTGCGGTAACTCGTAATTGCACTTCGCCTGGAGTTAAAGGAGCTCTGATTTCAAGCTCGATCAATTTTTGAGGGAATGGAATCAGTTGGACCGACGTTCCATCAAAATCGATCTCAGCCGAACTCACGATGACATCGTCCCGAACGTCGATCTCTAAGGTAAATTTACTTCCTTCGGTGAGAGTTAAACCCGATTGGGGAGAGAGGATCGATACGGATGGAGGGGCGCCTCCCGCCGCTTCCGCTGGTGGTAAATTTAAGAACAATGCATCGACAGTAGTACAAACGCTGTCTTCAAAAATGTTACCGTCCAGACACTCTTGCGTAACTCCCATTCCGACGTCACCTGGTCGAGAGATGAGCTCGAGAGCACCACCCCCCAGTGACCTTAAGATCAAGGCATCTCCTTCAAGTTCTAATTCTTCTAAAGGCCCGGAACCGGGTGGTAATTGAGATTCAGGATCAAAGAATGAAAGGGAGTCTACGCTCAGAACAATATTTCCAGCGGAATCCCAACCGAGCCCATCGATATCCTGAAAATTATTTCCCAAGATATCAGGGCCTTCTAAAAAGATTTCATTCGTGCCGTTTCCAATCGAGCGATAGACGGCTCCTTGAACCGAAAAGAAATCTTCATCGAGTAAAGTTTGAACTCCACTTCCATTAACCCCCGCAGCTCCCTGTCCCACACTGAAGAGCACACTCTCATCGGGAAGGAAGGATATGGCGTCGATGTTATTACTCCCCGCAGCACTCACATCCATGCCGAGCTCGCTTCCCAGGAAAAGTATTTCATTGGAACCGTCGAGTGTCGATCGAAATAAAGTGGATGCCCTCTCGCCATCATCGATAGCTTCTAATGCCGAACCAGGAGCACCGGAAGCAAATGCGCTCACGCTAAAGACGATGGATCCATCACTTCGATATTCAAAGGCATCGACATCTCCACCGGTAACTCCTAAGGCATCCGGAAGAACGATTCTTTGGTTGCTGCCATCAAACTCAGAGGTATAAAGAGTTCTCTGCTTACCTTCAAGCTCGGCATCTTCAGCCACGGCGGTTTCGGGGAGCCCCACGACATCTCTGTCGATGATCGAAAAGATGAGAGGATCAGATCCCCGAAGCGCGAAAGTGCCAACATCCGTAACACCACCCACGACGGGGGCGAGTGCACTTGAAATCCCAGAAAGTGGGGTATCTCCCCCTTCATAGCTAGCCGAAACAATGATATCGCCCCGAATTGTCGGCACTCCACTGATCGAGAAAGTACCGTCAGCTAAGGAAGTCCCCGTCCTTCCCCCAAGAGTCGTCAGATCAGCACCTTCTAATGCGTTACCTTCTCCGTCGACAACCTTTCCGATGACTTCAGTTAGAGGATCGGGAATAATGTTAACGCTGATGGGAGTCGCTTCGGTGGTTTGATTGAGATTGTCTCTGGCCGAAGCTTGAAGTTCGATTTGATCGACACCCACGGGAGCTTCGACTTCAAAAAGATAGGGAGGATTATTCAGCGTCCCGGCGAAATTGCCATCGACTCGAAGTTCAACTTGAGTCACTCGAACATTATCAGTGGCCTCAATTCCTACTGAAATCGTCGTGCCTTCAATAAATGTATCTCCATCAGCCGGTTCGAAAAAAGTGACATCGGGAGCTTCGTCATCCTGAATCGTTACGGTAACTTCCGCATCTTCACTGACGACACCCACTGCGTCGAGCGCACGAGCAAAAAACTGAAAAGTATCCTGATTCCGCGGAGCCACGAAGGTTGCAGTATAGGGAGGATCAGTAATCGTGCGACTCACTCCCAGCCCACTGATGATCGTGACGCCCGCTATCCCATGCTCATCCTCAGCTTGAACTTCAACGGTGATCTCTTGACCTTCGAGAAACGCTTGCCCCTCTATAGGCTGAATAAAGGACACTTCGGGTGGATCATTGGCTAGGACATCGAAGGTCACCGAGTCTAAATCAGGAGCGGGATTTCCTCCGATATCGACTCCCCGAACCCACAGTGTGTGGGTAGCCTCCAGATTAGGTAAACGAATATTGGTAGCAAAGGGAGGGCTTGAGTCCACATGGACGAGTGTTTCGTCTAGAAAAATTTCTACTCGATCGACAATATCGTCATCGTTAGTTTGGATATCAATCGGTAATAACCCACCTCCCAAGAATACTTCTCCAGATTTTGGAGAAACGATATTCACTTCAAGGGGTTGAGTAAGGTCTGAGCCTAAATCTAAAAACTGACCAATAAACAAATGGGCAAGTCCAGCAACATACACGAATCCTTTTTGCGCATCGATCCCTCTGGGATGTGAACTACCGAATTCACTAAAATCGAGCAACAGGCGAGGAAGAGGATTTGTGGGATCCGAGATGTCGAAGGTTTGAATACCATTAGCAGAAATAGTATCGGAGCACAGTGCGAGATCTCGGTAGACAACGACATCATTAAGATGGGCAGGAGGTGGGGACTCACTTAATACCGTCGCAGTCTGGCTGAATGCATCGTATCGAGTAGCTATTAAAGCTCCCCCACCTTCTTGTAATGCATTCCCATCGGCATGGAGAAGGATTCCCTCATGCCAGACTCCATGATGGGGATCAGCAGTATTGATGCTGGTAAGGATTGAAGGAGCTTCTGGAACAGAGACATCTACCAGTGTAACTGTCCCATCAATTCTACACATAACGGCTGCAATCGAAGTCAAGGGGTCAACTGTGACTCCGATGACTTGATCGGGTAATCCTTCTATGGAACCGAGGATAGTTGGTTGAGTGGGGTCCCCGACATCAACAATTCTAAGTTCTGAGGAAAGTCCACCATCGGTCACCACATAGGCAAAGAAATTATTGATGTCCACATCTACAGTCGTGCCACTAATTCTTAACTCAGAGATCGAAGTCGGTTGGGTGGGATCACTGACATCAATAATATGAAGCCCCCTAGAACTATTAGCAACATAAGCCCATCCTCGATCCACCTTCACTCGAAGCGCCGATGAAGAGGTATCAAAATTTACTACTGTTTGAGGATCCGAAGGATCTGAAACATCGATGATGCTCAAACCACCTTGACTGCTAGCGACATAAGCGTAGTCGCCTATGACATCCACCCCCCGACCGACTCCCGGAAGCTCAATAAAACTTAGAGGCTCGGGAGTAAAGCGAGTGACCAAAACGGGAACTTCTTGAGAGTGACCCGAATGGCTTACCGTGATCGTCGCACCACCCGGCTCTCCTGCGAAGATCTCGCCATCGTTTTCTCCAAAGTTGGCGACTAAGAGGTTGGAAGAGTTGTAGAGAGTGCCCGTACTTATCGGAGTAAGATCGACTTCATCCCCACCGATGATCGTACCGATGACTTGCAGTTGTTTGGAGATCACATCCCCAGGAAGAATATCATTGATCCTCAATCGCAGAGATTCAGGTTCCACTCGAATCCCCTCGATCAATCCGGTGTAGTCAACGCTACCGGCATCTAAGGGATTCGTACCCGCTGAGACCTCCGCACCATCAAAAACAAAATCTCCATCGGAGTCGGCCTGAAAAAGACGAGTTCCCAATTCGATTTCACGAAGATTATTGAGACCATCCCGATCGGGGTCATCTAAAGCATCTAATGGATCTCTGGGATTCAAGCCTAATTCGAGTTCTAACTCATCTGAAATACCATCACCATCGGTGTCGGCACCCGTAGAAACGGTAATCAATTGTCCCGTCAATCTTCCCTCATGGCCCGCTGTGATGAGAGCACGACCCGTCCCCACTGCAGTGACCAGACCATCCTCAGATACAGTTGCTACATTAGGAGAAGAGGATTGATAATTCGTACCTTCAACAACCGAAGTCACATCTCGCGTACTCCCATTCGACAAAGTAGCCGTCACGGAAAGTTGAGTCGTCGCTCCGATATTTGATAACAAGGGATTCGGGGCCTCAATATCCACCGAGACGGGTATAGGATTCAGTTCTTCAAATTCGAAGGTAGCCTGGAATCCATTGGTGATATCTTCCTCCAGATCTATAAACCCAGTTTCTCCCCGCACGATCTTTCCATTTTCAATGCAAGTGATACGGGCTCTCACTAAACCCAAATCAACTGGGATATTATTGATCCGCCAAGTACCATCCGCACGAATGGTTGCTGTCCGATTGAGAATACTGACTACGCATTGATCGGCAGGGTCAGCAACGGTGGTATCCTGACAGAACCCCTTAGTCGGAATACCGATGCCTACGATCAATAGTAAGATTTGAAAAGTTGCAACGAGAGGAGAGACTCGAACAACGTGGCGTGATGACATGGAAATATCCTGTTCTGATGCAAAGAATTTGAAGTCGATCAGCGGATTTGAACTTGTGATTAGAATGACCGTAAAAGTGTGGACAGAGTCCTAGCCAACTCTTCGGTTACTAAACACTGATAGCGCCCCAATGATTATTCAACGTTTTTCAACGGTTTACTTAGGGAGTCAATGAGATATTTAATTTCAACCCTACGAAAATCAAAACGGTAACGATTCACCTATTTCAATTTCCTAGCAGCATTATTATCTAATAAATAGAATCTTGGATGCTCCATCAATCTGCTGAAATTTCAGAGCGGCCCTGCATACAATGTAGAACTTAGATGTAAATAAAACTTCACGCAGATCAATAAAATCCACGAATTACTGTGTGGGAATTTTCCGCAACCGAACCAACAAAATCCCGTTCCGAATCCCACCATGATCCAAAGTCTTCAGCGGGTTCCCCTCTTCTTTCTTCTTTAAATGATCCTTGATGAAATCTTTGATGTCGACGATCTCGGGGGAATGATCGTACTTACCTAAGTCGAGGGCGAGCTCGTATTCACTCTTTCCTTCTTTGCGGTACTTTTCGACTTTATGGTCGGGGAGGAGATTCATCTCCCACTGAGTATACATCTGCCAGTCATCGCCATCCCAATACATGATAGATTCACGCCCCATTTCAGTAGTTTTAAAATCGATCGTCGCAAGATCGATTTTCCACGAAGCTTTTATCCAAGAGGTATTGTCCTTGTAGACGCTGTTTAAGTATTCGGGTTGTTGGAGATTGATAACGATGTACTTCAGATCAGGAGTGTTGAGTTTCTTGGCTGCTTCTTGACGTTCTTTGAGAGTACCGGTTTTGAGTTGTTGATCGAGGAGATAGAGTTGAAGGGGTCCCCATGAAAGAACGAGGACCAGGGTGATGGTGATGAGAGCGAGTGAAGTAATAAGGAGTTTTTTAGGCATTGGGAATTAAAATAGTTGGCTATTTCAAGCCCGAAGTGTCAACGAGGGTTGGGGCGATAAGCAATTTAAAAAAGGTTCACTCGTTTGAGGCGTAGCGCAAGCGGCTCTTTTGAATTATATAAGAATCTATAAAGCTCTGCTTATAGTTATCAATTTTGGCACTCGCTTACGCTTCGCGCTTGAAATGGAGCCTACTACTACTCGTCGTCCAACGACTCTGCTTCAATCCCAATCAAACCCACATCTTCACCACGAGCCCTTGCGGCTTTTTTCTCGTTGTAGTTTTTGACCCAGGTTTCCCAAGATTTTCCACTAGCGGTGTCGCGACCGGAGAAATGAAGCTTAGTAATGTCGGCGAGGAGGATGGAGACTCTCTCGTCTTCACCCTTGGGGAACAAGCTTAAGGTAGAGTCTTCACCCTTGAGATCCGAGCTAAAGATGTAACCCGTCACTTCAGAGTTGTCTTTTAAATGAAGAGTAATATCCCCGCGGTAATCCACCACCTCTTCGATCACTTCGATCAAATCTTCTAAGTTAGGTTGATCGAGGACAAAGCCTTGAGAGATCACATCACCTTGCTCAGTGATTTCGGATTCGTTCGACTCCCCCATGATTACGAGCCTCGAGGGGATTGAGGGTTAAGAATCGGTAACTCCACCGAAAGTGAAGCCGGTTGAGGAGACTCTGAATTGGGGAAAGTAGTCAGCGGATCTTCTTCACCCGAAGAAAGACCTTCTCCGGGAGTATCATCGAAATCCTTACCGGGTTTAAGACCAAATAAGGCCGCTCGAACGGTGGCCAGTCCGCCCTTCAAAGTGAAGGAATGATTAACTGCGGTCGGTTCGTAACCACAGTGAACCATGCAATCTTGGCATTTTGGATTCTTACTTTCTTGACCGTACTTATCCCATTCCGTCTCTTGAATGAGTTCTTCAAAGGTATCGACGTACCCTTCTTGAAGTAAGTAACACGGTTTTTGCCAACCGAAGACATTGTAGGTGGGATTTCCCCAGGGGGTGCAATCGTAGTTGTAATGCCCCATGAGGAATTCAAGAAACAGAGTTGACTGATTAAACTTCCAGTGTTTCTTAGCCTTCGTTAAGACTTTAGAGAAGAGCTTCTTCGTTCGGTTGCGCTGAAGAAAGCTTTCTTGATCTGGAGCTTTAGAGTAACTGTAGCCGGGAGAAACCATCATCCCCTCGACTTTCAGCTCCATCATCTCATCGAAGAACTCGCGAACGCGGTCGGGATTAGCACCTTCGAATACTGTGGTATTGGTGGTGACTCTGAATCCCCTTGCTACGGCTTCTTTAATCGCTTCAACCGCAACTTGGTATGTGCCTTCGCGACAAACCGCAAAATCGTGCTCTTCTTCACAGCCATCCATGTGGATGCTGAACGTGAGATACTTCGAAGGTTTAAACTTGTGAAGTTGTTCTTTGAGGAGGAGAGCATTGGTGCACAAGTAAATGTACTTCTTACGCTCAACCAAACCGGCGACGATCTCATCCATGCGTTCGTGCATGAGGGGTTCACCACCGGGAATACTCACCATGGGTGCGCCACATTCTTCGACGGCTTTAAAGCACTCTTCAGGGGTGAGTTGCTTTTTGAGAATATGGGCGGGATACTGAATTTTTCCACAGCCGGCGCAAGCTAAGTTGCAGCGAAAGAGGGGCTCCAACATGAGAACCAAGGGGTACCGCTTGCGCCTCAGAAGCTTTTGCTTCAGCACATAAGTTGCGACAGTCCAGGCTTGAGAAATTGGAACAGAAATGGTTCGGCCCTCCGGCTCTCAGTTAAACTTAGGGTGTGGATGCGGGTAGAGATCTCAGCTATCCGATTCAGCGACCGATCTCCCTCATCCCAAATTATAGAGGTCAGATTCTAATTAGTTCCTGTTGAATAACAGGGAATAATTATATTTGCGTGGGATCACGCAAATCACAAACATAGGCTAAAAGCCTATGTTTAGTGGAGCGACGCCGCAGCCCTTTAGGGCTATGCCAGAGGCATAGGTAGAACTACTTGGAGCGTTTGAATAAAGGTCCGAACGACCTTTATTCAACAGAAACTAATTATGGTGCGGCTTCGAGCGCGGAATTTTTCCGATTCTCAAACTCGAACCCGGAATCTGCCTGAAACAGATCTCCACTAAAAGTGGAAATGGGGATCTTGAAAAAGTCCGTCGTTAACGAATAAGTCCAGCATTATGAACGATTTCCGAATAGAGTCAATCAGAACCGAGGGGAAGCCTGCAGAGATTTAATAACCTCAAAAGTCCTCGGGAATGGGCCTCGATCAAGGGGGGAGTGTCGATTACAATTCGGGTGAAAATCTCCCAAATTACTGCAGCAAAATACGCCAGCAAAAGGCGGTAGCAAAAGACGCCAGTCTTTTGGAGAATAAGACCTCAAAGGTATCTCCACCCAAATTCTGACGAATACAGCTACGAATAGAGAATTACACAATTAACCCATGAACCTCGTCCTCACGGAATCTCACAAGAATCAAAAGATCCCTTTTCAGCCCCTCACACCGGGGGTGGTGAAAATGTACCACTGCGGCCCCACCGTGAAGGAGTCAGCAAACCTAAATCGTTTCCGCTCCTACCTCTTAGGGGATTTATTACACCGAGTTTTCCGTTGGAACGGCCTCAAGGTCGTCCAGGTCATGAATATCACCGATATCGGCCATCTCAACGAGTTTGAGGAAGATGTCATCGAGATTGCCGCTAGCCGAGAAGGAAAAGATCCCTGGGAACTCACCGATGAGGCGGTAGAAGAGTTTCATTCTGAGCGCCGCGAACTTAATATCATCGACGCCCAACACTACCCCCGAGCTCGTGAAAATGTGGATGAAATGATCATCTTCATTCAAAAACTCCTCGAATCTGGCTCGGCTTATCAAACCGAACGTAATGTCTACCTCGACATCACTAAGGTCGATTCCTTCGGCCAACTCTGTGGTTGCTCCCAGGCCGAGCTGGAAGCTCAGCACCTCGCCTCTGCCCAAACGGTTCCTGAAGACAAGCGCAACCCCCTCGATATCGATCTTTGGAGAACCGATCTCCTCCACCAAGTCCATTGGCCAAGCCCCTGGGGACGGGGATTTCCGGGTTGGCACTTAGAGTGCGTGGTGATGAGCCAGAAGATCCTCGGCGCGCCGTTCGACATTCATACGGGCCCCCAAGAACTCATCAACCCTCACCATGAATGTGAAATCGCCCAAGCCCAAGCGGCCGGGATATCCCAAATGGCTAAATACTGGCTTCACTCTGCGGATGTGAAACTCGACGGTCGAACGATATCACGAAAGAATAAAAACCGATTGACCGTGAGCGCCCTCTTGAAAGAGGGTTACCGTGGAGTTGATATTCGACTCGCTTTGTTAGGAACTCATTACCGCCAGGTCATCGAGTTCACACCCCAAATTATTGATACCTCTAAAGAACTCGTCGATCGTTGGCTACGAGCCTTTAATCAGGTTAAAAGCCAAGCTCAAGGCGAGGACCCGATATCAAAAGATCGCTCGGACACCACTCGTGAAGAATTTCAAGCTGCGCTCGATGATGATTTAGATTTCCCCAAAGCCTTTGAGGTGGCTCTAGGTTTAGCTGAAGAAGCGGCGAGTAAAGAGGTCACGCCGAGTGTGGAGGTGAGTGAGACGCTGGTGGCGTTTAATGAGGTTTTGGCGTTGTAGTCAAAGTAGTCCGCCAAGGAATTCATTTATAAAATTAATTTCAGCACGCTCGAGTAACTCAAGCGTTACTCGTTTGATGACCCATCGCTGACTCACCATTTGAGTAAATATAAAATCTTAAAAACTAATGGGCATAAAAGGAGGGCCGCATGCAGAGCATGCGGACTACATTACGACTACTTCAACACCCCATGCTTCAAAACATAATCAGCTAATGCCTGCCCCACTAAGTCACAGCCCAGCGGTGTGAAGTGGCCGTGAGAGTTCTCCCAGTAAAGAACGACGTCTTCACCCTTACTCTTTTCTAAATAAGGTAAGACATTCACCACGTGCCAGCCGTACTTTTCTTTCTCACCGTGACTGAGGAAGGTGTTAACAAATTTAGTCCGTTCCAAACGGCGAGGGATGCTGAGAATCATGAACTCCGATCCTTTAGCCTTACAGGCTTGATGCATCTTCTCTAAAATGGCGGCGGTCAGAATTTGGTGACGATCGGGCTTCGATTCTGTTTTTTGAGGTTCTGTGACTTGTGGCTCTTTTTTCTTCTTGGGGGGCTTCTTTCGAAGCTCTACGAGTAACTCTTTCGCTTGTTTAGCGATAAACTCACGATAAAAGTTATAGAGATGACTCTCCCCCGCAAGCCAGCGATAGGCTTGGTATTGAAACAAGAATTCGCGAACTTTAACTCCGGGAAGATACTCTTTATTCCCCCTTACGATCTGCCTATCTTTAATTTCGTAGAGCTTCGATCGTGAATTATCGTTGAGGTCGGATCGATGCCAGGTTGAAATCACTAAATCAGGCTGATACTTAAAACCTTCATTTTCGAGCATCACCATCGCTTCGGCAGTTCCGAAACCCGATACCGCCAAGTTCACAATTTCGATCTTCTTACTCAGTTGATCGCCGAGCTTAGCTTTCATCTTTTCGATGAAGGTGTTTTCTAAGTTCACTCCGTAACCCATCGCAAAGGAATCCCCCAACAAGACCACGCGATAAACCCCATCGGGTTTCTCGTAGGGAATTTCTGAATCAGCCCTTACCCCTTTCGAATTCGTTCTCAGCTCGACAACGTAGTCGGGAGTTTGATGCTGATAGGTCTCACTGGGCATATTGCCCCGAATACCAAATTCAGTCGCCTGAATATACCGAGGTAACATCGGAATGGGATGGAAGACACGCAGAAAGAATTCAGCTGCCACGAGACACCAGACGAAGGCAACCGTAATCTTCAATAAACTCTTAGGCTTGAGAAATTCAGTTGAAACTTTCATGGCGGTTAAAAGGCAAAGTAAATAAATTCTTGTGCTTGAGAAGGCACAAAGGCTTGGATCGACATGATGATGAAGATCCAGACGTTTAATCGCACAAACCAATGCCAATTTTTCATTGGGTCAAGTTCTTTCGTGGTCCCTTGAATGATCTGAAAGAGCACCAAGAACCAAGTGAAGAAAATGACAGACTTCAAAGCGACCCAAGTCTCTGCGGATGCGAAGGGGCTCATAAAGATTCCTTCGACAAAAGCTTGGATCGTTCCGATGTTTTGGGCCCTAAAGA
Organism: Planctomycetota bacterium; assembly: GCA_028280485.1. Taxonomy (GTDB): domain Bacteria; phylum Planctomycetota; class UBA8108; order UBA8108; family JACQVS01; genus JANQLS01. The sequence goes on from JANQLS010000112.1 coordinate 135,580, forward strand.
TAAGCCAGCCTCCGAGGGTGAAGAAGAACATCACCAAGCCGAAACCGAGGCGTTTCGCGAAGTGGTGTTTTTTATCTTCCGTTCGCCATCCCAAAATTCGATACACGCTCAGAAGAAGACCATGGTAGGCACCCCAGATGATAAACGTCCAGGCCGCTCCGTGCCACAATCCTCCTAAAAGCATCGTCAAAGTGAGATTCTTATAGGTGGGCCACCCTTTCTTACGATTTCCTCCTAAGGGGATGTAGAGGTAATCTCGAAGCCACGACGACAAACTGATATGCCAGCGGCGCCAGAAGTCTGAAGGACTAGTTGCAAAGTACGGCAAGTTGAAGTTCAGCATGATGTCGAAACCAAACAACCGAGCAATTCCACGCGCCATATCGGTATAGCCCGAGAAGTCACCGTAAATTTGGAAGGCGAAAGCTAAAACTCCAACCGCTAAGGTTAAGCCATCATCGGGAACGACGAAGTTACCATCATCGAAGGGCTTGAAGATGGGATTCACCACCATAGACATGTTGTCGGCGACCACAACCTTTTTATAGAGACCCCAACCGATCAACCATGCAGCAGATCTAAACGCAGCCCCCGACAATGCCGGACGGGCTTTGAAAAACTGGGGTAAAAGATGCTTCCCCCGCTCGATGGGCCCCGCGACCAACTGAGGAAAGAAGGCTACGTAAGTCGCGAATTCTAAGAAGTATTCACTCGCCGAAACTTCCTTACGGTAAACATCGATCGTATAACTCATCGTTTGGAAGGTATAAAAAGAAATACCTACCGGTAAAACGATCGTGAGAGTGAAATCGGAAGGACGGCTCCCGAGGAGGGCTTCACTCATATCAGCGAAACTTTCGACGAAGAAGTTGAAGTACTTGAAAAAGGCAAGGATTCCTAAGTTCACCACCATACTGAGGAGAACAAAGAATTTTCGTCGCGCGGCTTCACTACATTTTAAGGGAATATTATAGAGAACATTACATATGATCGTCGCCACAAAAACAACGACGACACACCACCACCCAAGGCTGGAACCAGCAAACAAGTTAGCCCAGTCAACTTGGGGAGTCAGGCCGTAAAACTGAACATGAGAATAATCAGGGCCTAACAATAACAGTGCCGAAACCAACAGAAACGCGCTGACTCGTTTTCGTTGGTCGGCAGTTATCTCTTTTTTATCGATCAGTAATCCCACACAGTAATCGACGGCTGTCGACAGGACGATGAGGAAGAGAAAACGAACATCCCACCAACCGTAGAACACATAACTCCCCACCAAAAGCAACAAGTTTTGCTTGCGATGAGATTTTCGCAGTAAAACGTAAAGCGTGAAGATGAGAATGAAAAAGACCGCAAAGGTCTTAGTATTGAAGAGCATGGATTATTTAGTTACCGCCACCGAGGGCTTCTTTCAGTTTCTCTTCCAAAGCAAGATTCAATGCTTTATATCCTGCTGGATTCAAATGTAGGGTGTCTTTTGAAAACGAAGATTTGATCCGATCTCCTTCTTTTAATATCGGATCACAATCCAGAATAGTAACGTTTGGCAAAGAGATTTTGCGAAGTTCCGCATTCACCTCTTCTAATGCCTGAAGAATCGTATCGTCCCAAATCAACTTTCTTCCCAGATCGACCTCTCCGACGGGAAAGATGGTCATCAATGCCACCTTCACTTTGGCTTGGCTAAAACGGCGACAAAGATCCGTTAGGTTTTTGAGGCACGATTTTTTGATTTCTTCTTTTCTTTTGGGAACGACCCCTAATGTTTTAAGGTCGTTGATCCCAGCTTGAATCACCACCAGAGAAGCTCCGATGCCCGTCACATCACGATCGGCTCGCAATAAAACTTGGGCTGTCGTTTCTCCGCCAACTCCTCGATTCACCCGTTCAGCGTTCCCGATTTCAGGAAGATTCTGCCATTGGGCAATTCGAGAATCCCCCAAAAAAACCACTCGCGAACCTTGAGCTAAAGGAGCTCCCAAATCTGCATTTTTTTTAGCAAAACGATTTTGGGAGATAGGATCCAATCGCAAGTTCTGTGTCTCTTTAAACTCTCTCACACTCCGCTTGATTAAAACGTAGTTCAATCCAACTGAAGCGATCAGCAAAAGAGGAATTCCGACAATCAAGAGACCTTTTAAGATTTTCATTTCAACGAGCTCTATCAATCCATGGATTTCATTAAGAAAGCCTGCAGAGAATTATCTTTCCGATATCTTCTTGTCCGAATCAACAGGCAATAACCTGCGGATAAATATACAATCTTGGTGGAGAAGTCGTCCTCTTTTATAGAGCCATAAAATAGAATTAATTGAGATTTGGACAATGTTTCTACTCAAATACCATTTCAGGGAACTTCTCTGACAAAGTTTTCGGATGTTGAAGGTAAAAAAGGATAGAATCGACATTATCAGAAGATTTAAATACTCGTTGGATCACTCCATATGAATATCCCAAATGATCTCTCAGAATTAGATTCCCGCGATGAACGCATCGGGCTTCTCATAGAAGCCTACCTCAATGCGCTGCAAGAGGGACGAGAGATCGATGTAAGCGAGCTTCTCAAGAACGATCCCGACTTAGAACTCGAAGTCCGAGAGCAGATTGAACTTTTAGGCGACTTTGACACGATCTACGAAGAGAAGGAATCCTTCTCCGCTCCAAAAGATTTAGGGGATTTTATCATTCAAAGAGAGATCGGCCGCGGAGGGATGGCCGTAGTCTATGAAGCCGATCAACTCTCATTAAACCGTCGCGTAGCTCTCAAAGTACTTCCCCTGGCGGGAGCTCTGGATGGAAGACAACTAGAACGCTTTAGAAACGAAGCTCGCGCTGCGGCTCAACTCCACCACCCGAATATTGTACCCGTCCACGCGGTAGGCCAAGAACGAGGCGTTCACTATTACGCCATGCAGTTCATCGACGGGCTGAGCTTGAGCCAAGCCTTAAAAGAATTCCGAGACCAACAGTCGAGCAGTAACGTTCTCACTCCAAATATTAAAACGAGAACGGCATCCTCCTCTTCTCCCACCACCCCCAAATCAACCTCGACGGACACCGAAAAGACTTCGACGTCCATCGAATCGAACACCTACTACCAAGTCGTCGCCCAATTGTTCGCTCAAGCAGCGGAGGCCCTGGAGTATGCCCACCAGGTGGGTGTGATCCATCGCGATGTCAAACCCGCGAATTTACTTTTAGAAAATGGAACGCACTTATGGGTGGCAGACTTCGGCTTAGCCTTGATGCAGGAAGATTCAGGACTCACTCGAAGCGGTGAACTCTTAGGTACGCTCGCCTACATGAGTCCTGAACAAACTCAGGGGCACTCCGCGCTCATCGATCACAGAACGGATATTTACTCCTTAGGGGTTAGCCTATACGAGTTATTAACCTTACAGCGCCCGTTCCAGGAAACTAGTAAAGCCGATTTAATAACAAGAATCCGCAACGAAGATCCCACTCCCCCCCGACAATTACGACCGGGGATCCCTCTCGATTTAGAAACGATCGTTCTTAAATCCATTGAGAAAGAAGCCAAAGATCGCTATCCCTCGATGGCGGAATTGGCAAGGGACCTCAAGGCCTATCTCGAACACCGCCCCATTCAGGCGAGAAGAATGTCCGTAAGGGAGAGAGCTTGGAGGTGGTTTAAAAGAAACACGATGGTCGCTTCGCTCACCATCATCATATCCTTGCTCTTGTTGAGCCTGGCGGGGTCCTTATGGATTGCTCAAACAATTAATACGGCTAAAGAATCGGCTGAATATTCAGAAGCTAAAGCGAACATCTATGAATTACTTTCTCGCTCTCGAGCGTTAAGAACCGAACAAAGACCGGGGCGAAAACAAGAAGCTCTTCAAATTCTAAAAGGTGCTTCTCAACAACTAAAGAACCTATCGACTGATGATTCGGCGATCGATGACATTAAATTTCAACTAAGAAATGAACTCATCGCTTGGTCATCCACATACCACGCCAACCTAAAAACGAAATGGCCTAAATCTATATTGAAAGGGCGATTCATAAAGCCATCCCCTGACTTCGAACACTTGGCGGTCATCCTCAACCCTCACAAGATTCATATTTATGAACAAAAACAAACTAAGCCCCGTGTTGAACTGAAGCTTCCTTCACTCGATGCCATCCGTTGCTTTTTCAGTCCGACGGGTTCTTACCTTTTAATTCAGAGTTATGGCAAAACCATTGGTAATCGACACTGGGGTGGCTTTCAACTCTGGGATTGGGCCAATGAAACTCTGTTGCTTCAGTCTGAGGATCTACACCTCGCCGACAGTTACGGATTTTCCCTCGAAGGTAATAAACTCCTATTAACAAAAAGGGAAAATCGGCAGCTCTACTTAACGGAGTATTCCTTAGATTTAGGGCGGGAGAGTTCAAAAGCACCACTGAGTCGACTCCCCAATAGCATAGCTTACAGTCCTGACTCTCAAGAAGTTATCATCACTGTGGGAAACGGATACCAAAAGTCGAAATTCCCCTGGATCGAAGAACCTGAAGTTAAAAGTTTTTCTGATTCACCTCATATCCATCACGCTGAATGGAGTCCCGATGGATCACGAATCGCCTTATCGACCAGCAATGCAAAGATTTTTGTCTTAAATCCAGAAACAGAAGAACCTCTCTTCATGTCGATGGGGCACCAGAACCATGTCATCGATGTTAGATTCCATCCCTTAGGACATTTACTCGCCAGTACCTCCTGGGACTCTACAACTCGACTTTACGATGCATACAGCGGTGAACTCAAACTCACCCTCAACGGTCCGTCGTATCGAAACTCTGAATGGAGTCCCGATGGAACAGAATTGGGATTCTCGCACAACCAAGGTCAAATGTACTCCTGGGAGATTGAGCCTCCGACCATTTTAAAGTCGATGCGATTTGTATCTCATTGGCAGGGGGATAGCTCGAGGATCACAACAAATCAAAACGGTACTTTATGCGCGACAAGTCATATTCAAACGGGGATTAAAATCTGGAGTACCTTGGAGCGAAAATTACTCGCTGAACTTCCCTTAAAAAGTTTCACTTGCCCTCGGTTTAATCCCTTTACGGGAGATCTCATAACGATTGGAACCCAGGGAGCATTCCTCTGGCCCATCACTAGCGACGAGCAGGGTAAATCGATCATCGGCCCACCGAGGCGTGATCCTCTTCCCATCAACTATGGAGGAGCCGGTAACTCCAGCCAGGATGGTAGGTATGTAGCAGCATTCAATAATTATAGAAGCGTCGAATTTGCTGTATCCGATTTAAAAACAGGGAAAACCTATAAGATCGATAGAATGCTCTCACAAAACGGCGCCATTTCGAATAAGGGAGAGATTGCCGGCCAAGTGAGTCTAAGCAGAGAAGGAGCAGGATTATTTACCCTTTCTTCCCTCGATGGATCTCAACGTTTTCCTCAGCGAAAAATCCCATTCGGTTTTTTTGAATTCTCACCCGATGGGAGCTTGTTAGCTCTTTCCGTTGAGAGCGCACTTTTGGTTTATCGTGTGGAAGATTTAAAAAACGAGCCTGAAGATTCCGAAGTTCAGCCCTTTTGGATCTTCCCAAAAGAAGGAAATCTCTACCTCAAGGGCTCGCCCCATTTTTCAAGTGATGGAAAAATCCTTGCCGATTTTCTTACCAAGGATGAGATTGTCTTTCTTGATATCACCACCAGGAAAAAAATCTTTACCTTTAAACTTCCCGATAGTGGTCATGTTTCTGAAATCACATTCAGCCCCAATAACCGAGAGGTCTTCATCGGAACCACTAATAGCGCCGTTCGAATTTTATCATTAGACAAATTGAACGAGATCCTTGATTCCTACGGAGTCGGAGTGGATCTCAATTTTAATGAGATCGAAAGTCCACCTTCAATCCCGATTAAAGAGTTAGTCGTTCTTAAAGGTTTTGATAGCCCCGCAACCCAAAGAGATGACACGGATGACGAAACCTTAAAATTCTATCAAACCGTCGTCGCGAGAAACCCCTCCGATGCCTGGAGTCATTATCAATTAGGAATCTTAAAAAGCTTTCGAAAGAATTACAAAGAAGCCATCGTTCATTACAACCGCTGCCTCGAACTGGAATCCAAGCTCTGGGGGGCTTACCGACACCGATCGATAGCGCATGAACGATTAAAAAACTTCCCTGAAGCGATCGCCGATGCGAAAGAAGTGTTGAAGGCACCAAAAGATTACCATCGGAATTACGATGTTCAGCGTGTGCCTTATTTAGTGCTTGAAGCTTCGAAATCGAAGCTCTTGGATGCTTGGAAGGGGAAGAAGGATAAATAGCAAAAGGCGCCAGTTGTAACCGAACTTGTAAAAGTTTGGCTGGTTACGCTCGAAGGCCGAATTCTTACGAATTCGGCTACAAACTCCCCTTCAACTTACGCTCAACCGTTTTTGGATCCAATCGCCCCCAACCCATTTCATTCCCACGGAATTCCAATACAGGAATGCGCTCACCATGCTTCGAAGTGAGCAGTTCATCATCTTGGATATAAACTTTTATAACTCGAAGTTGATAACGTCGAGCCAAATCATTCACCCACGGCCAAGCATCCTCACAGAGGTGGCAACCGGGTCGAGTAAAAAAGAGTATTTCGTTGGAATTCTCGGGCGAAGTGCTCAAGTAGTGATCACTCTTAAATAACGTTTCTTTCCGGCACGAATGAGCAACTGGCCTTCGTCATCGAGATCATCGGCAGAAACGACGCGTTCCCCATCTTGCGACTCGTCGTTTAAGTAAAGCCCCCCTTGCTTTGCTAATCGACGGGCTTCTCCCCGCGACTTACAAAGACCCCCATCGGCCGCGAGTACGAAGAGAGGCACTCCCTCCCCCTCGAGTTCACTCTTTGCAATCTCGTAGGTCGGCATGTCGACGGATTTCAAATCTTTGCCCCCACCACTGAACAGGGCTTTAGCAGCTTCTTGCGCTTTGGAAGCTTCTTCTTCTCCGTGAATAAGTTTCGTTGCTTCAAATGCAAGAACTTCCTTAGCCTTTCGAATTTCAGCTCCTTCGAGAGCTTCAAGCTCTTTGATCTTATCGATATCTAAAAGCGTAAAAAACCTTAAGAGTTGACCCACCTGTTGGTCATCTTGGTTCACCCAGTATTGGAAGTAGTCGTAAGGAGAAGTACGCTCAGGGTCAAGCCAAACGGCCCCCTTCTCGGTTTTCCCCATCTTCTTTCCACTGGGAGTCATCAACAAAGGAATCGTAATTCCGTAGGCTTGCTTCCCATTGGAGCGACGGATCAATTCTACTCCGGCGACGATGTTTCCCCACTGATCACTCCCCCCGATCTGCATCGTACAGTTATACTTTTCAAGCAAGACTAAGAAGTCATAGGCTTGAAGCAACATGTAGTTAAACTCTAAAAACGAAAGACCAGAATCACTTTCGTAACGAATCTTAAAGCAATCGTGAGAGAGCATGCGATTCACCGTAAAGTGACGTCCCACATCTCGAACGAAATCTAAGTAATTGAGTCCTTCAATCCAATCAGCGTTGTTGAAGATCAAGGCTTTATCATCTTCGAAATCGATGAGTTTACTCAGTTGCTTCTTCAGCCCCTTCACATTTTCATCGACGATCTCTCGAGTGAGAAGCTGACGCATCTCAGTCTTCCCCGTTGGATCCCCGATCATCGCCGTTCCCCCGCCCACGATAATCAAGGGACGATGCCCGGCTTGTTGCAAATGAACGAGGCTCATCACGGGAACGAGATGACCGACATGCAAACTGTTCGCCGTAGGATCGATGCCGTTGTAAATCGTCACCGGCCCCTTATCGAAAAGCTTTCGAAGGTTTTGGTGTTCATTACCATCGTCGGTGGTTTGGTAAACGAATCCGCGTTCAATGAGGGTGTCGAGTACGTTTGACATGGGGAGACTCAAAATACTTTTTAACTTTTAGAAAACAAGAGCGTCGCCAAATTCAGGGTTGTAGTAAAAGACGCCAGTCTTTTGACGAGAGAAGCATTAAAGTTCTATCCATCCAAATTCTGGCGAATTTGGCTACTTCTCAAAATAGCTTTAACCGCATCCGCCGCCAAAAGCGCAGCGTGTTGATGCCGCCCATCCAGTCCACCGATGGACTCACTGATTTTCTGAGAATCAATTTCAGATAGAGATGAAACTGATTTCCCAATAATCAACTCTGTGAGTACTGATCCACAAGCGATCGAGGCCGCACAACCCAAGACTCGATATTTTGCATCGGAGATGACCTTCTCTTTCCCATCGACTTTCACTGCCAGTGTCAATTGATCACCGCAAACGGGATTATCGACTTCAATCTCAAATGCTTGGCCTTGCCCTTCATTTGAGAGGTCTTCCAATCCACCAACATTCTTAGGTTGCCGAAAGTGATCTTCGAAAAGAGTCATCGATTTAAAGAACACTGGCCAGAAAGAGGTTCCGTTCCTCTCGCTGGCCAGTGTCGAATCTTATGGAATTATTTATACCTTAGAGAAGAGCATCGATTTTTGAAGCGAAAACGGCTTCAGGGTTATACCCACTCAAGGTATCGACGACCTCACCACCTTTGAAAAAGAGAATCGAAGGAACACTTGCGATTCCAAACTGAGCGGCGAGATCTTGGTTTTCATCGACATCGACTTTCCCGATCTTAGCTTTGCCATCATACTTCTCAGCGAGGCTATCGATAATGGGAGCTAAGCGTTGGCAGGGGCCACACCAAGTTGCGGTAAAATCGACAAGAACTGGCACTTCGGAGTTCTTGACTTCGTCTTCAAAATTACTGGTGGTGATCGCGAGGGCGTTTCCCACGGGTCTCTCCTTTCGAGATCCAGGTCTCGAGTTTTATAGACTAATTGCTAATAGGGGCAAATTTCCAAAAGGCGGATTATAACAGTTCCGCCGAAATCCGCAAAAGCTCTGGACACTTTTCGGAGGAAATCGGGAGGCGGGAACTCCAGACTGAGAATAGCCGTTCCCTGATGCAGGAATTTTCCTGGCATTCTCGGCCCGGATTACTTATAGAAAGTCCCAAATAGGCGATTTTACGGCACTTCCAGGCCTGGGCTTCCCCCCACCTAAGCCGTTATACTATTTGAGATACGAACTGGGGCATTCAGGGGTACATCTTCTACGTATCTCAGGGACCCAAAGTAAATCCTCATCTTCCTTCTTCCTCATTGAGAAGAGTTAAATGATTACGAATTTGAATCTATTTATGAGAGACCGAGCAGAGACCTTAAGCCTGCGATCGAGAAGATTGGCCCTGCTCCCAGCCCTCCTTTTGATCCTTGTAGGGACGCTTTCCAGCCAGACTCTAGGCCAAATCCCTCTACCGGGCCAAGGCGGCTCTTCACTCCAATCGAAGCATTTGAGCTTTAAAGCTCAATTTAAACCCGAAAAAGCTGCCCCCGGCGATGAAGTCCAATTGATTCTCGACGTGGAAATCCTGGATGGCTGGTATATCTACGACCCCGACCCGATCACTGAATTCGCAATTCCCACGAAAGTGACCATCACTTCGGAGGCATTAGAAAACTCTTCCCCCATGACTTTTCCTAAAGGGAAGGAAAAGGATCAAGATAAGAAGGCTTTTCATACTCGCTACCACGAAGGCAAAATTCAGATCGTGGGGAAATTTAAAGTCAAAGCGGGAACAAAGGAAGGCGCCCTGAGTGTCGACACGGAAGTGTCCTACCAAGCCTGCAACACTAAAAACGGTGTTTGTGCTCCCCCGGCGAAAGAGAATCAAACCGCGACTCTGCTGGTGACAGCGACTTCGAGTTCGACCTCTAAAGAAGATGAGGAAAAATCCAATGGAGAAGAAACTCCAGCGGTAAGCCTCAAACCGAAAGACTTGATCGGTGATCTGATCAACCCTGGAGGAGCGGTTACAGAACCTGAGGTGACCTGGAGCTTTTCAATCGAGCCCGAAGAAGTCCCCTGGGGTGGCAAGGCAAAGATCCTAGCAACCTACGAGATTGCAGACACTTGGCATATCTACACTCCTGACTTCAAGGGAACAGGAATTCCAACCTCTCTCAAAATCCCAGAGACTATCGCGAAATTAAAAGGAGACCCAACCTTTCCTGAACCTCACATTATCGAGGTTGAGTTTGGGCCAATCAAAGAAAAGCAAAGGACCTTAGAAGGGCTCGGGATTATCGAATTTCCGATTGAGTTACGGAGGACGATCCAGCCAGGCACTCACGAACTCAAGGTATCCATTCAAGCTCAGGCTTGTACGACCAAGGGTGTTTGTAAAGACGCAAACGGTGAAGAAACTTTGACGCTCGTTGTCAAAAGAACTGGCCCCAATAAGCCTGATTCTCCGAGCAACTCGGTTCAATCTTCCTCCAACCAGATCGATAATTCAAATTCAGCCGATGAGACCAAAAAAAATCAAACCTCTGGTCCCAGCAAGCAAACTGACGATGGCTTTTGGTTGTTCATTCTCTCTGCAATCGGTTGGGGCTTATTTACTCTCTTGATGCCTTGTACTTATCCGATGATTCCGATCACGATCAGTTACTTTACTAAGCAGGCCGAGAATTCGAACAAGAGCCTCTTTCCTCTAGCATTAGCTTATGGTGGAGGGATCGTCTTTGACTTTATCTTAATCGGCTTACTCGCCGGAGCGCTGGGAAATGTTGTCGGTCAAAAGGTTAACAATCTAGCTGCCAATCCTTGGTTGAACTTAGTTCTAGCTCTCGCTTTCATCGTATTCGCGTTAAGTCTCTTCGGACTTTTTGAATTGCGACTTCCCAGTGCGATCATGAACCTGTCGGGTAAAGCATCGCAATCAGGTGGATATTTAGGAGTGTTCTTTTTGGGCACGACTTTAGTCATCACTTCGTTCACTTGCACGGCTCCTTTCGTTGGAGCCCTACTCGGCCAAGCTATTCAGTATGAATGGTGGGAGATCGCGATCGGTATGGGCGCCTTCGGATTAACTATGGCGATACCGTTCATAGCCTTAGGCCTGTTCCCGTCGGCGACTCAAAAAATGCCTAAATCTGGGCAGTGGATGAACACGCTTAAAGTTTCACTTGGGTTCTTGGAAATTGCCGCCGCCTTCAAATTCATCTCGAATGTCGATTTGGCCTGGAGCTTAGAGGCCCTTCCGCGTGAACTTTTCTTAATGATTTGGGCGGGGATTTCGTTTGTGGTTGGCTTGTTTCTCCTGGGAGTTATCCCCTTGAAATCGGGCGCAACCAATCAGGTTGGCCCGTTACAAATGGTGATAGCGGTTTTAGTTATCATCTTTGGTGCCTATTGCACTTACGGAAGCCAGGGGTGGCAGATGGATCGAATTATGAATGCGATCATTCCGGACTATTCAGGGCAAAGGGTTTCAGTATCCCACTCGGCTAATCCTGAAGTATCATCCAATGAGCCAGTTATCGTAGAAGATGACTTTGAAGGGGGATTAGCATTGGCACTTCAGAAAGGACAGCTGGCTCTGGTAAACTGGACTGGTAAATTGTGAGGTAATTGCCGCTTAATGGAGACTACCGTCTTCAAAGAGCGCGAGGTCGTCGCGCTCCTCAAGCAAATGGTTGAAGTTCGCATGCACGCTCAGCTCCCGGATAAGCCTGGTGAGGCCGACCGGATTGCCTTAATGGCCGCACGCTTTTCCGACACCAGTTTACCTAAATACGAGATTGTCGATCCCAAAACCAAAAAACGGATCGATGTTTTCTACGGGGCTGACCCAGTTGGCAATCGCTTCAAAGCCTTCCTCGAGAAAAACCTCCAGGCAAGGTAACGGAATAAACGAGTTCGAAAATAACCGGTTTTAGTTAAGGTTCATCGCAGTTGAAGGTTCCAACGCTTGTGCGCCCCTCAGCATTATTGTTTTCAAAGCTCCTAGTTATCGGACTTTGTGGAGTATTGGTATTAACCGCTACGGTTCATGCTGAAAACCTCCCCGGAGATCCGGGCTTTGAATTTGAAGATAAGAATGTAGGCATCGTCCCTGCTTCTTTTTCTTCAAGGGATAGAGAGCTGGATAGCCTTGAAACCATCAACAATTCGGCACTCGACCTCAGCCCGCTCGGAGCGAGTGCCTACATACCTCTCAATTCGAGCTTTGATTCCACCGACATCCTGAGCCCGACATTCCATCCGGATGTTTCATCGACACTCTACAAGAACTTTCAAGATCGACTCACCCCCCTACGATCTCTTCCCAAGGAGCGCTTTAAAGGTTCTCCATGGGAACTGGCTGATTCATCATCCGTCACCGGAAATTTAGCCTACAAACTGCACCTCATCGGCGAGCAAATTGGCTCGTTCGCTCAGGAAGGGCCGTGGACGGGATTTCAATGGTTCTTAATTGTCTGTTTAGTGAGCTTGACCCTATCTTTAGGAATCGGCCTTTATTCCACTCACGATTTTCTTCAAAAAGAGCTGATCTTGATGCTCGGCAGTTCAGAAAACGATAATAAGGTTCGGGCCAAACGAAAAACAAAAGCAAGTACTAATAAGGGCGCCGCTTAAATACATTTAAATTGATTAAATTTTAAAGCTCAGAATCTCTCCCCAATCTTTCCTGAACTCAATCGATTCAATTCATATCTAATCAGTTTTTTAAATTTGGGATAGGGATATTGCTTCTCTAACTGCCTCAAACTCTTTCCCAACTTGTAGTCCGTGTCGATACCTTCTTTAGCTAAGGTATTCAAGAGCAATCGATCTAATTTCACATCAAACTCTCGGCGTAAATCTAAATATTCGGCCCAGCGATCTAAGCGAGGAAAATCCACCTTCGACAGCTCAATCATCAGGCGAGTCCATTTAACGATATCATTTTTAGCGTTCGACTCTTTCGCCAGATCTAAGTTCTTCCTGAACTGTTTGACTTGGTTTTTGAGGAGAGTGGCCTCCCCCTGAACCCAACGGTAAACTTCTTGAGAGTCGAGTCTTCGCTCCCACGATGTTCTCATCTTCCCGAAGGGATCTAAGACGACCAGCGCAGGCAAGCGGCTAATCTTGTATTCTTGGGTGGCTTCTAAGACATTATCCGAGGTGATCGTCGCCCCGATCGCGATGGAATCGATCGCCTGGGCGAATTTGGGTTCTCGGCGAACGGGTGGAGGGCGA